>JBFMAA010000196.1:0-9342 GCA_040755955.1 Thermodesulfobacteriota bacterium
TCACATTTCTTGACATTACATGGCTACCCCTGAGCCCGTTTTCGGCAGTCTTGTGTTGGTATAATCACGGAAATATGGTGGGTTGTAAAGGTTGCCGCAACCAGTTTCGAGAAGAACTTCCGCTTAGTGCTCAATGGCGCACATACGGTGATGTATTCGTGATCGACATGGGCCGCTCCCGTTGGCCGCTACTTCGAAAAGTCTGGGGTGAGATGGGCATCTTGCCCGTCATACCTTGGTAGACAGGCGAGACGCCTGTCCCACCCATGATGCCGGAGAAACGTAGCAGAATCTGTGCCATCGGTATTTCGGCAAGACTTCCGCTCAGCTCACCAGTGCCCGGCCGGCCACGAGTCTCATGATCTGATTGGTCCCCGTGTATATTTGAGTGAGTTTCGCGTCCCGCATCATGCGTTCCAGCGGGAAGTCCTTCATGTACCCGTACCCGCCGAGGATCTGCACCGCATCCGTGGTGACCTTCATGGCGGTGTCGGACGCGGTGAACTTGGCCAGCGCGGCTGTAGTGCCCGCAGAGTCGAGTTCTCCTTCATCGAACAGGCAGGCAGCCTTGTGGGTGAGCAGTCTCGATGCCTCGACCGCGGCGGCCATGTCCGCGAGCATGAACTGTATGGGCGCGAGGTGTGCAATGGGTTTGCGGAACTGAACCCGTTGTTTTGCATACGCAATCGCATGGTCGAGCGCTCCCTGGGCGATGCCCACCGCCTGGGAAGCGCAGAACAAGCGGCTCATCGAGAGTGTCGCCATGAGGTTCGGGAAGCCGGCCCCTTCCTCGGAGACAAGGTGGTCGGCAGGGACTTTCATGTCCTCGAAAATCAGTTCGGAATTGATGGAGCCTCGCATTCCCATCTTGTTTTCGTTCTTGCCGTAGTGCAGTCCTGGGGTGCCCTTTTCCACCACGAAGGCGCTGATCCCTCGGGATTCCCTCGCCGGCTCGGTGTACGCGTACAGCACAAAGAAATCGGCCACTGATCCGTTCGTGATGAAGCACTTTCCTCCGTTGATCACGTAATGTTTTCCCTTGCGGACTGCCCGGCTCCTCATGGAAAGCAGGTCTGAACCGGCAGCCGGCTCGGTGGCTGCCAGTGCGGTGAGCATAGGGGAATCGTCAGCAAGCCGTGTCAGGAATCTCTCTTTGAGCTGCTCGCTCCCTCCGTGGAGAATGGGGAGCATGCCGTCGGCCTGGGCTATGAGCAGCAGGGCCGAGGACGCGCAGACCTTAGCGATCTCCTCGATGATCATCGAGAACGTGAAGAAGGACTGCTCCACGCCTCCGTACCGGGCAGGCAGCAGCGGGTTGAGCAGGCCGTTGTCCGCGAAGGTGCGCAGCGAGTGTTCCGGGAAGACTCCGTCCTCATCGAGCTGAGCCGCTCGCGGTTGGATCTCTTTGACCGCGATCTTCCGCACGGTATCCACGATTATCGACTGTTCTTCTGTCAGCTTCCACATCAACGGGACTCCTTGGACCAAGTGGCTTTCCGAAAGGCAGGATTCCGGGTGAAACCCTTTATCAGAAAATGCGCTTCCCGGGGGAAAGAACTTGTTGCAAGAAGTCACCGCCCGACATCCCGAGAACTCGCCGCATGGTCAGAACCACCCGATGTTTCAAAAGTTTTGGGAAAGGGGTCCGGGGGACAACCCTTTTTCAGAAGGGTTTCCTCCGGGAGACTTTCTGATCAAGGGTTTTCCCCGGAAGACCTTCTTGGGGACTTCTGGAGCATTTCGGCTCCCGGTAGCCCTGTGGTTTATTGCGAGTATCCGACCTCTTTGAGTATTTCTCTGGCGATGACCAGTCTTTGGATCTGATTAGTGCCCTCGAATATCTGGGTGAGCTTGGCATCGCGGAACATGCGTTCTGCCGGGAAGTCCTTGGTATAGCCGTATCCCCCGAGCACCTGCACCGCGTCGGTGGTGACCTTCATGGCCGCGTCGGACGCAAAGCACTTGGCCATGGACGAGAGCTTGGTGTTCGGCACTCCCTGGTCGTACTGGTGTGCCGCTCGGTACACCAGGCCCCGAGCCGCCTCGATAAGCGTCGCGCTGTCCGCGATGATCGCCCGGATCAACTGATGGTCCGCGATTGCTTTGCCGAAGGCTTCCCGTTGGGTTGCATACCCGACCATGATATTGAGAGCTCCTTCCGCGATGCCGAGAGCTTGGGCCGCCACTGCCGGCCGGGACATGTCAAAGTCCCGCATTGCGAGGAGAAACCCTTCCCCTTCGGTGCCCAGCAGTCGGTTTGAGGGGACCCGCACCTCATCCAGGAACACCTCGGTCGTGTTGGAACCCCTCTGACCGAGCTTATCCTCGGTTCTGCCGATGGAAAGGCCTGGTGTGCCCCGTTCCACCAGGAAGAAAGTGAGGCCTTCATGTCCGCCCCGGTCTGATGTCCGGGCCAGAACCGAGTACAGCGATGCGACTCCGCCGTTAGTTGCGAAACACTTGCGGCCGGAGATCAGATAGTGGTCGTTGTCTTTTCGGGCGGTGGTCCGAATCGCGGCTACGTCCGAACCTGCGGAGGGTTCGGTCACCAGGTAAGCCGTGAGCAGCCTCTCCTCGGCAATGCGGGAAAGGAACTTGTCCCTGATTTCGTCACAGGCGCCATGCACGATGGGAAACGAGCCCACAGCCTGGATGATCAGGAGCAGCGCGGAAGAAGCGCAGTGCTTGGCAATTTCCTCAACCGCGCAGCACAGCGCGGTGCCTCTGTGGTCGGAAACGCCTCCGTATTCCTGAGGGAGCGTCATGGTGAGCAGGCCCAGATCCCAACAGAGAGTCTCCACATCCCTGTTGAACTCACCTGTCTCGTCTATCGACCGAGCCAGGGGTGCGATCTTCTCTCTTGCAGCCCGGGCCGTGGTCTCGCGTAGCATGCGAATATCGTCGTTTGGATCGAACATGGTCTCCTCTCGTCCTGTAGCAGCTTCCGTCGTAGCGGTCGGCCGGAATTGCTTCGGAAAGTTCGATTATTCCCAAGAGTTCCTCGAACCGCAAGTGAAATCCGCACGAGATGTTTAGAGCCAGACGGTACCTCATCGCTTTCCCGAGAAGACCCTGTTGAGGCCGACTCCCCTCCGGTTGGTGCCTGATGGCTTTTCACGGCCGATGCTGCTATGGTGTCCCTGGATACCACCTGGACAAGACGGATAGGGACGATGATCTTCCACTTTGGTGCGGTACCCGAAGACCCTGATTTCATGCCTGAACAGGAGGGATGGACTGCGCTTCGGGAACCCTCTCCGTGGGTGACGCAACTGTGTGCGGCACCTGTTGCCGCGGCAGCCGGATTCGGAACGGTTTGTTTGTGGGCCGTGCTTACGGAGGTATCCGCGGAATGGCCGTATCCCGACTGGTGGCTGGTGCCGTTGTTCTTGGGGCTGGTCCTGCTCCACGAGATGCTGCACGCACTGCTCCACCCGAGACTCGCCACGACCCCCGATTCCATCCTCGGTTTCTGGCCATCAAAGGTGCTCTTCTATGCACACTACCAGGGAACCTGGTCCAAATGGGCATTTGTGAGGTGCGGCTTGGGTCCGTTCTTCGTGCTGTCCGTGCTTCCGCCCGTGATCTGCGCACTCGTTGGGTATCCCTCACCGACCTTGCTTCTGCTGTCGGTGGTCAATGCGTTGGCATCGTGTGTGGACCTGTTGGGGGCCATGTTCATCATGTGGCAGGTGCCTTCGGGTGGGATCGTCCGGAACAAGGGCTGGTATACCTATTACCGGGTCTGATAAGGCTTGGCCAAGGGTCTTGATGTGTCCTGCGGTACTATGGTTCAGAGTCTATTGCATCTTATGCAGACCCGGAGTGGACGTGCTCCAATTGCGGACCGGTGATGCGGTCGCCGCAGCCATCGCAAAGGTGATAGGTGTCAGGTAGTTTCAGCGCCTCGTAATACGAGTAGGTCTCGAGAATCTTCACGCACCACGCGAACAAAGCCCTGAGCGATGCGCACGTCTCAGGATTGGCCAAGACATGGGGCACATCAATCTGATCGAGGATGGCGCCTCCGTCGGCAACCTCCTTAAACGTGGGGTGCAGGCTCCTGATCTTCGCCTTGGGGTTGCGGATGTCTTCCACGTCTCCGGCGTGATCGTCCGCAGCGGGATTGAGACGCAGCACCGAGTTTATGGCCTGAGTGTCGGCGCTTGACAAGCAAAGCCGGGGGTATAGAATGATGCGACACGGGCAGGATCATGTTCGCGGCACTGGTGTCTTAGTCCCTTAGGAGGTACCGATGAGCTTTTTCTCAAAACTGTGGGCCAGATTCAAAGGCATCTTCATAAGGGCGGGCGACGATATTGTCGCGGGCTCCCCCGAAGCCATCCGGGCCACGTACGCCGCGGCAATCGACGAGGCCGGACGACGACGCCAAGAACTCCGGGAAGCGGTTGCATTGCTCCTTCGGGAGAGAGACAAGATAGATGTCCTTACCAAGACCCTCGAGAACGAAGCCGCAGACCTGCAACGAAGACTCGACGGGGCCCTCACCAAAGCAGAGGCAGAACCGGACCGGATCGAACACAAAGAAGCCGGTGTTCGCTATCTCCAACGAATCAAGGACATCGAAGAGAAACGGAAGAAGATTGCTGGGGAACTCGATTTCCAAAGCAAGCGGGTCGAAGAGTATAAGGGCAAGCTCGTCGCCTTCGACGACGAGATCGAACGGCTTCGCAGAGAACAAGGGGAGATGGTCGCGGAATTTGTCTCCAACCGCCAGGTACTGCAACTCGAAAACCGCTTGCGAGGACTCGGCGAATCACCTGTGGATGAGTCGATCGTCACGATCCGCGAACGAATCGGACAAATGAAGGCGGAGGTCAAACTCGCCACGGAGATGTCCGGCGCGACCGTGCGATCCCAGGACGAGGCCTACGAACGCGCGGGCGCGGAAAAAGAAGCCAGGGAACGCTTCGATGAGCTGCTCAAGGCGAGAACAGCTTCGAAGACGCCGGCGCCCGAAAAGGAGCGAGACCTCGGCTAGCTCGCGACCGCGAGGAATTCCACGTCAAAGACACCCGGCAAGCCAATTCGGAATGACATGATGCGCGGGTGGGAGCCGCAACCACAATTCGCGTCAACCTTTCTCGGTCCGCGTGAAGACCCAGGGCGGGGCAATTGGTTCTACGCGATGGAAGAAAGGCACTTTGCGAACTCCCGGAGCCGCTGAGCTGAAGATTTCTTCTCGGCAAGAGAAGAAATTAAGCGTGATGAATAAGAAGGGCGGCCTGAGGTTTGTTCTTTCATTTCTTTTGTTCCGAGTACCTCTTTTGATTCCTCTTCCGCCCGACCGGAGAAGAAATTGACGGATCGCTCGACAGACGCGAAGGCGGCACATGCCCCATTGAGACTCGCCTTTGCACAGCACATTGTGGACAAGTTCGTGTCCGCCCAATCGAATGCCTTTCTGCTCCACGGCAACACCAAGGATGTCTTCCCGCTCGCGGACAACGGGTACGTACCTCTCCTGGATTTCCTCATCCGAGACCTAATCAAACCGGACAGACCATCCGGCCCCAGAACCGTGATCGTGTACGATCCGGCTACGGGGATCGCGTTCCACAACCCGGCGGATAGCCGCCTGATCGCCCGTGAGATAGGCGAAGAGCGACTCCAAAGGATACTCGACACTTCACGCACTGACATCCTGACCGCGATCTCAGCCCTTCGTGAGCTTACCCGTCTCAATATCAGGGTTCCTCTCCCCGATACGCCGGACAAGCGCATCAGAAAGGACTTCGCGATCATCATCCGTCACGGTGAAGCGGTCGCACCCGCAGCCCGAGGAGATGCGCTGCTCGAAGCGGATCGTCTCAAGGTGCTCACCCTCGAAAACTGGTTCTCGGACAACCGCTTCGTGGCATCCTCGGACATCGTGCTCATGATCGCGGAAACCCTCGGCGGAGTTCACGAGCGCATCGTGGATCTGCCCTACATCTCGGCAATCAAGATCGACAGGCCCTCCTTCGAGGAGCGCAAACGCTTCATCGAGCACGTCGGCAGACTCGAACAGGTCACGTACGGGGTGGCTGCAGACCACATCGCACACAGCAGCGCAGGGTTGAGCTTGCTTTCCATTCGCCAGATCGTCAGGCAGGCATCGTACAAAGGCGAACAGATCACCCCGGAGATCATCTTCGAAAAGACCAAGGAGATCATCGAGAAAGAACTGGAAGGCCACATCGAGTTCCCTTTCCTGACGTACGGCTTCGAGAAGGTGGTAGGAGCCTCACGACTGCTCAAGAAACTCCGCGAGCTCGTCACCTGTTTGAAGTCCGACGATCCGGCAGTCATGCCGATAGGGATACTCGTCCCAGGGGCAAACGGAGTCGGAAAGACCTTCATCTACAAGGCCTTTGCAAAGGAATGCGGATGGATCGCGGTGGTGCTCAAGAACATCAGGGGACAGTATGTGGGGCAGACCGAACAGAACTGGGAACGCATACGCTCGGTGCTCGAGGCGATGAGCAACGTCATGGTCCTGTACGACGAGGCCGATACCGAGATCGCAGGCAGAGGCCCTCACACCCACGACGTGGACAGGCGACTCTTTGGCCGGATACTTGCCATGATGTCGGATCAGGCTAACCGCGGCAGGATTGTTTGGATCATCATTACGGCTCGCCCCGACAAGCTGGAACCCGACCTGAAGCGATCCGGAAGAGCAGGTGAACACCTGCCCGTGTTCGATAGCGAAGGGGAGGAAAAGGAGCAGTTCCTCCGGCACGTGCTGCATGAGGCTGAGATCGGCCCCGAGACGTTCTCACCGGAGACCTACGCGGAGTTCGTCAGCCTCACCGAACGGTACTTCCCCGCGGATTTTGACCAGCTCATCACGGAGCTCAAGCGCCGCAGGCTCGTGGACAAGGGTTTGACGCAGGAGTCCGTGATCGAGGAAGTGAGAGACTTCATCCCGTCCAGCTCGACCCGAGAGCGCCTCCAGCAGGAATTGCTGGCGGTCCTGGAGTGCACGTCAAGGGAGATTCTTCCCCCCCGATACGCGGACGTGCCCAGGGAGATCATCCAGCAACGGCTGTCCGAGTTGCAGGCATCGCTGGGTGCGCGCTGATGCTCGTGCTGGGTATCGAGAGCTCGTGTGACGAGACCGCTGCGGCCGTGGTGGAGGATGGTCGGAGAGTCCTGTCGGATGTGGTAGTGTCCCAGGTCGACGTGCACCGCGAGTACGGCGGGGTCGTGCCGGAGCTCGCTTCCCGCAAGCACATCGAGGCGATCTCCGTGGTTATCGAGCAAGCGCTGTTGCGGGCACAAGTGCGTGCCGGCGATATCCAGGGCATCGCGGTCACGCGTGGACCGGGACTCATCGGTTCACTGCTCGTGGGGATCGCCGCGGCCAAGGGGATGGCTTTGGCCTTGGGACTGCCCATCTGCGGAGTCAACCACCTGCATGGGCATCTGTGCGCGATATTTCTGGAACGGGACGATCTTCCCTTTCCGTACATGGGGCTTGTGGTCTCAGGCGGGCATACGACGCTCTACAAGGTCGCGAGCCCCTTTGACATCACGGTGGTCGGAAAGACCCGGGACGATGCGGCAGGAGAGGCGTTCGACAAGGTGTCCAAGCTGTTGGGAATGGGCTATCCCGGGGGGCCGGCCATCGAACGCCACGCACAAGGCGTGACTGCAGGGGATCTCAGGTTGCCGAGGGCTCTGATGGACGCTGATTCCCTCGACTTCTCGTTTTCCGGCCTGAAGAGCGCGGTGCTGCGTCACGTGGAGACGAAATTCGGGCTGAACTCTCGGAAGGACCTGCCCGGAAGCTTCCATCCCCTGGTGCAGGAAGAGATCACCCCGGAAATCCAAGCGGGATTCCGGGAACTTGCAGCCGCATTCCAGGACGCGGTCGTGGACGTGCTCGTGACCAAAGGCTTCAGGGCTGCCCGGATGCACGGATGCGACACGCTGGTGGTATGCGGAGGAGTGGCTGCGAACGGCGCGCTACGTGCACGCATGCGTGACGAAGGAAGCCGTCTCGGGATCGAAACCCTTTTCCCTTCCATGCGACTCTGCACCGACAACGCGGCCATGATCGCGGCCAGAGGCGAGATGCTCCTCAGCGCCGGCCTCACCGACGACCTGGACTTCGACGCCAAGAGCCGCTGGTAGGGGAACAGAGATCGTAGGGGAGGCCTCTTCTTGCAAGAAGCGGCTGGGAGCCGCAACCACCTCGGGGAACGTAGCCGTCCTGCGAATGAGGAACTCGCTGTACCACGGTTGTGAAAGGAATGAGATATGGGACAAGATCGGAAAAGAGTGCTCTTTGATGCCCGCACCATCGGGGAAAGAGTGCAGCAGCTAGGCAAGGAGATATCAGCGAAGTATCCTCAGGGGAATCTGCTCTTTGTGGGGATACTCAAGGGTTCGTTCATGTTCATGGCAGACCTTGTGAGATGTCTGGACGTTTCCTGTGAAGTGGACTTCGTGCGGATCTCCACGTATGGGTCCGAGACCGTATCGAGCGGCGAGTTGAAGGTCATCATGGACGTCTCAACCCCCATTGAGGGACGGGACGTGATCCTGGTTGACGACATCGTCGATACGGGCCTGACCCTAGCCGCGTACCGAGAGATGCTTCTTGGCCGGTCACCCCGATCCCTGGAGGTCGCTGCCCTGATCGACAAGACCGAACGCCGCGAGAAGTCGGTGCAGGTCGACTACTGCGGGTTCCGCGTGCCCGGCGGGTTCATCATCGGGTACGGCCTGGACTGCAACGAGCAAGGTCGCCAACACGCGGGGCTGTACGTGCTGGAATAAGAATATCCCCGCGCCCCGGCAACAGGCGAGAACCGGCCGCAACGACGCTCGAACTGAGGGGCTGTCCCACAATAGCCGTCTCAATGTAGAGGGGCCGTGGCCCCTGAAAATCCTCCCCCAGCCCCTCCTTTAGAAAAGGGGGGGAGCAGGAAGTGCCCGCTTTCCCCCCCTTTTGTGAAGGCCGGTTAGGGGCATAGGCGTTAGCATAGAGCTCGACCGTGAGGTCAAGAATTCGCCACCGCCCCCCCGAGGAGTGGGTTTTCGAAACCCCCTCCCTTGATGGGAGGGGGAAGGGGGAGGGTGCTAACCGCCTGTAATCACAACGTGGTGTCCCGTATTTTAACGCTTATGGGGGTTAGGGGGGATTTTCGGTGCACCACTTGTATTCGGACAATCCCTAATGGCCTGAGCTGAATCTGCCGGTCCCCGGGCGAACGTGAACGCTGCATATACCGCTTCTCGAAAGTAACTTCCCATTCATGTCGGATCAGGGCTTGTGGGGCGGGCTTTCCAGCCCGCCAATCGGTGGAAACTAACGAGAACCGCTATAGT
>JBFMAA010000197.1:0-9307 GCA_040755955.1 Thermodesulfobacteriota bacterium
GTTGCAGATCTTCTGTCGTAGCGGCCGGCCTCCGTGCCGGCCGGCAGGGACGCCGGCCGCTACAAGTTCCTCTCAACAACGTTGGGGCCTGATTTCGTGATCGGATTTATGCCACCGATCACTTAGTGTCCGTCTCAAAACACGTTTCTCAGCCCGGGACAGCCGCGGGTTCCTTCCGTCATTCCGGGGGAAGCCGGAATCCAGTCCTCTTCACGGGACCGGACCCCGTCTTTCGCCGGGGTGACGAGTCCGTAGGATTGGCACGGTTATTTCGGGACCGACCATTGGGATTCAACCTTATTAGTAAGACGCACCTTCTCCCGGAAATCCTAAATTCTCAAGCAACCGGAATTCAGCACATGTCCGCACAGTACCAAGACCCCTACGACGCAATCAGTAGACCCGGAAGCATCCAAAGACCGGACTCGGACCCGATTCGCTACTCTGCCGCGTGCGGACTGAACGAGCCCCGGTACCGGCAGATTTTGGAAGCTCATCCTGATCCGATCTGCAGATTCCTGCCCGATGGAACCCTCACCTATGTGAACTGCGCGTACTGCCGTTACTTCGACCAAACCGCCGAAGCGTTGATCGGAAGCAGTTTCTTCCGGTTCATGTCCGAGGTCCAACGCGGGGAGGTGTTCTCGGGGCTGGAGTCGCTCAAGACCGACCGGGACGTATTCGCCTACGAGCACGAGATCGAATTGGCATCGGGCGAATCCCGATGGGTGAAGTGGCTTTCCCGCGGGATCTTCGACGAGATGGGCCGATTGGCTGAGATCCAGTCGGTCGGGAGAGACGTGACCGACAGGAAGCTCGCGGAAATCGCCTTGAGAAGGAGCGAGGCGAGATACTCCAACCTCATAAAGGCAATACCGGACGCGGTCGTAGCCTATGATCCCCACGGGAAGGCCACGTATGTCAATGACGGCTTCGGCCGGCTCTACGGATGGTCTCAGGAAGAAGTCATCGGAAGATCAATAGATTTCGTTCCGGAAGACGAGCGTCAGAGAACCCTCGATGCCTGGCAGAAGACCTTCCTGGGTGAGGACGTCCTCCTCGAAACCAAGAGGCGAACCAAAGGCGGCTCGCTCCTCGACATCCAGCTCCGAACCGCGATACTCCGTGATCGCTCCGGCCACATCACCGAAAGCATTGTGATTCATCGTGACATCACCGCGCGCAAGAAGGCCCAGGAGGCACTCCAGCAAGCCCACGACGAACTCGAGCGCCGCGTCGAAGAACGGACCGCGGAGCTGGCCCGCACGAACCAACAGCTCAGACGCCAGATTGACGAACGGGAGCGTGCCGAAGAAGAGTTGCGAAAAAGCGAGGCGCGCTACAGGATGCTCGTGGAAAACGCTCCTCTGGGGATTATAGCGTGCGACATGCAGGGCCGGGTCATTGAGGTGAATTCCAATCTTCTCTCTGTGGTGGGGTCGCCGTCACAGGAAGACACGCAAGCGATCAACCTGCTTACGTTTCCGCCGCTCGTGGAGGCCGGCATCTCAGGTGAGTTCAGGCGGTGCATGGAAACCGAGGGAACTCGAGTGTTCGAGTGCTTCTACACCAGCAAATGGGGCAAGTCCGCATGGTTGCGCCTGCACATGGTTCCCACCAAAGACAGTCTCGGTCGCACCAACGGCGTGCAAGCCGTCGTAGAAGACATCACCTCCCGAAAGCAGGCGGAAGCGGCACTCTGCGAAAGCGAAGAACGACTGCGCGCAGTGTTCGAGACCGCTCAGGACTGTATTTTCCTCAAGGATCGAGCGCTCGTCTATACTCACGTCAATCCGGCCTTCCTGAGGTCATTGGAACTCGCGGAGGGTGCGGTCATCGGGAACACGGACAAGGACCTCTTCAAGCATGTGGAAGCCGGGTATCTCAAGGACATGGAGACCCGCGTACTCGCAGGGCAGGTCATGGAGGCTACCTATGTGCTGACTACCCATGACCTCCCGAGGACCTTTCATTGCGTCCGAGTGCCGCTGAGAAGCGCGTCGGGGGAGACCGTCGGCATCTGCGGCATCGCACGAGACGTGACTGAGCGCAAGGCTTTGGAAAGACGCTGCCCCCGGCCCCGAGGTCGATACAGTTCCGCGGTTATGGAGACCACCCTTGAACAGACCCGCCTTGCAGCCCTGAGTGAAAGCATTGTCCTCCTGCTCGGCGAAAGTGGCAGCGGCAAGGATTACCTGGCCACGTATCTTCACGAGCATTCCCGGAGAGCCGGCGGACCGTTTTTCGCGATCAACTGTGCGGCCTTGGCAGCATCTTTGGCCGAGTCTGAGCTCTTTGGCCATGAATCCGGTTCCTTCACCGGGTCCCGAGGTCGCAAGGCGGGATTGCTCGAAATGGCCGAAGGAGGAACTCTGCTGCTCAACGAGATAGGTGAACTCTCCCTCGAGCTTCAGGCCAAGCTCCTTACGTTCCTGGACACCCAGGCGTTCACGCGGGTGGGCGGGGACAAGACCATTAAGGTCAACGCGCGTATTGTCGCCGCGACCAACCGAGACCTGGAACGGGAAGCGGCTGAAGGCAGGTTCAGAGAAGACCTGTACTATCGCCTGAACGTGTTCGCGATTCGTGTGCCCTCGTTGCGTGAGAGAAAAGAGGACATTCCGTCTCTGGCGAGGGATATCGTCGAGACCCTCTCCCTCAAGCTCGGAAGGACGGAGCCTCCGCTGCTGGATGGGGCCGCGATCGAGAGCCTCTCCCGGTACCACTGGCCGGGAAATGTCAGGGAACTGAGAAATGTGCTCGAACGCGCGCTGATTCTCTGCCATGGCGACATGATCCGGTCCGAGGACATCAGTCTTCCCAAGAAGAAGGCTGATCACGTGGAGGAAGCAAAAGAGATCCCCGTGGCGGTCAGCGTCTCCCGCCGTTGCAACATGAACCAGGCCCTGGAAGCAGCCAAACGCCTCATGGTGGAATCTGCCTTGAGGCGAAGCAAAGGGAATATCTCTTCTGCGGCTCGTCTCCTCGGAGTCTCCCGGGATGCAGTGAGGTACCACATCAAGGCCCTCGGGCTGGACGTGGTGCGCTGAGAATTCCCCCTGTGTTTCGAGCGTGGATGGGGGGTTGTCGCGCAGGCCATGCTATTGATATTGCCTGGCTTATCTTGTCACCCTCACCCAGGTGGGTGTAATACACCCACTTTCCCGTTGCGTATGCCGACCTTTTCACACCCCTCTCAAGAATTCCCCTCTCACTACAATCACCTATGATGTCAGAGTGATACAAACTTCCCATCGATTTCGCGAAAGTTGGCACTGTGTGTGCAAATGTACAGGTCATCCATGCGCTCCTGCGTGGTCGCAAGGAGTTAGGGTGTCACGGTGGAGCTCGGTAGCCGGCTGCTGGGAAGAAAGCCTGCGGCCTTTGGGGGATAAAGAAGGCCGCCACGCCGGACTCGGTCCGAGTCACCATAACTCCTGAGAGGACGGGCAGCTCATCGTGTGACTGCCCGTCCTTTCCCGCTCACAAGAGTGGTTAAGTGAAAGCGAATTCCTGGGGAAGGGGCGTTTTACTAATAACGTTCGATTTCTTCTTTTTTCGAGAAGAAATTTTCAGTTGAGTGGCTATGGGAGAAAGCAACGTGCCTTTCTTCGGTTGCGGAGAACCAACTCGCCCCGCCATCGGTTTTCATGCGGACCGAGAAAGGTGGACGCGAATTTGGTTGCGGCTCCCTGCCGTCGTTTTGAAAAACGCCCCTTCCCCAGGACCCCTATCGCCTTAGACTTTTGAGATTGGGCGGCTGGCGTGCAGTCCGATGGCGGGGAGGATTCGTTCCAGGCACATGCAAACCCAGGACCGCCGTCGGAGAACCACAGCCACAAAGCCAACGAGTGAAGCGAGTCATGCCAACACATCTTCGCCGCGGGTGAAGAAATCGCACAATTGCAGTACAGGAGGCTTAGAGACTCGTGTTCCCCAGGAGCGTCCGTACACATCAGAAGGGCACATCGTCCCGGCATCGCTGGCGGGCGAAAGCAAAGCCCGCCCGGCCCGCCTACTCAAGACGAGCAGGCTTTGCCTTGGCCGACTTCTCGGTCGAGCCCCAGCTCCTTCTGACGTGGAAATCCCACAATTTCTTCGGACGCTCCGCCCTTTCTCTCATCACTCACAAGTCACTGCGACGCTTGAACGGAAAGGCAAGGTCCGGAACGATGCAGGCTTCGTTACCGTTCCGACGGTACGCCGGCCTTTCCGCCACCAAGCTCCTGCCCATCTCCGAGTGCCACTCGTCGGAAGCGGTGCTCGAGACCGCGGGCTACTTCTGTTCACTTCTCTTCGTATGTCAGGTGCTCAGTTGCCTGGAAATTGTGGCTGCTGTGCACACTGCCCGACGCGGGTATTCAAAATCCCAATCACCTGAAATACCCGGAAGAATTGTCTTCTTCGTCATCGCTACCGGGCGCTCTCCACCTGTGCCCCCCGTCTCATGAGAATGCGCTTGGGGAAGGGGCGTTGTGAAAAACCCCCCTTCCCCCAGACCCTCATCCCCCAAGAACGGTCATGGCTTGCCGCCACAACGAGGGAAAGTTCCATGCCGAAAGCTCAAGAACTCCTTGGATGGTGAGAACCATGCAATATTCTAAAAGTTTTCGGAAAGAGTCCGGGGGACAACCCTCTGCAAAAGGGTTTCCCCCGGAAGACTTCATGCGAACTTCTGGGATCGGGCGGCTCCAGCCGGTCGCCATGAGGAAGGCCGTCTCGTGAGCCAACTGCCGGGAAAGGTCGCACGCCCGCGCTTGGTTGTGACCTGGCCGGCAGAGCGTGGGGATTCCAAAGAGGACCATAACAGTGCGTCGCTCATTGGGAAATGGTGCCCACGAGACAAGCAAGACCCCGGCGGCCTTCTCTCAGAGGAAGGAGTGTAGCACGTGACGCAGCAGTTCAACAATAACGTTTCCACAATGACTCGCGATGACTGGGGAGTGATCGCGAGGAATCCCAAGTTCCAGGAACTCCACCGGAGAAAAGCGGCTTTCCTCATAGGCTGGTGGCTCTTCTCCACGTTGTTCTATTTCTGTCTTCCGATCGCGGCCGGGTACGCCACGGATCAGGGTTCACTCTTCAACAAGCAGATCATCGGGCACGTTTCCCTCGGATACCTGTTTGCCCTGTCTCAATACGCGTTGTGTTTGATCATCGCTTTGTACTACGCCTACTGGGCGAACAAGACGTCGGACAGAATCACCAAAGAGCTGTTGTCCGAGCTCAAGATGACGTGAGGAGGGTAACCTGATGAAAAAACTGTGCAGTATTATCATTCTCGCTCTGTGTATGGGCGCGGTAGCCGGCTTCTGGATTCCGGCCGACACGTTTGCGCAGGCAGGCCCTCCGCAACTGCAAGCGAAGGCGAACAAGGCCCTCACCATGGGGATGTTCCTGGTCATCATCGCGATCACGTTGTACATCGTGTACTGGGCGGCCGGGAAGACGCGCACCGCTGCGGACTTCTATGCTGCCAAATCCTCTATCACGGGGTACCAGAACGGTTGGGCCATCGCGGGAGACTACATGTCCGCGGCCACGTTCCTGGGCATGGCCGGCCTTATTTCGCTCAACGGGTTTGACGGGTTCCTGTATCCGACCGGGTGGATGGTGGCCTTTGTAACGGTGCTTCTGGTCATGGCCGAACCATGCCGCAACTCGGGCAAGTACACCATGGGGGATGTGCTCTGCTTTCGGTCGTCTCCCAAGCCGGTGCGTGCATGCGCGGCCATCTCCACCCTTTGCGTGTCGACGTTCTACCTGACGGCCCAGATGGTGGGTGCGGGCAAACTCATGGAGCTGCTTGTAGGCATCCCCTATTCTTGGTCCGTGGTCGGCGTGGGCGCGCTGATCATCATCTATGTCGTCTTTGGCGGAATGATCGCAACGACCTGGGTTCAGATCATAAAAGCCGCTCTTCTCGTGGGCGGAGGGGTACTCATATCGATCCTCGTGCTCGCGAAGATGGGTTTCAATCCGCTCCGATTGTTTGACGAAGTGGCCAACAGCTCGTTCATCCAGGATTGGGTGCGGGTGAAGCATATGAACCAGGCAGTGGCCCAGGAGGGCTTCGACTACGGTCAGAGGTTCTTGGAGCCGGGGCTTTTCCTGAAGAATGTGTGGGATCAGATATCTCTCGGTATGGCCACGTGTTTGGGAACCGCGGGAATGCCTCACATTCTGATGCGCTTCTTCACCGTGCCCAACGCCCAGGAGGCTCGCAAGTCGGTGGTCATAGCCATGTTCCTTATTGCGACCTTCTTCATTCTGACCACGGTCATGGGGTTCGGGGCAGCAGTGTTTCTTACCCCTCAGGGCATCGTCGCGGTAGATGCGTCCGGGAACATGGCCAACCCGCTCCTGGCTCGTTTCCTTGGCGGCGAGTTCCATCCTCTTATTGGAGACTTCCTCCAGGCATTGGTGTGTGCCGTGGCATTCGCCACCATTCTCGCGGTGGTTTCCGGGTTGGTGCTCGCTTCTTCTGCGGCCATCGCCCATGACATCTACACCAGCATCATCAAGGAAGGCAAAGCTGAGCAAGCCAAGCAGGTAAAGGCTGCGAGAATCACGGCATTCGTCGTAGGGACCGTCGGCGTAATCCTCGCATTCGCAGCGGAAAGACAGAATGTGGCCCATCTGGTGGCCCTGGCCTTCGCGGTGGCGGCTGCCGGAAACCTTCCCACCGTGGTGCTTTCCCTCTTCTGGAAGAGAATGAACACCGCGGGAATTTGCGCTGGCCTGATGGTGGGCACGTTCCTCGGCATAGGGCTCGTGCTGGTCTCCCCGAACATGCAGTACCCGAAGCTCATCGCGCAAGCCGATCTGAAGATCGTGCAGACGCTGGAAAAAAAGGACGCGACCACACTGACCGAGAAGGAAAAGGGGCAGTTGGCCAACGCCAAAGCATCGTACGAGAAGAACAAAGACGGGACGTCGGTCCTGGGCCTTGACAAGCCCCTGTTCCCCCTGAAGGTGCCTGCGATCGTATGCATCCCCGCAGGGTTGCTGGCCGCCATCATCTTCGCACTGTTGTTCCCGTCGAAACGGGAAGAAGATGCGTTCGATGAACTCTATGTCCGTCAAAACACGGGCATTGGAGTGGCCGCAGCAGTGGGGCATTAGGAGGTATGCATGAAATGCTCTGACTTTGGACGGGCCGGATGAGACCCGCTGACTTATTGCCCTTGGTCCGGCCCAAGAAGGGGCGGAGACAAACTCCGCCCCTTCACGATTGATACGCATTTGTGGTTTGTTTTCGGGGCCAAAGAGCGATTCCCGCTGAACGTGAGCCAATTCAACCATCAGTCTGGAGGACTGCAATGACCTACAAAGAGGCGTTTAAACAAGCTCTGGAAGATCCGGACAGCTTCTGGGGACTTGCCGCAGAAGGGATAGCCTGGGACAAGCTTTGGGACCAGGTGCTTGATCAGTCCAATTCACCCTTTGTCAAGTGGTTTCCCGGCGCGATGCTCAACACCTGCTTCAATGCGGTCGACCGCCACGTTGAAGACGGTAGGGGAAGACAGACAGCGATCATATACGACAGCCCGGTCACCAACACGGTCAAAAAGTTCACGTACGAGCAGTTGCTGCAAAGGGTCTCTAAGATTGCGGGCTTCTTGAAGGATCTGGGTGTGGAGAAAGGGGACAGGGTCCTGATCTACATGCCCATGATTCCTGAAGCCGTCATGGCGATGCTCGCATGTGCGAGACTAGGAGCCATCCATTCCGTGGTCTTTGGAGGCTTCGCACCCAAGGAGCTGGCTGTCCGCATCGACGACGCGGCCCCAAAAGTGATTCTCTCGGCCTCCTGCGGCATCGAGGTGAAGAAGGTCATCCCCTACAAACCCCTGCTCGACGAGGCGATTGAGATCGCGGGACCAAAACCCGAACACTGTGTGATCTTGCAGCGCTCCCAAGCCAACGCTGATTTGAAGCCGGGACGGGACTTGGATTGGATGGAGCTGGAATCCAAGGCCGAACCCGCGGACTGCGTCTCCGTGGCCGCAACCGATCCGCTCTACATCCTGTACACCTCCGGCACAACGGGCAAGCCGAAAGGGGTTGTCAGGGACAACGGCGGGCACGCGGTGGCCTTGCTCTGGAGCATGAAACACATCTACAACATCCAACCCGGCGAGGTATATTGGGCCGCTTCTGATGTCGGTTGGGTAGTGGGCCATTCGTACATCGTGTATGCCCCGCTGTTCAGAGGCGCAACAACGATCGTATACGAGGGCAAACCAGTCGGAACCCCCGATCCGGGAGCATTCTGGCGAGTGATCTCCGAGCACGCAGTGAAAGCCCTGTTCACTGCCCCGACCGCGATACGAGCCATCAAACGGGAAGACCCAAAAGGAGAATGTCTCAAGGAATATGACCTCTCGAACTTCGAAGCCCTTTTCCTCGCCGGCGAACGGCTTGACCCCGACACCTACCATTGGGCCTGCGACCTCCTGAAGAAACCCGTGATCGACCACTGGTGGCAGACCGAAACCGCGTGGGCCATCTGCGGCAACTTCAAAGGTCTCGAGAATTTCCCCACCAAGCCCGGTTCCGCGACCATGCCCATGCCCGGATACAACCTAAGGGTGCTCGACCCCGCGACCGCAAAGGAGCTCGGTCCCAACGAGAACGGCGTGCTTGCGGTGAAGCTGCCCCTGCCGCCGGCCAATCTGCCCACTCTTTGGAATGATGACAAGAGATACGTGGAGTCGTATATGGCCCCGTATCCCGGGTACTATGTGACCGGAGACGGCGGATACATCGACGAGGAGGGCTACGTGTTCGTCATGGGCCGGACCGACGACGTCATGAACGTGGCCGGTCATCGGCTCTCCACCGGCGGCATGGAGGAAGTCCTTGCCACTCACCCCGATGTCGCGGAATGCGCGGTGATCGGCGCGTCGGACGATCTCAAAGGCCAGTTACCCGTGGGGTTGGTAGTGCTCAAGTCGGGCGTCACTCGCTCCAAGGAGGATATCGTTGCCGAGTTGGTGCTCATGGTGCGCAATGACATCGGCGCGGTGGCCTCGTTCAAGAGGGCGGTTGTCGTCAACAGGTTGCCCAAGACGCGGTCCGGCAAGGTCCTCCGGGGCACTATGCGAAAGATCGCCGATGGAGAGCCATATTCCGTGCCGGCCACCATTGACGATCCCGTCACTCTCGACGAAATTGGCGAAGCCCTGAGGGGAATTGGCTACGCGAAAGCACCGTCGAACTGATACCAAGTCGGTTTCCGAAAGGTAAGATCCCCGGGGGAAACCCTTTATCAGAAAGTCTTCCGGGGGAAACCCTTTTGAAA
>JBFMAA010000198.1:0-9275 GCA_040755955.1 Thermodesulfobacteriota bacterium
TCGCCATAACGGCCTGTATGCGAAAACTGCTCGTGATGCTCAACGCCATCATGAGAACCAAGACACCGTACAGGAAAGATTTTGCTTGACGTACAACACAGTCGCTTCCGAAAACTTTTGAGATATTGTTTGGTTCTGACCATCCACCGTTCTCTCGATGTGGGGCACGGACTTTCATGCTTGCTTGTGACCGCGTGCCTTGACTTGCATCTCCAGGCCATCCAGAATGCCCCCATGAGAACCTTGCTGGTACCGTTCATTGTTCTTGCGGCGGTGGGTCTCCTGGCGAGCCTGATGGTCCACTTCTGTGCGGTTCTGGGTATTCCCAACCCTCTGGGGCCGGCCGCCTGGGGCTTGCATGTGGGCATATTCGCGGTCTGGATACCCGCGGTGATCGTGTCCCAGCGCATGACAAAAGGCTCGAACCGGGCGGACTTCTGGAAGGATGCCCTTCGAGGCTGCCCTCCCTGGATGAAGGTGATCACCCTTGTGTTTTTTGTGTACGCGCTGGGGAATTTTGCCTGGTTCTTCTTGAAGACCGTCGGCCTACGGGCTTCAGAAACCCCGGAATCCGCGGTTTTTCGTGGGTTTTCTGGCCACTGGATGGCGTTCTACTCGGCGGCTGTGGCCATACTGTACTCGTTCCTGAGCGTCGCGACTCTCGACCTCGCGGCCAGGTGCCCGAACGGTCACCCGGTGCCGCCCGGCGCCGACTCCTGCCCTCAATGCGGCCTACCCCTCCTCAAACCTATCGAGCCGTGAGAGCGGCCTGGGTCGCTGCGTTACGCGAAGCTGCAGGGGACGGGAGATCGTGAGTTGGTGCCCTCGATCACTGATCCACCTCGCAGGGCTCGATCCAATCGTTTCCGGACGGTAGCGTGGGCAGATACCCGATACCCCGGATGATTTCGGGAGGAAGGTCCGCCTCACGGCTCAGGATTTGCGGCAATCGCTTTCTCACGTCAAGATAGCGCTCCATCTCCTCGGGAGTCAGCCCCATCTGGTCCATACGAAACTCCAGCATTGTAGAACAATCCGGGGGAGGGATATGGTGGTGCTTCTTCTCATAAACCCCCGTGAGGGCGAGGAGGACTTCCAACTCGTCCGCATGGGGAGAGTCCGCAGGAATCCCCCACAGCTCTTCGATGCGCGCCATTGCAGCCTCGTAATCCGCTTCCGTTTTAAGAGGTTTGATGTCCATATGACCGCCTCCCGGTCAGTGTGTCTCGGATGAGTGCTAGACGGTAGTTGCGTCGATTCTGTCGTATGCCCGGTGGGTGCCGACCCATCGGATCAGCACCACCTGTCTCAGGTAGTCAACCGCTGCCACGAGCCTGTAATCGTTTCCTCCGATATTGAAGACCACTCGGTTGCCCGGGAGAACGTCCGCGGTCGGATACCTGCGCCTGAGATCCAGCGGGGTCTTCCACTCGGCCGCCTCCACCTCGTGCAGCCATGCGGGAAAGAGTTTTCTCGCCTTGGCGTCTCCCGATGCGATGAAATGGAGGATCTTGCTTCTGTGGCGCACTTCCATGGGGCATCATACTACGACTTGCGCAAAGAAAGAATCCTGCCGGCAGATCGGAGTGAAATGTCAGGGTTCGTGGCGGAAGGCAAGTCCTTCGAGGATCAGGACCGCGATCCGGGGTTCGCCGCGGTGATGAGGCCCTCCAATCGGCACGGTTATTCCCGAGAGAGACCCTTCCCCCTTCAGTGTCCCAGGAGGCTCACCAGTGCCTGGAAAGCCGCACTGATGCGCGAATCCTGAGTGCGCAGGTAGTCCCAATCGGCCTCCGCGCCCAGCGCAGGGTGCTGATCCAGGATGAGCCCTGCCGCCATCTCCGCTGCGGCACGGGTGAAGCGCGCACACTGCTCCATGTGGGCTTTCGGTTGATCCTTCACCTTCTTCGTCAGGACCCGACAGCAGGTCGAGCCGAATAGCGCCCTGAACTCGTCGTGCAGCCTCCGTGCAGCGTCCATGGCCTTGTGACGATCCCGCATGCTCGGACGATCCCTGCCCAGAAACAACCCGAGTGCGAGCACGCCTCCAGTAAGGGCTCCACACGTGCATCCCGCGTCCCCTATCCCCCGGGGGAGCCCGGAAGCAAGCCGGATCGACAGCTCGTCCGACAAGCCTCCCTTGAGCCCACGATTCAGCACCACCAGGACTGCCTCTGAACAGAAGAGACGGCCTGTCTCGAAGAGATTGTGCGCGCGCAGGCCCACCAGCCGTACCAGTTCTTCCTGCTCCCTGGCAAGTCTGATCTGCTGGAGTTCCATGGCTACTTCACCTTCTCCGCATGGTATCCAGCCTGCACCCAACCTTCGATTCCTCCCGGGTTCCGGTAGACGTTCTTGTACCCGAGGTTCACTGCCCACATGGCCGCGTTGTGGCTTCGAGTGCATTCGGTGAAGCCGCAGTAGAACACGATGGTGCGATCCTTGTCAGGACCCAGGAGTGCAACGAATTCCGCTTTCTTCTTGTCGTCGAGTTCCTTCAGTTCCGGGATCGGGAACTCCATCTGGATCGCGCCGGGCACGTGTTGTTTCTTGTAGCTCGCGTCGAACGGCATCGTGTCCACGATGAGAAGCGCCTTCTTGTCGTCGATCATCTTCTTGAGTTCCGGAGTAGTGATCGGCTTGTACCCGCCCCGCATCGTCTCCTTGGCGAAGGTGACCGCTATGGTCTCCTTGATCTTTTCAGGCACATCGGCCTTGTCGGCCATCGCCAACCCAGTCAGTCCCAAAGCTGCACACGCTCCCAACAAACACGCCAACACCGAAGTATTCAGCCACCTCATCTTCATCCCACCTCCAGAGTTTGTGCCGCAAGCCGGAGCAGCCGGCCGGTCTCAGCTTCACGGGCGTCCTCAATCACATGCACGGAATTGCCTCCGTGTCTCTCCCGCCAAAGGAAAGGATGTGCGCTTCCTCTCCCTTGATGGGAGGGGCAAGGGGACGGTGAGAACTACCGCAGTCCTCGACACGGAACCACCAGCCCCGGACGCCCGCGTGGTGCTGCTCTGCCACGCGACTCGCTTGACAAACCGCGTTATTAGCATAGACTCTCCCGATATGTCAATTCGTTTTTTCCGATACCATGTTCCGGGCCGTGACGCATTTATGCTGATCCGCGTTTCGAAGAGTGACTTCAGTCTCCGGTTGGGACAGGCATCCAGCCTGTTATTCTGTACTACTATGGTTGACATTGTCCGGCCGCGAGGATTTGTTGTCAGAACCCGCTCGAGCAACAGGCTAATGGCTCTACTTCTCGTGTGGCAGTGCACGGTTTGCGCGTGCGTAGAACCAACTTCCCCCGCCATCGGACTGCATGCGGGCCGAGGAACGTTGACGCGATTATTGGTTGCGGCTCCCAGCCGCCCTGTGGGAGATGTCACCTGTTGGATCGAGCCTTGGTATCAATCCTTCTCGCACACCCCCCGGGCAGTATTCCCTGAAGAATCGAGGAGGCCCTGTGAGATTCGTAACGACTTGTTTGTGGGTTTGGTTGGGAGTAATTGTGCTTACGACGGATGCGCTCGCCACGCCCGTCTTGAGCGCGGACGCGGGCGAGAAGGATCTTGGCGAAGTCCGGTACGGCGACGCCGCGTCCGCGATGGTACCGCTGAGAAACAAGGGTCAGGCGTTGCTGGAAATCACCCGGCTAACCTCCACATGCGGGTGTACCACAGCAACCGTCACCCGGAAGCAACTCGCGCCCGGGGAGCAAGCTGAACTCACCATCAGTTTCAACGCAAGGGGAATCGAACCGGGGAGAAAGACCCAGAGCGTCTTTGTGCACTCGAACGATCCGCAAAACCCCGTCACCCAGATCCGGACGTTTGTCACGGTCGTTCAGGAGGTCCGGATCGAGCCATCCCAACTACTCGCCCGAGTGGAGGGGGTTCCTCAGCAGTTGAACTTTCCGATGAAAGTCACCAACGCGTGGGATCGACCGCTCATGCTGCAAGTCGCTTCAGCTCGCGGCGCGGTGACACGCGCGCAGATTGAGCCCGACCTGCTCACCGTGGAACCGGCTCACACCGGTGAGTTCACGCTCCACGTGCGGCTCCACGGCCCACCGGACGCGAAGTTCTTCAAGGGAGCGGTTCTGTTCAAGACGAACCACTCGAAAGAAGACGCGATCGTCGTTCATGTGCTGGTGCGCGCACACGGTTCGAAAAAGTGAGGGCAACCTCACGGGGGGGGTATAAGGTTGCCCTCTCATCACGCGCTGTTGGGATGGTCAGGAATCGTGTGGTCTGTCCTCAGACCACTGGGGAAAACAGTTTGGAGATAAGTAGCGAATACCGTGGCCTCCCGGCCGTCTTGTCAGGCCCAGGAGACCACGTACGTGCATGAATCGGCTCCGTGCTGTCGACAGGGCTGGGCATCGTCATGCCTGACCAGCACATCGATACAACCCGGGGGTCTGAATCGATTCGCGAAGCCGTCAATGGTTCCCTGATCGAATACGCACGGATAGGGATTGGGACACTCCATGCGAATCCTCCGTAAACCTGAGGAGACGCCTTCATCGTGAAACTCGTAATGTCCGATTTCACCTCCTCTGTGGTTTAAGTGATAGGCTGTGTCTATGCCTGACAGCACGCTCTCCAGGGTGGTCCATCCGGGCGGCAGTATTGCGTTTCCGGCGATCCCTTCCCCGATACGCCTAAGCATATCCACGCCCATCTTCGCTGCAACGTCCTTCATCGCGTTCAACAGAGACTGGAGGGGATACCACTTCTCCGGATCAGGGTTCTTGATTCCCTGAGCAGCGAGTGTGCTGACTCCGACGGCCTCGGTCCCTTTGGGGAACGCGGCCAGAAAAGCTGCAACCACGGCTCCAAACACTTCCACTCCGGGTGCGGAGGACCTGAATTCCATTGTCATGGACTCCTTTGAGCGAAGAATGGTCATGTGAGTGACAGGTGAACCTGCGGGATACCCTAGATCGCCCGTGGAGCATTTGTCAACGAGGGAATAGCAAGTCTCGTGCCATTTTCGCCAGAAAGGCGCCGTGTAGGGTAAGTAGTGAGCATCACGCCGTTATTCTCACCGGCCGGACTTCCCCTGCCCCGGACACCAGCGGGTGCAGCACCCGGAAGTGAGCGGAAACGCCCGAAACTGTTCCCGCCCGCACTATTCGTCGACTGTTTCTCTGGGACTAGCCTGAGCGGAATCGCCCGCATTCACCAACTAGCCAGATAACCTGGTGATTTCAGAAGCACCTGAACGGGCGCAATCGCTCGCCCCAATACTGTCCTCCCGCTCAGGGGCTTGTCAGAGAGAGCTCGCCGGGTTTGTCAGAGAGAGCTCGCCGGGCTTGCCCAGAGCAGCGAAGAGTGCTAGTACCAACCTACGTGCCGTCACGCAAGATTTCGGAAACACCCCTTGTTATCAATAACGTGGGTTTCTCCCTTTCCCCAGAAGAAATCAAGCGTTATTGGCAAGAGGGTTTCCGCCGGAACAACTTGATGAGACCCTCCATGTCCGCGGAGCAGGCACGACGAACAATGGAAATGCAGGCTCCAGAGGCAATTCGCGAATGAGCTTGACCCTCCGGCGGCGACGAGCGGGAGCTGCTCAATCTCAAAAGTCTAAGGGATGGGGGGATGAGTGATAATATGAAACACGATCGAGCCCTTGTGAGAGGCCTGTATGACGCGCCCATGTCCGGCAGTGCCATAGAGCGCCGTTCGTTCGAAATAATCGACCGGGAGGCCGGCCCGCATCAATTCTCCAGGCCGGAATGGGAAGTGGTGCGCCGCATGATCCATACCACCGCGGACATGGGCATCATGACGGACATCAGATTCTCCCCTGATGCCATAGACTCCGCGGTTGGGGCTCTTCGGTCCGGAAAGCCGCTGTACGTGGACTCACACATGATACGTTCAGGTCTGTCCCTCGACCGTTTGCGCGCGGTCTGTCCTGATTACGGGCCGGAGCGCGTCGTGTGCCATGTGGCCGACGAGGACGTCTCCGCGGATGCTCGTGCGCAGAACCTTCCCCGTTCATTGTTTGCGGTGCGAAAGGCCCGGCCCATACTGGACCGCGGCATCGCGGTGTTTGGGAACGCTCCGGCAGCTCTGCTGGAGCTCAATCGCATGATCATCGAAGAAGACCTGCGGCCCGCGGTCGTGATAGGCATGCCGGTCGGATTTGTGCACGTGGTGGAAAGCAAGCAGGAGCTCATGACCACAGGTGCGCCCCACGTGATCCTGACCGGTCGACGAGGAGGCAGTCCGCTCGCGGTCAGCGTGATCCATGCCCTTTGCACGGTGGCTCAATGGCAGTGAACGTTCGCCGCGAACAGGGCCACGTCTCGTCCGCCGGCCTTTGAGCAACGGTCTACGTGAGCTGTAGGGGCGGACCTGCGTGTCTGTCCTCATCATACCGATTCCGCAGGAACAGGGCGGACTCATAGGAACTGTTTCAGAAGTGTCTGTTGGTCAGAAATCGTGCCACAACCCTCACCGGGGACTCACCTCCCCGGCTACTATCTGTCGCCCTCACAGGGCTTTGGGACGCGGGCCACGATTCGAGGGTTTTGAGACAGTTTCCATAGGTCCGCCCCTACCCAGACGATTTCTGGGATGCACTCGGTGAAGGGTGGCTCAATGGCAGGACTAGAGGACGGCGCAGGACAACCGGCTCGATCTCCGCAGGTCGATGACCCATCGGTCCGCAGTGCTTCCTTGCGTAGCGGGTACACCACCGGCACCTGCGCGGCCGCAGCGGCCAAACACGCGGTGTCGCTCCTATGCGGACAGACGCCGCAAGACCACCATGACCGCACGCGGCAGAAACCACGCAGGGAAGTCGGCACTCCGGATCGCGAAAGCACGGTGGATAGCCAGAAGGAACCAATATTTCACCAGTTTTTTGAAGGGGATCCGGGGGACGACCCTTTTTCAAAACCACCATGGCCGCACGCGGCCACAACCAAGCATGAAAGTCACCGCCCGACATCCCGAAAACCCGCGACATGGTCAGAACCACCCGATGTTTCAGAAGTTTTCGGAAGGGGGTCCGGGGGACAACCCTTTTTCAAAAGGGTTTCCCCCGGAAGACTTTCTGATAAAGGGTTTGCCCCGGAAGACTCTCTGGTAAGCTGGGTCGAAGTCCCGTTGCCGAACCGCGGCCGAGTCAGTCTGCGAGTCGAATGGGGCGAGCTCCTCGACGGTGCGGCCAGGGCAGCAGTGAGAAAAGACGCGGGAGATGACCCGGACGTGACTGACCGCGCTCTGGTGGTAGCCACGGTCGTGTGGGCTGACGGAGAAGAGGTCCTTTTCGCCGCGGGCGAAGGAGTCGGAGTCGTCACCAAGCCGGGCCTGTCGATTCCGCCCGGTGAGCCTGCAATCAACCCCGTGCCAAGACGGATGATCCGGGACGCGGTGCGTGAAATTACCCAGCGGGGCGTGCTCGTGGAGATCTCCATTCCGGGAGGCAAGGAACTGGCCGCACGCACCTTCAATCCCAGACTCGGGATAGAGGGAGGACTCTCCATACTCGGCACCTCGGGCATCGTGCGGCCGTTCAGCACGCCGGCGTTGCGGGATGCGCTCAAGTGCGCGCTGGACGTGGCGATTGCGTGCGGAGTCCGTGATCCGGTTCTGGTCCCGGGCAGGATCGGCGAAAAGGCCGCGAGGAGGCATTTCCGCTTCGAGGACCATCGGCTCATCGAGGTAGGCAACGAGTGGGGGTTTTTGCTCGACCTTGTAGGCAAGGCCGACTTTGACCGGCTGCTTCTCGTGGGGCATCCGGGGAAGCTGGCCAAACTGGCGGCAGGACAATGGGATACCCATTCTTCACGGTCGGAGAGCGCGGCACCGTGGATTCGGCTGATTGCCATGCATCGCCTCAGCCTGACCGTGCCGGAAAGCCCCACTGTGGAAGGGATTCTCGCCGGTTTGCCCAGGCCGGATCGAGACAGACTCGCCGTATTGATCGCCTCGACGGTCCGAGAAGCCGTGTGGGATCGAATCACACGCCGATTCCCGGTGACCGTGGTGCTGGTCGACATGCGGGGCGACATCCTTGCGACGGACGGTGACTCGATCCCATGGCAGTGACCGGCACACCGATCACGATTGTGGGATGCGGACCCGGCGCTCCGGAATACGTGACTCCCGCTGCGTTCCGCGCAGCCATGGAAGCGGACGTCTTGGTGGGAGCCGAGCGCCTCCTGGAGCTTTTTCCGGAGAGCAAAGCCGAACGTATACCGCTCACGTCGGGGCTTGCCGAGGTCCTGGACCGGATCGCGGCTCTACTCCCGGACAAGAAGGTCGCGGTCCTGGTCACGGGAGACCCGGGGCTGTTCAGTTTGAGCAAGCTGGTGATCGCCCGATTCGGACGTGAGTTCTGCGAAGTGATCCCGGGAATCAGCTCCGTGCAGGTCGCGTTCGCCAGGCTGGGTCTCGAATGGAGCGACGCGGTGATCATCAGCGCGCACAAGCAGGACCCGCAGGTTGACCCGGAAGAGCTGTGCCGCTCCCCCAAGATTGCCATTTTCTGCGGGAGAGAAGAGGTATTGCCGTGGATCGCGACGCTGGTGCAAGGCGCTCAGGCCGCAGACCACACGGTTTTCGTCATGGAAGACCTCACGCTGGCAACCGAACGCGTCGTGCAGGTGGCCACTGCCGACCTCCCCTCCGTGCACGCAGGACCGCGGACCATCGTAGTCCTGGTCAGAAAGCATCTGCTGCTGTGAACAGTGGGTCATGTCCTGCTTCTACGTCTGCAATATGGCGGTCTCCCAGGCCTGCCCTCGCAAGGTTCGACGCATCCGATTGTTGACGGCCTGGAATGGTGACGAGCCTTCACGTCAGCCGTGTGCTTCCATGAACGCGCTCCATGGCACGACGGAGCCTTGGCGACCCGGCCAGATCCGCTGTTGCGCGTGCACACAACGTCGCATCACATTTCCGCACGTGCGAACTGTCTCGCGGTTGTCGGTTAGCTACTTGGGGTTCAACGATGATCCAATCAATATCAATTTGTGGTTTCCGTGGTTTTCAGACTGAACAGACCCTTCAGCTTGCTGTCCCGAGTATTGAGACATTGACTCGGATGTTCTCCATCCTCTCTCTTCAAAATGTAGCTTCTCTGTTAGGGGCACAGCACGACGACTCATAACTGACTAGGCGGAAGTTCTTCTCGAAACTGGTTGCGGCAACCTTTACAACCCACCATATTTCCGTGATTATACCAACACAAGACTGCCGAAAACGGGCTCAGGGGTAGCCATGTAATGTCAAGAAATGTGA
>JBFMAA010000199.1:0-9245 GCA_040755955.1 Thermodesulfobacteriota bacterium
GCAACGCCTGGCCGACATAGCCAATACTTATAAGGTCTTGATTTCATTAATCGTCCCACAACTCCCCGATCCCTCGGTGTCCAGCGGCCTACCATCTGGGTAAGGCTCAGCCCTTGATGGGAGGGGTGAGGGGAGGGTGAAAGTTCCCGCAATTCTCAACGCGTGGCACCATAGGGCCGGCACGAGCTGAGCACCACGGCCGTGGCCACGCCCGAGGCCTCTGCAGGTTAGGTCTTCGACAAACCCCGTCCCGGCGTCTGCCTACCACCAACCATTCAAATGCCGTTGCGCTCATCGGTGCACGAGGCTGCGGCGACCAGCCGGAGCCGCCAAGCTCCAAAAGTTTTGGGGGATGGGGGTCCGGGGAAGGGCCGTTTTTCAAAACGACGGCTGGGAGCCGCAACCAAATTCGCGTCCACCTTTCTCGGTCCGCATGAAAACCGATGGCGGGGCGAGTTGATTCTGCGCAACTGAAGAAAGGCACGTTGCTTTCTCCCAGAGCTACTCAACTGAAAATTTCTTCTCGAAAAAAGAAGAAATCGAAGGTTATTAGTAAAACGCCCCTTCCCCCGGAAATCTCCTCCTACAACAGGAGCCGCAGGAACTCGCCGGCGTCGGCTGCGATCCCGGTCCAGAGCTCGAAACTGCGCCTTGCCTGATGCGCCAGCATCGGGAGGCCGTCCATGAACGAAGCCCCGACAGCCTTGGCCATGTCCTGCCAGAAATTCTGGTTCCTGCCGTAGTTCAGGTCGACCACCAGCTCGCAGCCATCGAGCCGGAACCCGCGTATCAACTCCGCCAATTGCGGAGCCTCTTCAGGACTGGAAGCTGAAGTGGCATTCACCAGCAGCGCCGCAGACTCACCGGTGCGGCGGAGGTCATCCAGGCCCATGGTCGCACATCCGAACTTCGCCCCCAGACGAGCAGCGTGATCCGGATTTCTGCCGATCAGCGTCACCCGGCCTGGTTTCGCTCGGAAAACCGCATGCAATAAGGCCTTGGCAGCTCCGCCGGTGCCGAGCACCATCACCGGTTTTCCCTGCAGGTCGAAGCCGACGGCCTTGAGCGCATCACAGAAGCCCCCTGAGTCGGTGTTGTAGCCGACCAGCTCCGATCCCCGCCGCACGATGGTATTCACCGCGCCGATCTCCGATGCCTCTTCGGAAAGGCGATCAAGGTACGGGATTACCGTCTCTTTGTAAGGGACCGTCACGTTGGCGCCTTCGATGCTCAAGGCCCTGATCCCTCGAACCGCGTCTCCGACGAGGTCGGCTTCCACTGCAAAAGGCACATAGATCCCGTCGATCCCGTACCTCTTCATTACCGCAGTGTGCATTGCAGGAGACTTGGATTTGAACGCGCGTCCGTCGCTGAGTATGCAGAAAACCTTCACTGAACAAGCCTTTCGAGCGTCTCGTGGAAGCCGGGATATGAGATTACCACTGACTCCTCGCCCTGAATGGTGGGTCTCGAGTCGATCAAGAGGCCTGCCAACCGCAAGGTCATGGCTATTCTGTGATCTCCGAAGGAGTCGAGCGCGCCAACCGGCTGAAGCTCCACGGGACCTTCCACCACCAGCGTACTCTCATCTCCGGACATCTTGGCACCCATGGCACCGAGCTGGCTGCTCACCGCGGCCAGTCTGTCCGATTCCTTGACCCGAAGCTCGGACACGCCCCGGAATACCGTGGCGCCGCGGGCTTGCGTGGCGACCAGCGCAAGAATCGGCACCTCGTCGACCAGAGACGGGATCTCTTCGGGAAGCACCTCGCACCCGGTCAGATCAGGGGAATATCTCACTGTCACCGTTCCCCAAGGCTCCGGTTCGTCGCCCTGAACCTCGATGTCGATGTCCGCTCCCATCCGTTGGAGGACTCCCACGAATCCCGTCCTGGTCGGGTTGAGCAAGACCCTCTGCGCAATGACTTCGCTGCCGGGCACGATCGCAGCCGCACACAGGAAAAACGCGGCCGAAGACGGGTCTCCCGGCACATACAGCGATTCCGGCAGGGAAAGCTCTGACCTTTCCACTTCCACCTCGTTCCCGGCCGTCCGGATCTTCCCGCGGCACAAGGCCACGAGCCTCTCCGTGTGGTCGCGGCTCGGTGTCTTTTCCCGCACTACCGTCCTGCCGTCCGCCTGGAGCCCTGCCAACAGGATCGCGCTCTTGAGCTGCGCGCTGGCCATCGGCAGTTCGTACGCGATGCCGCGCAGGCCGGTCCCGCTCACCGTGACCGGGCAGCGGCCAGACTCGGTCGTGATTTCCGCGCCCATGAGTCGAAGGGGCGCTGCGATTCTCTCCATAGGCCGGCGTCGAAGCGACTCATCCCCGTCAAGCACGAACTCGCCGGCTTGTCCCGCGAGTATCCCCATGAGGAGCCGCATCGTCGTCCCCGAGTTGCCGCAGTCGATGCGGAGCGTGGATTCGCCTGGGACTGCGCCTTCCGGGGGAAGGGACTTCTTGCAAGAAGTCCGTTCCCCCGGACCCCCATCCCCAAGAACTCCTGACACTGGGCGGCTCCCGCTGGTCGCCGCTAAGAAACTGGACTGTCGCCCCGGCAGCACAGGCCGGTCACATTCCCTCGATCCGTTGTTCCCGGGGTCCGGGCACGGAAACTCACCGGCACCGTTGGCCGGAGGTCGCGCTTCTCCACGGCCGGGGTGCATTCCTGACGACCGGATCACCACCCGGTCTCCCTCGTACCGGACCTCGGTCCCCAGGAGTCTGACCGCTTCGAGGCTTGAGCGGACGTCCGCTCCGGGAGCGAGATTGCTCACCACGCACTCACCGCGGGCCACCTGACTGATCAGGGCTATACGGTGTGAAATCGACTTATCTCCCGGCGGGGAGAATACCCCTCTCAGCCTCATCGAACTCCTCCATCGATGCGGAACGTACGGCAGTGGCGACCTTTTCTACCCGGTTCATGAGCATTCCGAACACTGCGGGGGTCAGACTCTGCCTTCCGTCGGAAAGCGCGTGATCGGGAGTGGGATGCACCTCGATCATCAGGCCGTCCGCGCCCGCCGCGACCGCCGCCAACGCCACGGCAGGGACCAGTTCTCTCTTGCCCACCGCGTGGCTCGGGTCCACGAAGACCGGCAGGTGCGAAAGCTGCTTCAGTAGCGGAACCGCTGAAATGTCCAAGGTGTTCCTGGTCGCGCTCTCGAAGGTTCTGATGCCTCGTTCGCATAGTATCACCTGAGGGTTCCCTCTGGCCAGGATATACTCCGCGGAGAGCAAGAGCTCCTTGATGGTGGCCATGAGACCTCGCTTGAGGAACACCGGCTTGTCGATCTCTCCCACGGCCTCGAGCAGCGCGAAGTTCTGCATGTTGCGTGCGCCGATCTGCAGTATGTCCGCGTACTCGGCCACGAGCGGCACTTCCTTTCGGGTCATCACCTCAGTGATTACGGGAAGGCCCGTCAGGCGAGAAGCCTCGGCGAGGTACTTGAGCCCCTCCTCCCCCAGGCCGCGGAACGAATAGGGCGAAGTGCGAGGCTTGAAGGCACCTCCGCGTAGCATTGCAGCTCCGGCTGCCTTGACCTCCCGGGCAATGCCGAGGATGCTCTCCCGTGACTCTACCGCACACGGGCCTGCCATGACAACCACAGAGCCGTCGCCGACCATGGTCCCCCGGACGTTGATCGAGGTGCGTTCCGGCCTGAAGCTCCGTGAAACCAGTTTCCACGACGTCCCGTACTCCATGATCTCTTCCACGCCCGGCAACTGCGCCAGAGTCGTCTTGAGCTCCGCGGCCACCCGGGAATCCATGTCTTCCACGACCCCGATCACGACCCTCGGGGCCGGCGATATCATCCTCGGCACCAGTTCGTGGGACCGAATCGCCTCAAGAACTACGCCTATCTCCTTCTTGAGGCAGTCTTCTCGCATTATGATAACCATGTAGGAAATCCTCTTTGCTTTCCGATAGCGTAAGGGTTCAGAGTGGTACCTGCCTTCCCCGTTGAAAACACACCAGAAAGTCACAGAGCGGCTCCCGGCTGCCTTCTGAAAAACCACCACGACCGCGAGCGGCCACAACCAAGCATGAAAATGCTCTCCCACCGGCGTCTCGACGAGCCGGCTGTCTCTGCGGCGACCAGCGGGAGCCGCCATGCTCCAAGAGTTCTTGAGGATGGGGGTCCGGGGGAAGGAACTTCTTGCAAGAAGTTCCTTCCCCCGGAAATCCTAATTGCCAGTCCCCAACCCTACGCGGCTTGTCGGACCGCGAGGTAGTGGTCTACGAAGTTGCGGAAGATCAGCGACCCCTGCGGAGTGGCGATCGACTCGGGATGGAACTGCACTCCTTCGATCTTCAGATCCGCGCATCGGATGGCCATGACCTCGCCGCCGAGCGTGTATCCCGAGACCTCCAGAGGCGGCGCGATCTTCTCCTCCGCGACCATAAGGGAATGGTAGCGAGTGGCACGAAACGGGTTCCTCACGCCCGAAAAGATCGTACGCCCGTCGTGGAAGATCTCCGAGGTCTTCCCATGCACCGGAACCGGGGCTCTCACCACGTCCGCACCGAACACCTTTCCTATGCACTGGTGCCCGAGACAGACCCCCAGTATGGGAACCTGGCCTGCGAGGCGTTCGATGACCTTGCAGCTAATGCCCGCGTCGTCCGGTCCCCCCGGTCCTGGCGAGATGACGACGGCTTCAGGTTGCATGCGTCGCACGTCCTCGACGCTCAGAGTGTCCGAACGAACCACGCGCACCACTTGCCCCAGTTGCCCCAACGCGTGGGCCACGTTGTAGGTGAATGAATCGTAATTGTCGAGTAGCAGAATCATGGCTATTTCCTCTCACAGCGGATCATGCTTTGTTGTGATGAAGGACCGACATGGGGGCTCGGTCTTCCGGCACGGCGGTCAAGCGGCCGGCTATTCTCGGCCCGGTCCGTGCATGAGACTCGTTCGTCCCCGGGGGACGTGTGATGCCGGCGGCCTTTCAAGGTCGGGTCGCGGTCGCGTTTGCCAATGCCTCCACGAACGAGGCTGCAAAGTCTCGGGCCCGATCAACCTGGGCTGTTGGCCCGGACTCCGCGCGGATCTCTCTGATCAATGCGCTTCCGACGATCACCCCGTCGGCTGCCTTTGAGACCGAGACCGCTTGCTGCGGAGTCGATATCCCGAAACCGACCGCCACCGGCACATCGGAAAGGCGCTTTACGAGGTCGATCCCCGCGAGCATGTCGGATGAAATGGCACAGTCTCCGCCTGTGACGCCGGTCATGGATACGTAGTACACAAAACCCTTCGACAGCGAACCTATCATCCCGACTCGTTCCATGGGGGTGGTCGGAGCCACCAGGAAGATCGTGTCAAGACCGGCAGTCCCGCACGCTTCGATCCAGGCATCAGCCTCTTCAGGGGGCAAGTCCGGGACTATGGCCCCGGAGACTCCTGCATCGCATGCTCTCCGGACGAATTCTCGGTGTCCCATCCGCAGTATCGGGTTGTAGTACGTCATGATCGCCAACACGCTTCGAGCCCGACCTTGTACCCGCTCAATGATGCGAAATACCTCTGCGACGTTGGTTCCGTTGTCCAGAGCCTGCCGGCTCGCCGACTGTATCGTCGGACCATCGGCCAAGGGATCGGAAAACGGGAGGCCGACCTCTATCACGTCAGCACCCGCAGATGCCAGTGCCGCCAGGATCTCCTCGCAGGTTGAGCTATCAGGAAAACCCGCGGTCAAGTATGGAATGAACGCGCAACGGTCCTTGGGGAACGCGTCTCGTATGGCTGAACTCATGGAATCACCTCTGTACTGGTGTGGTCCTGTTTCTTCATCAACAGCGACGATGGGGGGACCGCATTGCACCGGGTCGTTGCCAAGCGTTCGGTGCCTCTCGGCTCCCAGCCGCCAGGAAAACCCGCGGTCAAGTATGGAATGAACGCGCAACGGTCCTTGGGGAACGCGTCTCGTATGGCTGAACTCATGGAATCACCTCTGCACTGGTGTGGTCCTGTTTCACATATCTTAACGCCTATGCCCCTAACCCCCCTTTTCTAAAGGGGGGCGGGGGGGATTTCTCCCACGCGCGTAACGTTCCTTTTCCTTGCGCGGCTGCGATCATCGGCTGTGGCCCTCCGCTACTTGGCTCACGTCCTTGTCGCCGCGTCCGGAGAGGCAGACGAGGATCACCGATTCCTCGTCCATGGTCGGAGCGATCTTCTCCACGTGGGCGAGTGCGTGCGCGCTCTCGAGGGCCGGCAGAATCCCCTCTGTGCGGGCGAGCTTGTGAAACGCACGGAGCGCCTCGTCGTCCGTGACCGTGGTGTACTCGACTCTGCCGATGTCTTTCAGGTAGCTGTGTTCCGGACCAACTCCGGGATAGTCAAGGCCGGCCGCGATCGAGTGCGCCTCGATGATCTGACCGTCGTCATCCTGCAGCAGGTAGCTCATGGCTCCGTGGAGCACTCCCACACTGCCGGAGGTCAGCGTGGCCGCGTGTCGGCCCGAATCAAGCCCTTCACCTGCTGCTTCCACGCCGACCAGCCGGACGTCGTCATCGAGGAACGGGTAGAACATCCCGATGGAATTACTGCCCGCACCCACGCAGGCAACGAGCAGGTCGGGGAGTCTGTGTATCGCGGCGAGTATCTGCCTCCTCGCCTCTACGCCAATGACGGACTGGAACTCCCGCACCATCAGCGGATACGGATGCGGACCGACCACTGACCCGAGAATGTAGTGAGTATCCGCCACGTTCGTGACCCAATCGCGAATCGCCTCGTTGACCGCATCCTTCAGCGAACGGCTGCCGCTGTGCACGGGCTGAACCGTGGCTCCAAGAAGGCGCATCCGGGTCACGTTGAGGGCCTGGCGTTCCATGTCCAGGGTCCCCATGTATACGACACACTCCATCCCCAACAGAGCCGCGGCGGTTGCGGACGCGACCCCATGTTGACCCGCGCCGGTCTCCGCGATGATTCTGCGTTTCCCCATTCTTCGGGCCAAGAGCGCTTGTCCGAGGGTGTTGTTGATCTTGTGGGCTCCGGTGTGCGCGAGATCCTCACGCTTGAGGAAGATTCTCGCCCCGCCCAGGCCCTGACTCAAGCGAGTGGCCTCGTACAGCGGGGTTTCGCGGCCCACGTAGTTCTTGAGGAGGAGGTCCAGCTCCGCCTTGAAGGCAGGATCGGTCCTTACCGAAGCGAAGGCGTCTTCGAGCTCCCCGAGCGCGGGCATCAGCGTCTCGGGAACGAATCTGCCCCCAAAGGACCCGAATCGACCGCGTGTATCAGGCACAACCGTTCGCGGACTTTGCTCTGCGAACGAAGCGTGAGATCTTCTCATGATCTTTTCTCCCTGGTTCGATTTCCACACCGCTTGAGACGTCCACCCCGTAAGGACTGACGGTGCGGATTGCATCAGCCACGTTTTCCGGAGTGAGCCCTCCGGCAAGGATAACGGGCCGACTGCGTGCGACCTCTGCCGCGAGGCTCCAGTCAAAGGTCGTTCCTGTGCCCCCCGCAGCGGAAGGCGAGTACGTGTCGAGCAGCAATGTGGCCCCGGCATAGGACTCCGGGCGCACCACCGTGTCACTGCCGACACGAAGGGCTTTGATGGTCCCACTTCCGAGTTGGTTCACGAAGTCCTCGCTTTCGCTCCCGTGAAGCTGCACCAGCCCGAGCTTGCAGAAGGCCCTGATCGCTCGAATTTCCTCCAGGCCCGCGTTGACGAAGACACCCACCGTAATGACAAATGGAGGCAGCTCGCGCACAATGGCACGGGCCCTGTCAGGGCTGACCCGACGCGGACTCGGCGCGAACACGAATCCCAGCGCATCCGCTCCTGCGCCGACTGCTGCCATCGCGTCTTCGATCGTCGTGATTCCGCATATTTTGACTCGTACCATCGTTACTGTCCTCCACGTTGAGCGCTGCGTCCGATTTCACCCTCCCCTTGCCCCTCCCATCGAGGGAGGGGAAACTCTGTCTCCTGCACCGAGAGGGAGGGGTGCCTCTCTCTCGTGCACCGAGAGGGAGGGGAAACTCTGTCTCCTGCTGCGAGAGGGAGGGGTGCCTCTCTCTCGTGCATCGAGAAGGTTTCCGAATTCCCGGCTCCCCTCGTGGGATGGGGAAGGGGAAGGGGGGCCGGGGCATAGGCGCTAACTTCAGAGCACGCGTTGCCTCAGCATCCTCCCCCCTCACCCTTCCCTCTCCCTCCAGGGGAGAGGGTTTCCGGATTCCCCTCCCCTCGTGGGAGGGGGTAGGGGGAGGGGGATAACTGCCTGAAATGTCGAATTCGGATTCGCCAAGTTAGCGCCTATGGGGGGCCGGGGGACGTCTTACCTGCCTCCCAACTCACGCAACCGCTCTCCCGGGTCGTCAGCCTTCATCAGGGCCGTGCCCACAAGGAACGCATCTATGCCCGCGTCGCGAAGCCGGCGGATGTCTTCGGGGCTGTTGATGCCGCTTTCGCCGACCACCGTGACCTCCGGCGGAATCACGGACCTGATCTTCACGCAGATATCGAGATCCACCTTGAGCGTTGCCAGGTCCCGGTTGTTGATGCCGATGATTGTGGGCTCCAGTTCCAGCACCTGGAGTGCCTCCTGCTCTGAGTGCACCTCGATCAGGGGAGTCAGTCCCAGCGCCACGGCCTGTGCGTACAGTTCCCGGAGCTCCGAGCGCGACAACGCAGCGGCGATCAGTAAGGCTGCGTCGGCTCCGGAGAGACGGGCCTCGCAGAGCTGCACCGCGTCGATGATGAAGTCCTTCCTCAGCACCGGCAGATCCACGGATCGCCGCACCTGACACAGATCCTCGAGAGACCCGCCGAAGAACGTCCGGTCCGTGAGCACGGAAATCCCCGCGGCTCCTGCCGCCTGGTACGAAAGGGCCAATTGTCCTACGTCGCCCACGTCCCGGAGCTTTCCCATGGAAGGCGACGCCCTCTTGATCTCCGCGATGATCGGCACATGGGGGCATGCTTTCAGAGAAGCCACCAGGTCGCGACACGGAGGCAGTCCGAGCGTCCGTGCTTCCAAGCGGTCCGTGCACCCGAGCTCGTGGAGCCGCCGTACTTCCTCTTTTTTGTTCTGCAGGATCTTGTCCAGAATCGTCATTTCCGGCTCTCTCATGTCTCCGTGCGCGGCCCCTCGGGTACCACGAAGCACTGAAATGCAATCCCTTTCACACGTCAAACACTCTGCGGCGACCAACGAGAGCCGCAATGCTCCAAAAGTTCTTGGGGATGGGGGTCCGGGGGAAGGGACTTCTTTCAAGAA
>JBFMAA010000200.1:0-9234 GCA_040755955.1 Thermodesulfobacteriota bacterium
TGGATTGGAGCAGATCCGCGAGGGATTTCCGCTCGACAGCGATCAGGTCTTCCAGGCCGACAACCGAGTAGTCCCCGAGTTCCAGACCTTGCACGATGCAGGGCGACTGGAATAGGTCACGGTAGCCTGCCTGCTCCCGGCTGTCCTGAATGAGAATGATAGGCGGGTCCTTCGGCATGGCTTCCCGGCTGCTACTCGGTGGGTTCCGGCGAAGGTTGCGAACCTTCCTCGAACGAAAGCGCGGGCCGTCGATAGTGGGTGAAGAGAATCCGCCCCATAAGCTCGCTTGCCGAGATGCCAAGGGTTTTCCGCTCGGTCTCGAAGGCATCGAAGAGCACGCGGTCAATCCTGGTTCCCCCGAGGGTAGCGCGCTCACCGAGATACTTCTTGGTGCCCTTGACCCTGGGGACCGGCGGGGGGAGGACAGTCGTCGCAACTGTCGCCTGATTCGCAAGTTGTGTCATCACTTCCCGGCACTCCTGTCTTATCAACTCTCGCAAAGGTGCGAGCCAATCTCCGGGGATCGGTAAGTGCGAGACCTCGCAAGCTTGTGATGGTGAAGAGATAGGGGAAGGTTTTTCGGAGGGTTGCGAAGTCTCGCCGGTTGTATCCTCGCAGGATTCGCCGGGAGAGTCAAGGGTATGTTCGCTGAGTTGTGAAGATTCGCCGGTTGCCTGCTCCGGCCGCGCAAGTTCGCTGAGTTGCGAAGTCTCGCCGTTAGTCCGCTCGGCTTCGGTAATCTCGCCGGTTTGCGAGGGTTGCGATTTCTTGGATGCTCTCGGCTTCCGGTCACCGGTCGTCTTCCTCGGACTCATTGCTTCCTCCCGATAGTGGCGATGGTTCGCAGTCTTGCGCAAGATGCTCGTCCAGGCGTCCCCGCTGCTCCGGCGTCTGGCGCTTCAACAGCTTGACGAGTTCCCGAAAGTCTTCGTCTCGTTCCAATGCCTCGTCAATGGCGTCTCGTTTCCTCGGGCTCATGCAGCCTCCTTCTTGAGAATCCGCTCCACGCTCGTCTTGCCGAACGCCTTCCCCTTGCGGTTCAGAATGCCATGCTCCGTCAGGTGCTCGACGATGCGTCGAATGGAAAAGCCTTTCCTGCGAAGGTTGCGGACCTTGCGGATTACCTGCTGCTCTTCAGTGTTCGGAATGAGCTTGCCATTCTGCACGGAATAGCCGTAGGGGACTTGACCCCCGCAATATTCGCACCTTTCGCGCTTTCGGGCAAGGGCGACTTTCGTGCGCTCTGAGACCAGCTTGCGTTCACGGGCCGCCAAGGATGCCCGCAGGGTTGCGAGGAATTCACTGTCCGCGCTGTCGGTCCGCAGCGCCCCGTCTTCGCCGACAAGGTGAAGCTGCGCCTTCTTCTTTTCCAGTTGGGCAGCGAGACCAAGGAAGTCCGCGGTGTTCCTGGTGAGCCTGTCCAACCGATAGGTGATCAGGTGGGCGGCTTTGCCCTTGCCGATCAGCCCGAGAGCGCGAACCAGGCCGGGCCGTTTCTCGATGGTGGCTGCGCTCAACCCTGCGTCCGTGATCGTCTCAAGCACTTCAATCCCTTTGGACTCGGCATATTCCAGGCACCGGGTCAGTTGCGCATCAAGACTGATTCCTTCCTGTGCCTGCCTGTCCGTCGAAACCCTCGTGTAGATGATACCGATCTGCTTCTTCATGGTCCTTCCTCCTATCTCACCTGTCGCAAGTTTCGCATAGTATGACAACCCTGTCAAGTGAAAGTTTCGCAGTATTCGCAAATAGCTCAAACCTGCGAGGATTGCGAGAGAAAGGACACCAGTCATCGCAACCATGCGAGACATGCGATTCTCCGGGCCGGGAAGAAAGCGCATCTTTCGCAAACATCGCCAAGAGTCGGGAGACAAGCAGGATACAAGACACCATATTCGCACAATTGCGGAACATGCGAGGACCACTCTGCTTTTCCGGGACCTATCTCGCAAACCTGCGCAACGTCGCAACATCACGCCACCTTTCACAACCCTGCGAACCTTCGCCGTCCACTGCGGGACCCCATGGTGGACATTGCAGATCGGTCGAACCGTGTCGGCCGGGCAATCCGTACCAGGGGGGATCATCCCAAACCTTTCCCCGGCATGTCGCGTATGCCACCACAGAGGGCACGTATTCGCGCGAAATTCGAGGATCTCCCGTGGGGGGTAGGCTGCCCTATGGGTGGACCCCTTGCGTCGAAATTTGAGCCGCTGCGCGCGCGTAGGGACGCATTTCTGAACATGTCTCGTGGACGGTCAAACTTGCGGCGGGAAATCGGTTCCAGGGAAATCCTTGAGGCTCTTGACTTGCGACGCCCGTAGATATAGATACGCGTCATGAGGAGTCTACACACCTCTCGAAAGGAATATTGGAATGCACGAGCCGACTCTGACTTGGCGCGAATTGGCCGGCCGCTGGCAATTGGGCAATGAGAGGCTTTGTAACATGTTGGTCGCATGGGACATCCCGGTTTTCGCCAGCGACTCGAACACCCCCGTTCCGGCGGCGGACCTGCCCGCGTGCTGCAAAGACGGTCTTCGGATACGGCTTTCAGACCTCATCAACACCGTAAACCGGGCGCAGGCTTGGCGGGACTTCGTCACGCGCATGGGAGCCAACCCGGACCGAGACTTCTTCTCATGGGCAGAATTGGCCGAGCGGTGGGAGAAATCGGACTTCCTGCTTGCTCGCACGCTGGCGAAATATCGGGTTCCGGTCTGGATCGAGACCGAGCGCGGACCCGTGCCAATTGATCCGAGTCTTCACCAGGACAAGAGGGCACTCCGGGTGTCAATGCGGCGCATACTGGAACTTGAGTATCGTTCATGGGAACGGCACATCCGGGACCGTCCAACTTATCTCATGGATGCTCAGGGATACGGCGACAGCTCCGACTGGCGGCCCCCGCCCGAGACTCCCCCGCGGGCTCCGTTCAGTTGCGAGGACACTGCCGCAGACCGAGACGCTGAACCCGCAACGGCGGATCAATCAACGGACGACCGCAGTCTCGAACAGGTTCAGGCTGAATTGCGAAAATGCGCGGAGGCGGCTCGCAAAGCGAATCCCCGGCTGACCATACCTGCTTTTATGAAAACACCGGAGGCGCTGACCATCGTGAAGGGGTTCGAGTGCAGCCTCGGGAACTATCAAAAGTGGCTCGTGGGGCTGTTCGGCCGTGCCGGACGACCGCGAAAGGAGGCCGTCTGAGAAATACCTCACGGCGTTCTTCACCCACACTCGCCCCCCTTTGACTCCCGGAAATTCCGATCACCTTGATTGAGAGCCGCGTTCGTCGGGAGTCAGCCGGAGAATCCTTCACAGTTCCGAATCGGAAATCCCTCGCCTCGTACCCGAAATCCCTCACTGCCGGGCGGAAAATCCCTCACCTCTCCGAGAAAATCCCTCATTTCCGAACGGAAATCCCTCAAACCGACCACGAAATCCCTCACGAACCGCGAATAATCCCTCAAATCGGTCCCGAAAATCCCTCACATTTCACAAAGAGCCCCATAGAATTAGGTATATTTCTCTTCTCCGGTCGGCTATCATCTCGACAAGTCGTTAAAACCCTGGGAGGTTTTCAACATGTCGAACGAGTATCTGACCCGAGAAGAGCTTGCCCGGCGCTGGAGAATCGGACTGAAAACTGTGGACAGGCTGAGAGCGACCGGACGCCTGCCCTGGATCAACCTGAGCCCGGAAAAGGACGGACCGCGCGACCTGGTGCGTTTTCGGATCGAGGATGTCAGGGCCTTCGAGGAGGCACGCCAGACCTACGGATCGACGCCGGAAGCAGCATAGGGGCGGTTCCACGTGCCAACACCGCCCGACAAATCGTCTCCGCCCTTTGTGCGGTGGGCACCGGCGACGGAGCACCTGCTGGCGAACCGGAATCTGTCGGACCGCGAGCTTCGAGCGTTGCTGGTCGTGATGTCCTACGATCTGCCCGACTCGCAAGCGGGCGGTAACCGCAAGCACCGTGCATTTCTCGCTCGGAGCACGGTCGCTCGAATCCTTGGGTGTTCGCCTCGCCAAGTGAGCCGGTTGTTAGAGAGCCTGGAGAGCAAAGGGTTTCTCCGCCGTGAGCAACGGTCCGGCCGTGCGTCCATCGTGCACATTGATCCGACCGTCTACCCGGAACCCGCTACCCTTGTCGCCGAACGTCAAGACCCCCTTGTCGCTGAGTGTCAAGGGTCGAGCACACCCTTGTCGTCGGATGACAAGACCCCCTTGTCGCTGAGTGTCAAGGGACCCTTGTCACTGGACGTCAACCATAAGAGATATAGTGAAGAGAGAATTGTAAGAGAGAATTCTGTACGCACTTCGTGCGAGGACTCCGCTATCGCTCCGTCGAATCCCACGCCGGAAATAGCCAAGAAGAAAGCGCGGTGCAAGCCTCCTTCACCGGACAGGTTCGATGCGGTGAAAGCGGCTGTCGAAGCGGTTGACCTTGCCGACTTCAGAGAGAAATACCGCGATCTCGATGTATCTGCGGAGTATGAGCAGTGGCGAGATTACGTGCTCTATGGCGTGAACAAGGCAGGTAAACCGCCCTGGACGCTCCCATATACCCGCTGGGACAAGGTTTTTGAGAACTGGCTTCGCAATGTCCGCAAATGGAACGGCAATCGAGGGACCGCGACCAGGACCCCGCAGACACAACCTGTCCCGCAACTGCCGTCACTGGACAATTTCACGCTCGACTGAGGATATACGATGCTAAAACCCGTCCCGAATCAACCTGAATACCGCGGCGCCATCGCCGACCACCAGCATAGCGGCTTGGAAAGCCAGCTTCTCGGCTATCCATTGTGGCTGGAATCGGCAGGGCACGCTTTGGAAGCTCGAAAGGCCGTGCAGGCGATTACCAAACAGCCCGCGGAGCTGTTCATCTTGCATCGGCACCGGTCCCTCTGGGCGGTCTATGAACGGCTCCTGGGGCAGGGTTTGTCGCCGACCGAAACGTGGATCAGCCTCCACGCCGCGCAACTCGGCTTCTGGAGCGACGATCCGGGCTCCCGCGACAGGATCACGGCAGCATGGCTCGACGAAATCACCGAACAGGGGGCGTGCGGGCTGACCATGGAGATCGATGGAACGGCTCGGGGATTGGTCGCGACGACGATTGCCGAGCTACACCAGCTCCTCGTTCGTCGCCAGACAATCCATGCCGTGGAAAGCTTGCACGAGGCCGTGGTTAAGCCTTGGTCCCCGGACGCGGATCAACAGATCGCCGGACTGATCGAGGCCGCAATGGACGCCCTTCGACAGCGACCGACGCGGGAGACGACGCCGGGACTGCTCGGGCCGATGCTGGGCGAGGACATCCGGCTCCTGGAGCGGCAGGCAGCAGGAGAGATCGTCGAGCGGCGCATCCTAACAGGCTTTCCAAAGCTGGACCAAGCCACTGGCGGGTTCAAGCCGGGAGATCTTGTGGTTATTGCGGCCCGGACGAGCATGGGCAAGACCTCGCTGGCTCTGAACGTGGCTCACCATGCAGCTCAGACCGGGGTTCCGGTCTGCTTCTTCTCGTTCGAGATGACCGCCACCGAGCTTCTCAGGCGGCTTGTCTCTGTGCTCACGAAAATTCCGGTGTTGAAGCTGCGACATGGCGATCTTTCCGCGTTTCAGCTTCAAATGGTCCAAGAGGCGCAGCCACAACTTGGGGATTTGCCGTTGTTTATCGAGCAATCGAACGTCACGCCATTAGAGATCGAGCGCCGGGTCCGAGAATTGAACAGGCTGATCCATCCGGGCAAAATCGGGCTTGTGGTGGTCGATCACTTGCAGCTAATGGGTAGCAGAGATACCCGCAGATACGAAAGACGCGATTTGCAGCTCGGGGCCTACTCGGGCCAGCTCAAAACCCTGGCAAAAGAGCTTGGGCTCACGGTTCTGGCATTGTCGCAGCTCAACCGGCAGGTCGAATCGCGGCCCCTGGACCAGCGTGCACCACGGCTCTCAGACCTGCGCGAGAGCGGTGCGATTGAGCAGGACAGCGATATCGTCCTCGGGTTGCACAGGCGGTTTGTAGATACCCAAGATATAGCCGACCAGAGCCATGCCGAATTGGTGATCTTGAAAAACCGGAGCGGTCCGTGCGGCCGCATCAACTTGAAATGGTTGGGTAATTTAGCCACGTTCAAACCGGCCGACGACCAGGGAGGAGCGCCGAATGCCAGCCTCGACCCTATCTAACCGGCGAGAGCCGCAGCCATAGCCGTGCTCGTGGATATGCGCGGCCCTGACGAACGGCGGATGCGTCGTTCACCCCGGAGCGTGGACGCCACAAGTCAAACTGGCGAAGTGTGCGAAGTTTCGAGAGTGGCGGTGTGGTCGATGTGAGCACAGCTACGAAGGGCATTGCGCCTGGACCGTGCCATATCCGCCGTTATCCACGATGAACGAGTGCCCGCGACCAAGGCCGCGAGCGGTCGATAGCGTGAGAGGAAGTGTAGCATGAGACGATCAGCAAGAGATTTGAAACCCTTGGAAATCAAGGTCACTCCCCGTCAGGTGTGCGATGAATGTCCATTCCGCTGTGGGACCCGGGCGAACCCGTTGTGCCGTCGCTCCGGGCATAGTGAACGCATCAATGGGCCGTCGTTTCAGTGTGGGTTACCGCCAGCGCCGGGCGAATGCGTCCCGATGCAAGAGCCCCTATTTAGCTGATAACCGCGTTCAGCGCCACAACCCCCGCGAGAGCGGAGAACACAACCAGGAGACAAACGAGATGGATTGCTCTTTGAAGATCACTGACAACAAGTTGGAATTCTCAACCGACATCAAACCCCTGATTCCCGACCTGGAGCCCCCTTTCCAGCTTGGCGACGTGCTGGTTCGGCAGAAGCTTCTGCATGAAGGGACCGGCGATGGTGCCGCAGAAATCGTGATCACCCTGTGCTCTCTGGACAATTCCAGGACCGGTAGGTGATCGCAAGAGGATGATTCAATGGAAAACATCACCGCGCGCCTCCTGGACGAAGGCCGCACGTTACAGCTCACAATCGACCTCACCCAGAGCCTCGGTCCGTCGAAGTCGGGACGCACGACCCTGATCGCGAGCTCGGCTGGGAATCAGGCCGTCGTTGACCAGGACGGGCGGCCGATTGGCTGTGCGTTCAATCTGAGTGTCCACAGGAAGCCCACGCCCGAGGAACAGGCTGCAATGAACCCTGTCCGGGGCCTGTTCAGATTATGAATGAGTGGGTAGACATTATACCTGCGTGTCCGGGACCCGAGCACCCCAATGATGCTCAACGGTTTGGAATCGCTCCGGGTTCCGGGCAGTTTGCAGACTGACAAGAATGCGATGTTTCGCAATAACGCCGGGACGGTGTAAGTCACGAACGGCACTCCCTGGCCCTCCCACACCCTGTTTCCGGGCTTGCCCGCTTGAGGATCTACCTTGACCCCTGACCTGCACATCGAACTTCTCTCCCCGAGTGACGTTGCGCGCACCCTTGCTTTATCCGAGCGGGCCGTGCACAAGCTCGTCCGGGAAGGGCGATTGCAGTGCTATCAGGTGACCCCTCGTCAGCGTCGCTTCTCACCCGCTCAGATTGAAGCGTTCCTGGACAGCCGCAAGACCGCCTTACCCAAGCCCGTTGACACGAGCACTGCACGCCGGTTACCATCCCCCCGCAAACCACAACAAGGAAGGGAGGAATCACAAGGGGAGACGGCCGCGGCGCTCCGAAAGGAGATGCGCCAATGGCAGTGAACCGACGAAACGACGCTTGGTATCTGTTTTTCTATCCGTTCAGAGGCGAGAAGAAGGTCGGACTGAGGCTCGACGTGCCGACGAAGGCGGAAGCGAAGATGATTGAGCAGACCATCCTGAAGGCGTGTCGCAGCGGGAACTACAGCAGCTTGGACCCTGCGTCTCAGGAAGCCCTGGTGAGAATGTTCGTAAACCAGGGCTGGGAGCTACCGGGCGAACTTGCGCCAGTGGAAAAGCCCCGAGAGGAGTTGACCCTATGGCATGCCTGCGAGCTGTTCATGCGCTATCCGAGTATCCGGGACAGCAAGAGCCGGTGGCGACACGAGATAGCGCTTTCACACATTGTTGAAAGGCTCGGGCGGGATGTCCCTCTGAAATCCCTCTGGGTGCCGGACCTGAGAAGATACCGCGCCGAGAGGGAGGTAGAAGGGGCAAGCTCGGCTACCGTCGGCCGGGAATTGTCGAGTTTGAGCCGTGTCTATGGCGTGATGATGGAACTCCAACTGATCGACCAGAATCCGGTGCGACTCTTGGGCGGACTGCAAACCGGGGGCAAGGAACGGCAAGCGGTCCTGTCAAAGGCCGATGTGGAACTGATCGCGAGCAAGTGCCCAGCCTGGTTCCGGGCGATGATATGGACCGGCTTCTACTCCGGCATGCGGCGCGGTGAGATCATGAATCTGTCCCGGAAGCAGATCAGTCTGTCGAAAAGGATGATCTATCTCGGTTCCGAAGACACCAAAGAGGGAGCACCAAAGCGCGTCCCGATTCGCATGGAATTGGTGCCGATTCTCCGAAAAGCCTTGGATGGCAACTCAATTCACACGGATAAGGTCTTTCTCATTCAGGACGAAAAAGGGACGCGTCCGCCGACTTTGGAAACTGTGAAAAACTGCTGGCCGCGTGCCTGCGAAAAACTCCGGCTCGAAAAACCCTGGCCGAGGTTCCACGATTTGCGGCACTCCTGGCGCGCATGTGCCCGAAAGTCAGGTGTGGACTGGGTGATCGCTGAGCGGATCTTGGGTCACTCCACAAAGAAGCTCAGTGTGGCCGAAAGGTATGGTCACATCTCGGACGAACAGCTCCTGAAGGCGGTCGATGCCATTGATTTCGATGTCCCCGCGACGGAGATCATGGTTGCGGGCCGTCTCCGGGAGGGTCTCCGTGGAAAATGGTAACTCAATGGTAACTGGAGCCGGTCCAAAAGAAAAAGGCCGTGTGTGCGCACGACCTAACTCATTGAATTTGTTGGTCGGGACGACTGGATTTGAACCAGCGACCCCTGCATCCCGAATGCAGTGCTCTACCAGGCTGAGCCACGTCCCGACCCCGTTATCCTACAAGGGTTTGGCGCTCGTGTCAAGTGCCTAGTCCAGTGGCCCAGCAACGACGGGTCTGCGTTTTTGTGGTAGCACGAGCATGCCCCTCTTGTGGTGCAGGTGCCCGGTCGGCCTGTGTAGGGCGAACGAAATCGTACCCGCCGAGCGGCTGGCGACCAGATGGTCTTG
>JBFMAA010000201.1:0-9200 GCA_040755955.1 Thermodesulfobacteriota bacterium
TCCCCGGACGAGTCGCCTCATTTCTTTTTGGGTTCTTTCTTTGTCTTCTGCGGGGCTTTGGCCTGTCCTTTGCCCTTTTTCGCGGGCTGGGGTTCTTCCTGTTTCTCTTTGGTCTTCTTCTGCAAAGTACCGGCGATCATCTCGGCTCTTCTTGTGGCGGCCTCTGCGATCTTCCGTTCCTTTTTCTCCCGGAGCTCTTCGGTCTGTTTGTCGAGAAACGCTATCCTCGCAATGGCCTTGTCAACCTGCCGAATCCTCGCCTTGAAACGCTTGACATGAGGGTCCCTGGCCAGCTTCTCTTCGGGAACACCTTTTTCCGTGAGCAGAGAGCTCCTTGACTCGAGCTGTCTGCTGAATCTGGCCTTTTGGGACTCACGGGTGAGCAGCTTCTTAGATCCCATACGCACCTCGTCGGAAACGTTGCTCATAAAAAGATGAATCATAGGATGCCTTGCCACGGAAGTCAAGGATTCTCGGGTGAAATTGCGCGTCGTCGACCACATGGCGGCGGGGAGCCGCAACCAATACTCGCTCGGCCACTTTCCACGGCCCGCACGCAGTCCGATGGCGGGGTGAGTCGGTGCTACGCAAGTTCGCACGGCAGCCTGCTACACGGAAAGAATAGGGATGGACTCCGGTGATGAAGCGGGTTCTGGCGACAGATCTTCGCTACCCGAGAAGAACATGAACCTCAGTATGACAGGGAACCGGCTTGCTCGCAATTGCGCTCAGAAATACTCGACGCTTCCAGGGATTTCCCGTAACCGGTTCGGGAAGTCGCAACGGGGCGCAACTTGTCTCTTTTTTTGTGTAACCAACTCCCTGTTCCGCGTAACGAACACTTGAGAGACCGACCGAGTTCGTCTATGCTCTTATCACTACCTGAGGAGGCCCGGGGCAATGGAACACGAACGCCCTAATTACTCACCTGCGTCCGGTCAATCGGATGTGTCGGACCTGACCGTGGCCGATGAGGGCCTCACCCACCACCGGAAACGCATTTCCTTCAGTGCGAAACAGGTCCGCAAAGAGATTCTGTCGGGGATTCCCGTCGCCGAGCTTATGGAACGATACGGCCTTAGCGAAAAGGGGCTCAAAAAGTTTCTCAGGGGAGTCCTGGAGCAGGCGGTCGTGTCCAAGGGAGAACTTGACCGGTGGCAATCCGCGCGGGATTCGTGCGATGGAGGAGCGCCGGCGCGCGGGGAACCGGGAACCGGCACGAAGATACTCGGGGACCTGCGCTCAGGGCTGTCCAAGGTGGAACTCATGGACAAGCACGGGCTCACCTCCGAGCAGCTCGAGACCGTGGTGAACCAGGCCATAGCCAAGGGAACACTTGATCCCTCTGAACTGGACGCGTGGACTCAGAAAGTGCGGACCGCGGAATTCAGGAATCTGTTCATCGACGAGATGTCCTCGGCCGGGGCGAGCCCCGAAACGGCTGAGATAGAGCTTCCTGCCGGCACCGCAGAGGGACGACCGGACGCTCCGGCAACGATGAAGCAGGTCAAGGGTGCCGAGGGAATCGAGTACCTGATCGAGTCGATAGGCCGTCGCGACACTCGCGAGACGGCCCGGAGGCAGCTCATGGCCCTGGGCGCCCAAGCCGTAGACCCTCTTCTGCAGGCCATTGACCATGACGACGTGGAAGTGAGAAGCCGGATTCCGCTGCTCCTGGCTGATCTTGGGGCCGTGCAGGCCGTTGAACCGATTATCGCGCTTCTGCACGATCCCGATGCGGACGTCCGCGAATCTGCGCTTATGGCACTCGACACACTCCGAGACACTCGATCGCTCGATCCGGTCCTCGATGCCCTCCGGCACGACCCGGAACCGCATAACAGAAGGCTCGCGGCGATCCACGTGGGACATCTCAAGGATTCCCGCTCCGTGCCCGCGCTGCTCGAGGCTCTTCGCACGGATGCGGACGACTGGGCTCGAGCCGGTGCCGCGATCGGGCTCGCGAACTTCGCGAATATCCCGAGGGTGCGTACCGCGTTGCTCGAGAGTTCCGCCAACCTGAACTATTCCGCCACTTCCGTCGAAGCGATGGACGCACTCCGGAGATCCGGGGCAGCGCCCTTGATCAGCCGGGAAGAATCCCCCAGCCCCCCGGGACATTCGGCCAGTCCCCCCGAGAAGGAAGGTGCACCGCAGGCCCCGTCTCGGCGAGCAACCGTCGTGGGGATTGTGATCGGCGTGTTGCTTGGAGTGGCTGTGTTGTGGTATTTTTGGGCAGGCAGTTTCGGGTTGTTCTGAGGGAAAACGCTATCTTCGATTGTCTGCCTCAGAGATACGGGCGTTGTGAAAAGGCGGCTGGGAGCCGCAGCCAAGAATCGCGTCAACCTTTCTCGGTCCGCATGCAGACCCAGGACGGGGCCGGTTGGTTCGACGCACGCGAAGAAAGGCTCGTTGCTCCCTCCCAGAGCTGTCGACCTGAACATTTCTTCTCGAAAAAAGAAGAAGTCTCACGTTATCAGTAAAAGGAGCGTCGCAGCACGGACGTTCAATTTCTTCGCTGTTGGTATGATAGTTTGAGAACTGGGCCTTGCCACAATGGAGGTGCACATGCACGGTGGTTTTCAAGAAGTCTTTGACCTGGCAAAGAACCTACCGCCCGAAGAAAGAGCCCGTCTGGCAGAATCCCTTCTTGAGTCGCTCGCAGAAGAGGGAGTTTCCGACATTGAGGCCGCGTGGGACGGGGAAATCCGAAGGCGCGTCGCCGCATATCGGAACGGCGCGGAAACGCCAATCGATGGAGAAGCCGTCCTCGCCGAAATGCGACGGATTACCGGATGATCCGCATTCGATTCTTCCGGGAGGCTCGTCGCGAGTTGCTTGCCGCAGCCGTCTACTACCATGAGTCTGCCGCGGATTTGGGGGTACGGTTCGCCAATGCGGTCGAAAAGTCCCTCGCGATTGCGGCCCGGTTTCCAAGCGCAGGTTCGCCGGGCCCCGAACATACAAGAAAAGTAATGGTCAAGGGCTTCCCGTACTCAATCGTCTACCTTGAGGAACACACGGGAATCGCTGTGGTCGCAGTGGTACACCACTCCAGGCGCCCGGGATACTGGATCAGTCGTCTGGAAGGGACGTAGAGCGGTCCGACAGATCATGCCTCGCAGGGCGTCCCGTTTCTGGCTCATTCCGAGGGACTGTCTCCCCCGCGCACATTCACACTTCTCGGGGCCGAAATGCGTAACCGAATCGGCCGAATGGAGCACTGGGGAAGCCGGCAACGTCGGTCTCGACCCGCTGCAAGGCAAGCAGCCGCCCCACGAGGCTCAGGAAAACAAAGGGGGTTTTCATGTGGATTCGGAATGCTTCCGGTGCCCTGCTGAGACACCTTGCGACTTGTGTTGCGATTGCTCTTTGCGCGAGCCTCGCCGCGGTTCTCTTCGGTGCCGCGGTTAGCGAAGCCAATCCCACCATTATGGAGGACTCGGAGGTGGGAGGACCTACTCCCCAGGCACCGCATCCGACTGTCCGCATGGAATCCGAAAAAGTGACGATCCGATTGCTGAAGGACCGCTACGCGGTTGAAGGGCTCTACCTCTTTTTCAACAGTGGAGCGAGTGTCACCGAATGGGTTGGCTTCCCCGAGCGCGTCCCGACTCCGCTTGCCTCAGCCAACATCGCTCGGTTGTGGTTCGGTTTACCCGAACGCGTGGCGACTCCTCGTCGCTTCAGCGGCTCCCAAGGAGAAATGATTCGGTTTGAGGGCTGGGTCGACGACCGCATCACCCAGTTTTCCGACGCTCCCGAACGCTTTCGACCTTTGGCAAACAAGTACGAGGGGTTCCGCTGGAAATCTGCCCAAGTTGAGTTCAAGAGGGATGGTATTACCGTCATCCGTGTCAAGTACGAGGCACGGTATTCCTACCACCCAAAGGCTGTACGCTATATCTTTGGAACCGGTTCCCAATGGAAGGACACCATCGGCAGGGCTACTTTCACGGTTGACGGGACTGAAATCGGCGGGGTGAAGTCCTTCTTTGCCGAGCTCTCGGATACCGGCACCTATGGGACCACTCGGCGAGAGCGCGTCTCCGAGACCGTGGTGAGCTACGAACTCACCGACTTCAAGCCCGGCCGCGAGGGTAAACTCGCCATTGACGTTTACGGGCCCCCCCCGAAGGGGGGAAGAGACCGCCTCTACTCTTACCGGTGAGATTGTGGCCTCTTCTGAGCGAGTTCTGTCCGTGCGACCACTTGGCAAGGCCGGTGAGAAACCGGCCCGACCAGTGCAGATAAGAGTGGGATTCGAAACAAAGTACTTACCATCCCGACGACTGGCCGTAGGAGAGGCCGTCGAGGTGAAATTCCGGGAAGGCGATGGAGGAAAATTCGGCTACAGTGTGAGGGTCGTGGACTCTGAGGAGACCTCACTGACCCGGCGCAGGGGCCCGGTGCGGTGAATGATTCTCGCCTGCGAGCGGTGGGAAGAATGCCGGCATCAAGCAAGCACTTTGAATAGATCTGGATAACACGGCGTGAGCGGCACATTGCTCCGCTCGTCCGCTGCCGTTTCGGATGACCGCCTCACGGCCTGTCGACCCTGCAACCCACGCCCCGTCCCTATGTCCCACATTACGCGTTCCGGAGGTCCGGGACCGCGTCCTTCAAGGATCTGCCGGCTTTGTCATTCCTTCCACTAGCACACAGCTTCCTCCCGCTGTAGCTCTTTGTCTGTTTCGTCGAGCTTGACACGTGTCCCTCGCTGCTGCTAGAAAAATCGTTTGGATAGCAATCGCGAGGCCCCCCACAGGTCAAGGGAACGGACTTGCGTGCGGATCGCGCCGAAACAGAGGCGTGCCTCGGGCCGCCAAGGACTGCTCTGATCGAGGAACATGGCCTTGTGGTCGATAGCATACCACCGCCCGGCGACCAGCGGGAGCCGCCCTATCCCAAGAGTTCCCATGAAAGTCTTCCGGGAGAAACCCTTTTGCAAAAGGGTTGTCCCCCGGACCCCCTTCCGAAAACTCTTGAAACATTGGATGGTTCTGACCACCCGACGAGTTCCGGTGAGGACGAGCGCAGATTTTCATGTTTCGTTGTGGCCACGCGCCATGACTGTTCTCGGGGATGGGGGTCCGGGGGAAGGAACTACCCGCAAGAAGTTCCTTCCCCCGGAAATCAGATCTTCAGATGACGTTTTGGGAGATGGCGGTCTGGGGGAAGGGGCGTTTCGCACAACACCTCTTCCCCCAGAAACGGCATTTCCATTAGGGTAGGCTTTGCAACGGGGAAGACATATGCTCACTTTTCAGGAACTCATTCTCTCGCTGGAGAAGTTCTGGTCAGACCGGGGATGCGTAATCCAGCAACCCTACGACGTGGAAAAGGGCGCGGGCACCATGAATCCGGCCACCTTTCTTCGGGTTCTCGGACCCGAGCCCTGGAACGTCGCATACGTGGAACCCTCCAGGCGGCCAACTGACGGCCGATACGGCGAAAATCCGAACAGGCTCCAACACTACTTCCAATACCAGGTGATCCTCAAACCGTCGCCGCTGGAAGTGCAGGAGATCTACATCGACTCGCTCAAGGCATTCGGGATCGATCCGCTCGCCCACGACATCCGCTTCGTGGAAGACGACTGGGAGTCCCCCACCCTCGGTGCCTGGGGTGTCGGCTGGGAAGTCTGGCTGGACGGCATGGAGATCACCCAGTTCACCTACTTCCAGCAGGCCGGCGGCTTTGACCTGAAGCCCGTTTCCGTCGAGCTCACCTACGGCATCGAACGCATAAGCATGTATCTGCAAGGCGTGGAGAGCATCTTCGACCTCAAATGGACGAACGATGTCACCTACGGAGACATCTATCATCGTTCCGAATACGAGGGATCAGTGTACAACTTCGATAAGGCCGATGCCAAGATGCTTATCGAGCTTTTCAACATGTACGAGTCCGAGGCCAACACGCTGCTCGACGGCGATGAACCTCTGGTTCTCCCTGGTTACGACTATTGCCTCAAGTGCTCCCACGCCTTCAACATTCTCGACGCTCGCGGAGCCATCAGCGTCGCGGAAAGGACCGCATATATCCATCGAGTCCGCAATCTGGCCAGAAAAGCCGCGGCCGCGTACATGGCTCAACGGGAAGCGATGGGATTCCCGCTGCTCAACAAGTTTTCCGAAAGCAGGTAGCTCTGATGAAAGGCGAGTTCCTACTCGAAATAGGCACGGAAGAGATTCCCGCGGGGTTTCTGCCCCCGGCCATGGACGCGCTGTCCGACCTCTTTCACAAGGCTATGGAGACTTCACGCATAGCTCACGGCCCGGTCAAGATTTTCGGAACACCCCGACGTCTGGTCCTCGCGGCCACGGATGTGGACGAGATGCAGAAGTCCGTCGAAATCGAGAAGACAGGGCCCCCGGTGTCGTCAGCGTACGACGCGAAGGGAAAGCCGACCAAGGCTGCTGTGGGTTTCGCTCGCAGCCAAGGGGTCGACGTGAAGGACCTGGTGAAGGTTCAGACCCCGAAGGGTGAACAGATTGCCGTCAGGAAGCGGGAGGAAGGACGGCCCACGTCGGAGGTGCTCTCGGACATCCTTCCCGGGCTCTTGTCGTCGGTTCCCTTTCCGAAGACGATGCGCTGGATGGATCTGGATGTACGTTTTGCCAGACCGATTCACTGGATCGTTGCGCTCTTCGACGGGAAGGTGATCCCGTTCGGATACGGCAACATCAAGAGCGGCGCACAAAGCCGAGGGCATCGGTTCACGCATCCGCAGGGGTTCCGGGTTCGGTCGTTCAAGGAGCTGGCATCCAAACTCGAATCACAGGGCGTGATCATAGACCAGGGTCGGCGAAAGACGATCCTTGCGGAGAAGATCGACACGCTGGCTCAGGAGCAAGGGCTCCGCATATTCAAGGACGAGGTGCTCCTGGACGAGGTAACCCACATCGTGGAGAGTCCGTACCCGATCATGGGAGAATTTGACCCGGAATTTCTGGAGCTCCCCGCGTCGATTCTGATCACCTGCATGAAGAAGCATCAGCGGTATTTCTCGTTGCAGGACGGGGACGGTCGCATCACCAACCGATTCGTGGCGATCAACAACACGCCCGTGAAGGACCCGGAGGTCTCGGTCAAGGGTCATCAGAGGGTGCTCAAGGCCCGGCTCGAGGACGCGCGGTTCTATTTCCGTGAGGACAGAAAACAGCCCCTGATCGACCGGTTGGAAGCCCTCAAGGGGGTGGTGTTCCATTCCAAGCTGGGGACCTCGTTCGAGAAGGTCGAGAGATTCACTGCGCTCGCGAAACACCTGGCCGAAAAGCTCGCTCCGGCCCGAGTCGCGGACGTGGAACGCGCGGCACAACTCTGCAAATGCGACCTCGAGACCGGCATCGTGTACGAATTCCCCGAGCTTCAGGGGATCATCGGCAGCTACTATGCGAAGATGGACGGGGAAAAGGACGAGGTGGCCGGCGCGATCAGAGAGCATTACCTCCCCGCGTTCGCCGGAGATGACCTGCCCCAGGGGATTGTCGGGACGATCGTCTCGGTCGCGGACCGCATCGACACCATGGCTGGGTGTTTCTCAGTGGGCCTGATTCCCACCGGAGCTGCGGACCCGTATGCGTTGCGCCGTCATGCGCTCGGGATCATTCAGATACTGATCCAGTCCGGCAAACCGGTGGATTTGCCGGGACTTGTCCGGCAGGCCGTTTCCCTGGTGGGCGACAAGCGCACCCGTGAGACTGAGGTCATCGAGCAGGAGGTCATCGAGTTCATCAGGCGGCGTTTTGTGAATTTCCACGTGTCGCGGGACTATCCTCTGGACGTGGTCGAGGCTGTGGTGCGAGCCCGTTTCGATGACCTGGTCGACGCCCGGCAGAGGGTCGAGGGGCTTCATCGATGGAAGCAGCGTAGTGATTTCGACGACATCATCATCGGTTTCAAACGGGTGGTGAACATACTCAAGGGAGTGGAGCCCGCGTTGCTCTCCAAGGACCTCTTGACCGAGAAGTCGGAAAAGGCTCTGTTCAAGGCATTCGAGGGAGTCAGGAAGAAAGCCGCCCCAATGATCGAGAAAGGCGACTACTTCGCGGCCCTCGAGGTGATCGCGGACCTCAAGCCCCCCATAGACAAGTTCTTCGATGAAGTGATGGTCATGGTGGAGGACACCACGATCCGAGGCAATAGGCTCGGGCTGCTCAAGACGATCGCGGACTTCTTTGCGAACGTCGCGGATTTCTCGTTTATCGGGTCAACCGCGTAGGGTGGGGGAATGATCCGCCCGGCAAGTTGCTGACATGAAAGGTCGTTGTTATCTTGATCCGGAGACCGGAGAGCCACATCTCTGCGGGCATGGAGTTACGGAAGAGGAAGTTGCCGACGTACTCGACGAACCAGGAGAAGATCGTCGCGGCCGGGACGGGGCCCGCGTGGCCGTCGGCCAGACACGTGCCGTGAGGTATCTGCGGGTCGTCTATGTGCCTGATCCGGAGCCTGACAGCGTCTTCGTGATCACTGGATATGAGCTTACGGGAAAACCACTCACCGCGTATAAGCGGCGGCGCCGACGAAAGGGCAAGTGATGACACGCGAAGGGTTCCCGCCAGGATGGGATGAGGAGCGGGTGAAGAAGGTGCTTACGCACTATGAGGAGCAGGCGGAAGACGAAGCGGTCGCGGAAGACGAAGCGGCCTACGAAAATCAGACCCAGACCGTGATAGAAGTGCCTACTGCCTTGGTCCCTGCCATCCGTGAGCTGCTTGCGAAGTATGAAGCGGAGGTTGGCGGAAACCGACCAGAGTGAACGGTCGGGTTGTCGGGGTCTCCTGCGCATCTGTGCCCTCAAGGCCGGCACAGCGGATGCGATGGTGCCTACTCGCCCTTGCGCAGACCCCCTGCAACAACGCACGACGGCCGAGTGCCAGTACTGCGACTGCAAGCTAGTAGAAGATGCGGTCCAGCAGTCCCCTTGGTCGCACTCCGGTGATTCTCGCCAGTTCGGACCGGATGTCACTCCGTGCCAGATCCACCGCCGTGTCTCTTCCATGCTCGATTTGGGGGTCGGCCCCCTTTTCCAGAAGCAGCCGTGCCACCTGTAAGTGCCCATTCTGGGCGGCCAGCATCAGAGCGGTCCCATAAGTTCGATGATATGCGTCGGGTTCAGCCCCGTTGTCGAGGAGCACCCGTACCACGTGCAGTTGGCCATTCTGGGCGGTCAGCATCAGCGGTGTCGCACG
>JBFMAA010000202.1:0-9061 GCA_040755955.1 Thermodesulfobacteriota bacterium
TTACGATGAATACCTGAAACTCGGTCTTCCTATTGGCAGTGGACTCATTGAAGGTACTTGCAAGAACCTGATAAACGATCGGATGGAAAGGTCAGGCATGCGCTGGTCTCAGGAAGGTGCTGAGGCTATTCTCAAGCTCAGAGCCCTCCACCTCACGGATCACTGGGACGATTTCTGGGAATTTGCCGTCGCTCGGGAGAAAAAGACGCTTTACAGCTCCTATCCGCCATCCCACAGAGAGACGACATGCGAATACGATATACTTAAGGCAGCATAATACCCTAAGAAACAGATGCGCGCCGCACACCCGAACAACCATGACATTGCATATAAGTCAAGGCAAGAGTGACACTATTCGTGACTACACATCTTTGCAACATATGGGTCGAAAGGACTCCCAACACAGGTACTTGCGCGGCCAGTCATTGTAAGCTTGCCTGGAACTTAGGCTTAACGCGCTTCGGATCAGACAACCGGTTTCGCCCATTGTGCCCAGTAGATAAGAGAGCAGACAATCGGGCAACTCTAGGTAATTAGGCTACCTATCTGGCCCACAAGATCACCCAAATTTGGAACGTCTGTTGAGCGTGGCGATACTGGGGGGTTATAAGCCTTGACTTGGCCACAGGTGGACCGGGACTGAAAGTTACGATCGTACAGGCCCAGATTACGCGCGGGAAGGAAGACGAGACGATTCGGTTCATCAAACAGAGCTACGACTTCGAGGACCAACGGGTGGTGACTTACCGATGTCCGCGGAATCTTGCTGCCTTGTTGCTGGGCGTATCCCATCTCACAGAGGTCTATTTCTGAGCCAAGGCCAAGCTCGAGGTGTTTGCCCTGCACGTTCTGCACGCCGCCGGCCGCATCTTCGGTATTCCGAACTTCCGTTGCTATGCCCTTGCCGGCGGAATCAGGGAAATGCTATGCAAGGCAGGAAACGGGATTCTGAAGCCGAGAAGATCTCCATTAGCAGATCTAGACCCGTGTCTGTGATTGGAGGTCTGATTTCTTGGGGAAACTCCTGTGGGAATTCCCCCTTGACAAGAAACGGTCTGGCAGTGTACCATGAGTTCGCTTCGGGCGGGTAGCTCAGGGGGAGAGCACTGCCTTCACACGGCAGGGGTCGGAGGTTCAAATCCTCTCCCGCCTACCAATGATTTCAGTGAGTTAGGTCAGGAAACAGCCTGACCTTTTTCTTTCGGGGGAGCGGTTTGCTACGTTTTTGCTACGGTGCCCCTTCATCGGGCCGTCCATATCTCCGTCTCACCATGGTCGAAGGTCATCTTGTCCACAGCGTCGAGCAACTCTTGGTCTGAGATTCTTCCGTAGCGCTCGCTGACCGCCTTTCCTCGGAACCAGTGCCCCATGACCATTTCTGCGATCTGCGCGTCAACCCCGGACCGGCGCGCATTGGTTCGCCACGTGTGGCGGAGATCATGCAGACGGGGCTTTGGGTCAAAGTCCATCCCGGCCACTGTACGCACCCAGGGATTCTTGATCGAATGAGGAGACGGAGCGCGCACACCGGAGTTGTCACGCATCAGGAACACCTTGTCCGAACCGAGGGAAGTCACGCGGAAAGCCTCTTCCAAAATGGGAACGAGGTCTTTGTGAATCGGGACCCTTTTCCTGTGGCGCTCCTTGGTGTCCTCTGGTCCGAGGTAGATCATTCTTTTCGACAGACTGACCTGTCGTCGGGATAATTCCCTTGCTTCGCCCGCCCTTAATCCCCCATAATAGAGCGTCATCACGAGCGGGCGGTACCACTCGGGACACCGTTCCACGATGCGCTGAACATCCTGGAAACTGATGTATACCTCCCGCTCTCCGCTCTTTTCACTGAGTCGCTTCACGAGACGAACCGGGTTCACTTCTAAGTGCTGTAACTCCACGAGGACCTGGAATAGCCGAGAAAGAGTGGCTTTCTCTTTGTTCACGGTTCCGGGGGCCGCTCCCTCGGCAGATCGCTTTGCGAAGTACTCTCGAATCTGAGGAATCCATATCTGCGTCACAGGGACATCCCGGCCGAGAATGCGAATGATGTGGGCAAGAGAATATACGTGCCGCTCCCTTGCCGCAGTATCCTTCACACCGGGATAGTTGAGGAAGATCTCCGCGGCCTGCCACAGCGTCAACTCCCGCTTGGCCGGCTCTTCTCCACCGAGGTCCGGGGGAATCGCAAGTTGCTGATTTCGGAATAGCTTCACACAAACCTCCCGGCTCACTGGGTCCAGGACCCGATAATCCTGCGCTCTGCACGCGACCAGGATTTGCCGTTCAATGTCCACCGCTTCGGCCTTGGTCCTTGCCTTGGTGCTCACCCACACCTCACGGCCGAACGGTGCAAATTTCAAGGAAAACGCCTTACCACGCTTGATTACTGACATAGTTGTCGGATCTCCTCTCTCAGAGACCCTTTGCCCGCTTGCCCAGCAGTTTCAACCCTCCTTTGTGGGGAGGATATGGGTTTGCGGGCGGACTTGTCAACGGGCACATGGGCTGGCACGCAATTCGCCGAGATGTAGGCGTCAAGATCCTCCTGCCTGAAGCGCCGGGTGCCGCGGTCGTCAACGCGGATGTAGGCGAGCTTCTGCCCCTTGCACAAACGATGAACGGCCTTCGGGGTAATTCGTAGGTAGAGAGCGGCTTCATCAACATTCAGCAGAGACATAACCAATCCTTAGCGGGCAGAGCCCGGAAAATAGTAGATCAGGTGGGGCGAGGCGGAGACAGGAGCCCTTCAATGCCCCGCCCCTTGATGTGTCCGAAATATCGGACAGTTGGTGTCCCTCGGCAAACCGGCGGGAACCGGCTGTGATCATGGCGACTTAGAAGAAGTTGGCATTTTCGTATCCCCCTCATTGCCATGCACCTACCCACTCGGCTACCTATCCAGCCACGAGCGGGGGCGTTTGGGTTGCGAGGGATCACCCTTCTTGAACACCGACGCGTTGACCATGAAGCCCGTCGGCCGTCCGTCAGGGGTCGTGATCGCCTGATTTCCGCCCGTGGTACCGACGAGCAGTGTCCGCCCCGTCTGGCTCGGCCATGGCTCGACGGTCAGATCGCAGCGGATACACAGGGTCTTGCCGTCGTCTTCCAAGGTTATCGTCAAGTTTTCCACGGCTCCGTCCTCTCCGCTTCACCTGCTCAGGTTATCGACCCTGGACAGATTGATGACGATCTTTGCGAACTGGTACGGATCATCCGTGATTTCCGGGACCACCTCGATCCGCATAGGCTCATCGTTGTCGATGTGCTCCGGCACCAACCCCGCGATATCGCACGCCAAGGTCAAGTTGAGCTTCGATCCGTCTTGCTTGAGTTGAAAATCCATTGCTTCGTCCTTTCGTGAGTGCTCCGCATCGCGGAGGCTGGGCGCACAGGCGCTGGGTTATTGGTTTTCGACCACTCGCGGTCCATTCGGTCTCGGGCAGTGGTCCATTTCGGACAGTGGCTGATACGGCCAGTGGTCGCAGCAACGACCTTCGTAATATTCCGAACATACGGCACACCGCCATTTCCTGTATTTGGTGCACCGTCGCATCTCATGGTCCGGGGTCCACCGATCCGGACCAACCGGGCACCCGCGTTCCTCTCGAGTCGCACATCGCCAGAAACACCGCTCAGGCTGCGCCCGTTCAGATATTCGCGAGGTCAGGCGCATTGTCGCTCCCTCCCTGGTCGTCGGCCGGTCGGAACGTGGCTAAATTGCCCAGCCATTTCAGGTTGATACGGCCGCAGGGACCGGACCGGTTTTTCAGGATCACCAATTCCGCGTGGCTCTGATCGGCTATATTCTGGGTATCCACAAATCGCCTGTGCAAACCGATAACGATATCGCTATCCTGCTCGATTGCCCCCGATTCCCGCAGATCCCCGAGCCGCGGTGCGCGCTGGTCCAGGGGCCTTGACTCGACCTGTCGGTTGAGTTGGGATAGGGCGATAACGCAGAGCTGAAGCTCTTTCGCGAGGGTTTTCAACTGGCCGCTGTAGGCCCCGAGCTGAAGGTCCCGCCGCTCATACCGCCGGGTGTCTCGGCTACCCATTAGTTGGAGGTGATCGACCACCACCAGCCCGATTCGGCCGGGATGAATCAGCCGGTTGATCTCCCTGACCCTCTGCTCGATGCCTTGGGGAGTCTCGTTCCTTTCCTCGAAAAACAAGGGCAAATCGGCAAGTTGGGGCTGAGCCTCTCGAATCATATCAACCTGAAACTCCTGAAGATCTCCGTGCCTCAGTTTCAACACCGGAATGCGCGTCATTTTTGAGATAACCCGCCTTAGAAGCTCTTTCGCGGCCATCTCGAATGAGAAGAAACACACCGCAATTCCGATGAGAGCAAGATGCAAAGCCACGTCCAAGGCAAACGAGGTCTTGCCCATACCGGGCCGGGCCGCCACGACGATTACGTTCCCGTCCCCAAACCCGCCCGTCACCTCGTCCAGTTTGGGATAGCCGGTCGCAATGCGCCTTTCGACAGCCTCCCCCTTCGACTGCCGCTCCAGTAGCTCGATATCAGCTTGAAGCATCGGCCCGAGCAGGTTCGGAGCGGTCTCCCGACGAAGTCGCTGCCTGTGCGCCGTGTCCACGTCCTCGATCAGCGCGGTGATCTGTTGATGCACGTCCGGGGTCCAGAGCTTGACGACGGCCTCATGCAGGCTCTCGACGGCATGGATTGTTTGGCGACGAACGAAGAGTTGGTGTAACTCGCTGATCGTAGTCGCGATCAATCCCCGTGCGGTTCCGTCCATTTCGAGGCTCAGCCCGCACGCGCCTCGTTCGGTGATTTCGTCGAGCCATGCCGCGGTAATCTTGTCGCGGGAGCCGGGATCGTCGCTCCAGCAGCCGAGTTGCTGGGCATGGTGGCTGATCCACGTTTCGGTAGGCAGCAAACCCTGGTCCACAAGCTGTTGATAGACGGAATGCAAGGCACGGTGCCTGTGCACGACGAATAGCTGCGCCGGTTGCCGGACGATCATCTCCATCGTCTTTCTGGCTTCCAGAGCGTGCCCCGCCGATTCCAGCCACAAGGGAAGGCCCACAAGCTGCCCTTCGAGCCCCGGATGCTGGTGTTGGCTGATGGAGCCCGTGTATTTCGGTGATTCCCGTACTGCTCGCAGCATTGGCTAAGCCTCTCTAATCCAAGGTGAAATTGCTCAGGTCCGGCATTTGCGGGACCGGGTGCGCTGCCGGGGTTTTGGTTGCGGTGGCTCGATTGCCGTTCCACTTGCGGGCATTTCGTAGCCAATTCTCGAAAACCTTGTCCCAGTGAGTGTAAGGAAGTGTCCAGGGCGCTTTGCCCGCTTTGTTGACCCCATAGAGCACATAGTCCTTCCACTGCTCAAACTCGGCGTCCACGTTCAGATCGCGGTATTTAGCTATCAACTCGGTAAGATCCACCGCTTCAACAGCGGCTTTCACGTCCTCGAAACGCGGCTTCGCTACATTCTTGCGCTGTCTCTTCGCTTTGGTTGCCTGTGGTTGGTATTGCGACGTAGCGTCAGCGAAGTCAGCACTCGAAGAGTGCGCTCCCACATCTCTTAATTTCTCTTCTTCAATTCTATTCTTCTGGATGTCGTTGAACGACACGGGTGGGGTGTCACTGGAGTTCACGGGTGGGGTGTCATCGAGCGACACGGGTATGCCCGACCCATGTCGTCCAGGTTCACGGGTAGGGGTGTCGTCCAGGTTCACGGGTCCGACTAGGGGGGGGTCGTTGAGTGACACGGGTGCTGTCGTCTCGAAGCAATCAATTCCGCGAAGTTCGATTTCTCCGTAGACCTTCGGCTCCAAATACGTGTATGCGACCTTCCCGGCTATATCGACTCGCCTGATGTAGCCTTTCGCCTCCAAACTCGCAAAAATCTTCGCCATCTGCCGGACCGATCTGTCGAAGGCCTTGGCTATCGTCGCTCGCGACACGTGCACAAACCGCTTGCGGTTCCCCTGGGCGCGGTTGTCTGGCAAGTCAAAAGTCATGAGAAAGCCGAGGACGAGCTTTTCACGGTCCGTCAAATCGGGTGCCGTGATCAGTCCGCGCCGCATCGGTGCCCACGGGTCGAGGGGCGTCGAGGATTTGTCCGGTGTCGTTCCCAAAGGGGGCCGCCTCTCCTAAGCCGCTTCCGGAGCCGATCCCCGAGTTTTCCGTTCCTGCTCGAACGCCTCGATGTCGGCGGGCTTGAAGCGCACGAGGTCCCGCTGCCCGTCCTCTTCCGCACTTAGATTGATCCAGGCCAAGCGTCCGCTCGCTCGAAGTCTGTCCAAGGTCTTCAGTCCGATTCCCCAGCGTTGCGCAAGCTGCTCTCTGGTCAAATACTCGGTCGGCATTTTCGTAAACCTCCAAGGGTATTGTTGACTTGGGGATACGATAACCGACCATTCCGGTAAAATATACCTAATTCGGGGTCAGAAATGCCTCAAAGTTAGAAAGCAGTAAGGGGTGTTTTGAGGAATTATTCGTGGTCGGTGAGGCATTTCGGGGTCAGTTTGAGGGATTTCTTGATGCGCTGAGGGTTTTTCGACCAAGCGTGAGGGGTTTCCGGGACGGGGTGAGGGATTATCTGAGGAATTTGTCGAGGGATTTCTTAAACAGCGGCCTTCTTCCGGCGTCCGCGAGGGGACAGCCCAGCGAGCCACCTCTCATAGGTCTTCGGGTCGCGTTCAAATCCTCTGACGATTTCCTTTGCCCGAGCGGTCTCCATGAAGCTTTCTATGGTCAACGAAGAATCTTTGGTTAACTCGGCCTCAAAACAGGCCCTCACTTCAGCTTTGACCTGATCAAGGGTTCGCTCGCTATTCGCCGGGTCTGCTTTTTCTTCCAGGGCTTCATCCTCACCGACTGGTGCTCGTGGTGGAATCATGGGACCAGCGAACCCGGAGCCCCCGCCGGACCGTCCACCACAGCCGTGTGCATCTTCAACAAAACCCATTCGGCGCCTGGACTCCCGCACCCGTGATTGCTGCTCAAGCTTCAATATATGCCACATATTCACTTTCAAGACGCTCTTGTCCGGTTGATAGCGAGGATCAATCAGGATCGACCCTTGCTCGGTGTCAACCCATGTCGGCACCTGATTCTTGACCAAGAGTTGAGCCAAGCGGGAATCGGAGTCCGGCCAGCCACGCTTGGCGAGTTCCGACCACTCGAAAAACCCCTTGTCCGAGTCCGCCTGCATGCGCCGTGCGAAGTCCCGCCAAGCCTGAGCGTTGTGTTCAAGATAGTTTCCTAGGTTGATTGCGTCTTGGAGGCGGACTCGGATCTGCTCGCGCGAATACCCGGTCACCCCTTCCAGTGGAATCGGTTTGCCTGAGTCGCAGGTGAAGAGCGGCATTCTGTGGTAGAGCACGATTCGACAAAGGGCTTCGTCGTCGGTCTGCCAGCGGTCTCGTAATTCTTGCCAAGTCAAAGTCGGAACTTGCATCTCAATCATTCCCTTCGGGGGAGGTTCGGACTACTCGTTACCCCTATCTAACTCCGTGGGCACGTCAAGTCAATGGTTTGTGGGGGTTTGCCCTGGACGCGATTTCCGTCCTCTGTTCGACCGCCTACAAGACTTCTCGAAACATGTCGGTCTACGAGCGCGGAACCGGGTTAAATTTCGACGCAGCGGACCGGGACATAGGGTAGCCTACCCCCTCCCTCCAAAATCGTTCTGCGCGCGAAATAGGGGCCTTCTTTGCAGTGTGGGCTACGCGTCTGCTCTGGGCGCTACCAGACTACATGCCTGGACGAGGGGTGGAGATCGCAGACACGCTTGGACCGAAGTGTGTTGTCCGAAACGCCGGAAACGTCCGACAGGAGCGCGTATCGTCGGAAAAGAGTGTGTATCGTCCGATCCGTCCGAAGGTTTGATGTCGTTCGAAGTGTCGGAAGCGTCTGAAGTGTTCATGTAGTCTGAAGTGTCAGAGCCGTCGGAAAAGTGGATACCATCGGAACGTTCCGAACCTTCGGACAGGTTCAAGTCTTCCGAAGCCCCCGACGTGTCGGATAACTTGCTATCGTCGGAAGTGTCGGGCGTGTCGGACATCATGCTGATGTCTGAAGCGTCGGAAGCATCCGACCACCTGCTATCGTCAGAACTATCTGACTCGTCGGACGACATTCAGTTTTCGGAACCGTCTGAACGATCTGACATTATGCTGTCGTCGGACGTGTCCGAAGCCTCAGACATCATGCTGCGTTCGGATATGTCGGAAAGCTCTGACAAGAGCATGTTGTCCGAAGAGTCGGAACCGTCAGACGCCTTGATGCTGTCGGACGTGTCGGAAACCTCGGAAAGCTTGGTGGCGTCCGATGTCTCAGAAACGTCAGACATGTTGCTGTTATCCGACCTGTCGGAACTGTCGGAAGGTTTGATGTTGTCCGATCCGTCGGAAATCTCTGATGTCAGCACTGTCTGAAGCGTCGGAAATCTACTGTTGTCTGAAGCGTCAAACATGTCTGACGTCAGGTATCTTCCGAAGCCTCGGACATATCAGACAACTACGGTAATCCCGTCAGAAGCATCCGACGTGTTTGATGTCAGAAGCGTCGGAAGCCTCGGAAATCGTGATGTCTTCTGACGCATCGGAAGTGTCTGACCGTCTGACGTGTTGGAAACATCGGACCTTTCGGAAGGCTACAGCTATTTTCAGAAGCGTCGGAACTTTCCGCTTGACATGTTGTCGGAACCGTCAGATACTAACTACTGTCGGAAAAGAGCGAAGCGTCGGAAGAGAGGAAGCCATGAAAACCGCAGTCGGCTACATTCGAGTCAGCACACAGGAGCAGGCGCAGGAAGGCGTGTCGCTGAGCATGCAAGTGGAGAAGATCAAGGCATACTGCGCTCTGAACGATTTGACCCTGGTCGCGATCTACGGAGACCCCGGCATTTCCGGCAAGAGCATCAAAGCGCGGCCCGGCATTCAGGCTGTGCTCTCCCTGGTGAGGGCGAAGCGGATCGGGGCCGTCGTCGTCTACAAGCTTGACCGGCTCGGGAGAAACACGATTGAGACCCTGGACATCGCCAAGCGCATGGACAAGGCCGGCGTCGCGCTGCATTCGATCACCGAGAGG
>JBFMAA010000203.1:0-8920 GCA_040755955.1 Thermodesulfobacteriota bacterium
TTCGACGTCGGTGGTCACTACACCTTTCGAGAAGTGCTCTACGTCTGTCGTAAATTCCACACTCACCTCATCCAGCTTCTCATCGTTTCAGCCCAGTTTTCGCACTCGCCTGCAAACATGCGCTAGCAGAGGTCTGCCTGAATCCGCGTGCGTGTTCCGATTCACGCAACCTTCTGCCGTTGGAATCGAGCATAGGCTCAGGATCGCGGGCGATTTCCGGCTGGACCCGGTTACCAATTGCGGGTTTCGTGCTCGCCAGCGTGGCATACTACCCCGCTGCCGTTTCTGATTGACTACGACAGCACGAGTCACGCTAGAGAACGATGGATTCCAGCAGGCTCTCCATGAAATCACTTATCTCGCCGGTCTCGTCAGCTTCCCGGTACTCCAGGAGTGTCTGCATAGCTTCGTCATCAAGCACGAGGATGTGCTTCCCTTCAGAAACAAATGTTCTGCAACGCGAACGCAACCTCGTCCGATCAAGGATTTTCCGGCAGACCAAAAGGCCGAACATGGTCCGATTGGGACGCAGATAGTGACCTAACTGCCGAAATTTGTCAGGTTCTGGTTGATCTGCTCCATTCACGCATTCGATGAACAAGAGGGGACAGAAAACACGCCATACGTTGCTGAGTCGAGCGAAGAATCCGGTCGGTGTGCTCGAAACCCGAAAGACAATGTCGACCTTCTCCAGGCCCTCGTCCAGTTGCTGCTCGCACCTCGGACGGCAGATTGAAGGGCGGAAGACCATCTCGATCGCCCGCATTACCAGTCTCTGATAGCGAGTGGCCTCAGCGTTGCCTGGCGGGATCGCCGTCAATTCGGCAGCGAGGTCCATGGGGTGGGCATCTGAACCCAGAGCGTGGAGCAGCACTGCAGGTGACGAAGTTTCGGCAATTCTGCGGACCTTCTTCGCAACCGGCGCGGGATAGAGGTACAGGGGACGGCTCCGCCGATCTTGTGGCTTGCGAAGAGATCGACGGTACCGCTCTTTGACGTAAACCCGAGTTCCAGTCTGCGGAATCCTCGACCGTGAACGTGAATCTACTTCGTCGGGACGGTAACGGTAGGTATCTCCAGCACCATCCAACCTCTCCATCAGAATCTGCATTTCCCCTGCCCAACGAACATCAACCACCAAGGGAAACAACATGTCAGTGCTACGAAGCACCAAGCGAATCTGCTCCTCGACTTCGTTCTCTTGCACGGTGGGTGACTGCAGCGTGATCTGACTCAACATCTCGCCCAGTTCTCCGAGCGCCTCCCCAGGCGTGCCTGCCCAGCCGGCGAATTCGCGAAGCTCGCGGAACTCGTTCGCAAGATCCCCTAGTGAGCACTTCCAGAATGGCGGCCTTTGCCTGAGCTCTCGTCCTTCCTCCTCGGCGTCCTTTTCGCACACCGACCAGACATAGTCGAAGATGATCCGCACCCACCAGAGCAATAGCGTACGAAACCTATCGGGTGTATTGCTCACCGGCAGACTCTGAAGCCATGCCGGCACTCCACACATCAACGGCGGTACCCCCGGCTTCCCACTCCCAACGGCGTCGAGTGGCAGTAGATTCAAGACCTCAGTCAGTGCACGCCCGGGGTCGGCTCCGAAACGAAGATCGGTCAACTTGTCAAGTAGGTCTTGCGCGCTCCTCAGGAGGGGCGGATGTGCCAATTGGATCGCGAGCTGGGCCGCGCGGTCATCCAAGAGTGTGTCGATGCCGCGAGAAGCAGCCAACACGCCCTCGAGAAAGGTAAGGCGTTCTGACAGGTCATCTCGACGCGGACTGGCCTCGCAATCTCCGATTATCTTACGCAGGTTGCCTATCGCTGAAGGCAAACCTGCGAGACCCTGCTCCCGAAGTCCAGCGAGGAGGTCGATGAATAGCTCCTCGTTTTTCAAGTCCGCCAGAGACGTCCAAGGGTTAGGACGCCGGAACAATTTTGCAGCCTCTGGCAACCTGCCGGCCCACTGCAGTGCCTCGAGACGGGCCGACCGTGCCTGATCGAGATCGAGTCTGAGCTCCGCATCCCGAAGTTGGCACAGACTTCCACGGAACCTTACCAGATACTCCAAATCAGTACCTGCTGCCAGGCTTGACGCCTCTGAGAACAGTTCGGAAGCTTGTTTGAAACGTTTTCTGCGAACAAGAGACTCAGCGGCGTGCCGCCTTGCATGCGCGAGCAGGTGCCGGGCACGGTTCTGACAATGTAGCGTCTGGCCACGAGCAGCTGCCTCGTGCGCCCTCTCGAAATAGGCCACCTTCCGTTCACTGAGTGCTGACAGCCTTGCCTTGACTTCCCATCGATAAGACTCCGTTATGGGCAATTCATGGGATTCCCAGTCGCGATCCTCTTTTCCACGGGCAGCAACTTGGAGACCGCAGTCGACGAGCAGGGCCCATGCGTCGTACAGGGAATCCAGCTCTCGCAGGGATGTTGGGTCGAAATGAGCTATGTCGACTGCAAACACCCGACTTGTGGGACCTTGAGAGAGAATCCCGATCAGAGCGGTGAGCACTCGTTGCCGGCGGGAGCAGGTCAGGTCCCTGAGACACGCAGTCACGCGTGGTTCGTGACCAATCCAGACTCTTCGAAAAGCACTTCCGCAGCCGTCGGCAGTCGGACTGATTTTCTCCAACTGCTCTGTGATCGAATCGAGGTTTGAAAAATCAACGGGATAATTGGCATCCGTCATTCGCCTTTCGGCTCCTTCGTCCACAGTGATATGGGCTAAGCGGATTGCCCGATTCTGAGCCTGATGACGGTCCAGATGGCTCGGCGGTTGGTTGACTTCGGCCGAATCCATGCATCAAATGTAGGACGAGTGGGTCGGAGCGTCAAGCTTGCGGTCCAAGCGAACGGCCGGGCAGCTCATGGGTAGCACCGGGCTGGCAAAGCTTGGCCGCCGACACCAAGGCTGAGGCGCCGGATGCCCAAGCCAAGCCTGAGCCATCGAAAGACTTCCCTGCCGACCATCCCAATCACGTTTGGAGCGCAGACCTCAGCACCGTGCGCACCTGGATCTTCTTCCGCACTGAAGCACTCGCGGTCATTGATCATTTCTCTCGAAAGCTCGTGGCCCTGGTTCCATTGAGAAACGCGGACACTATCGTCGCGGCGCTCAAAACCGCCTTCCAGCTCAATGGCTGTCCCAAGCGTTGTTGCACAACATCCTATACTACCCCGCTGTCGCGGTAGGGATCGCCCTTGCGGGCGACCCCCGCACGGATCCGTACGTGCCGCTTTCCCGCATACGGCTCTTACCTCGGGTACCTTGCGTAGAAGCGTGCATCGGGACAGAGAACCAGGACTCTGGGTTGAGGGATCCAGTAATCAAGAATGACGGTGAAGAACTCCCAGGTGATACGGTGTCGTTGGCTTCGCCGCCGCAGGGCCTGAAGCCAGTGCCGTGCGACTTCCTTGCGGAACTGCTGCATCCGTTGCAGGTTTCCACGCATCGCGTGGTAGTTCATATAACCTTGAACCAAGCTCCGCACCCATCTGCCCTGAAAAACAATCGGGGCGTGCCGCATGCGCATCAGCGACTCCTTGACTGAGCGTAGCTTGTTTCGCATGCGCTTCGCGATCGTAACCCGTTTCACGACGAAGCCTCCGGTTCCTCTGATCTTGCCACAGATGTGGGTGAACCCGAGGAAGTCGAAGGTCTCGGGTTTCCCTTCACCCCGACGCGACCGATTCTCACCCGCAAACCGACCGAACTCTATCAATCGCGTCTTCTCAGGATGTAGCGCGAGTCCGAATGCCTTCATCCTCTTCGTCAGTTCCTTGAGGAAGCGCTCCCCCTCGTACCTGTGCTGGAACCCCATGACGGCGTCATCCGCATAACGCACGATGATCACGTCGCCGGTGGCTTGTGTCTGCCGCCACACCCATTCGTCGAGAACGTAGTGAAGATACACGTTCGCAAGCAGCAGTGATATCACCGCCCCCTGCGGCGTCCCAACCTCCGTTCTCGACCACTCGCCTTCCTCAGATACCCCAGCCCGGAGCCACTTGCGAACGAGACGGAGTATCCTCGGATCGGCTATCCGGTGCTCGAGAAATCGGAGCATCCACTGATGACTGATGGTCCCGAAGAAGTCTCGGATGTCCATGTCGAGCACCCAGCTCACCTTTCTCCTCCCCATGATCCCTTCCCACAGTGCGCCCAAGGCGTCGTGCGCCTTGCGCCCGGGTCGAAATCCATAGGAGAACCCTACTACTGAGGCTCGCATAATAGGGTGACAGATTCATTGGGGAGTGCTACAATGAATTCATGTCTACTACCTCGACTGAGCGACGGGATTTTCAATGGCTTGAACGACGCAGGAAGAGAGCAGCCAGGCTGTTTGCCGCGGGTGAAATTCAGGCGGTCGTAGCACGGGCGCTGGCCGTAAGCCGTCAGAGCGTTTCTCGTTGGTATTCGCATTGGAGGAAGGGTGGTCCCGCCTCGTTGAAGGCGTCAGGGCGTGCGGGACGCATGCCGAGACTCGATCGTAAGGAACTCGGACGTATCGACGTTGCTCTTCGCAAAGGTGCCCATGCTCACGGTTTTAATACCGATCTATGGACGCTCCCGCGGGTTGCGAAGGTCATCAAAGACGTGTCGGGTGTCTCCTATCACCCTGGTCATGTGTGGAAGGTTCTCCGCTCAATGAACTGGACGCTGCAGCGACCGGCCAAGAAAGCAAAGGAGCGGAATGACGATGCTATTCGTCGTTGGGTGAAAGAGACATGGCCTGCGCTAAAAAAAACGCCCGTCGACAGAAGGCCTGGATTATCTTCCAGGATGAAAGTGGAATCTCGGAGCGACCTTCAGTCCGGCAGACGTGGGCGCCGCGAGGTCAAACTCCAATCCTGATTCACGCTTTCAATTGGAAGAAGATGTCGATCTGTGCAGCGTTGGGTTATCGATGGGACGGACGGCGATCGCGTCTTTGGTTCCAAATGAAGCCAGGAAGCTATGATGCGAGCAGCCTCATCAGCTTCCTCAAGGACCTCAAACAACATATGAGAGGCAACAAGGCCATCCTGATCTGGGACGGACTTCCAGCGCACAAGAGCCGCGTCATGTCCGAGTATCTTGACAGTCAAGTCGAATGGCTATCCGTGGCAAGGCTGCCCGGCTACGCCCCCGAACTGAATCCCGTCGAGGCATTGTGGGGCAATGTCAAAGGACAAGAACTGGCCAACCTCTGTGCCGAGAACCTCGGCCAAGCCGCCTCGGCTGCTCGCAGTGGATTGCAACGCGTTCGGAGATCACAACGACTTCCCCACGCCTTCCTGAAACACGCGGGCCTTTTTCTTTGAGCGAGTTGTCACTGTATTATGCGAGAATCAGTAGGAAGTCTGCCTCGTAGATCTGCTCCAGCACCGTCGCCACGGCGCGCTGGACAACCTTATCCTCCAGCGCCGCTACGCCCAACGGCCTCCGGCCACCATCCGGCTTCGCAATACACACTCGCTTGGATGGTTCCGCCCGGTAGGTCCCGTCATGAACCCGCTGATGCAGAGTAGGCGAATTCCCTCCGAGGGAGGCATCGTATTGCTCCCATGTGACCCCATCCACTCCCGGTGATGCCTCCCGGCGCAGTCCGTAGAAGCTCTCCCGGAGTAGATCAACCGTCACATGATGCAGCAGCGCGCTGAACCGCGCCCTCTTCTCCCGCCGCGCCACTTGCCGCACACGATCCAAGCCGGTCAACGCGGATACCTGCCTCTGCGTGCAGCCCGCGGCCGCTTGTGCCGTGTTCCCCTTGGTCGGCCCCCTTCCCTCCATCGCCTCCGCCGTCGGAGCCCCTCCGCCTTTGTTCGGCGACTTCACCGGTACTATTGGACCGTCCGACTTCCCGCAACCGTCCATGTTGGGCTTGCGGTCTTCCTCCTTCCCCACCCCGTCCCGGCTACCATCCTGCCGGGACAGTTGCGGGATCTCCCGGTTCCCGTGCACGGAGTTTCCACACATGCTCCTGGTCTCAGACTGCGCAGGGTGCTGCTGCGCCTCGCGCGTATCGTCGCAACAGATGTTGTCTTCGAGTAGTCGGACACACTCGACACCCTGAATACGCTGATTTCGCAGCTCAATACAGGGCCTGGGTGTACCCCTGTCAACGCTTCGGGTATCCCTCACGGGTTTCCCGCATGACTCGGGGCCGGGGTGGTTCGCTAGACCTTCCCCGTATGACTCTTTCATTCACTACTCCGTGCCGGTGATGCCAGCGCTCCCGATTTCGGGTTGACTACGACACCGTCCTTCATTCGCACAGAACCGGGATGCCCGCAAACCGTAGTCTGGGCATCTTATCTAGCTTGCTCATGTAGACTGTAACTGATTGTTCGTCTCCGAGAATCTTAGAGGCTGGCAAGGAACTACACAACGTGACATGATAGTAGCCATCATCAGCCGACAACGTCTGCGTAGATGGACACCAAGCAGTCCATTTCATTAGATCATAGAGATCCCTAACAAATACCCGCGTTGATTTAACGTGAAGGCCAAGCCTCAGTGTGAAATCACTGGTTGCGCAAAGGTCATCATCTGGATACCCATTAAGAAACTGAAGGTGATATGTGCCTGGTGAACTGGTGCAGAATCCGATGATCGTCCCTTGGTAGACATGCTCAAGAACCTGTTCCGGGGCGCAGTATTTCGAGGTAAGGTAGTCCTCTCCTTCTCTGATGTGAGAGACGCTGGGCCCTGAATACAGGATGATACCAAGGCCTTTGACGTCCACACGTACGGTCTTCTCTTCTACCATCTCAAGACCCTCCCGAGATCTAGAGCTTTCTAAACCATTCGAGTAGTAACCTCAGCGCGTCAGGTGGCGTGGTGTCCGGGCTTACTACTACCTTTGCATCAGGTGTTCTAAGTGAACCTCTTATCCCATTCAGGCTGGGATCGCAAAAAGCTCGCTCATAGAGCTTGATCAGTTCCAAGTCGGACATCCCCGGATTTCCTCCCTGTAACTTGATACCAACTGACCTCGTCGCCAGATGCAGTCGTATGTGTGCCTGTCCCGCGTTTTCTGGTGAACCGTGAGGGTAGAATCGCGGCGTACCCGCTTGGTCTAGAGCCAATAGACTTGGACGTCCCTCTACGTTTACCCTCTCGATCAGATGAGCGCCCTGCCCCTTCGGAGAAAGTCTCCAACTGCCAGTAGGCAACGGTCCTGTATAGTCTACATCACCAGGAATCGACATCCTGCTGGAGCCCTGAAATGGTTGCTCCTGCATCCGAATCCCATCAGATACGCATTCGGAGCCCCAATTCTCAAAGCTGGCTCGATGCGACCTGTCTACGAGAACCGGTTCCTCGATGGCCGTGCCTCTTGTGGCTCGAACTGTTGATCTTCCCGGACCACAAGCCCCGATGGCTCCGCCGACAATTCCAAGGCCCACTTCCGTGTTGTCCGCTAGCTCTCGACTCCCAGTAGTGGCGGTCAAGATCTTGGATGTAATCGATTGACTCGGATTCCCGGTGAAAAGCTCAACCAGGCCAGTTGACGTCGTATCCGCTCCATGCCCAAATAGAAGTCCCCCGAAGACCACTGCAGGAACAGAAACGGGGGTCGAAGCGCCGAGAGTGGCACCTTCAGAAATGCCTCCACCCATGACGAGAGCAGCACCACCGGCCCCCTCAGCAAGACCGCCCAGCGCCTTCAGCGCCCCGAAGACTCTTGTCCAAACGTCGAGCCCCATCGGATCCAGGAAGTTCGCCGGGTTGTTGCCGAATCCCTGGTACAGGCTCATGGAGTCGGCGTAGCCCATCGGGTCTGGCTGGAGGAAGCGGCCGAGCTCGGGCGACAAAACTCTCCGCCTAAAGTCTATCGTCCCCGTCTGATGGTCATAGTCGCGTGCTTGGAAGGTGGTGGTATTACCGACGGAGCTCCTCGCGTGCTCGTCTTCGGCCGGCAGCTCGTAGAGAAGCGCGTCGTGGTGGCGGTAGATGAAGTGTTTCTCGATCTCGGCTGCAACAGGCTTGCCGCTGAGGTCGGTGATCGTCGTCTTGATCTTGACGATGTAGTGGGTGGCGTCGGTGAGTGTCGTCGACGGGGTTGCTTCCAGCGCCTTTTCGCCCTGGGCGGCGATCGTCAGGCCCACAATGGTGGGGACTTCGTTCTGAATGGCTGAGAGCTCGACGCCGTTCGCGATCGAGGCGGGGTCGAGCTCTTCGTCGAAGTCGACTCTGATCTTGCCGGCCACGAGAGTGATCCGTTCTACGTTCGGTGGGCCGCGGTCGTAGATCAGGAGATTCACACCTGTTGGCGTGAATGTCTGCGTGAAGTCTTCTGCCAGGTGGTTGCCTGAGAGATCCTCTACGTCCGTAGTAATCTCAACGGTGAGCATCTGGCCTTGGGGGAAGCCGCCCGACGGACTGAATGTGACTAGGCGATCTTCTTCGAGGAGCGCCAGCGAACCGGTGAGGACGGTTGCGCCTTGCTTCACTGTGATCGCGCCCTGCGCGGAATCCTGCTTGATCGGTTCGGAGAACCTGATGCGCAACGCGTTGTTGACGACGCGCACCTGGTCGACTTCCGGCGGCTCGTGGTCATAGATGAAGGTGGGGTTGCCGTAAGGTGTGTACTTCACCCGTTCGACAAGGTTGCCGCGTTCGTCGGCGAGGCCCAGCACGCTGCCGTTCGTGTCCTGCATGGGGATGAAGCGCTTGAGCTGGCCGGTGTCTGGATCGTGCTTCTCGATCTCTACGGGCTCGTCTATGCCGTTGCCGTAGGTGTAGCGGCTCAGGAGTTGGTCAGTGGTGCCGTCGCGTTCTTCGATGGTCTGCCAGCCGCTCCAGATGTAGCGCGAGATGACGGGTGGGCCGCTGATGCCGGTCACCTTCTTCTCAACTCGGCGGTTGAGAGCATCGTAGGTGAAGTCAACGGTGGTGCCATCCCCATTGTCGGCCTTGACTAGCTGATTCCGC
>JBFMAA010000204.1:0-3771 GCA_040755955.1 Thermodesulfobacteriota bacterium
CCCCCCCCCCCCCCCCCCCCCCCCCCCCCCCCCCCCCCCCCCCCCAAATCTTCTCTTCCCTTCTTCTCTTCTCCTCCCCTCCAGCCGCCCCTACCCCACGCCTTCCCCGCGGACCTTTTCTCGGATCAGTTTCTTATCAATCTTGCCGACGCTGGTTTTGGGGATTTGGTCGACCATTTGGAAGTCATCGGGGACGGCCCATTTGGATATGGCGCCTTGATCCACGAACTGGAGGAGGAAGGAGCGCAGGTCTTCGCCGGTGATTTTGCCGTTGTAAGCAGGTTTGAGGACAACTAGGGCGACGGGTCTTTCGCCCCATTTTTCGTGAGGCACACCGACCACCGCGGATTCCGAAACCGCTTCGTGCCGGCTGAGGAGGCTTTCCAGGGCCAGGGACGAGATCCATTCTCCCCCAGTTTTGATGGCGTCTTTCAGGCGGTCTGTGATCTGGACGTACCCTTCGGGGTCCATTACGGCGACATCTCCCGAGTGGAGCCGTCCGCCTTCCCACAGCTCTTCGGAACGCTCCGGCGCTTTGAAGTAGCCCTGGGTGCACCAGGGGGTTCGCACGACAATTTCACCAGGTGTCTTCCCGTCCCGCGGAACAGGATTGCCTGATTCGTCAACGATTCGCATCTCAACCAATGGCAAAGGGAATCCGGTTTTGGCGCGAAAGTCCAGTTGCCTCTCAATGTCCCATTCCATCATGTGAGGCTTCAAGTTTGCCAGGGTGAGCAGCGGACAGGTTTCGGACATGCCGTATCCGTGGAATACGTCGATCCCCATTTCCAGGAGTTGTGTGGCTAGTCCTCTGGGCAGAGCCATACCGCCGGTGTTGACCTTCCATCCTCGGAAATCGACTTCGCGAGCTACGGGATCGTTTATCAGCATGTGAAGAATGGTAGGAACGCAATGAGAAAAGGTCACCTTCTCGTTCTTTATCAGCCTGAGGATAGTTTCGGGCACGTACCTTCCGGGATAAACCTGCTTGGCGCCAAGCATTGTGGCCACATACGGGAACCCCCATGCGTGGACATGAAACATGGGGGTGATGGGCATGTACACGTCTCCGGATTGGAAGCGGCCCGGCGCGGTGAAACCGGCAAGAGCGACACTGGCCGCAAGCGTGTGCAGAACCAACTGGCGATGGCTGAAATAGACGCCTTTAGGATCGCCGGTTGTCCCTGTAGTGTAGAAAGTCGTAGCCTGGGCGTTTTCGTCAAAATCCGGGAAGTCGAAGGTGTTGCCGGAACTGTGGAGCATCTCTTCGTATTCCGCGGAAATACGGAGAGAAGTGGCCGGGCTTTCTTTTCCGTCCTTGAGCAGAACGAAAGTGCGCACCGTCTTGAGTTGATCGGCAATGCCTTCCAGCATAGGCACGAAATCTTCATGAACCAGGACCGCCGCGTCTTCCGCGTGATTCATTGTGTATAGGATCTGTTCGGGCGAGAGGCGCACGTTGACCGTGTGCAATATGGCTCCCATCATGGGAACGGCAAAGAAGCACTCCAGATATCTGTGGGAGTCCCAATCCAGGACAGCCACGGTGTCTCCCGGACCGATCCCGAGCGACGAGAGCCCTGCCGCGAGCCGGTGGATTCGGTCATAGAATTCCCGGTATGTGATGCGAGCCTTGTCCTGATAGACTATCTGCTGGTCGGGCGCATATAGGACGGGCGTATTCAGCAGTTGTTTTATAAGCAAAGGGTATGAGTAGGCTGACGGGGTCCTGGGAATAGTGCGAATACCTTTGATCATCCGTGGTTTCTCCTGAAGTATGTTCCCGACAAGCTCCTGCCTCTACTCGAGAAAGACAGGGCCGCAATCTCCTTACCCTTGCTAATAAAGCCAAACATTGTCAAGAAAAAGCGAACCGCCCTACCCTTCCTCGATTCACCGGTAAGTTTTTACTTACGCGAGGGTGCTTCAGCCAGCAAGGAAAGAGATTGCTCACCGCAGAGATCGCTGAGATCGCTGAGCGTATGGGCGCATGGTCGTGCGCCCATACGTCTTCTCTGAGCCCTCCGCGTGCTCTGCGGTGAAACGAAATTGTGCCATTTCCCCGCCTAACTGAATGATTACATTCACCGGGAAACGCTGCTTGACTTTGGCCCGCAGCACCATGATACTCGGGTCTTACTACCGCAGAGAAAAGCACGGATGGAAACGCTATACCAATCGATCCAGGATGCTGTTCGGTATCTACGCGCAAGAGCACCTTCGCAGCTTGACGCGGCCATTATTTTGGGCACGGGTTTGGGACGCGTTGCCGACCGAGTGCAGGCAGCTGCCAGGATTCCGTACCACGATATCCCGAACTTCTTGGAATCCACGGTTGAAGGTCACAAGGGAGACCTCGTATTCGGCACTTTGGGCGGGCGTAATGTCGCGGTAATGGAAGGTCGTCTCCATTATTACGAGGGATACACCCTGCAGCAGACCACCCTGCCCGTCCGCATTTTGAGAGAATTGGGGGCACAACTGCTGCTTATAAACAGTGCGGCCGGAGGACTGGACCCGCATCTTCACGCGGGAGATGTCATGGTGGTTACGGACCACATCAATTTGATGGGTGACACACCGCTGCGGGGCGTTGCAGATGAAAGGTTCGGAGAGCGATTCCCAGACATGAGCCGCCCATACGATCGCGACCTGATAAGAGTTGCCGGTGAAGCGGCGACAGGTCTAAGAATTCCGGTCAGGCACGGCGTATACGCCGCGGTGGCAGGACCGAACCTGGAGACCCCTGCAGAAACGCGGATGCTAAGAATATTGGGCGCTGACGCGGTGGGAATGAGCACGGTCCCCGAAGTCATCGTGGCAAATCAAGTGGGATTCAAGACCCTTGCCCTGGCCGCTATTACCAATGTGAACATACCGGACAAAATGGAACCTGTTTCTGTTCAACAGGTTATAGCCACCGCCGAGGTCTGCGCGCCCAAGATTGCCGCCATATTGGAGGGGGTACTCGAACGAACGAGTTCTTGCTTCCCAAGGAATTGAAGGCATGGAGCCAGCAGTGGCCAAAACAATACTCCTGAAAAACGGCCTGATCCTGCCGCATCCCGGCCTGTCGGAACCGGTGCCTCACGGTGTGACGATGGTCACGGGCAATCGCCTCGGGCAGGTGAATTTGCCTAAGGACAGCGTGGAGCCCTCTGCGGCTGAAGTGGTGGATTGTTCCAACTGCCTCATTATGCCGGGACTCATCAACGCACACAATCATGCGGCTATGAGCATCCTCCGAGGCGTAGCGGACGATCTACCATTGGACCAATGGCTAAACCAGTACATATTTCCCTCCGAGGGCAAGCATGTCGCGCCGGAATTCGTGCGTCTGGGAACCATGCTCTCAGCACTGGAGATGGCCCTGTCCGGTGTGACAACCTTCGCGGACGGGTACTTTTTCATGGAACAAGCAGCGGAAGCCACCATGGAAGTGGGGCTTCGAGCGGTCATAGCTCAAGGGATCCTGGACGTCCCCACTCCGGACGCGGCAGCACCCGGCTCGTGGAAAGGTCGCACTGAGGACTTTCTTGCCTCGTGTCCCAAAGACTCTCTGATTACACCAGCGCTGTTTTGCCACTCGCCTTATCTTTGCAGCCCGCAGACTTTTCAGGCCGCCAAAGAACTGGCCGCGGAGCACAATACCCTGCTATTTTCACACGTCGCGGAAACCTCGTGGGAAGTGGCGGAAATCCAACGGGTTTACGGAACCACCCCGGTGGACCTCCTGGCAAAAAACGGCATTCTCGGCACGGACTTTGTCGC
>JBFMAA010000204.1:3871-8886 GCA_040755955.1 Thermodesulfobacteriota bacterium
GCTTCCGATCTGAACATAAGGACTCACGGAGTTTGTATAAGCGATGACTGAAAAGGTAACCTACAAGGACGCCGGGGTAGACGTAGAATTGGCTGACAAGGTCATCGGTTCTCTAGCCGATAGGATCAGGTCAACGTTCAGACCGGAAGTAATGGGCAAGATGGGCGGATTCGCCGCGATGTTTCGGCCGAAATGGCGAGATTTCGACGACCCTGTGCTGGTCTCCGCGACCGACGGAGTTGGGACAAAGTTGAAGATCGCGTTCATGACTGGTGTTCATGATACGGTCGGCATAGATCTTGTGGCCATGAATGTGAACGATATTTTGGTCACCGGCGCAGAGCCTCTTTTCTTCCTGGATTACTTCGCCACCGGAGCGATCGATCCTGATACGACCAGATCCGTAATATCAGGAATCGCCCGCGGCTGCGAGCAGGCCGGTTGTGCGCTCATCGGCGGAGAAACCGCGGAGATGCCCGATTTCTACCCCGCGGGAGAATACGACCTGGCGGGCTTCTGCGTGGGGATCGTGGACCAGCCGAAAGCGATTGACGGCTCCAAGGTCGCTCCTGGTGATGTGGTGCTGGGTGTGGATTCGTCAGGCCTGCACAGCAATGGCTTCAGTCTTGTCAGAAAAGCGCTCCTCGAATTGAGAGGGTACCCATTGGAATCCTACTGGGCCGATCTGGGCAAGACTCTCGGGGAGGAACTGCTTACGCCGACCAAAATCTATGTGAAGCCGATCCTGGATTTGTGCGGCAAGGTCAATGTATCTGCGATGGCGCATATCACTGGAGGCGGATTCATAGGGAACATTCCCCGCGTGGTCCCGGAATCTTGCATGGTCGGTATAAACAAAGGCTCATGGGAAGTGCCTGCAATCTTCCGAATTATCGCGTCTGAGGCTCATCTGGACGACGATGAAATGTTCCGAACATTCAACATGGGGATCGGCATGGTACTGGTGGTCCCCAGCGATCGGTCGGATGCCGCGCTGGCGAGTATGATTGGCAACGGGCTCGAAGCCCGGGTAATAGGCGAAGTCCGGAAGAGGACCGATGGTGGGCAAGCGGTCTCGTTCCGATGATACTGATGACGCACGGAGATTGGGACCGGCATATCGGGATTCGGTCAGTAGGGGCACGGCGTGCCGTGCCCTTACGCGGCCACGAGGCCTTTGATACCAGTTCGCTTTCAAACGATGAAGATGACTTCGGATCAAAGACGGCACTGACCTGGTGCCCAGGTCAGTGGCACCCAACAGCCAATTAATATCGGCCCCGGGGGGTGCCACGGACCTTGGCTTTAGCAGGTCAGTGTCTGATTCAACGAATTGTTCACTGTTTGACAGCTCATTGATATAGAGAAGCGAAACTCAAATGCCCTTCACCATGAGATGTTACCTGAATTTCTCCGTTTGGATGCAAACGGTGCCGGGTAGGGCAGAATGAACCGGAGAATTCTCATAAGCGGTTGCCTCGCGGGTCTGCGCGTCCGATACGACGGGAACGCCCGGCCTCATCCTCTCCTGCAAGAACTAGCGAGGAACGCTGTGCTGGTCCCCTGTTGCCCGGAGATTCTTGGCGGGCTGGGTGTGCCTCGGCCACGTTGCCGGTTTGTAGGTGGAGACGGCAGGGCTGTCCTGAAAGGGGCCGCGCGAATCATCGACAGCGCGGGAAATGACAGGACCGATGCTTTTCTCCGCGGGGCCGAAGAAGTCATGAAAGTGTGCCGTCTGATCCGACCCGACCTTGTGATCTTTAAGGAAGGGAGCCCTTCCTGCGGTGTCCGAAGGGTGGATATCGAGGGAACCAAGCAGGAAGGATGCGGCGTCACGACAGCAATGCTGGAATCCTTGACCGCGCGGATAATTACCGAAGAGGACTCGGTGCCCGCTCGGTTAGTTCCCGGCCGGCAATAGCAGGACCCTTCCCGGAGGTTGAATTGACCCGTCATTTGTCGGAAAATGATCGGCATGGCCGCTGAACCTCAACTCACCGACATAACGCTCAATCTTCCCGCGCTCGCGGATTTCATGTCCCAGCTTGCCTCTGAAACAAGAACACAGCTTACTGCCGAGATCCTTGATAGCCCCAATGCCAAGACCACAGCCGGCCGCATGGATGATTTGCTTCGATCTCCCTCGTCCGCACTGGTGAACACAATACTTCGCGATGCAGAGATGAGAATGCCGTTCCTGGCGGTGGTGGGCGGATCGAGGTTTCTGTTCTCCATACTCCTTCGCAATCCGCATTTGCTGGAATCGCTGTTCCTTTCCCGTGGATACGAGTTACGGAAACGCCGCTGCAACAAGGACCAAGACCTTTGGGAACGCCTGGGCGGAATTAATGAGACAGCCGGTCTCAATAGAGTCCTGCGGCTATACAAGGAGGAGGACTATCTTCGCATAGGCTGTAGGGATTTGGCCGGGCTGGCCGGCGTAGTGGAAGTGATGGAAGAGCTTTCAGATCTAGCAGCCGCGTCCATTCAGGCCGCGGTGTCTTTCCATCAGCGGAGACTGAATGTCAAGCACGGACTGCCACCCGGTGTCGAAAAGGATACCGGCTTCGTGGTAATTGGCCTGGGAAAGGTCTCGGGCAAAGAACTGAATTTCTCGTCGGACGTGGACATCATGTACCTGCGAGGACCCGAGGAAGGCCAGACCCAGGGGCCGGCGAGCGTAACCGTTGCAAAGTACTATGAGACGCTGGCCCAGTCCGTCAGCCGGTCGCTCTCTGAGGTCACGGAGGACGGATTCGTTTTTCGAGTGGATTTGCGGTTGAGGCCTGAAGGGGAAAAAGGGGAGCTTGTCCCGTCGGTCAACAACGCCTTGGATTACTATCTGGGTTGGGGCAGGACCTGGGAAAGGGCTGCTCTCATGAAGGCGGTGCAGATCGCGGGGGACGTGGAGCTGGGACAGGAGTTCATTGCTGAGCTGGAGCCGTTTCTTTACCGAAAGTACCTGGATTATTCCACCCTTGAAGACATGCGGGTCATGAAGTTGGGCATAGAGAGCCAGCTCCGAAGAAAACCCGTGGTCAATATCAAGCTTGGACAAGGTGGTATCAGGGAGATCGAATTCTTTGTCCAAACGTTGCAGTTGATTAATGCCGGAAGGACCGGCCGCGTGCGCTCACCGAGCACGCTAAAGGCCCTTGATCTGCTTGAGGAAGCCGACCTTCTCGACAAGCACACCGTCGCGAATCTGAAGGCCGCGTACCTCTTTTTTCGCAGGACCGAACACTGCATCCAGATCAACCATCAGCTCCAGACCCATGAACTGCCCAGAACTCGGGAAGATCAGGAAGAGCTGGCCAGGAGAATGGGTTACAAAGATGGGGCGCTGGAGACGTTTCTAGCCGACCTGGACAGGCATCGGAAAATCGTGGAGGAGTTATTTTCCACGCTGTTCTATCATGCAGGCGATGAAACCTTGCAGCAAGTATCGGCCAGAACAAAGGCCATAACGGAAAATATTGACGACGAGAAAGCAACCGAGGCCATGTTGGCCGAGTACGGGCTGGACGGACTGGCCGGCTCTTATCCCATCCTCAGGAATCTGATCGTTCCTCCGGAAAGCAAGATCCCATCCGAAAAGGGACGCCAGCTCCTTCAGCGCCTAGCCCCCCTCTTCCTAGAAGAAATAGCGGAAATGCCCGAACCAAAGCAGGCTTTGATCGCTCTCGATAGCTTCATAGATTCCTTAACCGCACACGCGGCCTATTTTTCGACGTTGCTGGAAAACCCCCCGACAGTCGGCTTTCTGATAAATATTCTGGGAGAGAGCAAGTTCTTCACGGAGCTTCTTATCCATCACCCCCAGGCCTTTGATTCCCTCATCGCGCGCGGGGCACAGAAGCATCCTTTGGAAAAGGCAGATCTGGAGGCGGAGCTGTCCGAACGGCTTGCATATTGTGAAGACCTTGAATCCGTACTGGATGTTCTTCGCAGGTTCAAACACGAACAGATGCTCAACATAGGGGTCAAGCACCTGTCCGGGGAAATCGAATCTCCCGCGGCTCGATGGCTGGTGGCCGAGCTTGCTGAAGCCTGCCTTGAGGCCGCAGTGCGGATCGCGTTCGAGGAGATGACTCGGAAATTCGGCGGATTCGATGCGGTCGAGTCACTTCCGTTCGTTATCATTGGTATGGGCAAGCTTGGCGGAATGGAAATGACGTACCTTTCGGACCTGGATGTCATTTTCGTGTACGACTTCCCATCGGAGCAGATAGGGCGGTTCTCGACTCATGAATGGTTTACCCGGCTTGCCAGCCGCATAATTTCCATCCTCACCGTGCCCACGGCGGAAGGGACCGTCTTTGCCATAGACACCAGGCTGAGACCGTCCGGAAACAAAGGACCCCTGGTTTCCTCACTGTCGTCCTTCAGGGACTATCACAAGACCACATCGGAACTGTGGGAAAAGCAGGCCCTGACAAAGGCTCGTCCCGTGACCGGACCGCCTGAACTCGCCGGAGAGGTGGAACAAATTATCCGGGATTGCATAATACGCACGCGGATCTCCGCCGAGGACATTCGGGAGATCGATCGGTTGCGAAGAAGGATGCAAAGCGAACTGGCCGTCGAGGATGAACTGCGCGTGGATCTGAAAACAGGCCACGGCGGACTAGTGGACGTGGAGTTCTTCGTTCAGGCCAACATACTGAAGCATGCGTGCGTCAGTCCCCGGATTCTCGTCAACAACACGCTGGAGGCCTTGGCCGAGTTCTATGCCGCGGGCTTGATAGACCGCGAGACCTTCCGAACACTCGATTCAGGTTACCGCTTCCTGAGCAACCTGGAAGATCGCCTGCGCATCATGGAACAACGCAGCGTGAACAGTCTGCCGCTGAGAGGCGAAAAGCTCAAAGGCCTGGCTCGACGGCTCGGGTACGGAGAGAATGGAGAAGGCCTATTTTTGCAGGATTACTTCGAGGTCACCGACTCCATTCGGAAGATATATGAATCGTTTTTCGGGGAGGACGCAAACCACCGACGTACCCCGTAGGGCGGCC
>JBFMAA010000205.1:0-8821 GCA_040755955.1 Thermodesulfobacteriota bacterium
TCGATGGTAGCGTCAATCCGCGCGATGATTTGGTCGTTGAATTCTTGTCCGCATACGAGCATGCCCCCCTCTTATCACTGGACACTGACGGTGTCCAGCAAAAAAATGTGGGGCAGGCTCAGCCCACAAGGGGAGGGGAATGAGGCCCGCGTCCCGAAGGGACGGATCGTGAATAGCCGTAGGTTTCAACCTACGGAAGGAGCGAAAATCACACATTGCCACTGACCCTGTCGGCACCGCCTTTGCGGCTCACGGGGGTGCGGTGGCCGTCGATGACAAAGCAGAAGGTTCTGCCGTCGTCCTCGGAGACTATGTGCTCGGCGATCTGATAATAGGCGGGTCGTGAGAACCGAGCGTGAAAAAGGCCATCCTTCACGAGCACGTAAGGGATGTGCTCGTCTCCGATCCAGAATCGCTCAGGGTCAAAAGGTTCACGGGTGGCGTCGTTGAGCTCGATCAAGATGCCGGCCTCATGGTCGCGCACGACGCGCTGCACCACGAACGGAGCGTCCTCCACGTGCACGCGACAGACTTCCCGCCCGAGTCGGACCCGGTAGCCGCCGTCCGGAGCCCTCTCGAGCATCCGGTTGAACTCCAGGTATATTTCCCGGTGGATGATCTCCGCGCCGTTCTGGAACCACCGCCCGTCCTTGTCTATGGTCAGTTTCAGGTAAGGCGAGGCGTCGAAGAATTCGGGAATCGGTTCATTTCCGGAATCGGGCATGATCGTCTCACTTTCGGAACGCGTTCACCACTATCTACATGCTCAGAAGCTTTCTCCAGGTGGAGAGCCCCTTGAAACGGACCTGCTCCGGGTCCACCTCGTTGAAGTCGTGCTTGACCGTAACGTTCCAGTTGCCCGTGAGCACAAACGGAGCCCAATAATAGGGATGGCACGTCTCCGGGTTGCGCATGATCGCCAGCTTAGCCTGCCGAAGCGCTTCAGCCTTGGACCCGCATTTGAGCCCTCGGTAAAGGTCCGTGAACAGCCCCGCGCTGATCCGATCGTTGGTCCGCCACATTCCCAGCACCAGCGAGTCCGAACCCGCAAAGAGAAACGCCCTGGACAGACCCTCCAACCAATTGCCGGACGTCACGTCGAACTCGTCCAGAGACTGGCACGAACTCAACAATACCATGTCCGCAGCCAATTCCAAACCGAACACCTCTCCCAACTGCAAGAAACCGTCGTTCTCCTTGTCGCCGTACAGCGAAAACACCACCGCGGGCTGTGGCCACAGCTTTCCGCCACTCTTGAGCAAGACTCCGTGCGTCATGAGGTGAACATAGGCAAATCGGCTTAGATCAGCCTTCTTGAACAGTGTTTCCGCAGCCTCTTTCCCGAGGTACGTGTGCGAGGGATTCCCCATGACCTTCAGAATCCGGGATATCTCCTTTCTCCCTCCGTGCAAACGCCTCAGCCCCGAACCGTGAGGTTCGCGGGGGGCGTTTCCCACTGCTGAGATGAGCTGTTCCGCTCCCGGGTTGAGCTCCTGGAATCCGTCGGGCGTCGAATAGACCGCATCTCCAAACGCGACGATGTTCCAGCCGGGCTCGGTCTCACGGACCCGCTGGCGAAGCTCGGAAAGCACCGTCAAAGACGGCGCATAACAGAACGCATAATCCTCCAACAGATACCTCGGACGATCTGAAGGAGACCAGAACCTCTTCTGCTCGTGAGCCTTCGAGCTGACCATGATCTCGAACGGCACCAACGCGAGCGGTCCGTGGGGGATCACCACAACCGCCTTCTTCACCTTGAGCATGGCCTCGACCGGCCTGACCAGCTTCGTATACAGACGACATGCAATGGAAGGGTCCCAGCTCGCCTGGTTGTCTGCCCGGTGGAGGGGCTTCATCAGAGCCACGACGTCCTGCTGGAGATCTTTCAGCGCATAAGGTATAGAATAGGTGTAAAACCGATCCCTGTCTATCGCAAACAGGTACGTCCTGCTCCTGGTCACCATGTACTCGATGACAGCCTCGTCCGGCCTGAGCACCTCTTTCTGCAAATAGGGCACGGAAACGGCCTGAGGATAACGAAGACTGCTATAGGCAGGGTATTCTGTCGCAAGCTTGCGCTTGAGTTCTTCAAAGGCCTTCTCTTTTTCCCGTCGTTCCTTGTGCATCTGCTCGATGGCTCGCTGATCCGGACCGACCTTGGACAGCGCTGCGGTAATCTTCTCGTTAATGTGTTTGATGCTCAGCCTGAGGTTCTTCTCTTTCGCGAGCAGGTCACGGGGAAGCCTCGAGAAGGAGTCCACCTTGATCCGGGACAGGGCATTCTCGAAAGAGGTCGCCTTGAGCTTCTCCACAATGCTGAGCGCCTGATTGTCGTACGCACCGTCAGGGTCTTTCCTGGCCATTCCCATGAGCACGTGGAGGGTGGTCTCGAAAAGAGCCGTCTTGCCGCCGAAGATGAAGTTGTCCTCTTCGGACTCCTCCATGATGTCCGCTTCCATGGCTTCGAGAATGCCTATGGCCTTTCTGTAGGATTCCAGGGCTTCTCCGAGGCGTTTCTTCTCCTGAAGTGCGCGGCCCATGACAAAATAGGCCTTCCAGAGCATGCTCCGGTCTTCCGAACGCTGGGCTATCTCGAACGCGCTCTTGAGATCCGCTACGGCCGACTCGAAATCCCCCAGAATCGAGGTGACCAACGCGATCTGGAGGAGGTTTTCATTCACACCGCGGCGGTCTCCCAATCGGAGTCGCTTCTCTTTGGCGTCTCGGTAGTCTGCCAATGCTTTGCGTGGTCTTCCGAGGATTTGCTGCAAGATGCCTCGACGGGTGAGTATCCTGGCTTCTGCCGCTTCGTCTCCGGTCTCCTTTGCGAGCACGAGCGCGCGCTCCTGGTATCCGAGTGCCTTGTTCGTGTCACCCAGCTTGCTGACCACATCGCCCATGCGGATCAATTCGCTGAGCTGCATCGCTAGGTTCTTAGTCTCGGTGTGGATGCGCAGGGCATCTTCGAGGAATTCCCCGGCCCTGGAGTACTCCTCCATCCGGTAGTAGATATTGCCGATGCGGTCCTGGATTTGGCCCAGCAGGACGTCACTCCCGTTCATTTGCTGCGAGTCGAGCGCTTTGTGATAGTGTTCCAGGGCTCTCTCGTACTCCCTACAACGTTCGTGGATTTCCGCGACGTAGAAATCGAGATCCCTGGAATTGGCCGCGGACAGGCCCAACTCCGACTGCAACTTCAGGGCATCCTGAAGGTTTGTCAGCGCGGTCTCGAATTCCCCCAACTTGACGCCGACGATCCCGATGCTCCCCAGAGCCCAGAGTTCTCCCTGTCTGTCTCTAAGCGTGCGAAATTGCCCGAGGGTTTCCTGCAAGATGCGAAGGGCCTGTGCGTAGTCGCCCGAGTCTTCGAGGACCATTGCCGTCTTGAGCTGGATCGAGGCCGCGGCCCGCGGGTCTTTGAGCTGGGAGGCTATTCCCTGCGCCTTTTTCAAGAGGTTCAGGGAAGTACCGTAGCGCCTCCTGGCCCGTTCCACCATCGCCTTTTCCATCAGTATCGCGAGTTCTCCCCGGGGGTTACGGATCTTCTCGTTGACCTTCCGTGCCTCCTCGAGACAGGAATCCGCCGCGTCCAGGTCTCCTCTCGCAAGGTGCAGCGCGCCCATGCCGGCAAGATCTGCCCCGATGCCGCGGGCGTCCTGGATTTCCCGGTGGAGCGCAAGTGCGGCGGAGAACCGTTCCAAGGCCGTCCCGTGGGAGCCTCGACCGTCGAGCACGTTTCCGATATTCGTGAGTATGTCTGCCTCACCCTTCTTGTCGGAGAGACTCCGGTACACCTCCAGTGATGCTTCCAGACTTTTCAGCGCCTCGGCGGTTTGCTTACGGTGTTTGTACACATTCCCCAGATTGGCGAGATTCGCCGCGTATCCTCGAAGCTCTCCCACTCCCTTTCTCAGGTCCATGGCCTTGGTGAAGTAATCCATGGCTTTGTCGAGTCGTCCGTAGTTCTTGCACAGGACTCCCAGAGCCGTCAGGTCCCGGCCTTCGCCGAGTCTATCCCACACGGCGCGGTGCTCCTTCAGAGCCTGTTTGAGATGCCGCAATGCGAGCTCTCGTTCGCAGAGAAGCTCGTGGATCACACCCGTCAGGTGATCACAGTCTGCCATGCCTCGCCTGTCAGCTTGCGCTTCGAAGTCCTTTCGGGCGAGGCGCACAGGTTCCAGCGCGTGTGCAGGGGATTCCCTCAGGCAACGAAAGGCCCCAGAAGCCAGAGCCACCTTGGCACGCGTCTTTTTGGTGACGCCTTTTCGCACGTCATCCCAGGCCTCCTTGAGGAGTTTCGCGGCGAAATCCGAGTCTCCGAGACTCGTGTGTATCTCGACGAGGAGGACCCGCGAAAGGGCCAACTGGTTCCTTTCGTCCACCTTCTTCGAGATGGCCAGGCACTCTTGGGCGTACTCCAGGGCCTTGTGCACAAATCCCTGTAAATAGTAGACCTGCCCTATTAACAGGAGCGCGCCGGCCTCGCCGTCCACTGCTGACAGCGCACGGAAGTCCTTGAGCGCTATTCCGCCGAGTTCCAGGCTCGACTCGAGTCGGGCCCGGTCCTTTTCGACATGTGCGAGAGCCAGTCTCGCCCGAGCCGCCATGATACGGTTGCCTGTCTTGTCGAACAGGTTCATGCCTTCGGTGAGTTTCTGCGCAGCCTCGATCATGCCCGCGCGGTCCGCGGCGTGCATCCCCTGAACCATGAGCGGCAAGGCGTCGAGCGGCCCCTGATGGTCCCTCAGGACTACCGCCGCGTCCTGGAAAGACTTCTCCGCCTCCTTCAGTTGGCCGAGGGCCTTTTCCGCATAGGCGATCCGAAGCAGCGTTTCGCCGAGCTCCTTTGTCCTTTTCAGTTTCCGGTACGAATCTTCCGCCTTGCGAAAACTTGCCAAAGAGGCCTTGTACTGGCCCTGGGAAGCCTCGATTTCGCCCAGAAGGAGGCAAATCCGGGCCGCGTCCTCGATCTTGCCGGCCTTGGCGTATCCCGATCGGAGAGTGGCAAAGACCCTTCCCGCATCCGCGAGCTTCTGGAGCCTGATCATGCACTGGGCTGTCTCTTCGAGGACCGCTGGACCGTCACCGGTGAGCGGGTCGCGCAGGGCTTTCTCGCTCTCATCGAGGATCTTGAGCGCGCTGCCGAATCGCCCTTGCTCCATGAGGATTCTTGCGGCCGTAAGCAGATCCTGCGCCTGGGCCTTGGAATCCTTTACCGCCTCGTGAGCCTTCGCTGCCCGTCGAAGATCCCTCAAGGCCTCTTCAGAACGGTTCAGCCGATGGAGAAGTCGGCCTGCCTCGGTGAGTGCTTCCGCGTACAGCTTCTGGTCGTTCTTCCTGACCGCGAGTTTCGCGGCGGTCTGGAACGACTTCAGCGCCTCCTGCATTCGCTCGCGGTCCGCGGATTCCTTCCCTTGGGCGAGCAGGGCCTTGGGATCGGATTGCTCCAGGGTTTTGTCGGCGGAGTCAGACGCAGAGTCATGATCCTCAGCGGGCGGGTCCGGAGGAATCTCCTCTGCATCGCGGTTCTCTGTGATGCTCGGAGGAGGTCCCGTTTCCAACAGCGAGAGTCTGTCATCCGGACGGTGACCGGCAGAAGGGGAAGCGGCAGGTTCATTCCACCGACTTGCCCTGTTTCCGGGTTGAGCGGAGCCCGCATCGGCTGCGGTTGATCCGGCCGCTGCCCTACCCGGCTCCGTGGCGTTCGTGACGTGAGATCCCCGCGGCTCTGTCCCAACTTCGGTGGGAGTGTCCTTCCGTCTCTCCGATTTGGGCAGGCCCGGTTGGGGAGATCCTTGCACATTCCCCGAGTTGGGTACCCTGACCTGTGCGACCGTGTTCGGCGCGATCGTGCTCTTGCCGGCGAGAAGCCCATCGAGGAACGATACCCGGACCACTGCCTTGCCGGTGCGCCTGGCAGGCTTCTTCTCGGCCGCGTCGGCTATCATGAAATGCGCAGAGACCGCCCAGACAATAACGGTCAGAAACACCACAGGAAAGCGTTCAACCAGTCTGTTCATTGTGCGATGACCCATGCAACCAAACGTAGATCAACAGCACCAAACCCGCGAAAATCATCCCAAGACAGAGCACCTGCCCCATGCTCAGATGTCCTGCAACGAATCCGAGCTGTGGGTCAGGCTCTCGAAAGAATTCAATCACAAACCGGACCGCTCCGTAGCCGACAATGAACGCAGCCAGAACTGATCCGGGCTTGCTTACGCGAAGGCGAAGCCAGTACAGAAAGAGAAAGAGCAAGAGGCCTTCGGTGAGCGCCTGATAGAGCTGTGAGGGATGCCGCGGAACTGGTCCCCCCATGGGAAACACCATCCCCCAGGGCAGGTCGGTGGCTCTCCCGAACAGCTCTCCATTGATGAAGTTCCCAAGCCGGCCGAACATGAGCCCGATCGGCGCGGCAAGCACCACAACGTCCGCGAGTTCTAGCAACGCGACGCCGTGGCGTCTGGCATAGAGGTATCCCATGACGATCATGCCGATCATGCCGCCATGGAAGCTCATCCCGCCTTGCCAGATCGCGAACACTTCCTGCGGGTGAGCGAGATAATGCGGTAAGTTATAGATAAGCACGTACCCGATCCGACCTCCAAGGAGCACCCCCAGGATCATATGGAACACCACGTCGTCCGCGCAGGCCGACGGAACCGGGCCTCCCCGTCGTGCGAGGTCCGCGCGTATGAGGAAATAGCCGACCACAAAGGCCACCAGGTACATGAGTCCGTACCACCGCAGGCTAAACGGACCCAACTGAAATAGTACCGGATCGATGAGGAAATATGCTTGGGGATCGTAGGGCGTCATGTCGGCACTCCGAGCCACCGACCTACATCCGGTCGTGAAAGCCGAGTCGCGTGCCTGCCGATCCCGTTGAACCAACCGGACAAGCCTTTCACGCGACTGGGCCAAAGGGCCCTACGGTCATGCCCCCGCCGGCCGCAAGCAGGTCTTCTCCCTTGCTCAGACTGCGGCATCAGGCCCCTCCTCTGCGCGTGTGCCGCGCTGTTTGCGGTATCCAGGGCGGATCTCCCCGGTAGCGAGACGCACCATGTTATCCATCTTGCGAAAGATCCCCCGCACGATCTTGACGTCTCTCTCGTCCATGTCGGCTCGATTCAGGATACGACGGATGTCCCGCATCATTCGGAGAGGGTTGTCGGGTCGCAGAAATCCGGCACGGGTCAGTACGTGCTCTATATGGGCGAACATGTCTTCCAGACTCGCCACTGCAGCGGGTTGGGAGCGGCGAGCCTGAAATCCCACAGGACGACACGCGAGGGTAAAGAGCTCGTACCCGACCACCGCAGCCGCATGAGCCACGTTCATGGATGCGAAATCCGCATGCGTGGGAACGATCATGTGGTGCGAGCAGAGCTTCATCTCCTCGTTGGTGAGGCCCCGGGATTCCCGACCGAATACGCAGGAGACGACGCCCGTCTTCGCACGATCCAGCATCACAGGCACGAGCTCACGTGGAGCGAGGCCTGTCACCCGTTTTCCGCCGAGTCGTCCTGACGTTCCCGCCGCCATGAGGCTGGTGCCAAGGGCGCCGGACAAGTCGTCGGTTATCAGAGCCCTTTGCACGATGTCGTACGCCCCTGAGGCATTGGCAAAGGCCTCCGTTTCCGGACCGGAATCGACGCAGGAGACCAAGACAAGGCGACTCAGTCCCATGTTCTTCATGACTCGGGCGATCGCGCCCACATTCCCAGGGTGGGTGACGCCGACGAGGACGAATTGGATTCTGCCCAGTGCATCGGCGTGATCAGAGTGGACGACGAAGCCTCTTTGGATGCGTTTGGAGGACGTTTGGTTCACCTCAGTGGCGGGTCCTTGCAGGATAGTGAGAACAAGAGCTCCTCACCGGGGACATTATTCCCAACATTGGCCTTTGTCAAGTTATCTCACAAAGTAGCGCATACTATCGAGAATCTGGTTGATTAGGTGGCCTATCACCTCGGAATACGTTAACTTATACCATGAGCATTCGAGAAGTGACTTGAGGTTCCGGGTGGGACAGGCATCTTTCCTGTCGTCGTGTGGGTAACCTCATCTGTTTGAAGTCGCATTGGTATAGCGGTTCTCGTTGGTTTCCACCGATTGGCGGGCTGGAAAGCCCGCCCCACAAGCCCTGATCTGACACGAATCGGAAGTTACTTTCGAGAACCGGTATATGCAACGGTGTGTCCGGGAAAGACGGTCCGTGCAGAACAGAAAAAGCCCCTGACTCATTGAGCCAGAGGCCTTATTCGTATCCCGGCGACGTCCTACTCTCCCACGCGGTCACCCACGCAGTACCATCGGCGCTGGAGAGCTTAACTACTGTGTTCGGAATGGGAACAGGTGTTGCCCCTCCGCTATAATCACCGGGAAAGTGTATAAACGTAAAATTGCTGAAAAAGTGACGTCCACACAAAAAAGGGATTGAACAAGCAGACCGAGGGTCTTTTCGGAGAATCAAGCCTCACGACCTATTAGTACTGGTAAGCTCCATGTGTTACCACACTTCCACCTCCAGCCTATCAACCTCGTCATCTTCGAGGGGTCTTCAGGGGCCGAAGCCCGGGATATCTAGTCTTGAGGTCGACTTCCCGCTTAGATGCTTTCAGCGGTTATCCGATCCGGACGTAGCTACCCGGCTGTGCCGCTGGCGCGACAACCGGAACACCAGGGGTCCGTCCATCCCGGTCCTCTCGTACTAGGGACAGAGCCTCTCAGATATCCTGCGCCCGTGGAAGATAGGGACCGAACTGTCTCACGACGTTCTAAACCCAGCTCGCGTACCGCTTTAATTGGCGAACAG
>JBFMAA010000206.1:0-8782 GCA_040755955.1 Thermodesulfobacteriota bacterium
AACCCTTTTGCAAAAGGGTTTCCCCCGGAAAACTTCATGGGAACTCCTAGAGCATGGCGGCTGCCGCTGGTCACCGCAGGCTGTTCCGACAGTGGGTGGGGTTGCTTTTCCATAGTTCGTTGTGCCCTCATCGCTGGCGTCGTGGTTTGCATCGCACATATAGGCACCGTTTGTGCTCGGAGATGACGTTCTCCGACCACCGGGCGTCGATTCACGGCACAGACAGGAGGTTTCTCATGTCTGGGAGAGTTTGTTCGATTGGTATCTCGGCGCTGGTTATGACTCTTCTTTCGGGCCTCGCGTTCGGCGGCGATGACATCGGGGCCAAAGTCCTGAGAGCTGCCGGATCAGACAACGTGGGGCGCTTCGTCAACGTGTACGCCCGGGACTATATGGCCGCGCATCCCGGGACCACCATCGCTGTCGTAGGGGGGAAGACTCGTACCGGCATTGAACAACTTCTGCAGGGGAATGTGGAACTGGCCATGGCATCCCGGCGGATGACCCCCTCAGAGAACAAGATGGCTCAAGAAGCGGGATTGAGCATCGTCGAGCAACAGATAGGCTGGTGTTCGACCGTGATCATTGTGCATCCCGCCAATCCCGTAAGCCAACTCGACAAGAATCAACTGGTCAAGGTCTTCAAAGGGGAATATACCAACTGGAACGAGGTTGGGGGTCCCAACCGACCGATCATGGTGCTCGCGTCGGATCATGAGGATTCGGACGCGTGTGCCTTCTTCAAGGAATCGGTGATGGGCGGTTCGCCGTACGCGAGCAATCCCGCAACCTCCTGGTCAATGCAGAGGATCGTGGGCGAGGTCCTGAAGCACGAGGGAGCCATTTCATTGTGCCGTGTCACGGATCTGGAGTATCGAGAGCAACGGAAGGGATTGTCGGCTCACGGTGCAAGCCATGAGTCGGCCCACTCTGCCGGGCCAGCGATCATACCCAAGATACTGGCCGTGAGAGAGACATCCGGGGCGCCGGCAATCATGCCCCCCTCTCACAAAGACCATACGACCGGAGCTCCCGCCCACACCTCAAGGAATGCCTATCCCTTGAGGTACCCTCTGTACCTCTACTTTGCGGGAGGCCGACCAGGGTCGCTCGCACAGGATTTCGTGGAATACTGCGTTGCCCGCGGTATGGGTAAGGACGTCGGGCACGAATCCGGCCATCAGTGAAAGGAGCATTTCTCTCTGCCGACTTCCGGGGAGTGTTATCGATGAGCACCTTATAGTACTGAAGGTCGATTTCCGGTTTCTTTGGAGAAGAAGTGTCGAGTTCAGCAGTTCCCGAAGAACACTGAGCGCGATGCTCGGTTGCGGGGAACCCAGTCACCCCGCCAGCGGTCCACGTGCGGACCGACCAGCGTGCCACGCGGTGAGAATTGCGGGAACCTTCACCCTACCCCAACCCCTCCCATCGAGGGAGGGGAATAGCAAACTCTCTCCCCTGGTGGGAGAGGGAAGGCAGAGGGGCGTTGTGTCTACTTTCACGGTCCAGCGAATTTCAAAGCGCGTGACCGCAGGCGGACGCGAGTCCCGGTTGCGGCTCCAGCAGCCGTCTGTGTGAGCGCACGCGTTCAGCCGGAGCAAGAGAATGCACCACCAAGATACAAAGACAACGAGGGAGCCGCATCCTTGGAATCGCATGCGGCGCGTCATCTCATGATTTCTTTGTGTCTTGGTGCCTTCGTGGTCGTTGTACGGGTCGATGACGCGATCCCCCTGAACGATCACATGTGAACCGATGTCGCAGGGCGGGCTGCGCAAACCGGCGTGGCCCACGACCCTGACCTTGCGGAAAATCTGAGTTGGAGGCAAACCATGAGCTCAGTCCGATTCGATACCTTCTACTCCGGTCGACCCAAGAAACTGCTTGTCTGGGTCGTGGTGGTGATTGCGGCCTTTGGGGTAGGCTACTGGGCGTCCGGCCCGCGACATCAGGCTCCGCCCGCGACCGACGAACAGGTCGAAGCCGCGCCTGCAACAAAGACCGCGGAGGTTTCCTTGTGGACCTGTGCCATGCACCCGCAGATCAAGCTGCCCAAGCCAGGCAAGTGTCCGATATGCTTCATGGATCTGATACCGCTGAGCACAAAGGAAGACGAGCAGGGACAGGAAGCGGTCCGATATACCATGTCCGCAGCGGCCAAGAGACTCGCGGAAGTGGAAACCGCGGAAGTCAAGCACGATCACGCAACAGTCACGGTCGCGATGGTGGGCATGGTCTACGAAGATGAAACCCGTGTGGCAGCGCTCACTTCGAGGGTGGACGGCCGCCTTGACGAGATCTACGTCAACTTCACCGGAGTCCATGTGACCAAAGGGGATCCCATGGTCAAGATATGGAGCCCCACACTCATAAAGGGCCAGGTGGAGCTTTTCGAGACCATCAAGACCTCCGGGAAAGACGAAGCGGTCATTAAAGGCGCGGAAGAGAAGCTCATGCAACAGGGGCTGACCCCGGAACAGATTGAAAAAATAAAGGAAAAGAAGAAACCCGACTTGTACATCACGCTCAAGGCGCCGATCAGCGGAACGGTCATGCAGAAGTCCGCAATTCTGGGGCAGTTCGTCAAAGAAGGCACCGAGATGTACATGATCAACGACCTGTCCCGTGTATGGATCAAGATGGACGCGTACGAAACGGACATGCCGTGGATCCGCTTCGGTCAGGACGTGACCTTTACGACTCCTTCCGTCCCCGGGAGGCAGTTCAAAGGACAGGTGCTCTTCATAGAGCCCACGCTGGATCTGAAGACCAGGTCCGTCAAGATACGGGTGGACGCGGACAACCCCGACCTCGCCCTGAGACCGGGGATGTTCGTCAGCGCGCAACTCGAAGCGGAAGTGGACCAGAAAGGCAGGGTGATCAAGCCCGACTGGGTGGGGAAGTACATCTGCCCGGTCCGCCCGGGCGATGCACCGAGTTCGGAGCCGGGACCGTGTCCCATAACCGGGCTGCAGCTCCTGCCGGCCACTGCGTACGGGTACGCGGACGACCCGCAGGCTACACCGCCCCTGGTGATTCCTGCTTCAGCGCCCTTGATCACCGGCAAGCGCAGTGTGGTCTACGTGGAGGTCCCGAATGCGGAACGCCCGACGTACGAGCTGAGAGAGGTGACGCTGGGGCCCCGGGCAGGGGACAAATACCTGGTGTACGACGGCCTGAAAGAAGGAGAGCGGGTCGTCACCAGAGGGAACTTCAAGATCGACAGCGCGATGCAGATCATCGGCAGACCGAGCATGATGAACGTCATGGAGACGAAGAAGGCGCCGGAGACGACCGGCGAAGAGGTGGTGGAGAAACTGAAGGCCCCAGAGGCTTTTCTTAAGTCCCTGAACCCGCTGATTACCGAATACCTCACCCTGAAAGACGCGCTGGTCGAGGCGAAACCCCAGGACGCGGGCAAGTCGGCGGAGAAGCTCGGCAAACTCCTCACAGAGACGAAAGCTGACGGACTCGAGGGAAAGTCCCTGGATTCCTGGAAGAGCCTCTCGGAAACCATGGCGGAGAACCTCAAGAAGATCGGACAGACCCAGGATATCGCGGCACAGCGCAAGGCCTTCGACCCGCTTTCCGAGGCCTTTGCCCGAGTGCTCATGGGATTCGGGCATGCGATGAAGGACACGCTCTTTGTGTTCTACTGCCCCATGGCCTTTGACGGTCAAGGAGCCCACTGGGTGGAAGGAAGCGAAGACCGGCGCAATCCGTACTTCGGTCGAACGCAGTACAAGGGCCAGGATATGTTCAAGTGCGGGGAATTGGCCGAAAAGATCGCTCCGGCATCCGGACCCCGTCCCGAGAGCAAGCCCACTCCGGCTCCACCTGCCGCGGTTCACAGGCACTAGACAGGAGGCACTACGATGAACCCTCCGGACCCAATAAACGGACAGCAGACATTCTTTTCCCGGTTTGTGGGATTGTGGCTGGAGCAGAAACTCATCGTGGCGATGCTCCTCGTGGGCTTGCTGCTCTACGGGCTCATGGTGGCGCCCTTTGACTGGGAGATCTCCTGGTTGCCACGAAAACCCCTCCCTGTGGACGCGATCCCCGACATCGGCGAGAACCAACAGATCGTGTACACCGCGTGGGAAGGCAGAAGCCCGAAAGATATCGAAGACCAGATCACCTATCCCCTCACCGTGGCACTCTTGGGTATTCCCGGAGTGAAGACGATCCGAAGCAATTCGTTCTTCGGGTTTTCCACGATATACATCATCTTCAACGAAAACATAGAGTTCTATTGGTCACGCTCCAGAATTCTCGAGAAGCTCAATTCCCTCCCCGCGGGGACTCTGCCCACGGGGGTTAATCCGTCACTGGGACCCGATGCCACAGCCTTGGGGCAGGTCTACTGGTACACCGTCGAGGGCAACGGGTTCGGCCTGGATGAGCTTCGCACTCTGCAGGACTACTATGTCCGGTATGCCCTTCAATCAGCCGGCGGGGTGAGCGAAGTCGCGTCCATCGGCGGGTACGTCAAGGAATATCAGATCGATATCAACCCGGATGCGATGCGGGCACATGCGATATCACTTCCCGACGTGGTCAACGCGGTGCGCATGGCCAACCTGGATGTGGGCGCAGGAACCATCGAGGTCAACCGGGCCGAGTACACGATTCGGGGCCTTGGATTCATACGTTCCGTGCCGGATGTGGAATCGAGCGTGGTCAAGGTCACCAACAACGTGCCGCTGTTCGTCAAGGACGTTGCCAGGGTCACCATGGGCCCGGAGATGCGCCGGGGGGCCCTCGACAAGGAAGGAGCCGAAGCGGTCGGGGGAGTGGTGGTGGTCCGCTATGGGGAAAACCCCTTACAGGTCATCAAGAACGTCAAGGCCAAGATCAAGGAAATTTCGCCCGGGTTGCCCAAGAAGACCCTTCCCGACGGCACGGTCTCACAGGTAAAGGTGGTCCCGTTTTACGATCGGACCGAGCTGATCCACCAGACCCTCGACACCCTGCGAAAGGTTCTGTTCGACGAGATACTGGTCACGATCATCGTGGTGATCGTCATGGTGAACCACATCGCGTCATCCGCGCTGATTTCCTCGGTATTACCGTTGGCGGTGCTGCTGACCTTTGTGGTGATGAAGTTCTTCGGCGTCGATGCCAATATCATGTCATTGGCCGGAATTGCCATCGCTATCGGGGTGATGGTTGATATGGGGATCATCCTCTGCGAGAACATTCTCAGGCACATGGAAGAGAACTCCGGGGAGAGGAGTAGGCTCGAGCTGATCCACCAGTCTGCCGTCGAGGTGGGAAGCGCGGTCATTGTTTCATCCTTGACCACGATCATCTCGTTTCTGCCGGTGTTCACCCTGACCGGGCCTGAGGGAAAACTGTTCGGACCGGTCGCGTTCACCAAGACCGTGGCGGTTGGAGCCGCTCTGGTGTTGGCCCTTGTGATCCTGCCGGCATTGGCGCATCTCATGTTCGAGCAGCGTCGGATTCGGGAGCGAACCCTGTTGATAGCGAACGGGCTGTTGGTCGCGGCAGGGCTTTGGCTTGGGCATGCCTTTTCCTGGTGGATAGGGGTTCCCGTAGCGTTTCTTGGGGTGGTGCGACTGGTCACGGGATTTCTCCCGGAGGGGATGCGAACGAAGGTCCCCACAGTCCTGAACCTGGCGGGTCTAGTGTTCGTGGTGGTGCTGCTCACCGAGCACTGGTTGCCTCTGGGTCCTGCACCGGGTTTCGTGCGCAACCTCATCTTTGCCTCCGGGATCATCTTCGGGCTACTCGGGGTGAGGAAACTGTTCACGGGGCATTATCGCTCCTTCCTGGCTTGGTGTTTGGACCACAAGGCAACCTTTCTGGTTGTGCCGACCTGCCTGATCCTGTTCGGAGCCACAATCTGGCTTGGTTTCGGCACCGTGTTCGGGCTTATTCCCTGGACCGCGGACAAGGTCGTCGGAGCGGGACATCGTTTCCTGGTAGGAGCACCGAGCCAGGAAGAGGGAGACGAACACGCAGCCCACAGAGCCCAGGGGGCGCCGTCAGGGTCGGGATTTGTCCGCAACTCGTGGCTCTGGACCAAGCTGACTCACGCGTTTCCCGGACTGGGTAAGGAGTTCATGCCGGACCTGGATGAGGGCTCGTTTCTCTTCATGCCGACCACCATGCCCCACGCGTCGATCGGCGAAGCCCTGGACGTGATCTCGAAGCAAGACATGGCCATCCGGAGCATTCCGGAGATCGAGTCGGTGGTGGGAAAGATCGGTCGGGTGGAGAGCGCGCTGGACCCTGCTCCCATTTCCATGATCGAGACGGTGGTCCATTACCTTCCCGAATACAAGATCGATCCCCTGACAGGAAATCGCGTCACCGACCCTGAGACCAGCAGACCGGTCCGCAACTGGAGACCGCATATCAAGTCATCAGGGGACATCTGGAAGGAGATCGTGACCGCGACGAAACTCCCGGGAACCACTTCGGCACCCAAGCTGCAACCGATCGCTGCAAGGATAGTCATGCTCCAGAGTGGTATGCGAGCAGCCATGGGGGTCAAGATCCGCGGCAAGACCCTTGCAGAAGTGGAAGACGTCGGTTTACAGGTGGAAAAGTTCCTCAAAGAGGTTCCGCTGATCGAGCCTGCCTCGGTGATTGCCGACCGTGTGGTAGGCAACCCGTACCTGGAGATCGACGTAGACAGGAAAGCCATTGCCCGGTACGGCATCAAGATTCAGGACGTGCAAGACGTCATCGAGATCGCTATCGGAGGCAAGCGCATCACCACGACCGTCGAGGGTCGAGAGCGGTACCCGGTCAGGGTCCGGTATCAGCGGGAGTTGCGTGACTCGCTCGAGGCCCTGGAGAAGATCCTGGTGCCCGGCAACATGGGGGAGCACATTCCCCTGAACTTGATCACGGCCATCAAGTACTCCCGTGGACCCATGGTCGTCAAGAGCGAGGATACGTTCCTGGTGAGTTACGTCCTCTTCGACAAACGTCCGAAGTACGCGGAGGTCGACGTGGTCCAGGCCGCGGACAACTACCTCAAGCACAAGATCGACGCGGGTGAGCTTAAGCTGCCTCTGGGGAGCTCGTTGGCGTTCGCGGGGTCGTACGAGAACCAGGTGCGATCCGAGCAGACCTTGCGTATCGTCATTCCCATGGCGCTCTTGCTGATTCTCCTGGTGCTCTATCTCCAGTTCCACTCGATTCCCACGTCGCTCAATGTGTTTTCCGGGATTTTCGTGGCATGGTCCGGGGGATTCATGATGCTGTGGTTGTATTCGCAGCCCTGGTTCCTGGACTTCAACGTGTTCGGCGTGCACATGCGGGAGCTGTTCCAGGTGAGGCCGTACAACTTGAGCGTTGCGGTCTGGGTGGGATTCCTGGCTCTGTTCGGGATTGCCACCAACGACGGGGTCATCTACTCCACGTATCTGGACCAGGTGTTCGCGAAACACAAGTTCACTTCCATACAGGAAATCCGGGAGGCCACGCTCGAGGCCGGCGTCAAGAGAGTGCGACCTGCCCTCATGACCACCGCGTGCACCATACTCGCGTTGATTCCCATACTCACCTCCCAGGGCAAGGGCGCGGATGTGATGGTTCCCATGGCCTTGCCGAGCTTCGGCGGGATGTGCATAGATATCATAACGGTATTTGTGGTCCCGACCATATACTGTCTCATGAAGGAGATCCAGTTCAATCGGCTGCAACGTGCTGAACAGCACGCGTAGGGAATATGGCTGTTATCTAAAGTGAATCCCGATTTCACGGAGACCGGATTACGAATGGCAGGCTTTCCAGCCTGCCATTCGGAGGAAACCAACGAGAACCCCTATGGTTTCCGGGTTCCGTATATGCAATGGGGCAGCAGTACGCATTGGACAGACACAAACGGTAACGTCTCAACAACCCAGGGGGACTTTCGTCATACCGGCGCAAGCCGCTATCCAGGAAATTGGGAAGCAAGGCATCCGGACTGGATCCCGACTTGCGTCGGGATGACGAACATCGGGACTTGCGCTCTTCGGGCCCACACTTTTTGAGAAGCTACCACAAAAGGAGGTGAGTGATGACGATGTGCAAACGCAACGCAACCTTTTCGCTGCTCGTGGCCATGACCGCGATGGTGCTGTGGAATCTCTCCGCAACGGCCGCGACCGTCGATCTGCCGGACGGATCCAAGCTTGACACGTCTGCGGATTGTCCGGTGTGTCACATGAAGGTGGACTCCAACCCGGTCGGGTCGGCCGCTGTGGTGTTCAAGGACGGCAAGGTGGTCGGCTTCGACGGGACTGCCGATCTGTTCAAATACTTCCTGGACCCGAAGAAGCACGGATTCGATCCGGCAAACATCAAGAGCGTGTTCGTAACTGACTACGGTTCGAAGAAATTCGTTGATGCCAAGACGTCGTTCTTCGTGGTGGGCTCCGAAGTGAAGGGACTCATGGGACCGGACCCTCTCGCGTTCGGCAAGAAAGAGGACGCGGAGAAGTTCAAGGCTGACCACAAAGGACAAAAGGTCCTTGCGTTCGGCGAAGTGACCATCAAGGACGTGGAATCGGCCAAGAAGAAGAAGCTCAAGATGGACCACGGTCACGGCGGCTAACATAGCGCTTCATCAGAGAGTCTTCCGGGGCAAACCCTTTATCAGAAAATGCGATTCCGGGGGAAGGAACTTCTTGCAAGATGTTCCTTCCCCCGGACCCCCATCTTCAAGAACTGTCATGACTTGCCGCCACAACGAGGCATGAAAGTCACCGCCCGACATCCCGAGAACCCGCGACATGGTCAGAAAAACCTAATATCTCAA
>JBFMAA010000207.1:0-8772 GCA_040755955.1 Thermodesulfobacteriota bacterium
ACTCGGCACCCACTCATCAATGACTCTCACCCATACTTCCTTTTTGACACTCATCTTCCGTTTGCCAAGAATGGAGATGATTGCCCCAAATTGGCTCGGACGATGCCCGGTGTTATTGAGAAGTTACGTAAATCATTGGGCCACGGAGCGCAAAAGGAATGCCCAAGGGTCAGGGCGGCCTTTGATGATTCCTTCAGGGAAGATGGACGACCTGTTTCAGTCATAGTGAATGCGCGGTTTCAACTTGTCCACATCTTCCTGCCTTGAACCAATCAGTAATGGAGTGTAGAAATCATGGAGTGCAGTGGACAGTTGGAGTCGCCGCCAAAATGGATTGATGGTGCGCCATCAAGTGCCGTCAAAACCACACTCGCCGCAACCACAGCGACCGTGCTTTGGCTGGTAATCGCTCTAATTGTATTGCTTCACGATCCGGCCCGGGGAGGCGCTGGGCCGATAGATGCCGATCACGCTGTCTACCCATCGACCCCACGGGCAGTGGTGGAGGCTTTTCTGAGATCTGGCCTCCAAGCCGGCCGCCCTGAGCTTCAGTACAAGTATTTGCCGAATGAACAAGATTGGGCATCGGAACGCATGACTGAGTTATTGGTCCCCGGAGAGGCATGGGGTCCCCGCGGTGATAGATCCGAGGTCATCACAGGGTTCTCAGTTCAGCAGGTGCGGGAACGCGCCAACATAGCAATAGTCGTGGTGCAGTTCCAGCGTCTGGGTTGGATCTCAACATACAGTCCTCTTGCTCATAACGCGTGCCGGACTTCGCCTAAACCCATGGGAGGCCTGCAAGGAGAACACTCCGTTCCACTCCAATCAGAAGCGGATGACGAAACTAATGCGAGACGCTCAGCTGGCCCTTACAGACACCCTCCTGAAGGGTGGGAATGGAAGAGTGGCGTGTGCGACTTCCTCCGTGTTACGAATGACATCCAACTCGTGGAATACCGCCTGGTTCGACTGCGGGGATTCTGGAGGATAGTCGATTCCTATGTTCCTCGTATCTCTCCGGGCGCGGCCATTTGCGAACTCCAGTCTCTCGTCAGGGGAAGAGTAGGCGACGGCCCAGGATCCATTTCTGTTGAACAAGAACAAACGATTCGTAAAGATATTTTAGTCTTGAAGAACACTATGAAAAAGTAAAGAGTGTGAGGACACTTAGATGGAACTGCTCTATCGGTGGATGAGAACCTTGGGAGACCAGGGTGAATACCGCGACGGCGGTGTTGGAGGCGACGCGAATGGCAACCGCGTTCCGGAATACGACTGTTCAGGCCTTCTCACCGCGGCGATAAGGGCCATGGGCTGCCGTACCGAGCGATTGACGGCAGCCGATGTTCAGAACGGGGCGGGTGGCAAGTTTAGGGAGGTATCTCTCACTCAGCCCTGGTTTCCGGCAACCGGTGACATCATTGTGTGGAACCAGGGGATCAGCCCCAAGACTGGTAAGCCGATGCTGCATGTAACAGTGGTGGCACCTTATGACTACCGAAACAGGCAGTTCATGCTGTACGGCGCGCACTCCGAAAGGACAGGTATCGACTTTGCTCCCTTTGGACCAAATGCACCACACTGGGGTAGTAAGGTTACAAACTTCAGGGTTTTTCGGTTCACGGGCTGCCAACCTGGGGCTTGTACGCCAGGAGGTGGGCAGCAGACGAGGTCTGCCGTACTCCCGGGAATCACTCTTGCTGGACTTACTCAAGCCGTCGGTGCGGCGATGTCCAGCACCGAACCCAGTGGAACCCCAGGACAAGCAGGTACAGTCCAACACTCCGAGAGTTACTGCGACGCTGACACTCTCCGCTTCCCCGTTCCACAAGCGAATGTACCTCGCACCGACCCCCTCGTGTTGGATCTAGACGGGGACGGGATAGAGACTACGGTTGAAGGTCGCTCCTGGTCAGAAGGGCGTGCGTTCTTCGACCTGAACACAGATGGGTTCGCTGAGCGTACGGGATGGATAGCGGGGGACGACGGCCTGTTGGTTTTAGACCGCAACGGCGACGGCATCATCAACGACGGCAAGGAGCTGTTCGGCAGCGGAACCCCACTGAGCGGGGGCGGAACTGCGCCGAACGGTTTTCAGGCGCTAGCTGATCTGGATAGCAATCACGATGGAAGAATTGACGCTACCGATGAGGCGTTCTCGGCGTTGCGCATCTGGATCGACTACGAAGAAGACGGCTTGTGTGAGCCATATCAGCTATTTTCGCTGCAAGATGTCGGCATCGCGTCCATCAACCTGACGCCCACCGGCGACGGCGCCGGCACGGACGCGCAGGGCAACACCCAGGAGCGAACAGGCACATTTACCTGGGCGGACGGTTCAACCGGCCAGATGGCGGAGTACACCTTTGATACGAATCTGGCCTACACCATAGCTACCGAGTGGGTGGAGGTGCCGGACGACATCGCGGAACTCCCCGACCTGCCGGGTTACGGCACGGTGCCTCGCTTGCAGCAGGCCATGGCCAGGGACACGAGCGGCACGATCAAGGCCCATGTGAACGCGTTTGCGACAGCGACCACTCGGGCAGCGCGGCAGACCTCCATCCAGAACATCCTGTATACATGGACCGGCAGCTCGAACATCGACGCGGTCAAATACGCCCGCGGAGGCCTATCCGGTCCGAGGGTTGGCGTGCTCTCCGCGTTCTTCGGCCAGTCGTTCTTCACCTCCGCGGGTGCGGTGCGTGCCGTGTGGGCGCCTTACGCTTCAGCAACGGTGCCGCAGGAATACCGCACCCTGAGCATCATCAATACTCAGCCGGACGGAACAGCCGTGTACGTGCCCGTTTCAGGGACCGGCGCCGTGGCTTCCGGCAAGATGCCCTGGGCGACAAACTTCAAGGGAAACGTCGTTGCCCCGAACGAGTCGTACCGCCAGATCTCCGAGTTGTTCTACTCCCAGCTCATGGCCCAGACGCATCTGCGGGGCCTGTGGGGGCTGGTGGCGTACACCTGGGACGATAACAAGCAGGAATATCGGTCGGACATGACGCCGGTCATCAACACGATGACAAACGGCTTCGCTCAGACAAGTGCAAGGATCAGTGGACCAGGGCATACGGCCGCTTTCGTGTGACCGCCCCATTGTGCCTACCACCGTCCGCGAGAGGAAGACGTGAAAGACAGACTCAATGACCGCAAGGAGTCTAGCTTGCAAACAACCGAAGCGCCACTATTCGTGCTCAAGTATCGCAGGTGGCCAAGGGCGAAATTGGCATGCTATCCACTGCCCTTCATTTACGCCATCGGAATACAAATTGCGGCCGTCCCAACTGAGTCTCAATGGGGGCTCGTTGAAATACTGCTAAGGCTTGTAAGCAGCTATGGTGTCGTGCTCTTGATTGCCGTTTCCGGAGAAATGGTGTTGTTTCGAGAGATAAGGGTCTACAGGAACCGAATTGTGAAGGCATGGATAGGGCTAGGTGAAAGGGAAGTGGCATGGGCCCACGCGAGTCTGTACGGATACGGCATTAAGGAGTCTGCGATAAGGCTCCGGTGGGTATGCGACGGAAGGATAAAGATACACCCGATTCTTAATCCGGGCTTGGGTACGAGTTTCCTGCCTCCGTTTCGCGGTGTGCTCTACGATGAAGGCCTTGCCGATCGAGACGACGCAACACGGCTCAACGCGTTACTTGCAGAGCTCTCTGGGAGGACTGTCGCGGAATTCCAGCCACTCTGCTTCAAGATGGACCGCTTCATCCAGGAGGAGAATAGATGATATCCGATGATGACAAAGCAAGATATGCGTTAGAGGCCTTTGCCGCCTGCAATGTCGTATCTGCCGGGGTGCTTAGAACGGTATTTGATGACCCGGTCCAACCATCTGTGGGCAGGGGCATTTGGGGGACGATTGTCCTTGGAAATCAACTTTTCAAGGGAGCGTTGGAGTATGGTGCCGACCAAAACCCGGATCGGGAATATGCACTCTGCAAAGCGGCGTTTGGCGTATGCCTCGGCATGGGGAGCGCGGTGGCCATCGGCTACTACATCGTGCCAAGGCTTGGTCTTGCCGCAGCACCTGGAATAGCGACTGCGCTGGCCATGAATTGGCTCATGGGCCGAACGACCAAAGATCTTTATGATGACATACACCTGGCCCTCGGCTATGTAGCGCGTGATGGCTTAGCAGCAGCTGAATACTTAAGCAAGGACCAGGGAGTCCTCACGAACCGCTGGAAACGGACTGCGCTTCTTGTAAACGAGCTGCTGGATCTCACGCAGGATGTGGCGCTGACTGCTGTTAAAGAGCTGATGCCCGAGCACTACAACGAAGCTATGCAACTCGCTAACGACTTTAGCAGGCAGATGGCCGATCTTAAGGGGACGGTTGAGGCGTGGCAAGATGAGTTATTGCAGACGATGCACGAGCTTCTCGCTCCTCTCGTTGAAATCGCCTCCCCCCCCGATCCGGGGCACTTCCGGCAGCTACTCATGCACGCCGCCGACCTTGCGCGAGGTGTCGTCGGCGACCTCGGTCCTTGGCATGAGATCCTGCAGTTCATCGTCAACGCGAAAAGCCCCGGCGAGAGCTACTGCGACGCCCGCCCGCTTACCGCGCCCGAAACCCCGGCTCCCGCCGTGTACTTCGACCCCTTGGTGCTGGACCTGGATGGCGACAGGATCGAGACGACTCGGGAAGGCCGTTCGTGGGCCGCGGGAAGGGCGTTCTTTGATCTCAACGCGGATACATTCGCTGAGAGAACCGGTTGGGTCAGCGGCAATGACGGGCTGTTGGTCATGGATCGGAACGGCGACGGGATCATAAATAGCGGCAGGGAGCTGTTCGGGTCCGAGACGATCATGTCGAACGGGAAGAGGACATACAACAGCTTTCGGGCGCTGGCGGACTTGGACTCGAACCGGGACGGGAGAATAGCCGCGAGCGATGCCCAGTTCTTCGAGCTGCGGGTCTGGAAGGACACGGACGAGGACGGCTTCTCGTTCCCCTTAGAACTGTACACGCTGGAAGAATTGGGGATCACTGCGATCAACCTGAACTACACCTTTGGCTCGGGCAAAGATCAGCAGGGAAACACCCAGGAGCTTATCGGCAGCTTCACGTGGGCTGAGGGAACCACGGCGCAAATTGCCGAATGCGTCTGTAGCGGGATACTGCCTGCCTTCGGTCAGGGGGTACTCGGTCTACGTGCGTTTCCGCACCATTTCCGGTGCGCAGTGAGGGATCGGGCATGAGCACTTCCGTTCCTCCAGGATGGTTCAAGTGGCAATGGCTGATTCCGGCTGGCGGTTGCCTGGGCGTGCTTCTACTTCTAGTGTTGCTCACCACTCCGCTCTGGCTCTTCGCATTGGCGTGGTATGGTCCGGAAAGCGCTCTATCGATTCGCAATATGTCCGGCTTGGATGTTCGATTCGAGCGAATTGAGGTCGATGGAAAGGTGGTTTGGGCTGACACCGATGTCGTCCTCCCCACCGTAAAGAATTTGAAGAAGCCTTACCTTGATCCCGCTTCAAGAGGACTTCTTATCCGCTTTACGGCTCCGAAGAAACCTGTACAGCTGAGGGCCTTGGTTATCACTGAAAGGCAGGAAAGGGAGACAGTGCAATGCATATTGGAGAACGACCTCCGACCATGCTTCTTCAATGTCGATTACTGCTTGGGTAGCATGTCGTGTGTCAGCCGAACATCCATGTTGCAATGAGTGCAGAGGGCGCTGTTTGGCAGCCAGAGATGTCTGAGGCTCAGACCATCGCGCACTGGGAGTGACAAAATGCCAATAGGAATAGGGATATGCCCCGTAGATCTCACTGAAACGGGCAAGGCAATCATCGATGCCATTTATGACTCACGCTCGCTGGCGTTTAACGAATCCAACGCTTCACTATTGCCGGGACGGCTGGACGGTCCCGCCGATGCATACCGCCACATTTTGGTGTGCGCCGAGCTTACAAGGCGACTCGGACCCGGTTTTGCGCGTGCTGGCATGGATACCATTAAGCGCGCTGAAAACCTCTACCGGCCGCAACCCCCCGGGGCGATGGCAATGGATTTGCACAACAACGCAATTGGTTATCAAATAGGCCAAATCGCCCGTTCGTGGCCGGAAGTCGTACGTCTGGTCAGAGAGAGGTTCAACCTGGACAAGGTAGGTCAGGATGGCTACGCGGATTGGTTGCATCGTGCAGTGAGATGGACCAACAACCCGCCGGTTCCCTGGACCGAATTGAATTGGCCCCCGGTTTGGCCTGACGGTCCTTTCACGCGCGCACCTCTCCCAGGGGCCTATACGCTGCGGCGACCCGTTCCCGAGGGAAATGTCAATCTGGACGTGACATGCGGAGCCGCTGACCTACTGTTTGCCTGGCTTAGGGATTCTTTTTCATGGTACAATCGCTACCTTTTTCAGGCAGTCCTTCAGGGGGGAATCGTCAAAATGCTTTCTCCCACAGGATCAGTGAGCTTCCCCGACGCTCCACCCCTCACAGCCCCTGTCACCCCCGCGCCTGCCGTCCGTTCCGACCCCTTGGTGCTCGACCTGGATGGGGACGGGATTGAGACCACTCCGGAAGGCCGTTCTTGGTCTGCCGGGAGGGCGTTCTTTGACCTGAACGCGGATACATTCGCGGAGCGCACAGGCTGGGTGAGCGGGAATGATGGTCTCCTGGTCATGGACCGTAACGGCAACGGATTCATCGACAATGGCAGGGAGCTCTTCGGTTCCGAGACGATTATGTCGAACGGGAAGCGCACGTACAACAGCTTCCGTGCTTTGGCCGACCTGGACGGCAACCAAGACGGGAGGATCGATGCGAGTGATGCGCAGTTCTTCGAGCTACGCGTCTGGAAGGAAGCGGACGAGGACGGCTTCTCGTTTCCCACTGACCTTTACACTCTCCCCGAGCTGGGCATCGCGTCCATAAGCTTGGCTCCCACCGGCCCCGGTTCCGGCACGGACGCGCAGGGGAACGCCCAGGAGCGGGTCGGCACCTTCACCTGGGCGGACGGGAGCACGGGCCAGATCGCGGAGTATACGTTCGACCGGAACACCGCGTACACCATCGCCACCGAGTGGGTGGACGTGCCGGACGACGTAGCCGCCCTTCCCGACCTGCCGGGGTACGGCACGGTGCCGCGGCTGCACCAAGCCATGGCCAGGGACACGAGCGGCACGCTGAAGGGGCATGTGCAGAACTTCATGGCTGCGAACACCCGAGGCGCACGCCAGACCGCGCTGACCAACATTCTCCACACCTGGACCGGCAGCTCCAACGTTCCGGCAGAGTACGGCAGGGAAGGTCTTTCGGGCCGACAAGTAGGAGTACTCTCTGCGTTCTTCGGGCAGTCGTTCTTCCTGTCCGCGTCCTCGGGCGCGCTGCGGGCGGTGTGGAGGCCCCAGAGTGCGCTTCCGGGGCCATACCAGACCGCGAGCTTTCTCAATGTTGACCAGGGCGGGAGTGCGGTCTACGTGCCGGTGTCGGGAACGGGCATCCGAGCTACCACCGGCCAGTCCTGGGCCGCAGGCTGGAAAGGGGATTTGGCGACCCCGAACGAGTCATACCGCCAGATCTCCGAACTGTTCTACTCCCAGCTCATGGCCCAGACGCATCTGCGGGGGATGTGGGGGTTGGTGGCCTACACCTGGGACGACAACAAGCAGGAACACGCAACGGATATGACCCCGGTCATCTCCACCATGATGAACTGGTTCGCACAAACAACGCCGTTGGCCGCGCAGACGCAGAGCACCACCGGCATTGACGAAGGCACGGCAACAACAACAAGCCCCACCGCGGGAACTGACCAAGGCTTGGCGCTTACCGCAAGCACCACACCGGACGAGGGCATCCAATACTACACCGCAGACGGTCTCGAAGACGGCACGGAACCCCCTCCCGTGCCGGTTCCCGCGACTCGGGAAGAGGCCGAGGAACTGCTCAGCGAGTTCGCGCGGAGCATCCGCGCCTTTTCAGGTCAGGATCGGGTCCACTGCCTCCCCTGCCGGGAAATGTTCATTCAGCTCGATCCTGCGCTCGGCTGGGTCATCGATACCGGCGGCATGGACGTGATCGACGGCCCGGGTCACGGCATAAACCCGTGGTCCCCGCACGTGATGGGTACGGACAACGCGGAGGCGATCCGGGATACCCTCAACCAGGGCGACGGATGGATCAACAGCCAGTATGGGAACGATGTGGTCTACGGAACGGACCGTGATGAGACGCTGATCAACATGGACGGCGATGCGCTCCTGGTTGCGGGCGCAGGGGATGACCAGATCTGGGCCGGAGAGGGTAACGATATCCTCGATCCGGGTCCCGGAGATGACGTTTTGAAGGGAGATCTCGGCAACGACACATACATTGTTCGGAGAGACTCCGGCCGGGATACGATCATCGACGTGGACCCGACCCCCGGGAATGTGGACACCATATGGCTGGGAAGCAATCTGACTCCTGCGGAGGTGTACCTGAAGCGTTCCGGGACGGACCTCGTGCTCAGAATCAACGATACGGACGACAAGGTCACGGTAAAGGATTACTTCAGGAACGACACCACGCTCAACCGTATCGAGCAGATACAGTTCATCGACGGCACGGTCTGGACCGAGGCCGACATCATAGCGAAGGCGAACGCCCCGACGGAACAGGACGACTTCCTCTACGGGACCGAAGGCCCGGATGACTTCGCCGCGCTCGGCGGGAAAGACACCGGACACGCCCTTCAGTGTGCCGAGTGGCGTCAAAAGGCCCCATGCGGTAGCAAACGGGGATTGCATCGCCCATTGA
>JBFMAA010000208.1:0-8681 GCA_040755955.1 Thermodesulfobacteriota bacterium
GGGGGAAGGAACTTCTTGCAAGAAGTTCCTTCCCCCAGAAATCGCATTTTCTGATAAAGGGTTTCCCCCGGAGGCTTTCTGATAAAAGGACTACCAACGCCGCGCTACACCAGCAGGTACTTCTTGCGCACTTCTTCGTTGTCGCGCAGAGCTTCGATACTGCCATGGTAGCGGATCACCCCGTTGTCGATGATGTACCCGCGGTCGCTCAATGCCAGAGCCACCTTCTGGTTCTGCTCGGCCAGGAGCACCGTGAGCCCCGCGTCCTTGAGTTTGGCGATCTGCTCCTCGAGCGTCGCCACAATGATCGGCGCAAGCCCTTCCGTGGGTTCGTCCAGGAGCAGGAAGTCCGGATTCGTCACCAAAGCACGGGCAATTGCGAGCATCTGCTGTTCACCGCCGCTCAACAGCCCGGCCCTGCGGGAGTCGATGCGACCCAACGCAGGAAAGAAGTCATAGATCCGATCCCGGTTCCATGCACCGGCCGCATGCGCGTTCCGCTCGGAGATTTCGAGGTTTTCCCCCACGGTGAGGTCTGCGAACACTCGCCGATCGTCAGGCACGTACCCCATTCCCATCCGCGCGATGATATGAGGCTTCTTGCCTGCAATATCCGCTCCTTTGAACGCGATGGTCCCTTCCCGGGGCGGGTTGAGTCCCATGATGCTCTTCATGATCGTGCTCTTGCCCGCGCCGTTCCTCCCGAGCAGGCAGACGACCTCACCCTGGGACACCTCCAAAGATATCCCGAAGAGTATGTGGCTCAACCCGTAATACGTGTGAATGCCCTTCACCTCGAGCATCATCGGGAACCTCCCAGGTACGCGTCCTGGACCGCCTTGCAGTCACGGACCTCGTCAGGGCTTCCCTGCATGATCGACACCCCCTGCTGCATCACCATGATCCGGTTCGCGATCGCGAACACCAACTCCATATCGTGCTCGCAGAAAAGAATCGTCTGGCCCATCTCCGCGTTGAGCCGCACGATCAGCTCCATGGTGGTCGAAGTCTCTTCGGGAGACATTCCCGCGGTGGGCTCGTCCAGGATCAGGAGCTCGGGCCGATTCCCGAGCGCAATCGCCATTTCCAGGAGCTTCTGGTCTCCGTGAGACAAGGAAGCGCTCACCTGATGAGCCACATCCGACAGCCCCAGCGTGGCGAGGAGGTCCAGGGTTTCCTCGATCGCCAACGTGCGGGCCCGGGTGAACAGGTTGAAAGACCTCTTCTGCCGAGCCAACACTGCAACCTGCACGTTCTCGAAGACCGTCAACCGGTGAAATATGTTCACCACCTGGAACGACAGACTGATACCCTTTCTGCAGATTCGGTACGGAGCCAGTCCGGCCACGTTCTCACCCCTGAAGACGACCCTCCCGCTGTCGGGCTTCAGATGGCCCGCGATCAGCTTGAACAGCGTGCTCTTTCCCGCGCCGTTGGGACCGATCACCGCAACGATCTCACCTGTGCCGACCTCAAGGTTTGCCCGGTTCACGGCCATGAAACGATCAAAGGTCTTCTCCACCTCGACCACTTTCAGCATCACTCGGCCTCCGGTCGCGCGCGTCCGTCCCTGGATTTGGGAGCTCTCAGGAAGTAGCCCAACACCCCTTCGGGCAGGAAGAAGATCAACAGCATCAGAATGATGGCCAGAAAGGAGGTCCAGTATTCCGTGTAGACGCCAACCACCGTCCGCAGCACCACGATGATCGCTGCACCCAGCATGGGACCAAGAAACGTGAACCACCCGCCGAGCAGGCACATGATAAGGATTTCCAGAGAGAGGTGCCAGTTCATCAGTTCCGGAAAGACCGAACCTTCGACCACCACAAACAGCACTCCGGCAACACCGGCAAAAAACGTGGCAATGAGCTCTCCAACCAACTGGTGACGCCTCACGTCGATCCCAATCCCTTCACTCCGTTCCGAATTGTCTCTGATACCCTGGAACACCCTTCCAAAAGGGGACTGCACGATGCGGTGCATCACAAAGAGACAGATGCCGCATACGACCAACGTGAAATAGAACGATCCCTTGCCTGACGCCACGAATGACGGTACCGGAACGCCGTGTATGCCGTCGTCACCGCCGGTGAACGAATACCAGCGGAATACGAGCGCCCATACCAGAGACCCCAATGACAACTGAATCATGCCGAAATAAAGCTTGGTGGTCCGCACGCAAATCACACCGATCGCGAGACCGAGGAGCGCGGCACATATCGGGGCCGCCACAAAGGCGCACCAAGACGGCAAGCCGCTCTTGGTCAGCATGAGGGCGAAGGTGTAGGCCCCCATTCCATAGAAAACCGCGTGGTGAAACTGAAACATGCCTCCCAATCCGAGCACCATGTTCAGGCTCGTGGCGAGCAGTCCGGTCACCAGAATCAGCGCGACCAGATACACATAGAAACGGGACAGAAACCACGGACAACACACAAGACCCACCAAGACCGCGGTTCCTACGACAATCGACTTCCAGGGTGTAGGTTCCTGCGACAACGGACCTCTCCCTACCATGTGGCCTTCAGCAGACCTTTGGGCCTGAATAGCAGCACGATCACCGCGGCAAGATACGGGAAGACGATCGCAAACTGCGGCCATACCAGCACTCCGATCGAATCGGTCAAGCCGAAGATCAGTGCGCCCAGCAAGGCTCCCCAAATGTTCCCCAGGCCGCCGATGATCACGATCAGAAAGGCCTCCATAATAATCGTGTTATCCATGCCCTGGGTGATGTTCTGGGTCGGAGCCACCAACGCGCCGCCGAGCCCGGCAAGGCCACAGCCGATCACAAACACGGCTGCATACACCCAGCTTACGTTTATCCCGACCGCGCTCACCATTTCCCGGTCCAGGGCTGCAGCCCGAGCGATCTTGCCGATCTTGGTGCGGTTGGTCAGGAGCCAGAGCCCCAGCGCCACCAAAGGACCGATTACCAGCAAGAAAAGGTTGAACCTAGGCAACGGCAACCCACCTATGGAGAACGACCCCTGAAGCACGATCGGAGCGCTCAAAGACCGCCATTCCGCGCCCCATATGAGCTTCACCAGGTCCTTGCACAGCAACATGAACGCGAAGGTAAACAGGAGCAACATCAGGTGCTCACGTTCGTAGAGCCTGCAGAACAACACCCGCTCCACCACGAGACTGCTCAGCGCGACTCCCAGCGGGGCCAATACCAGTGCGACCCAGAAACCAGCCGCTCCCCCCACCCATGAAGCAACTGAACAGGCAAGAAACGCGCCGATCATGTACAAAGATCCGTGCGCCACATTGGGAATCCTGAGGACACCGAGCACCAGACTCAGCCCGGACGACACAATGAACAGTATGGTCGTGCGGCTCAAGCCCACCAGGACCTGATGAAACAGCGAGGTCATCGTAATGTACGAACCTGATTCCATCGGCACACACCTATTTGCGGTGCAGTCTGCTGCGAACGAAGAGGGACCACTCCGCCGATGCTCCCCAATTCAACAGGGTGGCGTTGCAAGCCCCGGTCAAGCCGAACAAGCCAGTCCTTACGTCACCAGCATGGGGAACGCAGAGGGTCAAGAACGATCCCTCGGCCCACCATGACGGATCAAAGGAGGAAGGACGCAGGCTCGAAAGCCTGCGCCACAATGTCTTCGGCCCCAGCCGTGCACTTCACCGGCCGCCTAAGAAGAGCCGCGTCTACGAGATCCGGGATTGGCTTATTTCTTGCCTTCTCTCAGCTTCTTGATCTCATCCACGGAGGGCATTGCCTCCTCGGGCGGGATCGTCACGATATCGGTGGCCACCAGGAAGTCGTACTTGGGATCTTTCTTGCTGACCCCCACGTACATGGGAAGCATCAACTGGTGGTCATACTCCCTCATCTTGAGCTTTCCGAGGGGGGAATCCACGCTCATTCCTTCGAGCGCGTCGATGAACTTCTCCTTGTCGACCTTTCCGGCCTTCTTGTACGCGTCTGCGATGAAATAGGCCGTCACATAGCCGATCAAGCTGCCGAAGGACGGGTATTTCTTGTAGGCTTTGTGGTACTCTTCCGCGAACGCCTTGTTTGCAGGGGTATCTGGATAGTAGAAGAAGTAGTTCGAGCTGCCCAACACTCCCGCGGGCGCGTTGGCACCGAGCGGTCTCAGTGTGGAGAGCTCCGTTGCGGTGTGCATGAAGAAGGGAACCCGCTCGTTGAAGCCGGTGGCCTTGGCGGCCTTGAGGAATGGCACGCATCCTGCTCCGCCCGTGGCCATGAGCACGCAATCGGGTTTCGCGGCCAGAATCGACGTGATGTACGGAGTGAAATCGGGTTCGCCGACCTTCCACCAGGACTTGCCGATTTCCTGGACATCGGGTTTGGCCTGTTTCAGGTATTTCCACGCCTCTTCCGCGATGGAATGGCCGTATTCGTAGTCATCCCCCGCGATCCAGTATTTGACGTACGGCTTTTTCGCCAGCGCGGCCGCGGTGGCCTTGCCGATCATCGAGGTGTTCTCGTTGAATGAGAACACATACCTGTGGCCTTTTTCCCCGGTGATCTTGGAGCTCTTGGCATAGGTGACCAGCAGAGGCATCTTCTCGTTCTTGCAGAGGTCGGACACTGCCAGCGTCACCGCACTGTTGATCGTCCCCATGAGGAGGTCGACGTTTTCGCGCATGATGAGCTCTTTTGCCGCGCTCAGGCCGATGTCGACCTTGAATTTGTCGTCACGGGTCACGAAGGTGATCTTCTTGCCGAGCACTCCCCCTTTGGCGTTGATCTTTTCCACCGCCATCTTGAACCCGTCGAGCACGTCATTGCTGTAGGTCGCGGGAGGGCCGGAGTAGCAGTCCACAATACCGATCTTGATATCCGCGGCTTGGAGCGGAGCTCCCACCGCGAACGCGGCAAAGACTGCCATCACAAGCACACAACTGAGTCTTCCCATGTCATACCTCCTTAAGCGCGCAGACACTTCTCGTGAAATGCAGTAGCCGGGGGAAGGGACTTCTTGAAAGAAGTCCCTTCCCCCGGACCCCCATCTTCAAGAACTTCTGGAGCATACGGCTCCCGCTGGTCGCCGAAGCCTCGCCTTCCACAGAGCACAACGGCACGTCCGTGGGGCGTGGTGCCCGTCTCGCGGACCCGGCGGTTCCTCACATGACTATCCCGAGTGGCGTTGGTTAGTTAAGCGCTTTCGTAGGGGTTTGTCAAGGCCGTAAGCGCCAGGACCACAGGCAAGATGCCTGTCCCACGCAAGAGACCGAACCGACACTTGAGGCGACCTGCACTACCCCTGGGGTTTGACGAATCTCCCCACAAACAGGATGCATCCCGTCGGGATGTGCCTAATGAGAAAGACAAACGGCCGGTCTGCTCGGAATTCAAGGGCCGCACTGCGTGTCATTATGACAGCCGAAGCCCCTGCAGCTTCCGTCCCCTCTTCGTTCACATCGACGAAAGCTTTGTGCACTGCGCTGCCGATCCAGAGCGTCCTCGCCCCGTTCATTCCCGAGAAGTCCGCGGCCTTAGGTTGGAAGGCATCACGTGCACCCATGTTTTCAAGCGGCGGTTTGAGGTCGTACCGACCGGATTGGATTCTGAATCTGGGGAAATAAACGCCCACCTCGGTTTCGTGGGTCAACTGGGTCCACTTCCGGAGCCTGTCCGCGCTAAGGTCCTTTTCAAATGAGCGAAACGTCTCGGTATCACTCGGCAGAATGACCACCATCGACAGGACTCTGTGTTTGTACGGCAGTTCGAGTATCTGGACGCCGTCTGCCGTGGCGTAGCCGAAGTAGGCCTTTTGGTGCATGAAGGGTATCTTGGTCTTGGTGCCGTCCAGGCAGGTGAACGGTTCGACCTCGGTGTGTTTCGGGTCAAACTGGTGCTGCCATATCCCCTTGAACCAGATCGCACTTGTGAGCACAAGGCTGGTCAAGGGGTCGAGTGGCGCCGGAATCAAGTCACGGATCTTCTTGTTTGTCTGGTCTTCAACCCACGCGTTGATCTCGTTCCTCGCCGCCTCGGGCTGCCGGGCGAAGTCCACTTCCTTGAACCCGCTGCGGTAGTTGTTCGTGCAGGTAAGAAGGAACTCGTCCCGGAACGGCTCACCTTTCTGACTCCACAGTGCGGTCGCGGTCTTCAGGGTGCTGCCGGAACGGCTCGCTTCTGCCAAGGCCTTGTCAAGGGCAGCGTACGCCGCGTGCGCCTGATCCCCGCCGGCCTGCAACTGGAGGGCCTGCTGAAGTTGGGCTTCGGTCTGACCTCGCGCTCCTGCCATGGCCATGGCGAACGCGGACCAGATCGACAACGGCGCAAAGAACAGGTTCTCGTTCTCCTTGGCAAGCTGGTGATACATGCGAAACGCGAAGGAATTCACCGCCTCGACCGCAACCTGCGGCTTCTCGGTCCCCGGGTTTCCGGCATTCGACAAACCGCCCGGGGGTCTCGATGCATTGCACGAGATCACGAGCAGGACCGGACAGAAAAGGGCCACTTTCAGGACACGATGCATGCTTCAGTCCTCCCCTTGCACGTAATAGATGGTGCACACAAGTCCCTCCGTAATTGACCATGGCCAACAAGGCACCCATACTACAGGCCGAGCCGACTGACAGGCAAGGCCGCCGCAGAAACTCGTGGACCGCGGAGGACCTGGTCTGTCAGCGTTCCGTCATCACCGGTTGTGTCAGTCTCCCCTTGCCCCGGGAGGAGCAATGGGGTACAACCCACTCTTGATGCCGGTCCTGTCGGCCTGTCCTTCGAGCCGGCCAAGGTGGTTGCCCCCAAAGCGTTTAGGACGCATTGTACCCCTGAAGGGAGTGCGAAAGAACCATCATGTTGCGCATTGGCGAAACAAAGCATGAAGACGCCACCCACCCAAAACAGGCCCCGAGTCTATCCGATTCCCGCGGCGACCAGCGGGAGCCGCTCAGTACCAAAAGTTTTTGGAGATGGGGGTCCGGGGGAAGGGACTTCTTTCAAGAAGTCCCTCCCCCCGGAAACTACATTTCCCGCTGAAGAAGGAGCACACCACATGGGCCATGACCGCGAGCTTCTGATCCCCGAACCCCTGCGACCTGGAGACCTGGTGGGCGTAGTGGCCCCTTGCGGGCCGGTGGAGGAAGGAGCCCTCGTGCGAGGCATCACGTTCCTGGAACGCCTAGGCTTTCGGGTAGTTCAGGGTGATAATTGCACGAGACAACGGGGCTACCTTGCCGGCCACGACCGGCAGAGACTCGAAAACCTCACCGGGATGCTCGAGTCGCCGGAGATCCGAGCGGTCCTGTTTGCCCGAGGCGGGTACGGCAGCATGAGGATACTCGACGGCATCGACTGCGGCGCCATCCGGAGAGATCCCAAGATCCTGCTCGGCATGAGCGACGCCACCGCACTGCAACTCTCGCTCTTTGCAAGGTGCGGACTGGTCAGCCTGTCCGGGCCCATGGTCGCGGGGCAGATGGCAAAAGGGCTCGACGAGCCGTCGGAAAGGTCTCTCGTGGATGCCCTGACACTGCCGTTCGCGGGAAAGGACCTTGTCGAAGCGTTTGCAGCCACGGCCAGGGTCATCCGTCACGGACGGGCAGAGGGCTTGTTCCTGGGTGGGTGCCTGTCGCTGGTCACTTCGCTTCTGGGGACGGCTCACGTGCCCGATTTTTCAGGCGCGGTGCTCTTCCTCGAAGACGTGAACGAACCCCCGTACCGACTGGATCGGATGTTCACTCACTTGAAACTGGCAGGGGTCCTGGATCGGATCTCCGGCCTGGTGCTTGGGCATTTCACCGGGCCACGCGGAATCGACGTAAGCCCCGATGCAGAGAGGATCGCGAGAGAACTCACCGACACACATCCCGTCCCGATCCTAGCCGGGTTTCCCTTCGGGCATGCGCTTCCGAACTTGACACTCCCGTGTGGAGTGCCTGTGGAACTTGACACCGACGGACCGAGACTCACTGTGACGGTGCAGGCAGGTTTCCGCGTGAAGCTTCATTAGCCGTGAAATTCGGCTTAGTTATACTCCTTGCGCGGAGCCTGTGGATGTGTTATTATCACATCACTTGTAATGAGGTATATTGTTCGCAACGGCGCGGACGACGGCGCGCGGAGATGAAGAAAGGTCCGAACCATGCGCCTCCACGGGGAAGAAGCCAGGCAGTTCGTGAAGGACGTGAAAGCCGGCCTGAGTGATGTCGACTTGATGAAAAAATACAATATTTCCGCCAAAGGCCTGGTATTCCTTAAGAAAAAAGCAATCGATCTCATACGCGCCGTGGACGTCAACGGGAGAAGACCCAGCATAAAGATAGGCGTCAAAGAGATACTCCACGATCTTAGGTCCGGCATGGACGATGACGGTATGATGGCGAAATACCAACTATCAGGCCGCCAACTGCAGCGTGTGTTCAGAAAACTCATAGACGCCGGATACGTGACCGCTCTCGAGCTCTCCAAACGACTCTGCATCACCAAGAGCCAGGTGCGCGAAGCACTGGCGGAAGTGGAAAACGCGGTGAACGAGCTGGAATGAGAAAGCTTCCACCGCGGAGCACGCAGACAAACCCTTTCGTTCAATCACCTTTGCAGAAAGTCTTCCGGGGGAAGGAACTTCTTGCAAGAAGTTCCTTCCCCCGGACCCCCATCTTCAAGAACTCTTGGGATAGTGCGGCTCCCGCTGGTCGCCGCAGAGAAAGCCGGCTCGTCGAGACGACGGTGGGGG
>JBFMAA010000209.1:0-8311 GCA_040755955.1 Thermodesulfobacteriota bacterium
CTGCGGCGACCAGCGGGAGCCGCACTATCCCAAGAGTTCTTGAAGATGGGGGTCCGGGGGAAGGAACTTCTTGCAAGAAGTTCCTTCCCCCGGAATCGCATTTTCTGATAAAGGGTTTCCCCCGGAAGGCTTTCATGGGAAGCGGCTGGGAGCCTTTGGGGTTTGTTCTTGGGTTGAGCGCACGATACCGCTGGACCGTGGCTTTCCCGTCATCGAGGTCGGTGCTATACTTTGAACAGACAAACAATACAGAGGGAGGTGCGCAGATCGCGGAAATAACCGATCCACACGACACGTTCTTCAAAGCGCTTTTCTCCCGAGCCGAGGTGGCGGAAGAGTTCTTGTTGCGTTTCCTTCCACCGGATGTGTCGGGCCTGCTTGCACCGAAGACCTTCCGGCTCCAAAAGGACTCGTTTGTCGACACGAATCTGCAGGCGTACTTCTCGGATTTGCTCTACCGGGTGGGTCTCAAGGCCGGCGAACAGGGGTGGGTCTATATTCTGTTTGAGCACAAGAGCCAGCCCCGGCAGGACATCGCATTCCAGCTCCTGCGATACATGATGCGGATCTGGGAGCGTACCCGCACCGAGGGAATGGGTTGGCCGGCACCCATTATTCCGGTGGTCCTGTATCATGGCCGAACAGAGTGGCGAATTCCTCTCGACTTCGGTTCCATGTACGCGGTTCCCGAGTCCCTGAAGCGGAGACTGCTCGATTTCACTTACTGCCTGTGCGACCTCTCGCAGTACACCGACGAGGAGATCAAGCTGGGAGCCATCGGGACCGTTGGCGTACGCCTGCTCAAGCATATCCACAGTGAAGACCTTGCGGACCGCCTTGCAGAGCTGTTGGGGCTGCTCAGAACAATGCATGAAGAGACCGCTCTGGAGTTCCTCGAGACAGTTCTGCGGTATCTTGGCTCTGCGGCCCAGGCCGTGACGGTGGATGACTGTCGCAAAGCTCTCGGGGCCGCTTTTCCCGAAACAGGAGAGACTTACATGACCGGATGGATTGACCAGATAGTTGAGGAGCGTCGACACGATTGGTTCGAAGAAGGCGTGAAAGAAGGCGTGAAAGAAGGCATCCGCAAGGGTGCGGCTTCTCTGGCCGTGCGCATGCTGGTACGCAAGTTCGGCAGCCTCGATGCGGACCTGGAGAAGCGTGTCCGACAGTTGTCCCCGGAACAACTGGAACGGTTGGGAGAAGATCTGTTCGATCTTTCCGACCAGACTGCGCTCGCGGATTGGCTGGACCGAGTCGAGAAGCCGGGTTGGACCGCATAGAGTAGCTGACTGTCGCAAGGCTCTTGCAGCCGCTTTTCCCGAAACAGGAGAGACTTGCATGACCGGATGGATTGACCAGATAGTTGAGGAGCGTCGACACGATTGGTCCAAAGACGGCGTGATGGAAGGCTTCATGGAAGGCTTCATACAAGGCTTCAAAGAAGGGTTCCAGGAGGGCATCCGAGAGGGTGCGGCTTCTCTGGCGGTGCGCATGCTCGCTCGCAAGTTTGGCAGCCTCGATGCGGACCTGGAGAAGCGTGTCCGACAGTTGTCCCCGGAACAACTGGGGAGGCTCGGAGAAGAAATGCTCGGTCTTTCCGAGGAGGCCTCGCTCGCGCATTGGCTTGACACAATAGGGAAACCCCGCCAGGCCGGTCTCCGCTGATTCTGTTCACAAAGCGGCTGGTCGCGGCTCTGCGTCGCTGTGCGTGACCGGTTGCACCGTTGGGGAGATCTGAGATGAGCTCGTTGCCACGTTGGCTGATGATCGCTTCCGTTGTGGCCGTTCTGCTCGTACTGGCCGGCGGGGCTTGGTTCTATCATGTGCATGAGCGACACCACCGGAAAGAAGCCGAGTCAACACTCCAGGCCATCGGACAAATGAAAGTGGACCAGATAGCGGAGTGGCGGGCCGAGAGGCTCGCCGACGCGATTCTGTCCGTCGGAAGCCCGGTCCTGGTCGAGGCATTGACTCAATGGATGGCCGATCCTCAGCCCCAAACTACCGAACAGATCCTGCCTTGGCTCCGCGCGATGCAAGAGCACAATCACTACTACGATGTGCTCCTGGTTGACGCCAAAGGACAGGTGCGCCTGAGTCTCACAGGCCGTGACGCTTCGCTGCACGAGGAGGCATTGCAGACCCTGACCGACGCGTTCGGACGGAGACAACCGATGCTCACCGAACTGCACGAAGGCCCGGGCGATCTGCCTCCGCACCTCGATGTCGTCGCTCCGTTCTTTTCCGCGAGGGCCCCCGAGGCAGAGCCGGCCGGCGCGATCATCCTTGTGGTCGACGCTCGGCGGTTCCTCTATCCATTGATGCAGTCCTGGCCCACGCCCAGCCGCTCGGCGGAAACGCTGCTGGTGAGACGGGATGGAGACACGGTCCTTTACCTGAACGACTTGCGGCACAGGAAAGACACAGCGTTCAAACTGCGTATACCGCTGACCCAAACGGATGTCCCCGCAGTCCAGGCCGTACTCGGCGAGGAAGGGGTGTTTGAAGGCAAAGACTATCGGGGTAACCAAGTGTTCTCGGTCCTGAAGCCGATTCCCGACTCGCCCTGGTTCCTGGTGTCCAAGATCGATGTGGAAGAAGCTCTGGCGGTGTGGCGACTCCGATCAGTGCTCATTGTGGGGACGCTGCTGGCCATGGTGGTGTCTCTTTCCGCTGTGGTGGGCCTGTTCCGGCAGCGCGAAGAAAAGGCCCACTACCGAAGCCTCTACCACAGCGAAGCCTCGCGACGGGAAGCCATGGAACGGTACCGTGTCACTCTCTTGAGCGTGGGGGATGGGGTGATCGTCACGGACCGGAACGGACGAGTTGAACTGATGAACCCGGTGGCGGAGTCGCTCACCGGCTACGGACTGGAAGAAGCGGGTGGGAAGCCGCTCGAGGAGGTGTTTCGCATCGTCAACGAGATAACCGGAGAGACGGTGCAGGACCCGGTACAACGGGTGATTCGTGAGGGCCTCGTGGTGGGACTCGCCAATCACACGGTGCTTCTCGCCAGGGACGGCACCGTGCGTCCCATCGCGGACAGCGGCGCACCCATCCGCGACCACAATGGCGTGATAACCGGGGTGGTGCTCGTCGTCCGCGATCAGACCGAGGCGCGGTCCGCACAGAAAGCGGTGCGAGACAACGAACAGCGCCTCACCCACCTACTGAGCGTGACCCCGTGCGTGATCTTCAGCCTCATCCCTGATGGTCCCGTCGCGACTTGGATCAGCCCCAACATCGAGGCATTTCTGGGCTTCACCGTGGAGGAAGCACTGCAGCCCGGCTGGTGGGACAACCACGTGCACCCGGACGACAGGGACCATGCCTTAGCCACCATACCCGTCGTTCTTGCCGAAAACCGCGGGACGTGTGAATACCGTTTTCACAATAAGAACGGAGACTTAGTCTGGTTACATGACGAACTCAGGCTCCAGCGCGATGAACAAGGGAACCCTGTGGAAATCGTCGGAGCGTGGACCGACATCACCGAACGCAAACGAGCGGAAGAGGCCATACGAGCCGGCGAAGCGCGTTATCGTGATCTCTGGGAAAAGGCCCCGGCCATGATGATCTCTGTGGACTCCGAAGCCCGGATACGGTTCGTTTCAGATCGTTTCTGCGAGGAACTCGAATACGAACGGCAGGAAATTCTGGGACGGCGACCGTTCGAGTTCCAAACCGCGGCTTCCGCACATTATGCGCATTCAGTGGTGTTCCCGACCTTCATGCGCGAGGGATTTATAAAGGACGCTCCGCTGCAGTTCGTCAAGAAGAGCGGTCAGGTGATGGACGTGCTTCTCAGCGTGACTGCGGAGCGAGACGCGGACGGCGGGATTGTCCGTTCCCGGTCGGCCTTCGTCGACATCACCGAACGCAAGCGGGCTGAGGAAGCCCTGTTCGAGCAAGGCCGGCTCTTGCGGGAAATGAGCGCCCTGGCCCACATCGGTGCGTGGAGCTTCGACCCCGCAACAGGACGCGGTGCCTGGACCGAAGAGACCGCGAACATCCACGAAGTAGACCCGGATCAGGAGATCGACGCGGACTTCGGGGAGAGCTTCTTCCACGGTGATGATCGGCGCAAGATCGAGGCCGCGATACGGGAGGCCATGGAATTCCGCACGCCCTATGACCTGGAACTCGAGATGGTGACTGGGAAAGGGAACAGGAAATGGGTGCGGACCATCGGTTCACCGGTCTGTGAGGGGGACCGCGTGGTAAGACTGCGCGGCACCATCCAGGACATCACGGACCGCAAACGAGCCGAAGCGATACTCCGAGAGAGTGAGGCGCGCTTCCGCCGGCTTTTCGAGCAGGCGCCGGCACCGTACCAGTCGCTCGATGCAGAGGGTCGGATTCTCGACGTAAACCACGCCTGGCTCGCGGAGTTGGGGTACGATCGTCACGAGGTGATCGGGAAATGGTTCGGAGACTTCCTTGCCGATCACGGCCCCCAAGTGTTCCGAGAGCGTTTCGCGCAGTTCAAGGAGCGCGGTGGTGTCCACGGCGTCGAGTTCGAGATGAGGCGCAAGAACGGAAGCACTCTCATCGCGTCCTTCGATGGCAGGATCGCACAGGACGAAAAGGGTGAATTCCTGCAGACCCACTGCGTGTTCACGAATATCACCGCGCGCGTGGAAGCAGAGGCCGAACGGGCACGCTTGGAATCGGCCATCGCACAGACCGGGGAAATGGTGGTAGTCACCGACGCACAGGGGACCGTCCTGTATGTCAATCCGGCATTCGAGAGAATCACGGGATACACACGGGAAGAAGCCGTCGGCCGAACCCCCCGCCTGCTCAATAGTGGCCAACAGGATAGACGCTTCTATGCGCAGTTGTGGAGCACCATTAAGGGGGGAAACGTCTGGTCGGGGCGCATGATCAACAGGAAGAAGGACGGCACGCTCTTTCATGAGGATTCCACGATCTCGCCCGTGAAGGACAGATCAGGACAGATCACGAATTATGTGGCGGTCAAGCGCGATATCACGGAACATCTGGAGCTTTCAAAACAGCTCGTACAGTCGCAGAAGATGGAGGCGGTCGGCACCCTGGCAGGCGGGGTTGCCCATGACTTCAACAACCTCCTGGCCGTGGTGCTCGGATTTTCAGAATTGATGCTCTCCGACGAGGGATTCCCCTCACGCTATCGGGACGATCTGGAGAAGGTGTACCGGGCTGCGGACAGCGGAGCTGACCTGGTACGAAGACTGCTTGCCTTCAGCAGAAAAGCTGATGCCACGCCAAGCCCTCGCAACCTCAATACCCAGATCTCGCAGTTGAACTCGATGCTGGCCCGGGTCCTTCCCAAGATGATTCAGATAGAGCTCTCCCTCGCCGATGACCTGGAGACCATAGACGCGGACCACACCCAGATCGAGCAGGTTGTCATGAACCTCGCGGTCAACGCACGGGACGCCATGCCCAATGGAGGCAGACTCATCATAGAAACGCGGAACGTGACGCTCGGCGAAGACTACGGAAAGACTCACGTCGATGCAAAGCCGGGCCCATATGTGCAGCTCTCTGTGACGGATACCGGACGGGGGATGGACAAAGAAACGATGCAGCACATTTTCGAGCCCTTTTTCACCACCAAAGGTCCCGGTGAGGGGACGGGCCTCGGGCTTGCCATGGTGTACGGAATCGTGAAACAGCACGGCGGCCACATCATGTGCTACAGCGAACCAGGCGCAGGAACGACCTTCAAGGTGTACTTCCCCGCTTTGCGGGCAGCGGGAGGGGCTCCGCCCAGCGAGACCAAGCCTGAGCCACGGGGCGGAACAGAGACCGTGCTTCTTGTAGATGACGAAGAGATGATTCGCGATCTTGCCTCCAGAATATTGACAAGGGCCGGCTATGAGGTCATTACCGCATGCAACGGCAAAGAGGCCCTGGAGACGTACCAGGCTCGACGGGATGAGATCTCCCTGGTCATCCTGGATCTCATCATGCCGGAAATGGGCGGCAGGGAGTGCCTCGAGATGCTGTTGAGCCTCGATCATGACGTGAGAGTGGTTATTGCAAGCGGCTACTCGGCAGATGGTTCGGCAAAGGACACGCTCTCTGCCGGCGCGAGAGGGTTCCTCCGCAAACCCTACGAGGTGCGACAGGTGCTGGATGTGGTCCGGGCAGCGATCGACCACGGACGCTCCGGACCACAAGGGGTCGATGCTTAGGGCCTGCCGCAGAAGAACCCAGTCATGTCTCGTGCTCCCCTTCCATGGGCAAAAACCCATGGCTATTCACAGTGCGCTCAGCAGGGCGCGGGCCTCTTCTGCCCTGAAAGGGCAGCCCGTCAATAGCCGTAGGTTTCAACCTACGGTAGTGAAGCTGCAAGGTCTATTTTGCCGCGAGCCCCTAACGGTGTCTCGTCGAGGCCACACACATGACTCCACCATTGCAGAAGGTGTTCGACATCAGCGTGGTGCTGGGCCTGCATGCCGCTGCGTACCCGGGAGACACCCCGTACTCCAGGGACCTGACCTCGAGCATGGCAGCCGGAAGCTCGTGCGACGTGTCGACAATCACCATGTGCGCACACAGCGGCACCCACATCGACTCGCCGGCCCACTTCATTGCGGGAGGCAAGACCATCGACGAGTACCCGGTGACCGACTTCATTCGACCCGCGTTGGTGGTATCCGTTGAAGGACGGGAGTCGATCCTTCCGCAGGACCTGGAAGGGCTCTCCATAGATGCCGGTGATGCCCTGTTGTTCAGGACCGACAACTCCGTGCTCGGCTTGCCGCGAAACCCCGTGTTTTCCGAACGGTACGTCTCGCTCTCACCCGCGGCGGCTCAGAGGTGCGTGGCCATGGGGGTGGGACTGGTGGGAATCGACTGCGTCTCGGTGGACGGGTTCGGTGACGAGTCCTATCCGGTTCACCACATACTTTTGGGGAATGGCATCCTTGTGTTGGAAGGCATCGACCTGAACCATGTCCCGCCGGGCAGATACACCCTCTGCTGTCTGCCGCTGATGCTCGCGCAGTGCGAGGCTTCCCCCGTCAGGGCCATACTGTGGCACAGTGCCCCCCGTTGAGAGTTGCGCCACGTTTCAGCCTCTCCTTGCCACTCACATCAAGGGAGTGGAATAGCAAACCCTCTCTCCTGGCGGGAGAGGGAAGGGTGAGAGGGGATTCGGTCGCCTTCACAATCCGGAGAATTTCAAGGCACGTGACAACGGGAGCGGGTATCTTCCAGGAGTCTGTGCGCAATGGTGACTAGAGCTGCAACTCGGTAAGCCCCCATTGCTCACGGGGTTTGCCTCGAAGGACCAGGTACCAGGCTTTGCCTTCCTTTCTCCAGGTTTCCGCCGCGTCCCTGAAGATCTCGAGAGCGGTCTCGAAGTCCCCGGGAGAGCCGTCAGCGAACTTCTCGAACTCCTCGAAGACGATCAGATAAGCAGGGGCCTCATGCCAAGACATGTCGGTGAGGCATTCCTCGAGAGAGTCCCAGTTGTGGCCGAAGTACTCCGGAAACTTGAGCGTCTGGGCCGCATGTGCCAGAAACTGAGCTTTGTTCTTTGCTTCCGATCCGCTCAGGTGAAAGCACTCGAACCCCCGTTGGATAGCCGGCTCTTCGAGTTGGGCCAAAGGGGCGTCTCCCGCGAGAAGGTATACGCCTGAAGCCATGCGGTCTCCAAGAATATCGGTAAGCGTCTTCACGTCCTACTCCCTGATCAGTCTGAAGGTGACGTAATGGTCGTCGGTGTAGTAGCACTCTCCGCCTTGTCCGGCCACGATCCTCCGCGCTCCCCGAGTGTGACCGCCGGGAGTCTTCACCGTATACTCTTTGTAGTAACCCCTCGGTTTCGGTGGCAGACGCTTCTCCCTGTTGCCGAATACGGTCCCATCCTTGGGGTAGGGAAACGGACCCCCCTTCTTGATGAGCGTCAAGGTTTCCCTGGCCTCCGGAGGGAGGGCGTTCACGGAGACTGCCTCAACCCCCGAGCGCCCCCTTGCGTCTGCGTGTGCCTGGGTAATACCCGTTCCCGTGGACTGCCGGAAGTCCGGCGCCCACAGGGCGGAACCTATGCCCACCAGCAGAACCGCTGCAATGAAAAGCTCTCGACGCATGCTCTCGTCCTTCTCAGATGAATCAAACCACAAAGCCACTAAGCGATTGTCCGGAAATAATTGGTGTACCGAAAATCCCCCAGACCCCCATAGGCGCTATAGTGCCACGCGTTGAGAATTGCGGGAACTTTCACCCTCCCCTAACCCCTCCCATCAAGGGAGGGGAATAGCAAGCCCTGTCGCCTAGTGGTTGTAGGGAAGGGAGAGTGGGTTTGTGTCTA
>JBFMAA010000210.1:0-8263 GCA_040755955.1 Thermodesulfobacteriota bacterium
AGCCATGCAAAGAGGGTCTCGTGGAAATGCTGTTTCCGGGGGAAGGGACTTCTTGAAAGAAGTCCCTTCCCCCGGACCCCCATCCCCAAGAACGTTTGAAGCATGCGGCTCCCGCTGGTCGCCGAAGGCCCGTATGACGTGGGACACTTCGGAATTTTCATGGTTCGTTGTGGCCGGTCGAGGGAATGGCTCGTCTTACGGAAGTGCGAATTCTTCAACAATCCGACGGCGCGAACCCTCAAGCTCTGATAAGATGCGCTCCCGCAGGGCAGGCAAGGGAGAAGAGACCATTCCTTGGCGATCTTGGCGTGCTTTGCGAGAGTCAATTCTTCAGATCCAATTGCGTAGCCGGATTTGTCAAGCCGCCTACTAAGGAAGAGCCACATGCCTCACTCCGGATGGGTTGGGAGCTCGATCGGGACAGCGCCGAGAGAGTCTACCTGGCGGTGCCTTGCCGGCGCGGTGCTCGTGCTCGTCTCGTGGGCGTCCCTCAGCATGGCCGCGGCCAACAAGCCCTCGCAGACCTGCATCGACTGCCACTCGTGGAGCGAGGATCTGCGTGCCGCTGCGTCCGCGCACTGGGGGGAATCTCCGTGCTCTGCGCAGTTCTCCCAGTGCCCTGCCGTGAAAGCCTGGGGGCTGGAGTCGTGTGTCATCGAGCGGCTCTTTCTGGTCATTCAGAGGGGCATCGATCAGGAAAAGGAGGGCGATCCCGCATGGTATGACAAGGCTCGGGAGCGCCTCACCCACTCGTGGGGTATCTGGGAAGACGTCCGGGCCGTGCGGTTCCGGGAATCAGTGGACACGGTCCGTGAACCCTTGCGCGTGGTCAAGGGTGGACTGACGAGCCTGTACCGGGAGCTGACGGCTCGCCGAGACAGGCGCAGACTCCATCGTGCATTGTTCCTGGCCCTGCCGGCGGGAGCCATCCTCGGGGCCGCGGCAGTGGCGGCTTTCGCCTGGAGGAGGCGTATTCGCCGCGGGGCGTATCCCGCGACCGCCCCCGCATCGAGACATCCGGGCCAATGACAGGAGATACTCTCATGAACGGTTCCGCACATGAGCAATCAGTGGTCCGCGCAGCACAGGCCATCGAAGAGAGGAAACACAAGTATTCCGAGGCCGCTGCCGACATTGAGAACGCCTTGGCCGCGAGCTCCCTTGACGGCATCGAAGAGAAGCTGCGCCGGTTCCACCTGCTTGGGACCGAGTATTTCGGCTACATCGAGCATGTCGTAGGTGACAGCGGTCTGTTGGCCACGGGCGTGAAGATCAAAGCACCCGTCCCTTCTTACCCGGCCTTGAAAGGGCCGGCTATTGTCAGTCGTCCCTCCGGGACTCCTCCGAGCCCAAGCCCCGCAGCGACTGAACATAGCCGGAGGCTTCAGCACCGGGCGGGAGGTTTTCCGGCCCGGCAAGTTGATGACTTGACGCTAGTAGGTCTGCCAGCGGCTCGTGAGAGTACTCCGTGGGCAACGGCGCTTGCGGGAGACTGCCTCGACACCCTGCGGACACTCGCCACGCACTGCGAGATTACGCACAGGGCTTCGGCAGAGGTTACAACACACGACGCGGCCCAACTCAAGCCTGGGCTCACCGCCTATGCCAACATGCAGCGGATGGTAGTCCTATATCTCGATCCCACACTGTGGAAATCGTTGCGCGTGCAATTCGTACGTGCGGGTTTGCCCACCTATGGATTCGACCATCCTGTCGAACCGCCAAGGTCGACCGCAGATGGGCTGAAGGAAATCGCACTTCTTGCGGCGGTTGTCATCGTTTTGGCAACGGTTGCCTCTGTTCGGCTTGTTGTGCTTCTGATCCTTACGTTTGAGATCTTCAGGGTGCTGGTCCGGCACATCTCGCCGGAATATTGGGAATCATTGCGAGACAGATTCATGGGTGTGGACGTGTCTGCCTATGGTTGGGGCCATCCCGCTGAGAAACGGACATCGACCGCAGGGCAAGTGAAAAGAATGGCAGTCTTCATGGGCGTTCTCATCGGCTCCTCGATAATTGCCTGTGTTCTCTGGTTTGTGCTCCTGGTTCTCATGCTTCTCATTGTTGTGCCCGCAGATTGGTGAACGAGAAGCGTCTGCGCCATGGAGGGGTGTGTCTTCCCTGCCCTGCCGCCCGTCGCCGACGTCACCGGGGCTGCAGCAGGCGTTGCAGGTTCCCGCCCAGGATGCCTCGTCTGAATTCGCCGTCTACGCCTGCTCTGTCGAGCTCTTTCAGGTACCGTTTCAGCCCCAGCAAAGGATAGTCGCTGCCGAAAAGCAGCTTGTCCGGTCCCATGATGCTGCGCACCACCTCGAATACCTTCGCCTGGTACAGGTAGGGTCCGGCCGCGGTGTCGAGGTAGGTCCTCCTGAGTATGCGGGCAATCTCGGGCATCAGCCCATAGACGAAGATCCCCCCGCCAAAATGAGCGAGAATGAAGTCGACGTCCGGGTTCGACTCGATGATTCTGAGCAGGCCGGGGTAGTCGACGTCGATCTTGCCCGGATACTCGTGCCCAACCGGCTCGTTGACGTGGATCACCACCGGGATTTGCGCGTCCCCGGCCATTTTGAGCACAGGGTCCAGGGTCTCGAATCCCTCGAGGGTCCAGCCTCCGTGGTACACCGCAAGCTCGCCGATCCCCCGAAACCCTGCCTTGATCACCCGCGCGGCTTCAGCCTCCACCAGGTCCCGCCCCTCAGGGGCAAGCACCGCAAACGGAATCACCCGATCCCGGTGCCGTTCGTGGAATTCCCAGATTTCCTCGTTGTTCTGCCGGACGAGATCGTGACTCTGCCACGGAAAGCCGAAGACCACCGCCTGGTCTATTCCCGAGTCGTCCAGGTAACGCATAATATCGTCTTCGTCCGCGAGCCTGGCCTTTTCAGAACCGTACAATTGCTCGAACGCAGCCTCTCCGGCGAAAAACCTCTCCCTGTGTTCCCTGACCTTCTGGGGCATGAGGTGCACATGCGCGTCTATGATCATGGCTGACTGTCTGATCCTCTCAACTCAATGCCCCCTGGCGTGAGCACGCCGACATGTTCGTGATCGACATCGGTTGCGACGTTGGCGGCCATTCCCAAGGGGTTCAGGTGGAACGGGCATGTTGTCCGTCATTGCTTGATAGACAGGAGGGACGCCTGTCCCACCCACGATGCAAGCGATACGCGACAGTATTTGTGCCACTTGCTATCTGGAGCCCCTTGTCGTCCCACGGATCTGACGGGGCAATTGGCTCCTTGGGTCACCGGCATTGCCGTGTCGGGTACCGCGCTGCTCCAGACGCGGTTCGCTTCGTTCACCACGTAGTGCAAGAGCGGCGTGTCGTGTCCTGACAGCGAAACTATAAGCATAGCACACCAACCCGTTATTGGCTATACTTGCGCCGTAAACGTTCCCATGTGCATGCGCCGGGAAAAGGGACTTCCCGAAACAGTCCCTTCCCCCGGAACTCCTTGAAGTGACCAAAGGAGTCGGAAGACCACAGTGAGCAAGCACACAACCCGCGGTCTGCTGATGGATTACTACCACGCGATGCGTTCCCACTTCGGTCACCGGAACTGGTGGCCTGCAGATTCCCCGTTCGAGGTCTGCGTGGGCGCGATTCTCACCCAGAATACCGCATGGAAAAACGTCGTCAGGGCGATAGACAACCTCAAACACTCATCGAGCCTCGATCCGCACTCGATCCACGCGATGACGCATGAACAACTTGCCGAGCTCATCCGTCCCGCAGGCTACTTCAACGTGAAAGCCAGGCGACTCAAGAACCTGATCGCGCACATCGTGGAGCACCACGGAGCCGACCTCGATTCCCTGCTGGCACAAGACTCGGCGCAGCTCCGCAAAGCCCTCCTGTCCATCAACGGAGTAGGGAACGAGACCGCAGACTCGATCATCCTCTACGCGGCGGGCAAGCCGGTTTTCGTGGTGGACGCATACACGAAGCGGGTGCTCGTACGTCACGGGTTTGTGCCGCCTGCCGCGGACTACACGGCCATGCAGGAACTCTTCCACCGACACATACCCCCCGATGCGGAGCTGTACAACGACTTCCATGCCCAGTTTGTCGCGGTAGGACACCACTTCTGCAAACGCAAGCCCCTCTGCGATCAATGTCCTCTGGCCGCGTTCAAGAAGCCGGTCGGACCCCCGGTGGAAGGATCTACGGACAGGAAATGACTTGACATGACCGTGCTCCTGAAATATGACACCCCCATCCGATGCCGGAATTCGATGAAGGGTGGGCGTTCAGGTCAAGGCTGCTGAACGTGCCACGAAGGTTCTCACGAACCGGCTCTACATGACACCTTCGAGGGAATATTCCTGTGACGTCCCGGCGTGTTGGTGACCCGATGATCGGTGATCGCGGCGGAAGAGGTATTCCTGCTCAACGTGCGCGACGTCGCGTGTGCAACCCTCGGTCGAAAGATGGGGCCCACAAATGCCAAGCGCAACCTATAAGCCTCTCGAAGTGGCCCGAATGGTCGGTGTGTCCAAGGAGCTCCTTCTCGAGCACGAGCGGGACGGCCGACTCCCTCTCCCAAAGAGAGACGACAAGGGAAACCGCTACTACACCGCAGAAGATGTGGAGCTCATAAGGGAACGAGTGGGAATCAGGCCTGCCCTCGCGAACCCGCCGGTTGTGGTCGCGGTATTCAACATGAAGGGCGGTGTGGGCAAGAGCACGGTCTCCTCGAACTTCGCCTGGAAAGCCGCAGAGATGGGCTTCCGTGTCTTGGGATTGGACGCGGATCCCCAGGGTCACATGACCACCTCGCTCGGGAAAGAACCCGCGGACTTCACGCACACGCTTCAGCAGTTGATTATTCCGGACCAGCACAAGGAAACGCTCCCTGTGTCAGCAATCCGGGCCGGGATCGCGCCGAATCTGGACCTCGTCCCCGCGAACCTCTCCATGTGCGAGCTGAATCTCTTCCTCGTCCAGCAGCCCGAACGCGAATACCGGCTCAGGCGTGAACTGGAAAAGGTCAAGGCCGCCGCGATCTACGATCTGGTGGTCATCGACTCGCCCCCCTCGTACGACCTGACCAGCCAGAACATCCTGCTCGCGTGCGACCTGCTGATCGCGCCGGTGAAGCTCGACGGAAACTCCTTCTACGGGTTGGAGTATCTGTTCAACAAGATTCGGGAGCTGAAGCGAATATTCCGTTACCAGATCCCCGCGGTGCTGATCGTGGCCAACCACTACAATCAGAGCTACTCGGTGAGCAGGGACATCCTTGACGGGCTGGAGCAGAATTACGGTCAGTATCTGGCGCGGACGGTGGTGCGCCAGGACGTGAACTTCGACAAGGCAAATGCGCTGCGTGAGCCCATATTCGTCAACTCTCCGTCCTGCAAAGGGAGCGCGGACATGGCCAACCTGACAACCGAGGTGATCGACCTCGTCATCGCAAGGTACGCGAAGCACCGTGAAGAGCAAGAGTAAGCCAAAGTACACCAAGTTCATGAAGAAGCCGGAGCCCCTGGACTTGGACTCGTCTTCCGCTTCGGCGCTTGGAGCAATTGCGGAAGAAGATGATGGCGCTCAGGACAGCATGGTCCCGGTTCTGCCCGCAAGCACCGAGGCCCATGGTGAAGCCGAAAGCGCGAGCCCTTCCTGCACCTCCCCCGCAAAGAGTTGCTACGTCGCTCCTGAACTCCATGCCCTACCGACCCTGTCTCCCCCCACAGTCATGCCCTCCGACTCCCGGACCGCATCACCATCCGACGTGGAACCGCACCCCGAGAAGCCACCGACGGCCGGGGACGAGATCCCGCTCACTGTCGATGCCCCCGACGTGCACGCGGCTGATCGTCACCCTGTGGACGTTCCTTCCGACAAGCCGCATTCGGAGAGGCCTGGCATCCTCGGGGACCATTTCCCGCCCGCTCGAAATACCTCGGATCTGCGAGGGCAGGGTCCTCACCCTGGCGACGCGCCTGCGGAGGAGCTGTTCCCTGAGATTCCTAGGCCGACGGGCCGGCAAACAGCCTCTGCGGGTAATGCTTCCCAGGCCGGCCGTGAGCTCCTCCCGCATGGCCAGCCCTCCGGAGAACCGTGTGCGGAACAAGGCCTGCGCGCCCTACCCTCCGTCTCGCTTCAGACGCCAACGGCAGCGACCACGACACCAAATGATCTTCCCGAGACAAGCGTGGCTATCCCGGAACCCGTTGCCGCGGAACCTCCTCCAGTCATTCAGCCTGAATCCGGCCTCCGGTCGTCTCCAAGGGTGCTCGAACCCGAGGCCGGCCCGGACCTGCGATCCGAACCTCCCGCGGGTGACGACACGAACCGCACCGACTCGACCGTCGCGCGACAAAGCATCACGGCCCTGCCGTGCCCCGACGGAGAACCGAGACTTGGGCAGGAAAGCAGCCCTACTGCCGACCGCATGCCGGCCCAGGAACCGCCTGAGCAGCGAGATCCGGACCTGCTGGACGAACACCCTCCGGCTGACGCAGCTTCTCCGCAAATTCCCCAGCCGGCCGACCAGGAGCCGGCCGCGGAGGTTCGTACTCATCATCGGACCCCGATGCAACTCCGTCCTGACCACGCACCCGGCGCATCCCTTGTTGCGGCTGCTTCCATACCGGCAGATACTCCCTTGTCCCCAGACATCCCGTGGGCGGAGATCCTTCCAGATCCTGAGCGCCCAACGACCCAGTCCCAACACCGACTGTCCCAAGTCGGACCCGAGACAGCCCCACAGGTCGAGGTGACACGGGGGATTCATCCGTTCGGCTGGATCCCCGACTTGTCGGAGGAGTTCCCCGCCCGGCCGGACCCCGTCCCAGAAAAGTATGACGTGGTGCAATGGTCTGATGTGTCATCGCTCCTGGAGTCGGATGTGCTCCCTCATGCGGATCAGCACACCCCGGTTCCGGATAGCCGGACCTCGCCTGAGCCTGTCCTCCTACCTCCTTACTGGATCACCAACGGTCCGCCGATCCCTGCCTTGCTGTTCGGATGTGCGGTCCTATGGATTGCTCTGTGCATGTAGGGTCTGCTGTCTTCTTGCCGCCCATGGAAGGGTGCCCACACGGAACTTGCCTCGCCTCGAAAACCTATTCAGTCAGGAGTCGAACATGCGACAAATCTCAGCTATCGGCGTGATCGTGGTTATGTGCGCTGCCTTGCCGGCGTATTGCCTCGCAGCAAGCGCAGCCAAGAAGCCCGCTCCGGACAAGTGCATCGAGCTGCTCACACAAGGAAACGAGAGGTTCGTATCAGGTAAGGCCCTTCGTCCTCACGCGGATTCCGCTCGGCTCAAACAGGCGGGAACGCAGAACCAAGGGGATCACGCGTACGCCACGGTGTTGAGCTGCTCGGATTCACGGGTTCCGGTGGAAATAATCTTCGATGCGGGCGTCATGGACATTTTCGTCGTCCGCGTGGCGGGAAACGTCTGCAACGTAGATGAGATCGGGTCGATCGAATACGGCCTCTGCCATGTCAACACGCCGGTCCTGGTGGTTCTGGGACACACGCAATGCGGAGCGGTCACCGCGGTAACAGACGCGGTACAGGGGAAAGGCCACGCGCTGGAACGCAACATCCCGCCGCTTGTGGCCACGATCAAACCCGCGGTCGAAAGGGCTTGTACACTACATCCCAAGGCCAAGGGCCATGAAGTGGTGCCCTACGCCATCGAAGAGAACGTGTGGCAGGCAATCGAAAACCTGTTCATGCACAGCGCGGCGGTTCGGAACGTCGTCACCCAGGGGAAAGCCAAGGTGGCGGGCGCGATCTACGACGTAGGCACGGGCAAGGTCAAAATGCTCCCCGAAGCGAAGGTCAACGAAATCCTGAAGCGTGTTGAAGCCTCCCCCAAGAAGGCCACCAAGCCCATGGCCGACGATACTCATTGAAACCGGCGCCCCGTGGGTGAAGCCCAAGATGATGCCCGAAAGAGCTCTGCAGACCTGCGCCTTCAGGACACGAAGCAAATCTGCATCGGCGCATGGCGGGAGTCGACAAGAAACCGGAAGTTGTTGAGGATGGGGGTGCGGGGCAATGCTCGTGACGGAAGACCGAACCTCTCCGGCGCTCCCCGAGCGTCGAACCTCGTGCCGTCGGATTGGGGACGGCCAGACGCTGGTCCTCGTTGGAAAATCCCCCCCTGCCCCCATAGGCGTTAAGATAAGATGGGGCGTTCGAGAGTCCGTCATTCCGGCGAAAGCCGGAATCCAGTCCTTTCAAGATGTTCTGGACCCCGGCTTCCGCCGGGGTGACGTCGGTGCTGTTGGGGCAATA
>JBFMAA010000211.1:0-8219 GCA_040755955.1 Thermodesulfobacteriota bacterium
CCTGCAACGCCTGGCCGACATAGCCAATACTTATAAGGTCTTGATTTCATTAATCGTCCCACAACTCCCCGATCCCTCGGTGTCCAGCGGCCTACCATCTGGGTAAGGCTCAGTTTCTAAAGGGGGGCAGGGGGGATTTTGAAACAGGGACGGAACGTCTGGTGCTCCCTTATCCAACGGCATCGGATCCAGAGACCGGGGCACGCCCCAGAAGTCAGTCCTTAAGTCACCCGCATTCCCCCGGACCCCCATCCCCAAAAACTCTTGGTACTGGGCGGCTCTCAGGCGCTAATATGGCCTTCCTTTCTGTTCCCAGATCTTGGGAAGGCCGTAGTCTTCGGCAATGGTCTTGAAGCAGTTGTATCCGCTGCCTCGGCCGATGCCCGGTCCGGAGTGCGCCGCGGCCGAGCAGAGATACACGTTCTTCACGGGGAGCCGGTAGTATGCGATGTCCGGAAAGGGTCTCATCCTGCCCATTTGGGATGCGATCATGTCTTCTGCGGTCCAGCCGCCCTGGGGCATGTTGAAGTTGCGCATCTGGGTGTCCATCGGAGTGGTGATATGGGCTCCGATGAGGTTGTCTTCGGTCATGTTCGGCGCATACCAGGACCACTGTTCGAGCATGATCTTGACTATGTCCCGTTTCATGCGCAGCCACTCCTTGTCGGTGAAGAACCGATACGGAGCCGTGAACTGCTCGATGAGGATCGTGTGCTTCCCTTCAGGAGCCCGGGTGCGGTCCCAGATGCTGTCCGGAGCCACGATCACCACGAGCTTCTCAGGAATGCCCTTCATGAACAGCTCTGCCTGATGCCGTGTCGCGAAGTAGTCAGCGTCCTTGGGCCCCCAGTTGAGCCTCGGACACATGCCGATTTCCGGGTTGTCCTTTGCCACGGTGTACGCGGGGAGTTCGTGAAGAGCGAAATTCCCCCAGAACAACTGCGCCCGGTTGAACAGCACGTTCTTGGCCCGATGTGCGATCTTGGGGCTCACGTGATCCTTACCGATGAGATTGAGTATGGTCTGGGGAGTATTCAGATCGCTCACCACTACGTGTCGTGCCCCGATTTCGCGGCCATCCGCGAGTCGCACTCCCACAGCCTTGCCGTTCTCGATGATCGCACTGGCCACCGGTGTTTCTACGACGAACTCGCCACCCATGGAGCTGAAGGCCCGTTGCAAGGCGTGGGTGATTGCATGAGTGCCGCCGACCGCAATCGACGCGGGTTCCCACGAGAGGATCAGCCCCAGCGTGTGCAGGATCTTGTAGATGCCGATGCAGTCGTTGGGAAAGACGCCGCTGGAGGTCATGCACGAGCGCATGAACAAGGTCCGGAGGTAGTCGGTTTCAAAGAGGTCCCAGGCCACCTGCTGAGAGGTGTAGAATTGATACTCCGGCGGAATCGGCGCATCAGGATCGTCGATGAGTTTCTCGAACGCGTCCGGGACTCCCCATGGGGTAGGGGGGTTGTACCGCCATTCGTGGAACGCGGCACGCCAGCTCTTCTTGTACTTCTCCAGCAGATCGTAGGCCACGTCCGCATCTCTTTTCGAGAGGCGGGCTATCTGGTCGATGGTCTTCTGCGCGTTCTCTTCGCTGAACTCGGCCCGGCCGGTGTTCGGATCGACCACTTTCCAGGCCGTGTACCCCAGGAAGCTCACGCCGTCGTCGTAGATCATCCCTTCGCTGTGGTCCGGGTAGAGGTATACGAGTCCTTTGCCTCTCAGGTTGAAATCCTCGTACGCGGGATGACCGTAGAATCTAGTGAAATGGGCGCATGGATTCTGGAGGAAGCCGGGCACAGGGATCTCTTCGCCGCATGCTCCTCCGCCCAGCTCGTGTTGCCGTTCGAACACCACGGTCTGCATGCCCGCGTGCTGCAAGTAGCACGCAATGATGGTGCCCTGATGTCCACCGCCCACTACGATGGCGTCGTAGGTTCTATCTGCCATGGAGCGACCTCCTTGATCTCATGGGGAATCATTTCGTCTGTGGAGGGCTGAGCTTCTTTCCGAAACAGATCAACCACAAACCGTAGAAGAGAATGGACGGCCGCAGTGCCAGCTTGAGAAACCGGCGCAGATCCTCGCCTCCGACCGTGGCCTTGATGGACCAGTGGACAGGTTCCGTGGCCTCAATGTTGAGCCGCATCGCGAGCCGGCCCTCGTCATCGATCTTGGCCAGATCCTCGAAGTGAGCTACCATGGTAGTCTTTCCCAGTCCTGTGGAGTTGACTCTCATCTCTGCCCTCCTAAAGCGTCCCCTTGGCCTTGGCTTTCGTGACGCATTCGGGTTCGCCCCACCATCTCTCGATCCCGAGGTCTTCCGCGATTCGGTTGGCTGCGTTGTACCCCGGTCCAAAGGTGATGAGCCCGCCGGGGAATGTGCTGGCTCCGCAGACGTACAGGCGCTCGATCGGAGTCGCATACTGGGAGCACTCTTCGTTGGGGCGAAGATACCCCATTTGGAGCGGCAGGTACGCTCCCTGTTTGAACGAGCCCTTCACCATGTCGAGGAATTTGTTGCCGATATCCAGCGGCGTCGTGATGTAGTGCCAGAGGATGTGCTCCTCGGTGATGTTGGGAACGTATTTCCTCAGCAGGTCCACGCACCTGGCGGCTTCTTGCTCCCGGATTCGGTACCAACGCTCGGCTCCGCCTTCTTTGAGGTCATGAGGCGCATGGAGCGAGATCAGGGCCGTATGCCTGCCTGCCGGGGCCTGTTTCGGGTCATGCAGCGACGGGAACGAGCAATTGAATCCCGCGGGGACGAGCTCGCCGGCATGGATTGCGTCATAGTGCCTGATGAGGTCCGCCTGGGTTTCGTACCCTACCACCGTGATCAGGGCCTTGTTGAGATCCGGGTTGTTCTCGGCTGCCGCGAAGTCAGGCGCAGTGTCCAGGGCGAGATGCACGTGGAACAGGCTCGCGGATTCCCACTTCCAGTCGTTGATCCGGGTCACGAAGCGCTCTTCCAGGAGGTCCTTGCCGACGTATTTGTAGAATGTCTGGTACGGATCCAGGCTGCTGGCCACGAACTTCTCAGCCTTGTAGAGCGTGCCGTCCCGAAGCTCCACGCCGGTGGCCTTTCCGTTCTCGACGACGATGCGCTTGATCTCCACCGGGGAGATGATCATGCCGCGGTGTCTATAGAGCACCTTGGTGAACAGATGCGCAAGATGGTGCGAACCCCCGACGACCAGGCGATAGTTCACGGCCCTGTTGATCAGCAGCGGCACGAGATAGCTGACCCCTTCCAGGTCGTAATGAAGGCCCCACATGCAGGTCAGGTACAGGAACAGGCACCGGACCCGGTCGTCCTCGAAGAGTCCGTTGATGATGTCTTTCGGGGTCTTTTCGGTCAGTTCCGTGATTTCTCGGCCCACGTCGGTCTGTTGGAGTTTGATCATCTGCTCGAAAGCCGGCTTGGCCATTTCGTAGGTCGCGGGTCCCAGAAAGTCTTCCATGAGCACACGGTACCTGTCGTGGATCGCCCGATAGGTATCCGCATCCCTCTTGGAGAATTGGGCGATCGATGCACAGGTCTTCTCCACATCCTGGTACAGGCAGAGGGAGGTCCCGTCTGCGAAAGGCATGGCCATCACCAGCGACGGAAACGCGAACTCAAGGTCATAGTCTTTGGTAAGGTATTCGTCGAAATCCCTGAGCGGGGGCGCATAGTCGACCATCGGCATGTACACCGCATGGGTGTTATGAAGAAAGCCGGGCAGGGTGACCTGTTCGGTGGCGAGTCCTCCGCCTGCCTCGAAGCGTCTTTCCAGCAGGAGTATCTTCAGACCTGCTTTGGCCAGGTACGCGGCCACGGTCAATCCGTTTGGGCCGGCCCCCAGGATGATTCCGTCATACGTTTCCGCCATTTGATTCCTCCTTCTGCCGGTTCCACGGAAGGTGGGCCGATCGATCCTTCGTGGAGATGACGCGATGGTGCCTCAGGTCCGGTTGTCATCGCTTGCGGCCGGCCTCGCCCCTGGATTCGATTTCCATTGCCTGCATCATGGCAAGATTTGCCTTGACATGTCAAAGCACTAATTTTTATGATACTATAAAGAAAATTTATGTAAGCCGCCGTGGGTCTCAAGAAATGGCCGGAGATCTGAATCTCACCCAACTTCGGGCCTTCTATTATGCCGCAAGGTGCGGCAGCGTCACTGTCGCCGCGGAAAAGCTCTTCATTACTCAGCCAGCGGTCAGCATGCAGATCAAATCCCTCGAATCTCAGTATGGTGTACAACTGTTCGTGAGGGGGAAGAAGAGAATCCGGCTCTCCGAAACGGGTGTACTGCTGTTCCGCATTGCGGAGCGGATCTTCGGCCTTGTGGAAGAGGCCGAACAGGTACTCGTCCAGTCCAGGGAACCAGACCCGGAAACCCTGAGAATCGGAAGCACCAAGACACTGGTGCGACATCTGCTGGCCAAATACATATCCCATTTCCAGGAATCGTCTCCGAGGGCACAGATCCGCATAGACGAAGGGAGCTCAGCCGCGATGGTGCACAGCATCCTGGAACACCGCAACGACCTGGCGATCGTGGGGCGTGTTCCCTATCACAAGCGGCTCAGAGCCATCCCCTTCATTCGGGACGAGCTCGTGTTGCTGGCCGCGCCGGGACACAGGCTCGGGAGAATGGAGAAGGTCACTCCGGCTGAACTGGCCAAGGAGAACCTGATACTCAGAGAGAAGGGTTCCGGGACCAGGCTGGTCATCGACAGATACCTTGAGAGCACCGGTCTCGTACCCTCGGCATTCATCGAAACGGGGAACGTGGATTTCATCAAGGAGATGGTGCGCATCGGAGACGGAATCACCCTGCTGGCCCGCATGGGTGTGGACGAGGACCTCGCGAAGGGAGACCTTACGGTGGTATCTCTGGAAGAAGAGCTCCCGTGGCTTGACATAGACATTGTGTTCGACAAGGAACGGCCTCTTTCCCGGATCGACGAGGACTTTCTCGCAGTGCTCATGGGCGGTCACGAAGCCGCCGGGAGCAGCATGTGCCAGGACTCCGTATGAATTCGCATCTCCATCGGATACTGCATTTCCATGAGGCGTTGCTTGATCGCCGGTCCTCTGGTATGTTGAATCGGGCTTGGTGCACGCGCACCCCGAAAGGAAGGGACCGACCTATGATAAGCGAGGCACAGGCAGAGGCGTTCAGGCTCTTTTCTCAGTCCGCGTATTCGGGCGAGGTGCTGGACTCGAAGACGACCCACCTCGTCAAGCTCGCCGCTGCCATGTCCATAGGGTGCTATCCGTGAATGGAGTATCTGCTCGGAGTGTCTGAGCAGGCAGGGGTAACTCGAGACGAAATAGGAGCAGTACAAGCCTGCGTCATGGCGGTTTCCGCCGCGCGGGTGCGTGAGCAGTTCCGTGAAGTCCGCGAAAGGTTCGATGAGGCGTGTGGTGAGGAGTAGCCCAGCGAGCCCAATTAGTGTCAGTCTCGGAATGAGTATCACAACCGCCGGGCCTGAGACGCAGGGGGTTGCGTCCGTCATTCCGGCGGAGGCCGGAACCCAGTCTTACCCCAAGAACCTGGACCCCGGCTTTTTACAGGCGACTTCGCTATCGGATTGGCACAGTTATCTTCGGACAGGCCCAAGCGTCAAGATGGGAAGAGAGTTGCTCCATTGCCCTGACGCGGAAGGCCCGACTGGTTTCGATCGTCCCTTCGGGACTTCAGTCCCCGGAACCCGACGGGGCGGTCGAAAAGAGCCGGATGCCTGAACATCGGCACAATGGGCGAACACACGACCAGGTGGAAACTCGCCGTCCCGACGCCCATGGCTGAGACCCCCCATACATTTCATGGCCGTAAACGACCGTGCTGTGCCTGGAAAGCCCACACTAGGGCTGAAGAAGACTCCGGCAGACCGAGGGCTTCGCAGGATGGGCCCGCCGGGTCGAAAAGCTCGTCCCGTGCAGTTGACTTGCGGCGGCGCACGGTTCAGGGTTGCCTGCAATCAGGCGAGGCGGCCTGATCCCGATCCACAGGAGAACGCACGGACACGTCCGGTGCTCTGCTCCATCTACCCCCGCGCGGGACCCCTCACAGGTGCACCTTGGGCGACCAGTTGCTCGACATCACCATAGGCTTGACATTCTGCTTTGCGTTCGTCAACGGTTTTCACGATGGCGGCAATGTGGTGGCTACGATCATTGCCTCGCGGTCCATGAGGCCGGTGAGTGCCTTGCTGTTGGCATCGTCGGCCGAGTTTGCCGGACCTTTGCTGCTGGGAACCGCGGTAGCTCAGACCATGGCCGGCAGTATTCTCGAGCCCTCCATGCTTGAACTGGCGTCCGCGGACAAGGTATATGTAATCGTCATGTGTGCCCTGGCAGGGGCTATCGCGTGGAAACTCCCGTCATGGTACCTCGGGCTTCCTTCGAGCGCGTCTCATGCCTTGTTAGGGGGGTTGGTCGGAGCCGGTGTGGTCTGCATGGGGACCTCGTGCGTGGTGGTGGACAAGCTTGTCCGGGGAGTGATTCTGCCGCTTCTCTTGTCGCCGCTCGCGGGGATAGTTCTCGGGTTTTTGGTGTTTTCGATGATCAGAGGGCTTTGCCGGACCGCGCACCGCGGCATCGGGCACCTGTTCAGGGCATTGCAGAGGCCGACGATGATCGCGTTGGCCGCGGGCCACGGCTCCAACGACGCGCAGAAGTCCATGGGGCTGATCGCGATAGCCTTGGCCGCGGGGACCGGCGAGATGCATGGTCAGCTCGTGCTCCCCGGATGGGTGATCTGGGGATGCGCAGGCGCGCTTGCCGTAGGTTTGACTCTGGGCGGATTGCGGCTTGTCAGAACTGTGGGATTCGGCATATCGCGGCTGGAACCGGTGCACTCCTTTGCGTCGCAATTCACGGCACTGTCGGTGGTCTTGAGCACCTCACTGCTCGGGGGGCCGGTCAGTACGAGTCAGATCGTGGCCTCATCGGTCATGGGTGTTGGGGCTTCCCGCCGTCTCAGCGGTGTGAGATGGTCGTCCGCGAGCAGCATCGTGATGGCTTGGCTCCTTACCGTTCCCGTATGTGCGCTGGTATCTGCGGGTTTGTATTGGGTTTTGGGTCCGATCCTGGCCCCGTAGCATATCGAGGCGGGTCAACCGTTGAGGGGGAAAACAGAACATTCAACACAGAGCGGCTGGGAGCCGCAACCAATAATCGCGTCAACCTTTCTCGGCCCGCGTGGAGTCCGATGGCGGGGTGAGTTGGTTCTACGCACGTACAAACCGCGCACTGCCATAGGGGAGGCACAACCATTTACCCCTTTGCTGAAGCAGATTCCGACAAGAAATCTTCGCGGCCGGCGAAGATTCTGAAGGATGGTAGTGCAGAGGAATAGCAGGTTGGATTCAATGCACCTGATCTGAGAAGTGACTTGATCGGTATGGGTCGCCCACCGGGACAGGGGTGCTTTCTTTGTGTCTTGGTGTCTTCGTGGTGAACTCTTACGAGGCGAGAGATGTCATTCTGGAGCGTATTCGGCGGCAAGAAACGAGCTGATTTCTTTGCACTCCTCCTCGACCAGGCGGAAAAGACCCTTTCCGGCTGTGAAGCGCTCGTCCGTTTCCTCGAGGACCGCGGAAGCTCGGAGGAGATCGACCGCCTCGAGCGTGAGGCTGACGACATCCGGCGCATCATCATTGACGAGCTCAATCAGACGTTCATCACTCCCATCGACCGGGAGGACATTTTCGCGCTCTCCGCGGCCATCGACGACGTGATCGATCACGCGAAAAACACGGCAAAGGAGATGAGCATCTTCGAGGTGCAGAGCAACGGGCAACTCCGTGATATGGCCGCGCTTTTGCAAAAGGGCGCGGAACAGATCGTCGCCGCGATGAAACACCTGAAGCAGAACCCGAACGTGGCGGTCACCTATGCGCTGCGAGCCAAGCGGATGGAGAACCGCATGAACGATATCTACCTGTCCGCGTTGAAGGAACTCTTCGACGGCAACGACCCCCGTCTGATGTTCTGCTATCGGGAGATCTACCGCCACTTCAACCGCAGCGCAGACCGAGTCGACGAAGCTGCCAACGTGATCAGCAACATCGTGGTAAAGCTGTTCTAAGACGTTCCTATGTGAATTTCCCGTTCCCAGGCACCACGCCCGGGGGCAAAGCTCTTGAGACCTCCCCGTGGCGAAGCCTCGGGGGGTCCTTATTCCGGTTTTCTTTCGACGCATGGGAGTCATCACCTT
>JBFMAA010000212.1:0-8133 GCA_040755955.1 Thermodesulfobacteriota bacterium
GCGGGGCTGCAAGGCGGTACGCTCTCCGGGGGAAGGGACTTTTTGAAAAAAGTCCCTTCCCCCGGACCCCCATCCCCAAAAACTTTTGGTACTGGGCGGCTCTCGCTGGGCGCCGCCGGTCGGTGCTTTTCCCCAGTTAGAAAATCCTTGCACTATTCGTTGGTTGCCTCGCAGTGCTCGCAACCACGAGGCCTTGGTGGGTAGGGGCATTTCGAGATCCATCTATCGGTCTTGGTCGAACGACACCAAGTGGTACGTAGTGTTCCGGCATCGAGGGCAGCTAGACTCCCGAGGCCAATACGCGTTTGAGCACTGATCACAGATCCTGACACTCATGGAAAAATCTCTCACGAGGCATTTGATCTCCACTGGCCAAGGCAAATCGGCCATAGCTGCGTCCAGATCATCGATCACGGTCGACAGAAGACCGACAAGGACGCCTCGAATGTTGTGGGCAGGCCTCTCAAGGTGCTCCTGTTCCAGGTAGTCTCTGAGTTGTTGCAGGTCACCGGACTTCAAGGGATCGTCCTTGATTTCCACGACCACGCTCTCTCCTTTGTTGTCGTCTCGAAAAAGGGCATCCGGTATGGTTGAGTCGGGATAGAAGTACTTCTTGCCATACTTCGACCCCAGCAAAGGGAAACTGGGGTCGATCCCGAACAGACCAGGATAGCCTCGAACCAGATTCTCTATGTGCTCTTCTTTCATTGTCGGATTTTGGCCTCCACTCGTCTCAAAGTGGCGAGATGTTCCGCGACCTTTTTCAGCCAAGTTTCCCGCTTGTACTGCTTCTGTGAGATCCCGAACTCCTTCAGAAACCTTTTGAAGTCAGGCACGAAGTTTTCGTTTTCCGGGAAGCGTTGGTCGAGTCTTTGTCTGGCTTTGTCGGTACTCACGCCTGAAACGGAGAGATAGAAGTGCTCCAATTCCGAAAGATCGTGCTTTGTGTCTTGCCCTGGAGTCGAGTCCGCTTGGCTGACAGCTTCCCAGAAGAGATCCTCCTTGTGTGCCCGATATATCTTTCGCAGAGCATCCTTGAACAGCACATCCCGCCTGCCAGCCGCGGGTTGGATGCCGAGGTCTCCACAAACCTGCATGAGCCACTCTTTGCTGAACTTCCGGGCTGCTTCCTTTCCTTGAAAACGGGCATAGTGCTGCTCACCTTCCTTTTGGAGAAGCTTTTCCGCGGGCCTGGGGCGTTGATCGCTGTGGTCTGCTCTCAGAAGTCCATCAAGCTTCTTGCAGAGGTCTTGTTCAAGCCCTTTCTCCACAACGGAAGGGAGCGCACGCCGAAGAAGGCTCCGGGGATTGTTCCCGGTCGCCTTAATCTGGTATCCGACCAGTATCTCCTGTAGCGATTGCACGTTAAGCGCTTCTCTGTGTCCTTCATAGATGGTGTCAGCGAGGGACTTGACGGCCTCGTCCAGTGTTGCGCGCATTCGTTGCGCACACAGAGGTGAAGGCTGGAAATCCTTCCGGTCCACTATTCTCTTCAAGAATTCCCAGGTCTGAAGCCAACGTGACATGATGGGTTCCTTTCAAATCAGTTCCAGCAATTCTTTGGCCACCCCGTAGTACCCCTTACCCAGGGCCTCCGGACCCTCTCCCTTCAGTAGAAACACCGGCCTACAGGCTCGGGCCGCGGTGGGACACGCGGTTGAAATCGGTATGGGTGACCGAAAAATCCTGCAACTGGGACTGATTCTCCCTTGGTTCTTCAGGTTCATCAAGCTCACGGATACTTGAGCCATTCCTTGAACACATTCTATAAGATTCCTCCTGAATTGATTCACAATGATTCCCGCTATCGGAACTGCTCTTCCTTTTCCCACGGAACCGCCAAGGTCATAAAGGGAACGGACCAAGTCTTCAAAGCCGGACAAGGACAGGGAATCAGGCATGACCGGAACCAGCACATGCGTGCTCATGGCGAGAGCATTCTGGGTAACTCGAAAGGTGTTTGGAGGGCAGTCGACAATCACTATGTCGTAGTTGCTCAGGTAAGGCCGAAGTTTCTTGATGAGTATTTGGGTCACTGGATATGACAGGTTAACGGCCCTTTGCCAGAGCATGTCTTCAACGTTTCTCAAATTCCTGGAACCAGGGAGCAGGTTGAGGTTGATGCTGGTACCTCGTACGGCCTTTGGGGTCTTGAGAACCGCTTCATCGAAATCAAAAGAGTCGGTGCCATAAGCCGCGTCGTGAAAGAGCTGATATACGGTCTTGTGGTTCTCGTTGTCCATGCGTTCCACGCATTCGGCATCACCCATGACCCATTTCGTGGCGCTGCATTGGGGATCCATGTCTAGGAGCAGCACCCGTTGGCCAAATCTGCTGTGCGCCAGGATAGCCGCAACATTCACGGATACCGCGGTCTTGCCCACGCCCCCCTTACAGTTGATGAAGGAAAACACGCCTGGTGCCATCCAAACCCCCGAAAAAAGACGACCGGCCGCGATTGACAAATCATACCACCTCGATAGGCTGATTAAAACAAAATTGTCGCTGCCGTGGCAAATGCACATCGCATCCGGTGAGGAGTGTAGTGGCGAGAGGACGCCTATTTACAGCCGATTCCAAGGACCCTCGGCAGCTTGCTTCCGAAGTACTCGGACACGCGCGCTTCGATCCGCCGAAGCGGCTAGCTCGAACGAGAATGTTGACAAACTTTGGGGCCGTGGTATTTCTTCATGCTGAGAGTTGCTGACGGTTCAACGGGGCTTGCTCAACGCGCGGTGGACTCGCACCGAGTGAAGCAGACGGCCCCGCCGCGCACCGATTCCGGCTGGGCCGAAACGAGATCCGCGGATGAACCGGTCGGCAGGTACCCACGAAAGGAAATCACATGGCCAAAGCGAAGAAAGGTAGGGATACCGCCGTCAACCCACCGGCCGAATCCGAAAAGGATCGCGCCTTGGAAATGGCCATAACCCAGATAGAAAGGCAGTTCGGCAAGGGCTCCATCATGAAGCTGGGGAGCGGTGGGATTATCCCCAATATCGCGACCATCTCCACCGGTTCGCTGGGTGTCGATCTCGCCACAGGCGTAGGAGGAGTCCCGAAAGGGCGCATCGTCGAGATATTCGGCCCGGAATCCTCGGGAAAGACCACAGTCTGCCTCCACGTCATCGCGGAAGCTCAGAAGAAGGGCGGCATCGCAGCATTCGTGGATGCCGAACACGCGCTCGATGTGTCCTATGCCAAGAAACTCGGCGTCAACACCGACGATCTGCTCATCTCACAACCTGACACAGGGGAACAGGCCCTCGATATTACGGAAATCCTTGTGCGCTCGGGAGCCATGGACGTGATCGTGATCGACTCGGTCGCTGCTCTGGTGCCCAAAGCCGAAATAGAAGGCGACATGGGAGACGCCCATATGGGCCTTCAGGCGCGGCTCATGTCCCAGGCATTGAGAAAACTCACCGCAGCAATTGCCCGCTCGCACACCTGCGTCATCTTCACCAACCAGATGCGGCAGAAAATAGGCATATTCTTCGGCAACCCGGAAACGACCACCGGCGGCAATGCCCTGAAATTCTACTCCTCCATGAGAATGGAAATCCGTCGCGTGTCCTCGCTCAAAGATGGAGACAGGGTCTTCGGAGCACGGACCAAGGTCAAGATCGTAAAGAATAAGCTCTCACCGCCGTTCCAACAGGCCGAATTCGACATTATTTACGATGAAGGAATCTCGCAAGCGGGGGAAATCGTGGATATGGGTTCGACCCTGGACATCATTGACAAATCCGGTGCCTGGTACTCCTACGGAGAGGAACGCATAGGACAGGGAAGGGAAAACGCAAGAACTTTCCTCAGAGAGAATCCCGATATCATGGAAGCGATCCGAAACAAGGTACTGGAGAAAATGGGAATCGGCGAATTCCGCAACGCGGTGAGCCGCGGAAGCGACGACGCTCTCGGAAGCGACACGAACGGATCGGGTGACGGAGAATAGGAATGGATCTCGATGATGTGTTGAGAAAAGCGATCGAAATGGGGGCTTCGGACGTCCATCTCAAAATCCCGCTCCCGCCTGTGGTGAGAGCTCACGGTGTGCTTGCCCCCCTGAAGGGCTATGAGCGGCTTACCCCGGACGAAATCAGACGTGTCGCGCTCTCGATCATGAACGAACGACAACGAGAGGTCTTCACGAAGACAAAAGAACTGGACATGGCCTATGGCGTCTCGAAGCTCGGAAGATTCCGAGTGAACATTTTCTGTCAGAGAGACACCATCGCCATGGTGCTCAGGTCTATCCCGACCGACCCTCCCCAGTTGAAGGACCTGTATCTGCCTCCTGTGGTCGAGAAGATCTCCATGGAAAACCGGGGTATGGTGCTCGTGACCGGGACCACCGGTTCCGGGAAGTCCACCACGCTGGCAGCCATGATCAACCACATCAACACGTACCGGAACTGCCACATTCTCACCATCGAGGACCCCATCGAATTCCTTCACAGGGACCGCAAGAGCATCATCAACCAGAGGGAAGTGGGTCAGGATACGCTCTCCTTCAAGTCGGCCCTGAAAGCCGCTCTGCGTGAAGACCCGGACGTGATACTCGTCGGAGAAATGCGGGATCTGGAAACCATAGAGATCGCAATGCTCGCAGCAGAAACAGGTCACCTCGTCTTCAGCACTCTCCACACCCTCGACGCCACGGAGACCGTCAACCGCATCATCTCGGTGTTCCCGCTGGAACACCAGCAGTCGATTCGGCTCCAGTTGGCAGGTATCCTGAAAGGCATCATCTCCCAGCGTCTGCTCATCCGGGCCGACGGAAGGGGACGAGTGCCTGCCGTGGAAGTCCTGGTGTCCACTGCACGAATGCGGGACTGTATTTCCGAGGAACTCAAGACCAGGGAAATCCGCGACGCCATCGCTGCGGGACATATCACTTACGGCATGCAAACCTTCGATCAGTCGCTCATGGGGTTGTTCAAGGACAAGCTCGTTACCTTTGAGACAGCACTCGCAGCAGCCACCAACCCCGATGACTTCAAGCTCCACGTGAGCGGCATCGGAGGGACGTCTGATTCAACGTTTGATCTCGAGGGCTGATACCACCCACAATCCGCCCACAGGAACGCACGCGAGCCAATCATCGGAGGTGGATCGCCATGGCTAAACCGGAAGTGATGGCGAAAGATGTCATGAAGGACATCCGCTCGGGAATGTCCAACGCTGAGCTGAGAGAGAAGTATCACCTGTCCGACAAGGGACTGCACAGTCTGTTCACCAAACTGATCGGCGCGGGAATCCTGGCCCAAGAGGCTGTGGACGGGAGATTCAACTCGAGTCCCGCGGCCCACTCATCCGCGGCCAAACCCCAGTCGCAGCAGGGACCCAGGCCAAGTCCGGCCTCCGAACGCAAAGCTCCTCCGCCGGCGCCCCCAAAGCCCCAGAAAGAAGAAACCGACCTGGATCTGAAGAAAGTGGCCAACGATCTCCTCTCCGGCATGGAAGACGCAGAACTCATGAAAAAATACGGTGTGCGACCCGACGGCCTGGAGCCGCTGTTCAACAAGTTGCTCGAAGCGGGCCTGCTTACCGAAGAGGAGTTCTACGAACGCATACTCCAGGCTGAATCGGAAGTGGTCACTTCCCCGACGGACACTACGTCCACGCCGGTCACCAGGCCGAAAACAAAGGAAAGACGGGAGAAGCAACTCATTCTCGCGGCAAAGGACGGCAAAGTGGACAGAGTGGTCATGCACTTGAAGCAAGGCGCTGATGCAGACGGCAGAGACGAGTTCGGAGACACCGCCATACTCGTGGCAGCAGATGCAGGGCACCACGATGTGGTGAAGATGCTCATCGAGAAAGGTGCCCAGGTGAACGTCACCGATTCGGCCAACGATACGCCCCTGACATTAGCCGCAGCCCGGCAACATGCACAAGTGGTGAAGCTGCTTCTCGCCAATGGAGCCGACCCGGAAGCCAAGAACAAGCGCGGAGAAACCGCACTATCGATAGCCACGGCAAAAGGATTCAAGGAGGTCAGGGAAACCCTGCTCAGTCACGTCAAGGGATGACGCAGGCCGACCTACACGAGCTTCCCGAGCGTACGGGCCAGTCTTTCCAGCCCACCGGCAGGCTGGTATCCGGGAAGAAAGAAATCCAGATGTTCCAAGGCGGTCTTCATACCCCGACAGGTCGGCTCGTACGATGGGCTGCCCAGCAGTGGGTTTATCCAAAGGACCCGGTAGGCTCGTCTGTGGAGCCGCTCCATCTCTCGTGTCAGAAGACTCGTGTCTCCCCGATCCCACCCGTCTGAATGGATAATCACTGCGGTCGAGGGCCCCAAGAGCGACCGTCCGTGCAGCGCATTGAGTTGGGCGAGACATTCTCCCATCCGTGTACCGCCGGACCAGTCTTTTACCGTTCGCCCGATTTCCGTCAAGGCCCTTTCGAAAGGTTTTCCGGCCAGCAACGGAGTTATTCTGGTCAGGCGAGTGGCAAACACAAAGGTTTCGACGCGAGTAGGAAGGGATTGAATCTCTGCCACGAATCGCAGCATGAAACTGAGGTAAGGATTCATTGAGCCGCTGACGTCACAGAGGAATACCAGTTTCTTTATCCGTGGTCGGGGTTTGAGCCCCGGCAGAGCGAGAATATCTCCTCCGTGCTGGGTGCTCTTTCTGAACAGTCTCCTGAAATCGAGGTCCGTTCCGAATAAGGCTCGGCGTCTCTTCGCCCCGAGGCGACTTACCAACGGCCTTACGATTTCACGGATCAAGCGGGTGATCCTCTCCGGGGGCTCCAGGCTCAGGGCGGTGAGATCTGCCTCTCTGAGCGATTCCTGAGGCGAGTACCATACCAGAGACCGGGGTACTTCTTCGCCGGTCGTCACGGTATCCCGCTCCCCTGCGGTGAGAATTTGCAAGGTCGCGCCAACGTGGGAAGGAACATCGGAAGGGGATTGAGCGGCCGAAACTGCCTGATCGCCTGGGCCCGTCTCCCCAGGGAACCAGAACTGCCGAAAAAGACGTTCGAACGCCTCCTGCTCCTCGATCCTGGTCATGAAGGAGGCCCTGAGCACGGTCCTGACATCAGCGGGATCTCGAATTCCCACAAGGGTCAGACCTGACAGGGCATCCATCACGGATGGGGGAGACGCGGAAAACCCGTGCTGCCTGAGCAGACCGGCGAACGCGATCACCAAATCAACAAGAGATTGAGACGCCACGACGGAATTCGATTCACTCCACCGCGATGCCCTGCCTTTTTTCGCGATGAAAGGGCAGGGAAGGGAGGGAGAAGGGCTACACTAGACCTTGTTCGCGCGTGAGGTCCAAGCTTCTGCGCGTTTTGCCGTTTCGTTTCTTGCTTCTGCGCTTCTTCTTGTAGCTCTTCTTGGCGCACAGCGTCCCTATCGATTCGCCGGCTTTCTTCTCATCTGCGCTCATGGAGGCATCGTGAGCGGACATCTTCCCGAAAACGGGATGATCGTCAAAGATTGTGGCCGTCGCTGCACCAAACGCGGGCAGCGAGCAGGCCAGAACACCTATTGCCAGTGCGAGAACAAGGGCAATTCGCATGACTCCTCCTATGTGATGGTTTTGCTCACTTTAGCATAGGCGCCCATTTTTTGCAACAGAAAGCGCATGTAACTCCGAATAGTAAGCCCCTATTCCGCTGACATGGCGTTGCGAAAGGCTCAATATATTCTTGGATAATGGTCCAACTAGCTTGTCTGGCATGCTTTCCTTCCGGAAGGGATGGCGAGCGTGGGTAACCGGTCACCCGGAAGAAGAAGACTCACCCCAGCGCAGAGAGCACAGAGAATAAGAAAAGAAGTCGGCGGCTCAGACGCGCAGGAATCAGTTTATCAGGTGCGCACCGGTAGAAAAGCACAATTCTTTCATGTTCTTCTCTCTTCCTTCTCTGCGTCCTCTGTATCTCCGCGGTGAACAGTCATGGCGCTTGGCCACAACGAAGCATGAAAGTCCCGGCCCGACAGTTCGAGAACTCCTTGGGTGGTCAGAACCATCCAATATTCGAAGAGTTTTCGGAAGCGACTGTGTTGTACGTCAAGCAAAATCTTTCCTGTACGGTGTCTTGGTTCTCATGATGGCGTTGAGCATCACGAGCAGTTTTCGCATACAGGCCGTTATGGCGACCTTGGCC
>JBFMAA010000213.1:0-8102 GCA_040755955.1 Thermodesulfobacteriota bacterium
TGTGGCAGATCTTCTGTCGTAGCGGCCGGCCTCCGTGCCGGCCGGCAGGGACGCCGGCCGCTACAAGTTCCTCTCAACAACGTTGGGGCCTGATTTCGTGATCGGATTTATGCCACAAAGCACTTAGGGCCCGCGGCAAAATACACCTTGCAAGCACCGCGAATCAGAGAACAGTATTTAATCGCTTCACTCCCGCAGGTTGAAACCTCCGGCTATTGACGGGCTGCCCTTCCAGGGCGGAAGACGCCGGCGCCCTGCTGGGCGCACTGTGAATAGCTATGGGAGTCAACCCATCGAACGGGAGCACGCGAGATGACGGGGTTATTTCGCGGCAGCCCCTGAGTCTTCACCGATCGGCAGGCTCGAAACCCTGCGCCACAGGATCAGACCCCGCCGGAATCGTCAATTGGAGGGGAGCATCGCCTTCACCGTGTGAGCGGAAATGCATCTGCCTCGTCTCTCTGTACCACTGTCGTTCAAATTCTTGCCCCGCCGCGAAGATTTGTCGTCAGAATCCCCTTGCGCAAAGGGGTCAATGGCTGTGCTTCCCCTGTGGCCATGCGCGGTTTGAACGTGCGTGGAACCAACCGTCCCCGCCATCGGAACGCGTGCCAGCCGAGGAAGGTGGACGCGATTATTGGTTGCGGCTCCCAGCCGCTCTGTGTCTGTGTTGAAATGTCGCCTTGTCTGGATATGATTCCGCGGAACCTTCCACCGGAGACGTGACACTAATCAACCAACACGCGCAAGATGTCCGGACGACGCGTGCAGTGACGCTATTTCATATTCTGTTTGGAAGAGGGTTGGATTCATGGGAGAATACAAGGACTTGGCGCATTTCATTCAGTTCAGGAAGGTCGACATCCTCGAGATGATCCTGTCCGACGGCGGCCTGAAGACCTACGAGGATAGGGAAAACTTCAGGCGATTGGCGGAGATCCTTGAAAGTCACCTGCATTTCGATTTTCACCGGAAACTTGAAATCCTCAAGAACAACTACTACCCGATGAACCCTGATGTCGACAGGCTCAGAAGATTCACCACCGAAGAGATCCGTCAGGCCGGCGATCGGGTGACCTCGACTCTCGTGGACGTCCTGACCAACGCCAACTACCGTGAGATCGAGCGTTCGGAGATAGAATCGGCTACGCCCATGGACGTGCACATACCCGAACACCTGTTCGAGCAGGTGCGGTTCTTCTTTCGCGGTTGCCACAGAGAACGGGACAGAACCCGAAAACTCTTTGACCGGAAGAAGAGGCCTCTTGAATACACCGTGCTGGACAGGGTGGTGCTGATAGTCCGCTTCAAGCCCCACGGGGCCGTCAGTGCCAAGGACCGGGACTGCGTCGCGTTCGAACCGGGGACCACGATAATCAAGCTCTTTAAGAACGTACCCGAGAAGCACCTGAAGATGCTGCTTCCGAACTGCGCTCCGGCCATGTCGCTGAGAGATTTGCTGTTTCTTGTGCTTCCCGCGGTGGTGGCTGGGATTCCGCTTCTCATCACCCAGATTCTGCCCACTTTGAGCGTGATTCTTCTCGTGGGAGGCGCGTATCTCGGCCTGATGGGCACGTTGCAGCAGGACAGTCTCAAACAGGCTGTGGGAGCCCTGACCGTTGCCCCTGTGGTATTCGGCTTCTGTCTTCAGCATTGGCTTCGTTATCAGAACAAGTGCTTCAAATTCCAGAAGGAGCTCACCGAGTATCTCTATTTCCGCAACCTGGTCAACAGTGACGGCGTATTCCATTCTCTGGTCGATTCCGCGGAAGAGGAGGAATGCAAGCAGATGCTCCTCGCGTACTATTTCCTGCTCACTTCCGAAAGGGAACACGACCGCGAGTCCCTGGACGACGCGATTGAAGAATGGTTCGAGTCAACCCACGACTACGAACTGGACTTCGACGTGAGTTCCGCACTGGATCGGCTGGAGATGATGGGACTCGTTCATCTGGACAGGAACGGAATGCTGACCGTGCCCTCACTCCCGGAGGCCATGAGGCTGGTGGACGAGCTCTGGGACAACATATTTCCCTATAACACCGGGGACGGAGGTCGTGACCACTCGGAGCAGATTCATTCAGTGGAGGCGTTTGGCAACCACGCCTTTCCGCGGTTCCGGTCGAAGTCCAGATTCTTCAACGCACTATTCACCGGGTAATGCCGGCTCGCTCTCCGAAAGACGGCTCCCAGCCGTTTCCCATGAAAGACTTCCCGGGGATACCCTTTATCAGAAAGTCTCCCGGGGGATACCCTTTTGAAAAAGGGTTGTCCCCCGGACCCCTTTCCGAAAACTTTTGATATATTGGATAGTTCTGACCATGCGGGGAGTTCTCTGGATGTCGGGCGGTGACTTTCATGCTTGGTTGTGACCGCTCGCTGTCATGGTGGTTTTGATGAAGGGTTGTCCCCCTGGCCCCTTTCCGAAAACTTTTGATATATTGGATAGTTCTGACCATGCGGGGAGTTCTCGGGATGTCGGGCGGTGACTTTCATGCTTGGTTGTGGCCCTCTGGGGCCATGGTGGTCTTGCAGAATATTGATTGGGTGCTCTAAGGCCTTTGGCCCCGCGTCGCGAGTTCTTCCGCGGTTTCTCCGTTAGACGAGAAGTCGGAGGGGGCTCTTGACAGGGGTCGGGTCGATGATTATAGTAATAGGAATCGTTACTAATATCGAGGAACCGCCCGGTGGCAGACTCCCGCCGAATTAAAATGACTCCCCAACGCCAAGTGATCCTCGAAGAGCTCACTAAGGTCACTACCCACCCAACCGCGGCCGAACTGTACGACAAGGTGCGCAAACGGCTCCCCCATATCAGTCTCGGGACCGTGTATCGCAACCTTGAGCTTATGACCGACTCCGGTATGATCCGGAAGATCGAGATGGCCGGCGCACAGAAACGTTTCGACGCCATGGTCAAACATCACTACCACGTGCGCTGCGTACGCTGCGACCGAGTGGATGACGTGGGTGGGGACACGTTTCCCGGGATCGAGGAGACGGTCAAAGGCCTGTGCGACTACGAGATCTTGGGGCATCGCCTGGAATTCACGGGCATATGCCCCGATTGCCGGCGAGAACGACTCGGGTCGGGAGATGACGGGGACGGAAGCGGCGGAGGCCCTTGAGCCTCAGGGAATCCGCCACTCACACGACAAGACATCCCAGTTTTATGTGAAGGGAGGAGAGGAATGGCTGTTTTCAAGGGGTCCCAGACCGAAGCGAATTTGATCGCGTCGTTTGCAGGTGAGTCTCAGGCCCGAAACAGGTACACGTACTTTGCCGGCCAGGCGAGGAAAGAAGGCTTCGTCCAGATAGCTCAGATCTTCGAAGAAACCGCCAATCATGAAAAAGAGCATGCCAAGAGGTTCTTTCAATTGCTCGAGGGGGGCGACGTATTGGTAACCGCCGCGTTCCCGTCCGGCTCGATCGGAACCACCGCGGAGAATCTTCGTGCGGCTGCCGCGGGCGAACACCATGAATGGACGGAACTGTACCCCGAGTTCGCGAACACAGCCCGGGCAGAAGGGTTCGAGACGGCCGCCAGACTGTGGGACGCGGTGAGCGTCTCCGAGAAACAGCACGAGAAGCGCTACAAGGATCTTCTTGCCAACGTGGAGTCAGGCAAAGTATTCAGAAAGGATCGACCGACCGTGTGGCGATGCATCAACTGCGGGTACCTGCACCAAGGGACCGAAGCTCCCGACGCGTGCCCGGCTTGCGCACATCCCAAGGCGTACTATGAAGTGCTCGGCGAGAACTGGTAATATGCCGTCTCGCAGAGCTTCGTTTCCACCGCTATACAATTATTTCGTAGTTTTAGGAGGTTACCCCGATGGCACAGAAGCTGGAAATCTACAAGTGTGAAGTGTGCGGCAACATCGTCGAGCTGGTCCACGAGGGAGCAGGTGAGCTCGTATGCTGTGGCCAACCCATGAAGCTCTTTGTGGAGAACACCGTCGACGCGTCCAAGGAGAAGCATGTGCCGGTCAAGGAGACCGCAGCAGGTGGGCTCACGGTGAAGGTCGGCAGCGTGGCCCATCCCATGGAGGAAAAACACTACATCGAATGGATAGAGATACTCTCCTCTGACGGCAAGGCGTACCGGCAGTTCCTCAAGCCTGGTGAGGCCCCCGAAGCATTCTTCCCGGTACAGGGAGACTTTGTCGCGCGGGAGTACTGCAATATCCACGGACTCTGGAAGTCCTGAACCAATTCCTGTGGAAATGCAGTTTCTGGGGGAAGGAGCGTCTTACTCATCACATTCGATTTCTTCTCGTTTCGAGAAGAATTGTTCGGCCCAGCGGCTCCGGGAGAGAGCAAAGTGGCCTCCTTTGGTGGCGTAGAACCAACTCGCCCCGCCCTCGGTCCGCATGCGGGCCGAGGAAGGCCGACGCGATTACGGGCCACGTCTCCCAGCCGTCGTTTTGAAAACCGCCCCTTCCTCCGGACCCCCATCCCCTGGAGCTTCTGAGATTGGGTGGCTCCTGCTGGTCGCCGCACGGGTGCTTCACAGGGGGTGGGTCGCATTTCCATGCTTCGTTGTGCCCCCGGACCTACCTGAAAGGCACTGCCATGAGAAGAATACTCGTTGTGTCGATTGCGGTCGGGCTCTGCCATCTCTTGCCGGCCGCGAGTTCTTTGGCGGAAGATCCGTTGGGAATGCACGCGGACGTCCTGAACTCGTACAAGATCCAGGAACCGGAAAGACCTGGTGACAAGACCTATCTCGGGCTTACCGCCAGCGGTCCGTTTTCCGTCGGGCAGGTCAAGGCCGAAGTCCTGATAGTGCAGATCTTCAGCATGTACTGCCCCCATTGTCAGGCGGATGCCCCGAATGTCCTGAGCCTGTGCGGACTTATTGACAAGGACCCAAAGCTCAAGGGTCGGGTGAAACTTCTGGGACTGGGGTTGAACAACACGTGGTATGAGGTAGATTTCTTCAGGAACAAGTACAAGATGCCGTTCCCCATGATTCCGGACGAGCAGGGCACATTCCAAAGCGCTGCCAAAGAGACGATACGCACCCCGGCCTATGTGGTGCTCAAACTCAGCCCGGGCAAGCCGGCAGAGGTAGCGTTCACCAAGCTGAGGGCCATCAAAGGGGTGGAAGAATTTCTCGATCAGATTCGCAAACTGCTCGCATCCAAAGGGTGACGGATCTTCGTGGGCACCGAATCGTACACCGCGCGTGCAGACATTGCCACCCGCATCGAGGATGCGTACCGTCACACGAAGTGCACGCGGCAGCCCAGTCGGTTCCGTTTCGCGACAACCGGTCCGAGGAGCGCACCTTCGGCCCGCATGGAGGTATGACGAAATGCTCGCAAGATGGATAGGATGTGCATTCTGCTTTTGGGTACTGGTCGCGGTGCAGGCACTCCCCAGTCAGGCTGATGAACCGAAGCAGATCACCGTACGCGTTGGCGGCTCCCACAGCTTGGTCGAATCTGCCGAGGTCTGGGGAAAGGACTACACAAAAGAGCATCCCAACATCGCCATAGTAGCGACAAGCGGAGGAACGGCAGTCGGTATGCGAAAACTCTTCGAGGGGGAAGTGGACATGGTCTTCGCGTCCGAACAGATCACCGACGAGGAGAAGATGGCCGCCTCCAAGCAAGGGGTTACGCCCGCAGAGCACTTCGTCGGCATGGGGGGCATATGTGTGGTCTGCAACAAAGCCAACCCCGTCGAGAGCGTGACGAAAGAGCAGGTCAAGAAACTCTTCACCGGCGAGGCCAAGTCCTGGAAGGAGATCGGCGGCCCTGATGTCCCCGTGAAGATCATTCTGCGCCGCCCGGGAGAAGGGAGATGGGCCGGCACTGAGGTATCGTTCGAGCAACGCATGCTCGAGGGAGGCAAGTACTCGACCGACACGGTCAACGTGAGCAGCTTCCACCGTTTACTCAAACACGTGACCACCGAAAAGGGTGGAATCGGCGTAGTTGGGTGCCTGGTCCTCACGGTAATGGATCACCCGGTCAAGGTGCTTGCCCTTAAGACCAAAGAAGACTCCCCTCCGGTGAAGTGGTCCAAGAAGACATTCCAGGACCAAACGTACCCGCTCTCGAGACCGCTCTATTTCTACTGGAACGAAAAATCGCCGAACACCGCTCACTTCAAAGCGTTTGCCGAATACTGCACCACGCGGATCTGGGAGGGGAAGTGATCCTTCCCGCGGACGTAGCCGCGAAGACGGCTCCGAGGAGGTCGGAATTCATGATAATTCACCCATACGCATTACGCCTGCTTGCGGTGACCGCGATAGGAGTGCTTCTCTCCTGGTCACCAGTTCCGGTGTCCTCCCAGACGCCCCCGGAAAGCATATACGATGCGGGAAGACTCAAAGCCGTCGACAGCAAACTCACGCTCAAAGTAGGGGACAAAGCTCCGGATTTCGCCTTGCCCGCGGTGTCGGGAAAGAAGGTCTCCCTGTCGGAATACGCGGGAAAGAAGAACGTGGTCATCTCATTCGTGCCCGCAGCATGGACGCCGGTCTGCTCGCAGCAGTGGCCGGGCTACAATATCGCTCGAGAGCTCTTTGACAAGAACGACGCGGTGCTGCTGGGCATCGCGGTGGACAACATTCCGACCCTGTTCGCCTGGACCGGCACCATGGGAAAGCTCTGGTTCGAGGTGCTCTCGGATTTCTGGCCCCACGGCGAAGTGTCCGGGAAATACGGGGTATTCCGGTCGGACGGCGTGTCCGAACGCGCGCTTTTCGTCATCGACAAGACCGGGGTCGTTCGGTACATCGAGGTCCATGACATCAACACCATGCCGCGACTGGAGAACCTGGTCAAAGCCCTCGAACAACTGCCAAAGTGAAGGTGTACAGGGAGTCACGCAATGAGACCTGAGACGCTGCCGCACACCGACGACGGTGATCATGGGGGAGGCCCGCCGGCTCGACTGGAGGTATTGCGTGAACCCGCACCTCCCGACACCCGCACAGGCGTCACAATGAGAGCAACCGCCGCTTCTTACCCGGCCGTGAAAGGCCCGGCTATTGTCAGTCGTCCCTCTGGCACTCCACTACTCCCAAGACGGGTAGGGGCGATTGAGAATGGCCGGATGATTCACCGGGAGGCAAGGGCCGAACACCCTGTGGCGTGGCAAGTCCTTAGTTTGACGCCGAGGCCCAACACCCTCCCCGGTAGAGTGCTGTGGCTATTGCTTGCCGTGATGGCCTTCTCTCTCGGAAATGCCTACGCGAAAGAGGCTGCTCCGATCAGTCAGGCAACTCAGGACTGCATACAGTGTCACAGTGCCGTCTCTCCCTCGATCGTGGAGGACTGGAAGCGCAGCAGACACTCGCGGGTCACCCCCGGGGAGGCAGTCAAGAAACCTGAGCTGGAACGCAGAGTCTCCGCGCAAAAGGTCCCGGAAAAGCTCACTTCCACCGCGGTCGGGTGCGCGGAGTGCCACACGCTGAACACCGACGCCCACAAGGATACGTTTTCCCACAACGAGGTGCAGGTGCACGTGCTCGTGACTCCCAAAGACTGCTCGACCTGCCACCCCACGGAAGCGGCACAATTCGACAAGAACCTCATGTCCCATGCGCGCGGCAACCTGGTCGAAAACAAGCTCTATCAGACGCTCACGAAGTCCGTGACGGGTCACCAGAGCCTCAAGGAGCTCCATACCGAAATCGGCCCGCCGGATGAGAAGACATTGGAAGAATCCTGTGCCCATTGTCACGGCACTGCGGTCGAGGTTATGGGGAAGACGACCCGGGAGACGGATCAGGGTGAGATGGAATTCCCCGTGCTTTCCGGATGGCCTAATCAGGGCGTGGGACGATTCAACCCCGATGGGAGTAAGGGCTCGTGCGCCGCGTGCCATAGCAGACATCAGTTCGCGATACAGATGGCAAGGCAGCCGTACACGTGCTCCCAGTGTCACAAAGGCCCTGATGTGCCGGCGTACCCCGTGTACGGAGTGAGCAAGCATGGGAACCTCTTCTCCGCCATGAACTGAGCCTGCCCCACATTTTTTTGCTGGACACCGTCAGTGTCCAGTGATAAGAGGGGGGCATGCTCGTATGCGGACAAGAATTCAACGACCAAATCATCGCGCGGATTGACGCTACCATCGAA
>JBFMAA010000214.1:0-8001 GCA_040755955.1 Thermodesulfobacteriota bacterium
ATATTCTATAGACTGGTCCAGGGAGTTTGTGAAGCCCCACCGCAACCGTATTGGAAGCTGGTAGGCCGATCAGCCCCAGACAAACCACTAGATGTTGTGGTCACCTGACCGAAGTGGATACCCCCAACGAGCCATTCCGTTGGAATTAACGGCGTTTTGTGTGCATATCGTTGACGTGAGTCACGCCCTGGAGTACGGTCAATCTTCCCCTTCAGCATCTCCAACAACCTTGTGGACTCCAATTCATGAGGACCCATCCCCCTATTCTTCGCTTCTGATGGAACGGATTCGCTGTCTGACGGTCTCTTCGAATCCTCGATCGGTCGGGTGGTAGAAGCGACAACCTCGCAATTCATCGGGGAGGTGTTCCTGTTCGACGTGGGCGTCGGGGTAGTCGTGCGCGTACTGGTATGCCTTGCCATAGCCCATTTCCTTCATGAAGCGCACCGGTGCATTGCGAAGATGCATGGGCACAGGCAGATGTCCTGTTCGTGCGATTTCCTCTTTCACCGCATCATAGGCCGTGTACAGGGCGTTCGACTTCGGCGAGGTGGCAAGCAGCACCACCACCTGAGCCAGAGCAAGCCCACATTCGGGCATGCCCACGTAACGACAGGCTTGGAACGCCGCCACTGCCTGTTCCAGGGCCTTGGGAGACGCCAGACCCACATCTTCGCTTGCAACGCGTATTAGCCTGCGCGCGATGTACAGTGGATCTTCTCCTCCTTCGAGCATGCGCACCAGCCAGTACAGGCTGCCGTCCGGATCGCTGTCACGTATCGACTTATGAAGCGCGCTGATAAGGTTGAAATGTTCTTCGCCAGATTTGTCGTATCGAAGATTTTGGCGCTGAATCGCGTCACGTATCGACTTTTGATCTATGGTCTTGTCGGCTCGAACCTCGGCATCGAGCGCGGCAGTTTCCAGAATATTGAGCGCGGTCCGCGCATCTCCACCGGACAGGGAGACGATCAGGTCCACGGCATCAGGCAGCAAACTGAGGGAAAACCTGCCCAATCCGCGTAACGGGTCAGCCAGGGCAAGGTCCAGAAGGCCCTTCAAGTCCTGGAAGGACAAAGGCTCGAACACGAAGACCCTCAGTCTGGACAAGAGGGCCGAATTCACCTCGAAGCCGGGATTCTCTGTGGTGGCGCCGATGAGCACCACGGTTCCGTCTTCCACATGGGGAAGAAGATAGTCCTGTTGGGCCCGGTTGAAGCGGTGGATTTCGTCGAGAAAAAGAATCGTTCGCCGTTTGTAGTATGCGCGATCTTCCCTGGCCTTTTTCGCTATCTCCCGGATCTCCTTGACCCCCGCGGTGACCGCGGAATGCCTCACAAAACGGGAGTTGGACCGCTCAGCCACGATGCCGGCCAAGGTGGTCTTTCCCGTTCCGGGGGGACCCCAAAACAACATCGAGAAGACTCTGTCTTCTTCTATTGCCCTACGCAGGACTTTCCCCGGACCGAGAATCTCCTCCTGGCCAAAGAACTCGTCCACGTCGCGCGGTCGCATCCTTTCTGCCAGGGGCGTTTCCGGGTCTGACAACAGGTCGTGCTCGAAGAGATCCATGCCTCAAGCGTACCCGAACCGCCGCACAAGAGCAAGTGATACCGATGCGCGTACTGTCAACTTAGTATCCGTCCCAGAACAAGTGTCGCCCCTTCGAGCCTGGGACGTAGGAGGTTGCGTCCGTCATTCCGGCGGAAGCCGGAATCCAGTCTTTCCTGCGGGACCTGGACCCCGGCGCCTGCCCCGGACCAGGATCCGGGGTTCGCCAGGGTGACTAGCGGGTCGGATTGGCACAGCTATTTCGGGACAGACCCTTCTACCCATGCGCGTTCTAAGGAGTGACTTCAGGCTCCGGGTGGGACAGCCATCTTGCCTGTCGTCCTGTGGACAACCTCACCTGTTTGAAGTCGCATTGGTATTAGTGGTGCGATTCCCAAGTGCGGTCACGCACTTGGCCTCCAAAAGACTGACTCTCGGACAGCTCGCCAAGAAATTCTCTCTTTTTGTGCGTGCCTTGCGTGCTTTGCAAGAGCACTCCTATCAGATCTTCAGGGTTCCCCCGGTCGCACTACGTATGCGCGACCGTATTTACGAATGGGAGCACTTTGTTTGCGTAGAACCAACTCGCTCCCCCCCCGAGTCTTTATGCGGATCGAGGAAGGTGGACGCGATTGTTGGCTGCGGCTCCTAACCGCTTGGCTGCAGCTCCCAGCGGCCTTCTGGAAAGCGAGTTGCAATAGTTGTAAGATTCTGACAGAATTGATACGCGATCCGCGCATGGCTTCGTCCGCAAGCGCGAAGGCCTGCTCCCAAGCCCTCCGGAAGTATCGGAATGGGGTCGATCCCCAAGACGGCTGAACACGAGGTGCCCCTAAGATGTCGCTGACAATCAAAACCAAGATCTGGGTCGAAAACGAACACGGAAAGCTTGTCATCGGGACCGGAAGGCTCCGTATTCTTGAAGCGATCATGGAGGTAGGATCCATGAATAAGGCTGCGCACAAGCTGGGACAGCCTTTTCGGGCAGTGTGGGGCAAAATCAAAGCCACCGAAGAACGCTGCGGTTTCAAGCTTGTGGAAACCACCCAGTCCGGATCGAAGCTCACGCGGGAGGGGATGGACCTCATGTGGAAGTACTATCAGCTCCGAAGCCGGTGCGAACGCTTTGCCGACAACCAGTTCCGAGACCTTTTTGCGGATTTTGACCTCCGCGACGAACGTTCCTCCAGAACCAGAGGCTAGATTAGTACCATGCCCATCGATACGGAAGATCCACACGTCGGAATGGAGAGCGTTCACTCAATACGGGAGCGGGGTTCGGCTCCACGGACGATTGTCGAGCACGCGGGGTTTCGCTACGTCGACGGCACACTGAGCGACACGGGAATTTCTCTCGCGCGGGAGGTCCCTTACACGCTCTTTGTCAACGACCATGAGATTCTCTCCATCGCCACTCTTCCTTCCTACCTGGCTGAGCTGTTCACCGGCTTTCTCGTCTCGGAAGGCGTTCTTGAGAGCCCGGACGAGATTGAGGAGTGCGATGTGGACCACGGCAGCAAGTTGGTCCGATTCGAGATCGCGGTCCCCGAGCAGCGTTTGGAGGCAGTGCTCAGGCAAGGCATGCTCACCTCCGGGTGCGCGGGGGGTATGGTCTACAGCGTGCAGACCGGGGTCTTGCCTCGAACGGAACCGCGTGTGCCGCTGAGGTTGCGATGTGAAGCCATTCTCGACAGAATGCGTGAGCTCGACAGATTTCCCGGAATCTACAAAGTAACCCGAGGCGTTCACGCGTCCTCCGTCGCGACACCTGAACAGACCATCATAATCCTGGAAGATCTGGGACGTCATAACGCTGTCGACAAGATAGTCGGGTACTGCTTTCTCAACCGCGTGGAAACCAGTGACAAACTCCTGCTGACGACAGGCAGGGTGACCTCGGAGGTGCTGACAAAGGCAGGGCGAAGCAAATTTCCGATAGTGGTTTCCAGGTCGAGTGCCAGTTCGATGGCCGTGGCCATGGCCGAGAACGTGCGGGTCGATGTGGTTACGTATGTGAGAGGCAACCGTTTCAATTATTTCTCCTTCGGGGGTGCCGAGCTCCTCGACAATCGGCCGAGACCTTAGAAGTCGGCCTGGTGCCGTGGAAGGACCATGCCTCCAAACAGCCAAGGAGACCTCCAACCGTTGAACAAGTCTGTGAGCCATGATATTTCCGCCCGAGGAGCCAGGACATGAAGTTGTTGCACAGAGCGCCGATTCTGCTCGCTATCTTGTTTCTTTCTTGCGGACCGGGCTGCACCGAGAGACAGAGGCAGGATTACAGCCACTGGAAGTCGGACGTAATCGGTCTCAATCGGACCGTGACCCTGTACGACGCAAGCGGCAAGCCCATCAGGACCTGGAAAGGCCGTTTCAAAGTCGAGATTGAAGGGGCGACCGCACGCTTCATCGCGGACGGCAAGGCGGTTATCATTTCGGGACCATTTGTCATTGAAGAGAACTAATGCCGAGACTGGGGGGCGCGGGCCTCCGCGCGCCTGTTTCGGTTGGGGAGTCTGAACCGGAGGTGTGGGATGCTGGTGCTGGATTGGATGAAAACCAAGGTCATCACCGTACATATGGAAGACACCATGCAGAGCGCTATTCATCTGTTGGTGGATCATCGTATCAGCATGTTGCCGGTCTTGAAGGACGGCAAACTGGTAGGGATCGTGACGGACCGGGATCTGAAACGGGCAGCACCCGCGGATACGGTCATGCTCGACGTGCAGCACATTCTCTACCACCTTTCCCGGGTCACCATAGAATCGGTCATGACAAGAGACCCCATCACCATTCCGGTTGATTTCACGGTCGAAGAGGCCGCAGAGGTGTTCCTGCGCCACAGGATCTCCGGGTGCCCCGTGGTTGACGAGAACTCCAACATGGTCGGGATCATCACGAAGAGCGACCTGTTCAGGGCCCTCATATCAACGAGCGGCTTGATTCGGAGAGGCGTGCATTTCGGTTTTGTCATCGCAGATGAACCAGGTTCGATCAAGGAGCTCACGGATGTGGTAAGAGAGTTCGGAGGCAGGCTCGTGAGCATTCTCACGTCCTATGAAGGAGCTCCCCAAGGGAAGCGATTCGTGCACATAAGGGCGTTTGACATAGACCGGGCGACTATTCCCGACCTGGAGAGTAGACTCAGAGATCGGGCCGAAATGCTCTATCTGGTCGATCACAAGGAGAACCGACGCCAGATTTTTCGGAAACGACGTTGACGGCGGTTGACTCCTCCGACCGGTCCGGGAGGTGATAGCCTGGCCGAGATCAGCCCCCAACAGTGACTGTCACGCTCCTTGAAATTCGCAGGGCTGTTGAAGTAGACCCGTTTCCCCCTCTCCCTTCCCTCTCCCTCAAGGGGATAAGGTTTGCTGTTCCCGTCCCTTGATGGCAGGGTTAGGGGAGGGCGAAATTTCCCGCAGTTGTCAACGCGTATCACTCGTTCGATGCGGGCCCGACAGAGCCGAAATCTACGAGATCGGCTACATAGACGAGTCCCGGGTACACAAACACATTGAGAAAGTGCCGTACGGGCGATCTATTGCTTTTCCTACTTGAGGGAACGCGGGGCGACGAGGATTTTCTTGTTGATTTTTTCCTCAAGTTATACTTGAACTCTTCCGAGAGCAGAGCTATCAATTAAGCCAAAGGGATGCTCATATTTTCGAGTTATCTTGTTTCAGAATGATTCAGGAGTCATTGTGTCGAACAAACCGTTTCCGGTATCGCGAAGTCCGCGGGGAGAGGCGCGCCCGGTTCCCGGCATGGACGCGTCGGTCCGTTTGACCGGCTTCTCGTTCCGTGACGTGAGGGTGATTGCCGTGGGATGCCTGGCCCTCGTGACCGCGTTGGTCTACCTTCCCGCCCTGCGTCAGGAGGTGGTGGAACTGGACTACTCCTCTTGGGTACGCGCGGTCCAACCGCTGGGCCTTAAGACCCTGATTGAGGTCTTCGCTTACGACGGGGCACGATGGAAGGAACTGGGGTATTTCGCGCCGTTGACTGCAACCAGCTTCATGGTGGACTTCTATGTGGGTTCCGTGACCGGTCATCAGGAGGCTGTCCACAAATTGGTCAATCTGCTGTTGCATCTGGTGAACACGGGTCTGGTGCTATGGTTGCTTCGTCTCTTGGGATTCAGTGATTGGGTGGCTCTTGCCGTTGCCGCGATCTTCGCGCTCCACCCGCTGCAGGTTTCCTCCCTCGAGTGGATCCCTGAGCGGAAGAACCTCCTCATGAGCAGTTTTTTCCTCAGCGGGCTTGTGCTCTATTGTCAGTATCGCAATCCCGTCGCCCGTAAACGGAGATTTTCCTACTACGCCGGCTCATTTGGGTGCTTCGTCGGTGCTCTTCTGTGCAAGCCGGCTGCGGTGGTGTTCGGGCCTTGCCTGATACTGACCGACGCTCTCCTGCTGGCCCGTGGAAGCACCGGAAGGAGCTTGCTGCGAAGTGCTCCTTTCCTGATATTGGGGCTGGTATGGGGTGCGGTTGCCATGAAGACGGAGCTCGGAATCAGCGAAGCTCCGCCGTTGTTGGACCGGCTGATGCTTGCGCCGTATCAGCAGGCTTTCCTTATGGTCAAGTTCTTTGTGCCCGCAGGGCTCACTCTGCTCTACCCTCATCCTGATGCTGATCTGTTTTCGTGGTGGTGGTGGGTGCCTGCCCTTGGCTTTGTGCTGTGTGCGGCATTGATGGTGAGAAGTGCCTATTCGGGAGTGGGCCGCGCGGCAGTGTGGGGGCTTGGGTTCTACACCGTGAATTTGGTGCCGGCTTCCGGGATTGTTCCGTTCTCGGGGATGAAGGAGCTGTGGGTCGCGGATCACTACCAGTATCTCGCTATCATCGGGCTGGGAGTGGCCGCAGTTGTCGCTGCTGAGCGCGTTACCGACCGGCTGTCGGGTCGCCCGCGTGCCACGGTTCGAGGCCTTGCCTTCGCAACTGCGATGCTTCTGATGTGCGCGTTCTCCCACAATCAGGTATGGATCTGGAACGGCCCTGAATCACTGTGGACACACGTGGTGCGAATCAATCCGGGAAGCGCGATGGGTCACCTCAACTACGGATCTCTCCTGTATGAGAAGGGCCGATTCCTCGACGCTGAGAGAGAATTCAGGAAGGCCTTGTCACTGAACGAACGGTATGTGGAAGCATACAAGGTTGCGCACACCCTGGGCCTTCTCAGTGAACGCCGTGGCGCGCTGGATCAGGCCGTTCAAGATCTGCGCAAGGCCCTGGAACTGAATCCCCGCCACGGTGAAAGTCATTTGGAGCTGTCACGGCTCTTGTTCAATCGCGGCGCATTTGCCGAATCCTTAGCACACTGCCTGCAAGCCGAGCAATGCGGCACGCCATGCAACCGGCAGGGCCTCGAAAAGCTGATCGCAGCAGAATCGCTCAGAATTATGCGGGAGTATGTGCGGCAATGAGGTGCACGTCATACTGCGCAAACGGTATGGTGATGCCTTCCTCGTCGAACCGTGTCTTGAGCGTCTCATTCACATCCGCGAGCACAGGCAGATAATCCGCGGATCTCACCCACACTCTCATGACCATGTTCACGCTGCTCGAGGCCAGCTCATGCACTCCAATGAACGGTGCCGGCTCCGTGAGAATCCGGGAGTCGCGGTTGATTATCGAGTGAAGGACTTCCTTCACTTTACGTAGATCGTCACGGTACCCCACTCCCACAATAAGCTCGATGCGTCGAGTCTCCTGCGCCGAGTAGTTGGTAATACTATCTCCCATGAGCTTTGCATTCGGGACAATCACGGTGAGGTTGTCCGCGGTCTTCAGTCGAGTGGTGAGTATCTGGATTTCTTCGACCGTACCCATCGTGCCGCCTGCCTGGATGAAATGGCCCACCTGGAAGGGTCGGAACACAATCATGAGCAGCCCGGCAGCGAAGTTCGACAACGAGCTCTGCAATGCCAGGCCCACGGCCAACCCCGCGGCGCCGAGCACCGCAATCAACGAGGTGGTCTGGATTCCGGCTTGGTTCAGCGCGGCGACCAGCACAAAGATGAGCATCCCGTAGTAGGCCACATAAGATAGGAATTTGATCACGGTTATGTCTATCTTGGCCCGTTCCAGCACTCGGGAGAACAATCGCTTGAGTACCCCGGCAGCCCATCGTCCCACGACCAGAATGATGATCGCCAACACGATGTTGAGGCCGTACACGGCCACGAGTTCCGTGAATTTCTGAAGAATGTGTTCCATGTGTGAATCCTCCTTGATGAAAGTGTCGGCTCTGTACCACTGTCGTTCCGTTTTCGCGCTGTCCGCGAAGATCAGTTGCGAGGACCCCCTTTGATAGTACTGAGCCTTACCCAGATGGTAGGCCGCTGGACACCGAGGGATCGGGGAGTTGTGGGACGATTAATGAAATCAAGACCTTATAAGTATTGGCTATGTCGGCCAGGCGTTGCAGGCCGGTCCAAAGGG
>JBFMAA010000215.1:0-7941 GCA_040755955.1 Thermodesulfobacteriota bacterium
GATCGGTCGTTATCTCACCGGTGAACGGATCGAGCGACATCCACTGCGGCGCTCCGGACCAGGTGTAATACGTGGCTCCCTGGCCTTCGTCATCAACCTGGAGGTTGATCACGTCCGCGCCGTTGTCCTCACCGATATTGAAGACTGTCTGCGCAAATACAGGATCGCGGTTGGGCACGGTAATCGAGACGTTTTGCGTGGACGTGCCGTGTGTGTCGTTGGCCACGATGGTGAAGAAGTACGTGCCGGGAATCGTGTTGTTCGGCGCGGTGCTCTCATAACCCGGCCTCATGAAGACAACACCGGTATCAGGGTCGATGCCAATCCTGGGATTGATCCCGTCCATGAGCCAACCAGGGATATTGGTCAGCGAGTACGTTACGTGCCTTGCACTGGATGGGTCGTCATCCGTCATGGCTTCGAAGGTTGTCGTATTGAAGGGACTAGTGGCGTCTTCCTGCCAAACCACAGCATAGTGATGTCCCGGATCCTGGAATTGCAGCACATTCTGGACCGAAACGGTGATCGCCCTGTCGATGACACCGCCGTGTGCGTCGTTGAAGACTACCTTGAGGTTCCACGGACCGTAATTCGCATCGTCATTCACCATCCGATGTTGATCAGGGCCGGCCACTCCTCGATCAATGTAAATCTTGCCGTCGTTCGTGATCTTCAACCAGGTCGGCACAATGTCGGTCCCGTTCGCAAGAGAGTACGTGTTAGGGTACGACGGGTTGTCGTGCGGCTCGTCCGTGGTGTTCACATCGTACGGGGTACTGGCCGCGGTGTAGTCCTGGTCCTCGGTGAAGACCACGTTGAATGGCGCTTCATTGAACAGCGGCGGATTGTTGGTCACGGCCAAAGCGAAATCGGTGTTGAAATCCAGCGATGCCGCGGGATCGTAGACTCGGATCTGGAACGCGTACGGTGTGCCCGGATTGACATCCGTAGTCTGAATATTGTTGGGATCGGCAGTGATGACACCGGTGCTGCTGCCCGTCTGCGTGCCGGTATCCTGGAATACCAGCCATGACGGAGCGCCCATGAGGTCGTACCGCAGGGTCCCGCTGGTTCCCTCGGTTTGGTACTGGATGTTGAAGGTCTGGTTGCCTGTATCCTCGATGAAGGACGTGTTATTCGGTGAGTAGAATCCAGGGTCGAAATTCACCGGATCTGTGGCGTTGGGGGGGATGTTGGTAACCACCACGGTCACAGCCTGATCCACGCTCACGCTGCCGTCAAAGAACCGAATGGTGAACCCGAAACTGCCGAGCCCCAAGACAGCCGGGTCAGCGCTGAATTGACCGGTTGTCGGATTAAGGAGAGTGATTCCGGCCGGCGCACTGATCAGCGAATACTGATTGGGAGTCCCGCCATAGAGCGATCTGTTCGAGCCCTCATCCGTAGTTTGCGGATCGAAGACCTGAACGCCCCCGCTCTGGTTCACATACAGCGTCGTGTTTCCCGACCCGTACAGACCGTCAAACTTGGGGGGGCTGTTCAGAATGTCGAGGGTAAAGGTCTGGTCGTCGGAACCGCCATGTCCGTCGTCTATGTGCACCGTGAAAACGTGCGTTCCCACATTGGCGTTAGCGGGCACGTAGGACATCGCTCCGGTGCCCGCGTTTATGGTCAGCCAGGACGGGGCTCCTACAAGGCTGTACGTCGCTCCCTGTCCCTCATCGGAAGCAACGCCCGGGGTGCCCACATCCACCGTCTGCCACCCTTGGCCGTCAGGAGTGCCGTCCAGATTCGTGTCCCCGTCCTCGTACCAGGTGACCGACCCGGCCGCAGGTATGTCCGGCGCCACGTTATTGACCACCAGTCGGATGGAAGCGCTTGCCACTCCTCCGTGCCCGTCGTTGAGCTGCACGGTAAAGTTATGCGTCCCCACATCGTTGTTGCCGGGATTGTTGACACTGATTTGGCCTGTGCTTGAGTCAATGGAGACAAAGCCCGGTTGGCCCACTAGTGAATAAGATGTCGGACCGTCGCCTTCATCGTTGATTGGAGCAGGCACATTGATATCAAAGGTGTAGGAGCTGTCCTCGTTGACCGTTATCACGTGAGGGTCGTTCAACGGATCGGGAAGCTGAGTGAATACCGGATCAACATTCGTCACGTCGATTCTGAAGAACTGCGTGGCGATTCCTCCGTGAGTATCGTTGACCACCACGTTGAACAAGTACGTGCCGCCAACGTCCACATTCGTCGCGGCCGGAATGGTCATCAAGCCGGTGGCCGCGTCGATCGTAACGGGATTCCCGTGAATGTTGGGAGCGTACTGAAGTGAGTACGTGGCTCCCGGCTCAGGGCTGGCCAGAGTGACTTGGAAGGTGCTGGAGCCGGCATCTTCCTGGATCTGTGTCACGGCCGGAGAAGTGATGACCGGCACCGCGTTCATCACGGTGAGGGTGAAATCCTCCTGAATGACCACCGGTGCTCCGTACCCTTCATTGGACCAAATGTCGAACACATGGGTCCCCACTTTGGAGTTGTCAGGCTGCGTGCCGAGAATCGGGCTCAAAACCCCCGTGTTGGCATCGATCCGGAGCCAGCCGCCCCAGGTCAAGGCCCCGCCTGCAAAGGAGTAGGTGACGTGCGCCGGTTCGACAATCACGCCCTCTTCATGGGTCTGAACGTTGAAGGACTGGTCCGCCGCATCCTCCACCCAAGTGGTGGCGTTGGAAGACTCGAAGTAGTTAAGAACGTTGTCTACGTCCAGATTGAAGATATGCGTCCGGACCCCGTCGGGGCTGTTGCCGTCGTCGAATTGAACCACAATGGTGTGGACGCCTACATCCTGATTTAACGGATTGCCCGTGATTATGCCGGTTTCATCATCAATTGCGAGCCAGGCTGGGAAACCGACCGCTCCATAATCGATGCCGTCATAGCTGAGGATGCTATAGGCCGCGAGACCGGACGGCGTACTCTCATCGTTGTTCTGCACGTCGAACGTCTGAGGACCGCTCGATTCGATCATTTGAATGGTTGGTTCCTGGTTCAGGAAGACGGGCGGAGTATTCTGAACTGTCAGAGTGAAGTTCAAATTGCCGCTTCCTTCAGTGCTCTCTGCGTGGACAGTGAAAGTGTGGACGCCCACATGGCTGTTGTCCGGATTGCCGGTGACCACACCTGTCTCAGAATCAATTGAGAGCCATGCCGGCGCGCCGGGCTGGAGCGAGTAAGTCACAGGCTTTCCAAGCGCTTCGGTATCGGTCCGAGCGTCATACAGGAACGCCTCATCTTCATTCCTCGTTTGGCTGGTCGCAGAGATGAAGTCCAGAGTGTTGTTTACAGTCAGGATGAAATCCTGATCCACCGAGACGTGGCCGTCGTTGACCCTTACCGCAAAGCTATAGTCCCCGGTGTGGGAATAGGTGGGGTTCCCCGAAATCACCCCGCTGGCGGGGTCTATGCTAAGCCAGCCAGGGGCACCGTCCAGGGAGTACGTGGAGCCTAAATTCTCGTCGCTGGATTGCGCGTCGAATGTTTGACCGCCGCTATCGGCTACGAAGGTCGCGACAGCGCCACTGGAGAACGTGGGAGCAACGTTGTACACGGTGAGCTGTATTGTCTCGATATCGGTGTGCGGCTCAGCGCCCGAGCCGCCGTCATTGGCGGTCACTTCAAATGAATGGATGCCCACGTCCAAGTTGTTGGGCGTCCAGCTGAATTTCCCCGTCGCGGCGAAATTGTCCGTGGAAACGTCCACGTCAGCTTTGTCGCCGTTTCCAGCGTTATATGCGGCGACGTCCTGGCCGTCCACTTTCAGAGAATAGGTGCCGCCGGAGCCTTCGCTTACCGAGTGTATGTCCACCACACTGGTAGCGTCTTCCGCCACGCTTGCTTGCGGGTTTGCCGTCACGTCTGCGCCGTTGACCTGTACCTGGTCGACAGTGGCGTCCAGCACAATGCGTTCTTCCAATTGTTCGAAGACATTTGGGGGTTCAACTACACTGACAAGTAAGCGCTTCAGCAAGTCCTTCATTTTTTCTCTCTCCAGGAGCGATACCGCTTAAAAATCGCGGAATTAATTGACGGGGCAAATGCAAAGAGGCAAGCAATTGTTGTGCCATGCCGTGTTTAGCGAGGTCGGTGTTGGCAAGCAATCTAATATCAATGAGTTATGAGGAGGGCTTTTGGAAGTTGTACCGAACGGGAAATGAGGCAATCATGCAGAACGAGCGAAACCGCTCGCGGGAGGAGGGGAAGTCATCAAAACTATAGTGAGATCAAGTAATTAGGCTGCGGGCGAATTGCGCTCGCTCAATCATTTCTTGAGCGCTTTTCGGCTCAACTCGGGATACTTGCTCAAACGCCTCTTTAGCGCGTGTCGGGAAATGCCCAAAAGCTTTGCGGCCGCATCTTTTTTGCCGCCTGATTTCTGCAAAGCCTCCTCTATAAGCGACCTCTCCATGTCATCGAACAGGTCCCCCATGGACTTGTCTTGAGGCAGGGTGGGTTGGACGGGCGCTTTCTGCAACTCATGGGGTTCCAGCCGGAGAGGTTCCCCCTCTATTAGCCCGTTCGTGGCATAGAGAACGAGCGTGCGTTCCAACAGGTTTCGGAGTTCTCGGACGTTTCCCGGCCAACTGTGCCGCCTCATCATGGCTAGAGTCTCCGGCGCCAGGACAGGAATGTCCACCAGGTGCATTTCCGAGGCTAGTTCGTAAGTGATTTCACGAACCAGTGACGGAATGTCCTCCACTCTTTGACGGAGAGAGGGCACTCTGACTGCGAACACATTGAGGCGATAGAAGAGGTCCTCGCGAAAACGGCCTTGGGAGACCTCCTCCTTCAAGTCTCTATTCGTAGCTGCGATGATTCTCACGTCCACCGTGACAGGTTTCTCGCCGCCGACCCGGGTAAAGGTCTTGCTGTCCAGAAAAGTAAGCAGCTTGGCTTGAATGGGTAGCGGCAGTTCACCGATCTCGTTGAGAAGAAGCGTGCCGCGGTGGGCAACTTCGAACATTCCCGGCTTACGCCGCCTGGCTCCAGTGAAGGCCCCGGCTTCATGGCCGAACAGCTCTGATTCAGCCAGTTCCAGGGGGATTGCCGCGCAATTGATCGCGTAAAACGGACGGCCCGCTCGCTCGGAATGGGCATGAATGAAATGGGCAAAGAAGTCCTTGCCGGCCCCGCTTTCTCCGGTGAGCAAGATCGTGCTACCGCCTGCCGCGGCGAGTCGAGCTTCTTGGAGGGCTGTTCTCATGGCCTCGGACGGGTATTCGCACGCCGAGGGTCCCGAGACATCAAGGGTTTTCATCCGGTCGGTGATTTCACGAGCAATCCCGCAAAGGCCCGCAATCTTACCGCGCGCGTCTTTCAAAGGCGCCCTGATCTCATGGAAGACCCGAACTTTGTCCCCGACCGTTCGAGAATACTCGGCCTGGACTACTTGTCCGCGTAAAACCCTCCGGTCGAGGTCTCGAATATCCTTGCCGGATCCCAAATCGAAAAGGGCCTCCTCAGTGCGCCCGACAATTCGCTTCGCATTGACTCCCAGAAGTTTCGCCAGTGCCGGATTGACATGCGTGTACACAAGATTGCGGTCCTTGAGAAAAATGCAGTCCTGGGCGCTCTCAAATAAGGCCTTGAAAAGGGCATCGGTTCCCCTGAGAGTCTCGGGGGCCTCCTTGATTCCGGCTGCCTCCTCCGCCTCCTTGGCGGCGTGGCCCCGCAGTTGTTGGCACACGCGGGAGCATCTGACCGAGACGGCAATTTGCGCGGCAAGGGTTTCCAAGAAATACGATTGCTGAGAGAAGTCTCGCTTTTCCAAGGAGGCCAACCACAGCACGCCCAAAATTTCTTTTCCAAAGACGATGGGAAGAGCGGCGAGGGAACGCACGCCCGTTTGGGTGCAGGCGTGGAACGGGCAACGGGGATCGGCCATCACGTCAGTCGAATAGACCGGTTCACTCATGCCCGGCTCGAAAGCGGCAAGCCAGTCTCCCAAGGACCTTTCCATAGCCGCCTCGAACTTGACGGTAGGTCCCGAGGCTGCAAAGCCCTGACGAATCAGGTCATCGCCTTCACGAAAATAAAGCGCCACCATATCGCATCCCGCCGCCCGGAGGATCTGCTCGCAAGTGGAAGTAGCTATCCTGGCAGGCGAAACGTTTGATGCCATCTGTCGAGTTAACTCCCTTAAGATGGCAATCTCTCTTTCGTGTTGTTCAGGAACCCCTCGGGGGCGTTTCGGATCAGTCATTGTAGGGTCCGTCAAAGCATCGTCATTCTGGTGGCCGCGAATTCGGGCAGCACGCTATTCGTCTCGGTGGGCGCATGAGGTTTCCAAACTCTCCCGATCGGAAAGGCACAGCGAGCTGCATTTGAAGCATAGCCATGCAATGATATCATCCTAAAGGACCTTCAATGCTCCGGGTAGGACAGACCACGCTTGTCCACTTCTGCCCCGCGTCCCGAGATCCCCCGAAAGTAGCTTTCAGAAGGTTTCATGGGCGCAGAAACAAAGCAGGACATGGTCGCCTTCTTCTGTTCATGACAGGCTGGAAATGCCTTTACGGTGGATTTTATGCCATATCCCGAGCGGTAATACAAGGAAGTAGCCCCAGGCGCTCCAAGCCCATCGCGGACATTCGGTAGGCCGTGCCGTTCCCCAGGACCGTGCAGGCCCCGCCTAGGTGCGCGAGTGGATAGGTTATGGACGTACCCCCCGCTTGCGGCGGACGTGAGGCAATGCAGGGTTGTGCCACATGGGCGCTAACTTATAATGAGGGCACCGGTGATTTCAACTTCTTATCACCCTCTCCCTTCCCCCTCCCGTCGAGGGAGGGGGTTGTGAAAACCCTCTCCCCTGGCGGGAGAGGGCAGGGTGAGGGGGGCCTGTGGGCTTCATCGTTGGGATTAAGTTAGCGCTTATGGGGTTGTGCCCGCACTGTGGGGACACCTCACTGAATTAGAACCCGTTGTAAGCCCTCAGTGATGGGTCGAGGACGGCAGCCTGCCGAGAACTCCGGAAAATCAGTTCACCGCAGAGATCGCATGGACTGGAGTCTCCCGTAGCGCCGGCGTCCCGCCGGTAATTCCCCATTCATTTGAAGAAATTCACCGCGGAGATCGCGGAGGGCGCAGAGAAGAGATCTGTTCGCACGCGTGAGTGCGAACATATACTCCGGAATGTCTATGACGTCAGTAGTGGTAACTACCCTTATTTTCTCTACCCACTTATCCTTTCTGGGCTTGATGCAGCCATTTCAGGAAACCTAGCGATCAGCGCACAGGTGAGGGGGTTGGTCCGCACGCCCGCGTGCGGATCAAGGCTCTGCGATCTCTGCGCCCTCTGCGGTGACCCCGCGTTCTGCGCGGGGTTTCTTTCTTTGCTCGCTGCCAGAGCTTTTCCTTGACTCCTCCCGCTCTTACGGTGTAATCAAGTGTCCGTAAAGGTATTTCAGTGTGGTCAATGACTTAGATGGTTTTCTGAGGCGAGGAAAAGGGCGTCAGATTTGTGATTGGCTCGTGTTGGGCTATCGCCCGAGATCACGAGGTTTCCTCCTGAGCGAAGACGAGACTTAGCCCATCTTTCCCTCTCGTTTTGGTTGACGCCTACTTGGCACCGCTGACGGCCGCTGCCGCAATCTGACACTAAAGAACATGTCTGGCAAAAAGCGCAAGAAAAGGACATCGATACAGTCGAAAAAGAAGTTGCATTCTCGTCCGAGCTTGCGAGCATTTTCAAATCCATTTCCTGACATCCCTCAAGATGTTTTGGTCCAAAAGCTGGTCGAGGAAAGCGAGGTCTCAGCAAGCCGGTTCGAAGATTCATGGGAAAATCTCCTGGCTACCATTCGATCAGTGAATGTCATGCAGCTGCTCGCGATTCTTTCTTACCGCGGGCTTACTGGTGGCATGACGCCCGAGGGAAAACTAGTGACCAGTGACCCTAGTTATTCGATCTTACAGGCTCATGTTGAA
>JBFMAA010000216.1:0-7898 GCA_040755955.1 Thermodesulfobacteriota bacterium
ATTCGATGGTAGCGTCAATCCGCGCGATGATTTGGTCGTTGAATTCTTGTCCGCATACGAGCATGCCCCCCTCTTATCACTGGACACTGACGGTGTCCAGCAAAAAAATGTGGGGCAGGCTCAGTTTAGAAAAGGGGGGTGATACCAATGCGCGTTCTGAGGAGTGACTTTGGCCTCCGGGTGGGGCAGGCATCTCGCCTGTCATCTTCCGGTTGATCTATCCTGCTTGAAGTAGCATTGGTATGAGAACGCAACACGGAATTTCCCCCTTAGTAAAGGTGGGTTAGGGGGGATTTAGAAACAAGAAACGAACCGTGGCCATCGTTCTGGGTCGGCCTTTCCCCTTCGCAAGTGAATGGTTACTCTTCCAGGTATTCTCGGCGCTTGAACGCGCCCGGTGCGACAGGAATCCGTGTTGTGGAGGAACCACATGTACAGTGCGAGCGATAAGACGTGCATCACTATGATCGGTATCGGGATCTTGGTGGTTCTCGTGTCTGTCCCCTTGATTCTGCGGAAGATCAAGATGAACGGCGTGTACGGCTTTCGCATCGGCAAGGCGTTTGAATCCGATGAGAATTGGTACACAATCAACGAATTTGGCGGTAAAGCGCTCGCATTGTGGGGAGTCGCCATCATCGTCGCCGGTATTGTCGCCTCGTTGCTGGAACCCGCGTCGGTTCTGACATTCTTCAACGTGTGCATGTTGAGTGTCGCCATTCCGATTGTCGCAACTGCATTGTACGCCAAGAGGATGTAGGCGGCAGAAGCCTTTGCAAAACCGGCTGAGACGATACACTCTGCCGGCTGAATATTGTTGATTTGTTGACCGCAAGGAGTCTTGTATGTTGTTCGACCACCTCCCTGAAAACGCCATACCCCTGATCCATTGGAACTGGGTTCAGATCAGCCCGTATTTCCGCAACTTGCAGGAGAGGGAGCTCAATGAGCAGACCGTCTCCGTGTTCGCACGAGACTGGACTCGCATGGACGAACTCCTGGACGAGACCTACTCCCGACTGCACGTGGCCACCACGCTCGATACGTCGAACGATGATGCGCAGAAGCGGTTCCACACATTCCTCGAGGAGATCTTTCCCAAGTGGTCCGAAGCTGATCAGAACCTCAAGACCAAGATGCTCGCGTCGGGATTGCAGCTCGATCGCTTTCAAATCCCCCTGCGAAGGATGCAAACCCACGCGGACATCTTCCGTGAAGAAAACCTGCCCTTGCTTACCCGGGAGCGAATACTCGGGACCGAATACGACAAGATAGTCGGAGCCCAAACCGTCGTATGGGAAGGCCGCGAAATCCCTGTCGTCCAGCTCCAGCCGGTACAACTCGACAACGACCGCGATCGGCGGGAAAAGGCATGGCGACTCGGCAGCGAACGAATGCTCGCGGACCGGGACGCGCTGGGCACGCTTTGGAAGAAGTTCCTCGCACTGCGCGAGGATCTGGCTGGAAACGCCGGGTTTGAGGACTATCGTTCCTACCGATGGAAGCAGTTGACCCGCTTCGACTACTCCCCGGACGACTGCAAATCATTCCACCGGGCCATCGAAGAAGCGGTGGTCCCCGCTGTCCAAAGAATCCTGGTTCGGCGAGCGGCTCGGCTGGGTCTGGATGCCCTGCGTCCATGGGATCTCAGGGTGGACCCGCTCGGTCGGCCGGCCCTCAAGCCGTTCATGGAAATGGACGAGCTCAAGTCCAAGGCATCGGCAATGTTCCACAAGGTAGACCCGAGGCTCGGAAGCTACTTCGATCTCATGGTCAAGGAGCGCCTCCTGGATCTGGACAGCCGCAAGAACAAGGCCCCCGGCGGATACTGCACCACGTTTGCGGCAAGCAAACGCCCCTTCATATTCATGAACGCGGTGGGCGTTCACGGCGATGTACAGACCCTGCTCCACGAAGCGGGGCATTGTTTCCATTCGTTCGAGTCCCACAAGCTCCCGTACCATCAGCAACGGGAGGTCGGGATGGAATTCGCGGAAGTCGCGTCCATGGCAATGGAGCTCCTTGCGTCTCCGCATCTCGGGGACAACGAGGGCGGCTTCTACTCCCCAAAGGACGCGGCAAGGGCCCGCATCGAACACCTGGAAGACAGCATACGCTTCTGGCCGTACATGGCCGTGGTAGACGCATTTCAGCACTGGATCTACGAGAATCCCTCGGATGCCGCGGACCTCGATGCCTGCGACGCTCAATGGTTGGCCCTTGCCGAGCGATTCCTTCCCGGCGTCGACTGGAGCGGCCTCACGAACGAGCGCAAAACCATCTGGCTCAGACAACTGCACATCCATCAGGTGCCGTTCTACTACGTGGAATACGGGCTGGCTCAGTTGGGAGCCGTCCAGATCTGGAGGAATTTCCGGGAGCATCAATCCGATGCGGTCTCCGCGTACATCGCCGCTTTGGGATTGGGAGGAACGGTCTCGCTTCCGGACCTCTACGCCACCGCAGGTGCGAGACTCGCCTTTGATGCAACCACACTCGCGGAAGCGGTAGACCTCATGGAAAAGACTGTCGAAGAGCTGGAAAAGGCTTGACAGGGGCTGGGCGAGTTTACTATCATGCAACAAAAAGTGCTTCTGATGAAATCCCGGATTTGGTCGCACCCCAGCAGGAGAAGGCGGGAATGATCCAGAAAAGGATCGCGGACAAGATCCGTCTCTTGAGAAAAGAACAGCATCTCAAACTTGCACAACTGAGTGAGATTACAGGCCTTTCCAAGGCGTTGCTTTCGAGAATCGAGAATAACCGAAGCTCGCCCCCCATCGCCACCCTGGCCAAGATCGCCGACGCATTGGGGGTCGCCATACGCGAATTCTTCGAAGAAGAGCAGCATGTTCACCGATCATACTCGGTCACTCGGCATAACGAGCGTCGGTCGGTTGTCCGGAGGGGCCGCGGTATCGGGCATGTGTACTATTCGCTGACTGACTTGAAAGGGACGCATGTCATCGAGCCGTTTCTTCTCGTGCATCCTGTGACCAAAAAGGAGCCCAAATTCCTTTTTGACCACAAGGGGGAAGAGTTCCTTTTCTGTCTCAAAGGCCGTGTCGAGCTCGTCCATGGCGACGAGAAGATCAGGTTGGAGGCCGGTGACGCCATACATTTTGATCCTTCAGTGCCTCACAGAGCCCAAAACGTCGGTTCTGAAGAGAGCGAGTGTCTGGTCATCGTCGTGGATGCCGGGTCATCGAGTGTCCGGTAGACTATGATGAGAGGTTCCGGCCGCGTGAAGGACTCGGCATGCCTATGATGAAGTGTGACTGTCCCGGAGGAATCGGGCCTATGAACAAAGGAGGAGGGCATTCTATGAACCTGAGCGTCGTACCCAAGACGGCAGTCCTAGGTATCCTGCTTTGCGCGTTGTCTGTGGTCTTGACCTGCGCGCCTACCCTGTGTCAGGCGAAGACGACCATCAAACTGGCCCACGTATGCACCGAGGAGGATATCTTCCATCTCCAATCGGTGAAGTTCAAGGAACTGGTGGAAAAGGCCACTGGCGGGCAGATAGAAGTCAGAATCTTCCCGAACAAACAGCTCGGAGGAAGTGAGTCGGACCTGATCACCATGGTGCAGACGGGAACCATCGGCCTGGCCACGATCACGTGCGGCCCAATAACGACTTTTGATCCTCTTTTCGGCATATTGGACATGCCCTTTCTGTTCGTGAGCAAGGATCAGGCCTGCAAGGTCCTGGACGGCCCCATTGGACAAAGCTTCCTGGACTCTCTGTCAAAGATCGGCATCAAAGGGTTGGCATTCGGGGAGCGGGGACTCAGGAACGTCTCCAACAACGTGCGTCCGATCCTCAAGCCGACGGATCTGGAGGGGGTGAAGATCAGAGTGATGGAGAGCCCGATCTATGTGGCACTATTCAAGGCGATGGGAGCGAATCCCCTCCCGATGTCCTGGGGCGAAGTGTACACGGCATTACAACAAGGGACTATCGATGCTCAAGAGAATCCTCCGGTGGTGATAAAGGCTTTCAAAATCTATGAGGTGCAGAAGTACTACTCGCTTACCGGCCATTCGTACGCGGGAAATGTCATCATGATGAACAAGAAGCTGTTTGACGGCTTTGACGAGAAGTCTCGGAAGATTCTGGTGGACTGCGCGAAAGAAGCCTCCGCATTTCAGCGAAGAACCGCGACCGATCAGGAAGAGAAGATCTTCGAGGACCTGAGGGGCAAGGGTATGAAAATTAACGATGTGGATCGCCGTCCCTTCCAGGAGAAGTGTCAGGTCGTGTACGACGATGCTTGCAAGACGAATCCTCAGTGGCGCAAGATCATTTCTGACATCCGGGCGGTGAAGTGACCGGAACTCTGTAGACCCATCGCCTAAAGGAAGGGTAAGCCCGTGTCTTATTTAAGCCGGGTCTCCGGATGGCTTGACCGTCTGGTGGCCGTTACCATGATTCTTCTGCTGGCGGTAATGCTGGCGGTGACGTCTGCCGGAGTGTTCTGGCGTTACGTGCTGAACTCGGGGCTGGTATGGGCAGAGGAGTTAAGCAGGTTGCTGCTGGTATGGGCCTCTTTCCTCGGAGCGGCCTCGGCCGTGCACCGAGGGGCCCACATCAGCATTGCCGTGCTTCACGACAGGCTTCCCCCAAGGGCTCGGCTGTGGATGACGCGCGTGACGGACAGCCTCATCATTGCTTTCATGGGTGCCATCATGTGGTACGGCATCAAGCTGCTGCCGGTGGTCCACATCAGGGTCGCTCCCACGGTCTCCCTGACGATGGACATCCCATATTTGATCATACCTGTCTCGGCAGGGATCATGATCTTCCAGATTCTTGTGAGGATGCTTACCAGCGCCGATCCTCCGGAGGAAGAGCCGTGACGGCAGTCTTGTTCGCCCTGCTGTTCTGCCTTTTTCTGATGCGCATGCCCATAGCCTTTGCCATGGGGCTTTCTGCGGCAGCGGCCATGTACTTCTTCTGCAACGTCTCGCTCACTGTCGCTGTGCAGCAGATGTTCTCCTCGAACGATTCGTTTCCGCTGTTGGCAGTCCCCTTCTTCATGCTGGCGGGCGCGCTCATGGAATCAGGAGGCATCAGTCGCCGGCTGGCCGATTTCGCGAACGCGTTGGCGGGATTTCTCCACGGCGGGCTGGCGCACGTGACCGTCCTGGCCTCGATGTTCTTCGCGGGTATCTCCGGGTCCGCAGCAGCGGACACAGCGGCTGTCGGAGCGCTCATGATACCGGAGATGAGGAACCGTGGGTATGACCCCGGGTTTGCCGCTGCCTTGCAGGCTTCAGCAGGTTCCATCGGGGTCATCATTCCTCCCTCGATACCAATGGTAATCTATGGGGCGATGTCCTCCACCTCCATAGGCGCTCTTTTCCTCGGGGGAATTCTCGTCGGGGTCCTCGTAGGCTTTTCCCTTATGGCCGTCGCCTATGTGATTGCAAGGAGGCACGGCTATAGGCCTGATGCCCGATTCTCCGCGGCGAAGATCCGGGACACGTTCAAGGACGCGCTCTGGGCCCTCGGCATGCCTCTCATAGTGGTCGGGGGCATCATGAGCGGCATCTTCACCGCCACGGAGAGTGCGGTCGTGGCCGCGGACTACGCACTGCTTGTCGGTCTGTTCGTGTACAAGGAGCTGAGCCTCAAGGACTTGCCTGCGATCTTCGTCAAGGCAGGGCTCACAAGCGGCCTTATCATGTTCATCATCGCCAATGCGTCGATATTCGGATGGGTATTGGCCTTTGAAGAGATCCCCAAGCAGATGGCGGAAGCATTTGTGTACCTCATAGGCAATCCCATTGTCATGCTTCTGGTGGTGAATCTTCTTCTCCTTATCATAGGAACCTTCATGGAGACCGCGAGCTCATTGATCATCTTCGTGCCGCTTCTGGTCCCCTTGGTGCCTCACATGGGAATAGATCCCGTGCAGTTCGGGGTTGTCGTGGTGCTGAACCTGGCCATCGGCATGTTGACTCCGCCGATGGGTATCTGTCTGTTCGTCTCCTGTTCGATTGCCGGGATCACCATCGAGAGGATCAGCGTGGCGGTTATTCCATTCCTGTTGATCATGATCGTGGATCTGCTGATTGTCTCTTTTGTCCCCTTTTTCACTACTTTCGTTCCCGGGCTTTTCCTGCATTGAGTCGATGCTTCCCGGTGAACGCGTACCCGGCAAGGAAAGTGCACATGTACACACGAGTCAGAGACTGCCTTGGTGAGGAGCTCGAGAAGATCCGAGACCAAGGATTGTTCAAACCCGAACGAGTTCTGACCTCACCCCAGGGACCGCACGTGTCGGTGCAGGGCGGAAGGGAAGTCCTCAACATGTGCGCAAACAACTATCTTGGGCTGGCCGACCACCCGGAGGTGATCGCGGCAGCAAGAGAAGCCCTTGATAGATGGGGCTATGGGCTGTCATCGGTCCGGTTCATTTGCGGCACGCAGGCCGTGCACAAAGAACTCGAAGCCGCGGTGACTCAATTCCTCGGCACGGAAGACACCATACTCTACACGTCGTGCTTCGACGCAAATGCGGGGCTTTTCGAGACCCTGCTCAACCAGGAAGACGCAGTCATCAGCGACGAGCTCAACCACGCGAGCATCATCGACGGGATACGACTCAGCAAGGCGCAGCGCTTCCGCTATGCGCACGCGGACATGGCGGACCTGGAAGCCCGCCTCAAAGAAGCCAGAAACGCTCGATTCCGTCTGGTCGCCACGGACGGGGTCTTTTCCATGGACGGCGATGTGGCCCAACTGGCCCCTATTTGCGACCTGGCCGACGCCTACGACGCCCTCGTGATGGTAGATGATTCCCACGCCACAGGCTTTCTGGGACCCAAGGGAAGAGGCTCTCACGAATACTGTGGAGTCATGGGCAGGATAGACATCATCACCGGGACGTTCGGGAAAGCTCTCGGCGGCGCAAGCGGCGGATTCACCAGCGGCCGCAAGGAGATCGTGGAGCTGCTTCGCCAACGTTCCAGGCCGTATCTGTTCTCCAACACCTTGGCGCCCGCGATCGTTGCCGGATCACTGAAGGCAATCGAGCTGGTGTCACGTTCCACGGAACTCCGGGACCGGCTCGAAGCGAATACGGCGTACTTCCGTGGCCTCATGACCGAAAAAGGCTTCCGAATAAGACCGGGAGATCATCCCATAGTCCCGATCATGCTCGGAGAAGCCGAAAGAGCACAGATGATGGCCAGGAATCTGCTCAAAAAGGGAGTGTATGTGATCGGCTTCTCGTATCCGGTGGTCCCGATGGGGCAAGCTCGGATTCGAGTGCAGGTGAGCGCGGTGCACACGCGGAAAGACCTCGACTTCGCTGTGGATCGATTCACGGAAGCCATGGCCGACATCGATGCGCTTTCGAACAGGTAAGATCTCCGGGGGAAACCCTTTTGCAAAAGGGTTGTCCCCCGGACCCCCTTCCGAAAACTCTTAGAATATTGGACGGTTCTCACCTTCCAAGGAGTTCTTGAGCTGTCTGCAGGAGACTTTCATCCTTCGTTGTGGCGGGAAGCCATGACCGTTCTTGAGGATGTTGGTCCGGGGGAAGGAACCTGATTTCCTGAAAGTTCCTTACGCGTTGGCCTGATCCGTCCGGGATGCGGCGGTGAGCTCCTCCACGAGAGAGAAGACTTCGGCAGGATGGACGGGTTTAGAGAGATATGCGTCCATTCCCGCGGCCAGGCAGCGTTCCTTGTCTTCTTTCATGGCGTACGCGGTCATGGCGATGATGGGGATATGTCCGCCGTCGGTCTTTTCGTTTTCTCTGATGGGGGTATCCACTTGACTCCGGTGACCACAAGATGTAGTATCCGGTCCATGGTCATAGAGTACTACCCAAAAGATGCGACGGGGTTCGGCAAGTTGTCTTCCGATGAAAATGCTTGCCTGCGGT
>JBFMAA010000217.1:0-7832 GCA_040755955.1 Thermodesulfobacteriota bacterium
CTTTGGACCGGCCTGCAACGCCTGGCCGACATAGCCAATACTTATAAGGTCTTGATTTCATTAATCGTCCCACAACTCCCCGATCCCTCGGTGTCCAGCGGCCTACCATCTGGGTAAGGCTCAGCTTCGTGAAGGGGGGTTAGGAGGGATTTTTCGGTAGGGAATAACGGCAGGTGCTCACAACGCTAGAGTGCCACGCGTTGAGAATTGCGGGAACTTTCACCCTCCCCTAACCCCTCCCATCAAGGGAGGGGAATAGCAAGCCCTCTCGCCTGGTGGTTGAGGGACGGCAGAGTGGGTTTGTGTCTACTTTCACGGTCCCGCGAATTTCAAGGCGCGCGACTATAACGGCATTGGGGTTCCAAGCCGGGGCACGCTGCGGAAGTCCGGTCTTGAAGCACCGCATTCTCGTCGCCTTGTGGGAGCGGAGGCCGAACATATGAGAGCCTGGCGCACATTGGTGTGGATCATCATGAGCGTTTCTCTAGTCTGTGTCCTGGGATTGGCTTACGACTATTTGTTTACCATTCCATGGGGTCCGGTCGAGCCTCGCTGGTAGAGTAAACAGAACAGTTTCTTTTCGCCGTTAGTGTTGAAGACGGACCGCGATTGGTTGTCTGTGGCGCTTCCGTTACAAACGGGCGTTCACTTCGAGGGGAAGAAAGGGATCCACCAAGAGACAAAGACACCCAGCGGCAGACTTTGGAACGGTAGCTTGAAAATTATCCTTAGCTTTCTTTGCGTCTTGGTGCCTCTGTGGTTTGTTTTCCGGGCTGAGGAAAAGCCCTGGTGAACCGTTACCCGGCCCGGGCGTCTGTAACCAGTTCGTTTCGCAGGGCAGGTTTCTGAGCCTGTCAGGAGCAGTTGGAGCCATACATGAAGAAATCGAGGACAGGCACAGGGATACTTTTTCTGGTATGCGTCGTAATACTGTTTATCGTGTTGGCAGTCATACTGTCCGCGCATCTTGGCTCGGACTCGGACGAGGCCGATCTGGGAAGCCTGTTCGCCGGCGGCAACAAGATCGGGGTGATCCCCATTGAAGGGGCGATCACGTCCTCGGATCGCACGCTCAAACAGCTCCGGAAATTCCGGAAGAAGAAGTCGATCAAGGCCATTGTGCTTCGGATCAATTCGCCGGGCGGTTCTGTCGCACCTGCACAGGAGATCTATCACGAGATCGGCAAGGTGAGGCTCAGCAAGCCGGTGGTGGCTTCGATGGAGACGATCGGAACTTCGGCAGCCTACTACATTGCCGGCAACACGGACGAAATTGTCTGCTCCAGGGGCACGATCACGGGCAGCATTGGCGTCATCATGATGATGGCTGACATTCACAAGGTGATCGAGAGGCTCGGGGTCGGTGTGAACATCATAAAAGCCGGGAAATTCAAGGACCTCGGTACCGGGGTGAGGCCCCTCACCGACGAAGAACGGAGTCTGCTGGAGGGTTTTGCAAAACATATCCACACCCAGTTCATCGACGACATCGCCAAGGCGCGAGCCGGAAAGATAGATCGAAAGAAGCTGGAATCCGTGGCGGATGGGAGTTTTTTCAGTGGAGAGCGGGCCAAAGAGCTCGGTTTGGTTGACACCATCGGCAACTTCTACGACGCGGTGGATGCGGCCGCCCGCCGTGCGGGAGTCAAAGGCGAACCGGAGCTGGTGTATCCAAAGAAGAAATGGGAAGGCTACCTCGACCTTCTGGTTGATTCGATGTCGCGTGGTATCGTCAAGGCTGCGGAGCACGTCCGAGCCCTGCAGCAGGTGCCGGTCCCACGCTGAGAGCCTTCAAAAGAGGGGAAGTCGCACGCGTCCTGAAATTCCTGGGATCGTCGGAGTGATCAAATCCTCCTCACGCTTCCCTTTCCCGCCGGGGGAGAGGGTTTGCGGTTCCCCTCCCGTCGTGGGACGGGCTAGGGGAGGGTGCAATGTGCCCCAAGTGTCAACGCGGGACTCTCTCACGGTTTCTTAATTGATGGTATTCAACTTCTTCTCTTGCCGAGAAGAAATCTTCAGTTGAACAGCTCTGGGAGCAAGCAACGTGCCTTGCTTCACTTGCGTAGAACCAACTCGCCCCGCCCTCGGTCTTCATGCGGGCCGAGGAAGGTGGACGCGATTACCGGCTGCGGCTCCCAGCCGCTTCTGGAAATAGTCGATAATTGCGTACGACTTCAAGACGAGGATCGAATACTCAAACCGGAACCATGATGCGGTTCCCCCAGCCAGGAGAGAAACATGGAGAAGACCTTATGGTAATTAGTGAAGCGCTTACTTTCGACGATGTGATACTCGAGCCGCGCTACTCGGAGGTGCTGCCGTCCGAGGTCCAGGTCCACAGCCGTGTGACCCGCGGTATAGCCCTGAACATTCCCATAGTAAGCGCGGCCATGGACACGGTTACCGAATGGGAAATGGCGGTGGGACTGGCAAGACAAGGGGGTATCGGAGTAGTCCATCGGAACCTTTCCATGAGAGAACAGGCTCGGGAAGTGGACCGGGTCAAGCGTTCCCAATCAGGCATGATCGTGGATCCCATTACCATAAGACCGGACCAGAAAATCAGCGAAGCCATGGAAATCATGAGCCGATACCATGTTTCCGGGGTCCCGGTCACAGTCGATGGATATTTGAAAGGAATTCTCACGAACAGAGACCTTCGGTTCATCGAGAATCTTGAACTCAAGGTCGAGGAGGTCATGACACGTGAAAAGCTCGTTACGGTCGACGACAAGATTACAATAGAGGAATCCAAGGCTCTCCTGCACAAACACCGTATCGAAAAGCTCCTGGTCGTCGATCAAGAGAACCGGCTGAAGGGATTGATCACTATTAAAGATATTCAAAAAGCAATTATGTTCCCCTATTCCGCAAAAGACGGTTTTGGTCGATTGCGATGCGCTGCCGCAGTGGGCGTGGGGCCCGAGAAGTTTGAACGAACTGAGGCATTGCTGAGGAAAGGTGCTGACCTCCTCGTGATCGACGCGGCCCATGGTCACTCCAAGAATGTGCTGGAAACCATTCGCGCACTGAAGCGGGAATTCGGGGACGTCCAGATCCTCGCGGGAAACGCGGGCACCGCTGAGGGTGTGGAGGACCTGGTCAATGCAGGCGCGGACGGAGTGAAAATCGGAGTCGGGCCGGGTTCGATTTGCACGACCAGAATCGTAGCAGGATGCGGGGTCCCGCAGATCACCGCGATCATGAACTGCGCAAAAAAGGCCAAGGAGCTTGGTGTGCCGCTCGTGGCGGACGGAGGCATCAAGTTCTCCGGCGACATCACCAAGGCGATGGCTGCTGGAGCCGACGCGGTAATGGTCGGAGGTCTGCTCGCCGGCACCGACGAGAGCCCGGGAGAAGCAGTGCTCTACCAAGGTCGATCGTACAAGGTCTATCGGGGAATGGGCTCGTTGGAGGCCATGAAAGAGGGGTCAAAGGATCGGTACGGACATAGGGAAGACGTCGGCGAGCACAAGCTCGTCCCCGAAGGCATTGTCGGTATGGTGCCCGCAAAAGGGCCGGTCGCGTCATTGATCTTTCAGTTGGTTGGCGGGCTGAAGGCCGGCATGGGCTACGTGGGCGCCCGAAACATAGAAGAGCTCCAGAAACGAGCCCGATTCCTGAGAGTTACCGCGGCAGGACTCAAGGAGTCCCACGTCCATGACGTGGTGATCACGAAGGAGGCCCCGAATTATCGACTGGAACCGTAACCGGACATGGTGACTATGATATGATCAAGGCATTGATATTCGGCTGTACAGGCTATACAGGCATCGAGTTGACGCGTATTCTGACCGCGCATCCCGACGTGAAGATCGTCGGCGGCAGTTCGAGGCAACACGCGGGCAAGCAGGCATCACAAGTATTCCCGTTTGTGCACGGCGCACACGATTTTCCGCTGCGGTCCCTGGCCGAACTCGCATCCGCACCGGACGCGGATGTGGCGTTTCTGGGCCTGCCCCACGGAGAGTCGGCAGAAGCGATCAGGCCTCTCATGGACGCGGGTCTGAAGGTGATAGACCTGTCCGCGGACTGTCGACTCCACGACTCGCACGTGTACGAAGAGTGGTACGGTGCACACAAGGACCCGGAAATACTCCCACAAGCGGTCTATGGCCTGCCGGAAATACATAGGGACGCGATCCGGACCGCTCGACTGGTAGCGAATCCCGGATGCTATCCCACGAGCGTAATCCTGGCGACAGCCCCGCTGTTCGGCATCGCCGAGGTTGATACCTCGTCGATCGTGGTGGATTCCAAATCAGGCGTCTCCGGCGCGGGCCGAGGGGCAAAGGCAGGCACGAGCTTCTGTGAAATCGGCGAAGGGTTCAAGCCCTATAACGTCTCCCGCCACAGACACACCCCGGAGATGGAACAGGAGCTCTCGGAACTTCACGGCGCTCCCGTGAAGGTGCGGTTCACGCCGCACCTGATCCCGGTGAGTCGGGGGATGGTCAGCACGGTGTACCTGCGGCTGGTATCCGAACCGGACCTGGACCGTATACTCGATGCATATCGCGGGTTTTACCAGGACGAACCTTTTGTGAGAGTCTTACCGAAGGGACAGTATCCGGATACCGCGTTTGTCCGTGGTTCGAACCTCTGTCTGGTGGCCGTGGAAGTAGACCTTCGTGCCGGTTGGTTGATCGCGATGTCCGCAATCGACAACCTGACAAAAGGGGCTTCCGGAGAAGCCGTCCAGAACATGAACCTCATGACCGGCCTGCCCGAAACCACAGGCCTGATGGGTCTCCCGGTGTTCCCTTGACGGGAGCCGGGGAGGTAACCGTTGCCTGTGGGCTTACCCCACCGGGCAGGGATGATTTCTTTGTGTCTTCGTGGTGAACTCTTCCCCTGGGGAGACCGATACTGGCGACCGAAAACGGAGACCGCTATGTCATCGACAAGAACAAAAGTGGGCGTGGACCTGGGCCTGACTGACGACGAGAAGAACGAATTGCTCAGGATAGCTCGTACCGTGGTCGAAAAGGCCGCACACAGAGAACCGGTGCCAGAATTCGTGCCGAAGACTGAACGTCTCAAGGAGCCGCGAGGTGCGTTTATCTGCGTCAAGAAGAACGGGATGTTGAGAGGATGCATCGGTTGCCTCGAGCAAGACACCCCCGTGTACAAGACCGTTGCGGAGATGGCCGAAGCGGCCGCTTTTCGTGACCCTCGCTTCCGCCCCCTGGAACCGGATGAACTGGCGTGTCTCGAACTGGAGATCTCGGTCCTTACGCCCCTTGAGCAGATCCAGGACGTGACCCGGATAGAGGTGGGGTTGCACGGGCTCATGATCGTCAAGGGGAGTCGTTCGGGCCTGCTGCTCCCTCAGGTGGCCGCGGAAAGAAATTGGGACACAAGGACCTTCCTCGAAGAAACCTGCCGTAAGGCGGGTCTTCCGCGAGACGCCTGGACGGATAAGGAGTCCGCTATCTATGTATTCTCAGCAGATGTCTTCTGAAGTATCGCAGCGTGAGGTTGTGCCGAACCGCAAGGCAGTGGCTCTCTTTTCCGGCGGGCTCGATTCCGCGCTCGCGGTGCGTCTTGTCAAGGATCAGGGGATAGAGGTGACCGCGATTCATTTCACCTCGTTCTTCTCTCCGACGGGGGTAGACCGTGAGGATTCCGCGGTCAGCGCGCTCGCCAGGGAGCTTGGGGTGCCGCTGGTATTCCTCTCCAGGGGCGAGACCTTCGTGGAGATCGTCCGCAACCCCCGGTACGGTCACGGCAAGAATATGAATCCCTGCGTTGATTGCCGCATTCACACGTTCCGGAAGGCGAAAGCCTACATGGAACAGATCGGCGCTTCATTCATGGTGACCGGCGAAGTCGTGGGACAGCGTCCCATGTCACAGCGCAAACACACCATCCGGTTTATCGAGAAGCAGGCCGAATGTGACGGGATTGTCTTGCGACCGCTTTCCGCCAAGTTGATGCCTCAAACCCTTGTGGAAACTGAGGGGATTGTCGATCGGAACAGACTCCTCGACATCTCGGGCCGCGGGCGAAAGGTGCAATTGCGACTGGCCAAGGAACTGGGCATAACGGGATATTCCTCTCCTGCTGGAGGGTGTCTGCTTACTGAGGTCACCTATTCCCGGCGTCTCAAGGACCTCTTTGAGGACGGGTCGGACCTGTCGCCGGCAGATCTGGAGGCCTTGAAGGTGGGACGGCATATCCGCGTGCGGCCGGGGCTCAAGCTCGTGGTGGCCCGGAATGAACGCGAAAACTATCTCTTGGAGAGTGTCGGCCTTGCCGGGCCGAAGTTTTTGCCCGTAGAGTTTCCCGGACCCACTGCCATTGCTGTAGGCAACCCGTCCGCGGAAGAGAAGCTCCTGATCGCAAGCGTCATACGGCGGTATTCCAAGGAATCTGCCAGGGGCGAGTGGATAGAGGTGGACGATCCTGCCACCGGTACAGACCGCGTCCGCACCCAAGACGTGGCCGGTGAAGACTGGATCGCAGCACACATGGTGTGATACCAATGCGCAGCCAAAGGGGTGACATCGGATGGACCGGCAGGGACGCCGGTCCCCATCATCAATAGTGGCGGCGGGCCTCCCTGCCCGCCATTCCTACTTACTTGAAAACGCATTGGTATGAGAGCGCGCTACGATGACTTGCACGCAGACCTCCCCGGCCAGGCACGGCATCCGCGGAGGCCCGCTCTCTCATGGAGCCGCTGCCCCCGGCAATCGCGTTCACTCAAAAAGGAGTCACACGTGAGATGTTCCCACTGTGGTCGTGAGTTCGAGCCCGCGGAAGCACAGCAATTCTGTGCGTTTTGCGGTGGTGATCTGGAATCGAAGCCGGGTCGGGACGCGGACCTCGGAGAGCCGGAACTTGTCTCTAATGACTTGGAGTACCTCGATAGTCCCGGGTACTGTCCATGGGAGGACCAGGAGAGACTCGGGTTCCTGCAGGGCCTGACGATGACGCTCCGGGAGAGCCTATTTGCGCCTAACAGGTTCTTTTCCCGAATGCCCGTCGAGGGGGGGATGGCCAATCCGCTGCTGTACTCGCTCATCGTCTCTACGACCGCGAACGTGCTCTACCTGATCATGGCCATCGTCGCCAGGGACCCGGTGCTGACCAGGACAGAGCTTTCCGGATTACAGGTCATGTTGGTGGGGATATCGATACCCGTGCTTATTCTCGTTACCATTGCCGTGTGGGCCGGTCTTCTGCACCTGTCGCTGTCGCTGGTCGGTGGCGCGAACCGTGACTTCGAGGCGACCTTGAGGGTGGTCTGCTACACCTCCGGCCCTGATTTTCTCAAGATCATTCCGTATGCTGGTTCCATAATCGCGGTTCTGTGGCGGTGTTACCTCATCGTCGTGGGGTTGAAGGAAGCCCACCGGGTATCAACGGGCGTGGCTGTGCTGGCATTTGCGTTGCCCGCGGTAGTGTGCTGTGGCGCGATCTTCGGGATGGCGGTTCTTGTCGTTGCAATGGGAGTGCTCGCTGTGTGAGGCCCTCAGCCCAAGCGCTCAGCCTGGGGGACAAGAGCATGAGCCACCAGGACACAGGGCTGCTGGGAGCCGCAACCAGTCATCGCGTCCACCTTCCTCGGCCCGCATGTAGTCCGATGGCGGGGTCAATAGGTTCTACCATGACTGCACGCTGCCACAACGAAGCATGAAAGTCTGCGCCCCACATCACAAAAGAACGGTGGATGGTCAGAAGCACCCAATATGTCAACAGTTTTCGGAAGCGACTGTGTTGTACGTCAAGCAAAATCTTTCCTGTACGGTGTCTTGGTTCTCATGATGGCGTTGAGCATCACGAGCAGTTTTCGCATACAGGCCGTTATGGCGACCTTGGCCGCC
>JBFMAA010000218.1:0-7780 GCA_040755955.1 Thermodesulfobacteriota bacterium
TAGACACAAACCCACTCTCCCTTCCCTACAACCACTAGGCGACAGGGCTTGCTATTCCCCTCCCTTGATGGGAGGGGTTAGGGGAGGGTGAAAGTTCCCGCAATTCTCAACGCGTGGCACTATAGCGTCGGTAATGCATCGTGCCGTGATCCATCAGGAAGATGCGGTTATGCGAAACGCTCCCGGTAATGCCACAACCTCGGCCATGCAAGCACGCAAGCGCCAGTACGGTAATCCTTCAGCCGACGCGTCCTCGACCCGGAAAACAACCCGCAACGGCACTAAGACGCAAAGAACGCACAGGATAAGTCGCAGTCTGCCATTCCAAGAAATCGGCTTCCCTGGTGGTTTGTGTCTTGCCGGTTCACTCCGTTTTCGCCTGGGCTGAATGCTCACACTGTCTCCGGATCGAATCGGCAGGGGCTTTTCCCAGTGGGTTCCACGCGGTTCGCTCAAGCATTTCCCCGAAGCGTTCGCCGCGCGAGTTCTGTTGTTTGTAGTAGTCTAAGCACTGTTCCGCGATCTCCAAAGTTCTTTTTGTCGAGTGGATGTCGGGCAGTTCCGAAGCCAGTCTGGGGTGCCGGCCCAGTTTGCCGCCGATCTGGATGCGGAACCCTTGCACGCCTTTCACCAGGGTGCCTGTGGGGCAAGCTTCGACGCACTGACCGCAGGAGACACATTTGTCGTAATCTACCACAGGCTGTTCCCGTTCGTGATCGAGCTTGACCGCCCTCTCCCGGCAGGTCTCCACGCACGAGCCGCACAGACTGCAAGGAGACTCGGACACGTCCGGCCGCAGGGCACCAATGAGCCCCAGGTCTGCAATCTGGGGTCTGGAGCAGGCATTGGGGCAGTCCGACACGCAGACTCGGAACTCATGGTGCAGCTTCAAAGGTCCTTGCACGCGTTCCTTGAGGAAGGCCCTGAGTTCCTGGGATTCGAGCAGAAGCTCCAGTTTCCGGACGAGTTCCTCCGTGTGCTGCGCCCGATTCGGGCATCCGCTGGAGCCGAAGCAGGCCTCCACCTGGAACCCTTTCACCTCTTCTTCCATGTTCGTGAGGTATCTCTGGCGGCACGTGTTGACGTGACCCATACTTACGACCTTGGCGCCCGCGTTGGTAGCTTCTTCCTCGACCCGTTTCCGAACCCGTCTCCGCACGAAGAACGGAACCTTCGAGACCGCTTCTTCCGCTTCCTTTGTCCACTGCATGGTACGCGCTCCTGACGTCATGAATCACCGGGATCGTCCGGTCAGCCCAAGAACAAACCACAAGGTCACCCAGACACAGAGCGGCTGGGAGCCGCAACCAAAAGTCGCGTCGACTTTCCTCGGCCCGCGTAAGGTCCGATGGCAGGGTGAGTCGCTTCTACGCTTGCCGGCCCGCTGAATGCTTGCCTCTTGATCGACGAGCACCGGCTTTCCCGAATCGGTCGGGAAGCAGGACCCTTGCTTCTCCAGGAATAGGGTAATCCACCGAACGTCGCAGTCCATTGACATAAGTCAAGCAGGGCCGACAGCCACACGATTTGGTGCTCATGCCGAGGCGCTCTTTTTTCTTGACTTCCCACAGAGCGCGGGTACCTTGGGGGGGTGACCGCCCGAAACAGATGTTTTGGGCCTATTTCATCAGGTAGGGAGGCGTCATGAAAGGGAATGAACGGATAATCGAAAAACTCAACGATCTTCTCGCCGATGAACTGACCGCAATCAACCAGTATATGGTACATTCGGAGATGTGCGACAACTGGCGCTACGAGCGCTTGCACAAAGCCATCGAGAAGCGGGCCATCGAGGAAATGAAACACGCGGAGAAACTCATCGCTCGCATTCTCTTTCTGGAAGGACGCCCCACCGTAAGCAGACTCAAAGACATTCGCATCGGTTCAGATGTAGAGACCCAGCACAAGTATGATCTCGAGTCGGAATACGGCGCGGTGCAATCGTACAATGACGGGATCCGTCTCGCGATCGAGATTCAAGACGGGGGCACGAGAGAACTGCTGGAACACATCCTCAAAGAAGAGGAAGATCACGTGGATTGGCTCGAGGCTCAGCTCGATCAGATCAGGCAAATGGGTCCCCAGAATTACCTGGTGGAGCAGATCGATTAGGTGCTCTGGCACAAGAATCGTGACGCATCATTGTAACCGTTCACGGGGGTGGCTTGATGTGCGGGAAAGATGTTCTCTCGCGAAGCACGCCAAGACCGCAAAGGGAAGAGTCATTGTCCGCAGATGACTCACATGGCCGCAGACAAGAAAAGAGGTAATCGTTCACCGAGGGATCATCCCCGTTCGCAGGACCGTGGGTTGAAACCCTCGGCTATTCATGGTGCGCCCCTTCAGGGCACTCGGAGGACGTTTGTCCCGAACTGACTATTTTGAATAGCCCCGGAAGCCGAACTCGGCTTGGGAGGCCGGCCCCCTAAATAGTCAGTTATTCTTGGATTTCTTTGTGTCTTTGTGCCTTTGTGGTTCATTCTCTTGCCTTCGGGGTGAACGCTTACGCATCATTCACGGCCGCTCTCGGCAGAGTTGTAGGAGCCGGCGTCCCTGCCGGCTCATCTCAGGTCGGCCGGCAGCAGTGTCCAGCGCTGTCCGCGTCAAGCCGGAAGCGGTTCTCCCGAAGCTGCATCGTCTGACCGGGCCGGGGGACTCGGCCAAGCGGGGGATTGCTCCAACTCGTGAAGCAGCGCTTTGGCAAGTGAGTCGAGTGCCTCGACCTGTTCTCTTGTGGGAACCACTGCAAACCCGTGTACCAGGGAATTTCGCGCCGGCAGTTGCCTCAATGCCTGTTCGTACTGGTCTCTGCTCAGCTCGCCTGCTGAGTAGAGTTCCCGGATCAGAGCAGAGGTCGGCTCGTTTCGGAGGGGCAAACCGGCGTGTTCCGCGGTCATTCTGAGCACTGCCTCCAGGCTGCTCCAGAGCAGGAGGAGCGACGCATCGAGGCTTCCCTGATTCAGCAGGGTGAGCGACCTCGACAGGCGGACCTGGATCTCCGCATTGGTCGGCAGTGTTTGGAAAGGGATCTCTTCGTCCAGATCATCCATCCCTGAAATCACCAGTGAGAATTCCCAGCCCGGTTGTGCAGCGACCAGCTCAGCGATGTCACGGAATCGTTCGCCGTAGGCGGTTAGCGTGCCGACTTTGACTTCGACGATCACCGACTTGTCCGGACCGCGGGCAACAAGGTCCGGGTCGTATGCCCCAAGGAACTCCGGTTTATCTTGGTCTCGAGGGTCGACTGCGACCTCGAAGCCCTTGCTCCGGTATCTTGCGGCCAGTCGGTGGACGATGCGCTCATGGAGTTCATGGCTTGCATCTTTCATTGGAGTTCCTCCATCGGTGGACCGTCCTCGACACGAACATACACGAATTCCTCGCAATCTGAAACACTCGAGGCCAATGCGGACGCGATGCCTTCCCGTGCCCAGGATCGCCTATGCCTGCATCGCGCTACAATATCCGTGACTGACCGGTCGTCATCGAGCGCAATACCGATCAGCGCATCAATGATGGGCTTGAGGATGTTGTCCAGGTCAACCGCGGCCTCTTCGCACAGGTAGACGATCTGCACCGCAACCGGGCCGCTCGCCATGGTGTGGGACGAGGTCCAGTGTTGCCTGGCACAGTCCGCTACAAAGCGCTTCCACTCGTGGATGCGTTCGCGTCTCCGGGCCTGTTGTGACACGGGACGACCGGGAATCATAAACTCGAAGGGCTGCATAGTGTGCTATAGCTTACCCCGTAGCCACCACCAGTAAATGAACGGCTGGCTGTCCCGGTCAGGCCGCGGGTTTCTTTGGCGTGAGAGTGGTAGTCATAATGTCGTCGTTTAGGTCCAGCTCAAAAGTCCCTTTCGCCAGCCGGAAATTCTGAGAAGTAACGGCGTAGACAAGCTCGTAGCGACCGGGTTTGTGGATCAATGGCCAGACCTCTGGGGTATCGCTGTAGGCCAATTGCCATTGTATTCTCGGTGTCTCCTTGCAGCGAAACTCAAAGGCATCGAAGCTTCGAGTTTCCCCTTCGATGATGGTCGCATCAGGCACCTTGGTTCCGGCCCATTTGAGTTCGTAGCCAGTGGTAGGTATCTGCTCGTTGCCGTCTGTACCCTTCGCTGACAGGAGATATGCTCGGCATCCGTGAGCGGTCTTCCTCCAGTGATGATTCGTTACGCCAATGTGAAACATGAACAGATCGCCGTCAGGATCTCCGCCGCGCTGACTGGGATCGGGGCGTGCCATGGCTAACTGAGCTTTCCATGCGGGATTCCATTCCTTTTTCTCCTTCTTCCTTTTCAAGGTCTCTTCCACTAGTTTGAGTAGTCTTTTATGCGTATCGAATTCCACACAGTTCAATTGAACAGCCTGCATGAGTCCATCGGTCTCAATTACGCCAGTCTCCCTGAAGCCAATAGCTTCGATTTCCAGATAGGAAGCAATGGCCAGCTCCTGGTGCGAGAACAGCGAGCCCCTGTGCCCGTTTCCCGGTCCGCAAAGCCCCTCACGCTTGAAGTCTATGAAAAGGAAGTATTCCGAGTCCTGCAATTGGCCAAAAATGTTTTCCTTTAATCCTTTCAAGCTCTTGTCGTGTACAGCAGTGTAAGCTCTAAATCCCTGTGCCTCGACCACCTGCTTCACGTTCGTGGCGGTTTTCTTTTCTTTCTTTGAGCGTTGTCCGCAACTGATAAAGACTTTTGCCTGCACCATGATCATAACCTCCCAGCCATGGGTTTGACTGTCTCGCCATCCGCCACGAGGGTAAGAAAAGCGCCATTCCGGTATCAATCCTGTGCCAACTCTACTGCCGTTTCCCGGTCCGGTCAAGATCGACAATGGGTGTCTCGGGAAGCCCCATTGCCGTCCGTTACGCATTCCCTCGCGTGTGACAGAGATCACGCCTTGGTTGGAGCAGCCGGCAAATCGGCCGGGCGTAACCGTGTGCCCAGCACTTGCGAAAAAAGTGTTGACAACAGCCGGCGCGTCGTGTACTTCTACTGTTTATGCTGCAAGGAAAATTCTACAACCAGATTACCTCCAAGCTGATCAACCCGCTGGGTGACTCCGTTACCTGTGCGGGTTCCGCTCGTACAGACATATCCCTGTATTCCTTCAATGGCTGGTGGTGGTACGTCAACCCGTTTCATGACGGTGGTGGTGAACCATAACCTGCCAGGCATTCGTATCCTGACCACAAGCCCACCGTCGAAACACGGTGGGCTTTTTGTTTTCTGGAGCTTGAAATGAAACCAATGTCCGTACACACCATCGAAACCCTCGCCGACATGGAGACTCCCGTGTCGGCCTTTCTGAAGCTCTGTCGAGGCCGTCCTGACTCCTTTCTGCTTGAAAGCGTCGAAACCAAGGATATCACGGGCCGTTATTCGATCGTGGCGTTTGATCCGATTCTGCTGACCGAGTTGTACCCCGACACGCTCGTCGTGGAGAACGGCGACGGCCGCACCACCGCACCGGCACAGGAGTTCTTCCCGAAAATCCAGGAAATGCTCGCACACGTCGGTGTGGACCGTCTGCCGGAACTGCCCTGCGTCGGATCTCTGATGGGGTTCGTGGGATACGATGCGGTCCGGTTGATCGAGAAGCTCGCTCCGGCAAAGCCCCATGCACTCCCCATTGCGAGGCTGGTCTTTCCGTCCCGATTCGTGGTGTTCGATCACCTCCGGCGAGTCATGATCCTCATGGCCATCGACAACGACCCGCAGATCTGCGCGGCCAAGGTCAAGGAAATCCGACAGGGGCTGGTTCAACCTCTGTCCTTCAAGACTTCTGCGGCACAGATCGGCATGCAAGCCCCTCCGAAAGAACGCTTCTGCCAAAGTGTCACAAAGGCTCAGGAATACATCGCAGCCGGAGACATCTTCCAGGTGGTGCTCTCCGACGCGTTCGAGGGTCGGACCGACCTCGATCCCTTCCAGGTCTACCGCAGGCTTCGTATGACGAGCCCGTCGCCATACATGTTCTTCTGCGATTTTGGCGGGTACCAGCTCTTTGGCTGTTCTCCCGAGACGCTGGTCAAGGTCCGTGACCGTGAGGTGACGCTCCGCCCCATCGCAGGCACCAGAGGCCGCTCGGACAACCCCCGGAAGGACCTCATGCTCGAACAGGAGATGCTTGCCTCGGAAAAGGAGTGCGCGGAACACGTGATGCTCGTGGATCTGGCTCGCAACGACGCGGGGCGAGTCTGCCGTTACGGTTCGGTCTCCGTGGACCCGTACATGATTGTGGAACGTTACAGCCATGTGATGCACATCGTGTCCCAGGTCCAGGGAGCGCTTCGTGAAGACGCGCACGCGGTCGATGCATTCATGGCGGGATTTCCGGCAGGGACGGTTTCGGGAGCGCCCAAGGTCCGGGCCATGGAGATCATCGACGAGCTGGAGGCTTCCCCCCGAGGCCCGTACGCAGGCGCAGTCGGCTACTTCGGACCCCACGACGATACGGACACCTGTATCGCCATTAGGACCATCCTATTCGAGGGGGACCGGTTCACCATCCGTGTGGGTGCGGGGATCGTGGCGGACTCCGTCCCGGAAATGGAGTTCAAGGAAATCGAAAACAAGGCCGCGCAGAGCATTGCAGCCGTCAAGGCCGCGGCCCGGGAGGAACTATGATTCAGCAGGCCATAGCAAAGGCGGTCGAGAGGCAGGACCTCTCCGAAGCCGAGATGATGGAAGTCATGGAGCAGATTACCGAAGGAACCACCACTCAAGCCCAGATTGGTGCGTTCATGATCGCGCTGCGCATGAAAGGCGAGAGCGTCGAGGAGATCTCGGGCGCTGCCAAGGTCATGCGGGCCAAGAGCACCGCGATTCCGGTAGGGGCCTCGGAGGTGTCACTCGACCGGGAGGAGATCAACGTTGACACGGAAACCATCGTGGACACCTGCGGAACAGGCGGGGACGGGACTCACACCTTCAACGTCTCCACGACCACCGCGTTTGTGGTGGCAGGAGCAGGGCTGCGGGTCGCGAAGCACGGGAACCGCTCCATGTCGAGCCTTTGCGGCAGCGCGGACGTGGTGGAAACCCTCGGCGTCCGGCTGGACCTGACCCCGCAGGAAGTAGGCGAGTGCATAGATCGGATTGGAATAGGGTTTCTGTATGCCCCCATGCTCCACGGAGCCATGCGCCATGTAGTGGGGCCACGACGGGAGATCGGCCTGCGAACCATCTTCAACGTGCTGGGACCTTTGACCAACCCCGCGGGCGCGACCGTCCAGGTGCTCGGCGTGTACAGGGAAGACCTCACCGAAAAGCTTGCCCGGGTCCTGAAACGACTCGGGTGCCGGAGTGCGTTCGTGGTCTACGGGCACGGGAGCTACGACGAAATCAGCATAGTGGGCCCGTCGCGGTTGACACGACTCGATGACGAGGAAATCCGTACCACCGAGTTCACTCCGGAAGAGGTGGGGCTGAAGAGATACCAACCGGACGAGATCCGTGGAGGCGACGCAAAGAAGAACGCGGCCATCACCCTCGCTGTGCTTGAAGGGAAGCCAGGCGCGAAAAGGGACATGGTGCTCGTCAACGCGGCCGCGGTGTTGACCGCCGCAGGCAAGACCCAGACCCTGGCAGACGGAGTCGCCATGGCCGCAGACGCGATCGACTCGGGACGAGCTTTGGGCAGACTCCGCAGCCTGGTTGAGATGGGAAACCAGTTCGCGGCACGGCGCGCGGCAGCCGGGTGAGAGGGCACGGTTGCCGTGTGAATCGGGATTTCCGGGGGAAGGGACTTCCTGAAAGAAGTCCCTTCCCCCGGAC
>JBFMAA010000219.1:0-7664 GCA_040755955.1 Thermodesulfobacteriota bacterium
TCAGACCATTATGTCAAGCAGAATATGACCCAATTACATGTATACAGCAAATTTGCGAAAAAACCAATTCTCTAAACCCTATCAATAGGTTAATCATCTCAGGCCCCACCCGACTCTGGAACTTCCGGTACAGGGATAGATACCACTGGTCGGACTCTCATGACCGGTGGCATCACTATAACGAGGGGAGACATGCCCCGGAATATCGACACCGACACCGAGACTGGCGTCGCTACGGGAATAGTTCCTATTGCTGGTCGGACGGCTGGCGAACGTATTGCACGTCATGGTGATGTGGAGTCCGGTGCAATCGGCCCCTGAGGCATGAAAAGCCGTCCGATTTCTCTTGACGACACGACGATGAAATGACATCAGGCCCGGACCGGGGAAACCCGCTCCGGGTTTTTTGTGTGTGCTTCGGGGTGAAACAAACGACAAAGACACAAAGAAGTCAGCAGTCGGTCCGTCTCATCCGAGTCGATCCAATCCATACGTTCCTGTCTCCGCGGGGAACGCGCCGTTCTTCTTGATGATGATCAGCGACAGGTACGGCATCTTCGTCCCCTTGAGAGCTCGCAGGTCCTCCACGACGGTTTCCCCCTCGAGACCGCAGCGGGTCACACAGACCGCTCGGTCCATGAGCCCCAGGTCTTCGATGCTTTGGCAGATGTCGTCGAAGAAGCGGTACGTCTTGACCATCACCACGTTTTCCGAGGTCTCAATGATGCGCTTGAGGTTTGCTCCCCCCTTCGCGCCCGAGATCAGGTGGAACGACTCCTCTCCTTCGACCAACGGAGTGTTCGAGACCGCCGCGGCCGCGTGAAAAGAGGTGATCCCCGGCACGGTGACGACCTTGACGTCCGGGGCGATGCCCTTCAGGGTCCTGAGCAGATACGAGAAGGTGGAATAGGTGAGCGGGTCCCCGAGCGTTACGAACGCGGCATCATGACCCTCCCTGAGCACTTCGAGGATCTGCCTCGCGTTGGCTGTCCAGGCAACGCGCAGTTCCTCCCGGTCGGTCGTCATGGGAAACGGCATACGCTCGATTTCCACCCCATGGAGGTGCCGGTTGATGATGTTCTTGGCCAAGCTGTAGTCATTTCTCGTGGAGCAAGCGGCGAAGATCCGTGATGTACGTGTCAGTATCTTCAGTGCCTTGACGGTGAGCAAATCCGGGTCGCCCGGCCCGACTCCGATACCGTAGAATATACCCATGCTGGTCATTGCAGCCTCTCTTTGAAGAGGTCGTTCCTGGTAAGCGTTCAGGGGGCGCATCCGTGTTCGTCCGCGAACACAACCCACAAAGGCACCGAGACACAAGCAATTAAAGAGCAATCTTCAGGCTGCCATTCTCGGCAACAGGCATTCTTGGTGTCTTTGTGTCTCGGTGGTTCATGCTCTTCTCTCCCGGCCCGAACGCGTACCGTTATTGCGGCTTCTTCCGGTTCCAGGCCTCCGGATGTAGGAATGCGGCCAGTTTTTCCACCGCGTCCACCGATCGTGGGCCTGGCCGAGAAAACTCCTTCTCGTCAACGGTGAGGACTCGGCGTCGCTTCACCGCCTCCAGGATCTGATAGTGCGGCCGTCTGTCCGGGGGCGTGGGGTCCCGGTTCATGGCTCCAACCTGGACCACATAGAAGTCCGGCGTTGACTCGATCAAGGACTCTATCCCCAAGCGTACCAGCTTCTTGTTGACACGGGTGCAGTTGGTACCCCCCGCCCTCTCGATCACCTCGTTCACGATGGAGTCAGTCCCCGCGCCAAGGAGGCTTGGATAGCGCACCTCGAAAAACACCTTGGGCCGGTAACCCGTTGTGCCGAGCCTGGCGCGTACCGCGTCAAGACGTGCCTTGAGCGATTCCACCAACTCGCGGGACTGATGTTCCGCGCCTGTGAGCGTGCCCAGCCGCAGGATCACGGAAAAAAGCTCCTCGAATGTGGCGGGGCTGAATACCGCGACCGTCAAGCCGACCCTTCCGAGCTGTTCCACCGCGACCATGGCCTCCTTGCGACCGGCTCCTTGCACGATCAGGTCAGGCTTGAGTCCCAGGACCATCTCCACGTTGGGACGCATGTGCGTGCCGATAGACGGCTTGGAGAGCAGCGACTTCGGCACATCATCGACCTTGGTCCGCGCAATGAGCCGTTCTTCCATTCCCATGGCAGCAAGCATCTCGTTGTACGCGCCATACAGGGCAATGATTCTCTGCGCGGGTCGGTCGAGCAGGATCTTCTTGCCGGTATCGTCAATGACCTCAACCGCGCTGCGTGCCGGCCCCGGCCAACAAAGCATCAACCCGAACACCACGCATACCGCGGGGCACAAAATGCGCCTGAGGAATCCCACTGACAGGATGCGGGCATACCCGCACCTCGGTTTCGTATATGTGAGTGAGCGTGTCGTCACTAAACACTTCCTCGGTCTTGCCGTCACAGACCACCTTACCATTTTTGAGAAATATCAATCGCTTGCAATACAGGGCCGCAAGGTTGAGGTCATGCATCACACACATGAGGGTTGCTCCCTCACGGTTCTTGCCCACGAGCATGTCGAACACCTCGATCTTGCGCGACACGTCCAGATTGGCGGTGGCCTCGTCCAGCAGGATGATCGGCGTCTGCTGAGCCAGAGCTCGGGCAATGGTCACGGTCTGGGCCTCGCCGCCCGAGACCTCTCTGAACGACCGGGAGGACAAGTGCAGAATCGAGGTCTGTTCCATGGCATCCAGGGCCGCGTTCATGTCATCTTCCGAGTAGCCTCCCCAGCCGTCCAGGTACGGATAGCGCCCCATCAGCACCACTCCCAAACACCTGAAGGGGAACGATGCCTCTGCTTTTTGCGGTACCGACGCGATCTGTCGCGCGGTCCACCGAGCGCTCTTGGTGGTTGCGTCGTGACCGTTGAGGCGGATTGTCCCCGATATCACCGGTATGGCTCCCGCGAGTGCAAGCACCAGCGTGGTCTTGCCGCTGCCGTTGGGTCCGAGGATGCCGACCATCTCTCCCGTCTCGATCCTGAGAGAGATCCCCGATATCACCTCGCGATCTCCGTACCCGCATCGAAGGGAGTCGATCTCAATCAAATGCCGACGCCTCTCTTTTCCATTTGAGGAGTACGCAGAAAAAAGGTCCACCCATGAGCGCGGTCACCACACCCACCGGCAATTCCTCTCCACCGGACAAGACGATCCGGGCGGCCACGTCCGACCACGTGAGCGCCATGGCCCCGAGAAGTCCCGACAAGACCAAGAGCCTGCCGTGTTGAGGACCCGCAAGCATCCTGATGAGATGAGGCACGACCAACCCTACGAATCCAATCACTCCCGACACGGATACCGAACCCGCGGTCAAAAGGCTCGCGCCCACGAGAAATCGCAGCCGAACACGGTTCACTTCCACTCCGAGCTGTTTTGCCTGGGTGTCTCCAAGAGAGAGAATGTCGAGCTCTCGGGTACTGAATCCGATGAGCAGCATCCCAGCCGCCAGGTACGGCAACGCAAATACCACGTGATTCCATCCTCTGCCCTGAAAACTCCCCATGACCCAAAACACGATGCTCGACACCGACTCCTCGTCGAGGGACTTCACTAGCGAGATCAACGCGGAAAGGAACGTCGCAACCACTATGCCGGCCAGCACCATCGTGTCCCGCCTAAGGCGTCCGCTCACCCGCGCGAGCGCAATCACGGTGAACAGCGCAGCAAGGGCACCACCCAAAGACGCCAGCGGCACAAGTTCCAATCCCCACAGGGCACTCCCGCCCAGTCCGAGAAATATCGCCAGTGATGCCCCAAAGGCCGCGCCCGTCGACACTCCGATCGTAAACGGATCAGCCAAAGGATTTCTCAATATGCCCTGGAACGCGACTCCCGCCACCGCCAGTGAACCTCCTACCAGTGCGGACAGAACCACCCTGCTGAGTCGGATGTCACAGACAATTACCTTCCACGTAGGGTCTGAGAGCCCGGGTGTTCCGAACCCACACCCCGAGAGCATTGCTTCGATCACTCCCGCGGCCGGAATCGTCATACGCCCGAACGAGCACGCCAACAACATTGACAGGCATACCCCCGCGGCGAGGCTGAACGCGGTCAGCAGAAACCGTGTTCGAGCCCTGCTCTCTTCGACCTTAATCCGTTCCCTGGTCTGCTGAGCGCGTTCGGTTTCCAATTGGGGCTTCCTCGTTCTTTCGGTAGAGGCGAATTGAGGTGGCGGCTCCCTGCCGTCTCTTGGCACAAAAAAAACCCGAGCCTCTGCGGCCCGGGGATTGCCCTGTTCTCATCCACGGTGACCTGACCCTACCACTATCCCCGGTGGTAGAAGATCTTACCCTGCGGGCCGGTATTCTGGCTTCCGGATCACCCTACTGACCGCGCCTTCCCGAAAGCGTTGAGCTCCAGTGGCATCATGCGGCGTTCGTCCCCGGTCACAGCGGCGGGCCCACTCCTGAATTGAACAGGATTCCCGTTTGGTTCCATCGCAGGAACCCGCAGGGGCTCAAGCTATTGTATGCTGCCGGCATACGCCCGGTCAAGCCAAAACGTTCGCGTGCCTGAGGGTCGCTTTCATGGCTCCCATACTGGGAAATCTCAATCGAGGATGGTCACCTGAATGTGCGTCCCGATTGGTATTTTAGGCATCCCTTCAGCATTGTTCGGCTATTATGCCTGCCGTAATAATGCACTAATCCAATCTGCTCAGCTGAAGTACTAGCCAAAACATCGGCCATAGTAATAGCCAAATCCCAACGAATCCATCCGTTACATACGGTACATACTTGATTATGCGACCAGTCGCCCTTCTTGCATATTCAGCATAACATACGGTACCTACAATCCCTACCCATATCATCCATATTATGCCACACACTATACCTACGCTCTTGCTATGCTCTTTCAGCCAATTTTGGGAGTTTCCCAATAGAACCAACCCTGCCACTAATCCTATAGACAAAAGGCATCCCATGCCTTCAGGATTGCTCAGCACCGCTTTTGTGGCTTCTAGACTACTTTCGCCTTCACGAATCTTCTCTCTTCTTTGTTTAACAATGGCTGATATGACTCCAATAATAATTAACAAGTCTATGACTGGATAAAACACACCAAACACTAATACCACACCGATACCTAGGAGCAACACTGTCCACATCTAAGCACCCCATAGTTCCTGTCGTGCATCCAAGCCGTTAATGACTCTGTTGTCTGCAAGTTCTTCGACGCTTGGGATCCAGGGGATGACCTGAGACTCCGAAAAATTCACTAAATCGACGTAGTCTCCTTCTTGACGTCTCTCGAACAGGTCTTTGTAAATCGCGGCCAGTTCCTTTGGGACCGAGCCTGTCTTGACAAACTGGCGATGGAAAAGTCCGCGGACACCCGCATGCTTGGAAGAGGACATGCCGTCGCGGACCAAGAGAGCAGAGACCGCGTAGAAACAGGCGTAGTACAAACGATTACACAAGCGTCCCAGCGCGGTTCTCGGCAAGAATACGAGCATCTTCCCGGCTCTCGTTCGCACGCCTCATACGGTACAAGACCAAATCATGCCTTGGTTCCGTCACAGACGTATTCCTTCTTGCTGAACCCTCTGATGAAACGGCATAGCATGGGGTGCCGCGCACTTTGGTATTTAAATGATGTCAGGGTGCATTACTGCAACCCGGGACTCACGTCCCGGGCTACTTTCTTACGTCCCTGCGGGACTAAACGTGCGCCTCCGGAGCCCCATAGGGGCGGCAGATAGTAGCCCGGTGCGTAAGCGCCGGGAGCCCGACGCAGTGAAGCGCGAACAAGCCCTCCGAGGGCTTAATTCTTCCGATGGGTTATCCGAAACCAAAACGCGCTGCACCCCATAGCATGTATCGGGCACCATTCCATTCCTCACGATTCCGTACTATTGAGGAGATCGCCTCTCCGGCCCCCCATTCTACCTCGTGGAGCCTGTGTCGGATTCGATCCGTACGTTCATCGGAGACCGGACCGTCCACCAGGATGAGCAAGTCCCAGTCCGACTCTGCAGCAGCATCTCCACGAGACCGTGAACCATACAGAATAATTTTTCATGATTCGTTGAGACCCGGCCCGGCATGGGAGTTCGCCGGGGTCCTGCGGTCTCGCTCCTTGAAATCCGCTGAATGGTTCAACCCATTCCTGCACCCCGGTGTGACGTGCGCATGGAACACGGCGCTAAAGCGCCGCGCTACCCAGAAAAGACGAGGGGGCTGCCGGGCCCTAGCCCCGTGAGGGGTGTTTCTACACTTAGCACGGCCGTTTACGGCCGTGAGACGGGATCGGAATCAAGCTTCCCGCAGTTTTCACTGAGCGGCACTATAGTTACCGTAGCCTATTTCTTCGAGGAGGGGCCCAACTTGCGGTACAGTCCCTCGACGATGCGGTCCGCAAGCTTGTCCCCTATCTTCTCCATGATCTTGTTTGCAACGTGCTCGGCAAAGGCTTCCACATTAGCGTGAGTGAGGGTCACCGCAGAGCTCGTCGGCTCGGAACTGGGAGGCGCACTGGTGAACACCGTCTGGGGCTCGGGAACCTGAAGCCGGGGCCTCATCGGAGCCAGTTTCTCCGGACCGGGGGGTTCCTGGACGCGCGCGGACGATTGATCCCCGGCCATCTTGTCGGCTGCGGGCACTACCGGTTCGGGAAGCTCGGTCTCCAGCCTGAGGAAGTCCGCCAAAGAGTAGCGAAGAGAGGGATTGATGAATTTTACGCCACACTGAACAGGCTGGGACGCCTTCCTCGGGTTGAACGTGCCGGGAAGTCTCAGAGCCGCGTCCCATCGGACAGGGGCCTTGCAAAGGAAGTATCCGGAGATCTTCTGCAGAAGACCAGGAAGGCCGTTTGCCGTGGCAATCTCTGCCACCTCATCGAGCAGCCAGTACAGGTGCAATCCGAGTCCCGATTCCACCACGATCGACGGTGCCAAGGGAAAGCTCCGCACCGCCTTTGCGGCCTGGGCAGGACCTTGGTAATGGCCGTCCTTGCCGGAATACCTGTCCGCGCCAAGATCAAGGCCCGCCCACAGCGCAGCGACGAAACGGATGCTCTCCTGACCCGGTTTCATGCTTTCGCGGGGGCACACTCCGAAGAACACGTTCTCGTCACGTCCGTACTGCTCCTTTGCGAGAATGTCGACACGGGGGAAGTAGCGCACACTGATCCTTGGATCTCCAACCTTGGCGGTTTTTACCAAGATGAACCCTTTGTGGCGCATGAAATAGGGCCCAAAGACCGCTTCGAGGAATTCGCTTCTGTTGAAATCGGTACTCATGGATTCCGTTTCGGCGGGCCAATGGAATCACGACACGAGCACCCGCCGGTCTCCCTATGCTATCATATGGGAACAGCCCCATGATTACAAGCGCAACATCCGCAGTCACAGGGAAGAAGTGGCCTCACCGCTGAGGCGCAGAGAGCACAGAGGTTAGTTGAGATAAACCAACACAGATGCGGTTTCCCCTGAATGCCAGGTTCAGGAGAACAGGCCACGTCCCAACCTTGAACTGGCCGTTCCTTCACCAGTCGCCTTTTACTAATGAGGCTCTTGCAAAAGTCTCCTTTGAGATTCCCGGCGTTATCTTTGGTGTCGCGTCACGGGCGCGGCTGTGATAGTGTGAGTTTGACAAGAACGCACATTTTCACAGGAGAAGCCCG
>JBFMAA010000220.1:0-7639 GCA_040755955.1 Thermodesulfobacteriota bacterium
GAATTTCGCCGATTTGACGCCTGAGTAGCTTGTTTTGGTATCGGAAAGGCAACCGGATCTGTGCATTATCTTCACTACCTGGTTGAGATCCTGCATAGTGTCAGTTCAAGCGGAGGTGCCCGCTAGAGTGTTTTCATACCTGGTAGACCGGCGTTAGCTGTCCGGTCCACCTCGGACGGTGGCCAGAACACCACCAGCAGCACCAATCCGACGAAATCCAGCGATCCGCATCACGACCACCGCCGGCGGGTCAACCCACCGTGGATCATCTTCTGGGCAGCAAAATCCTTCAGCGCAACCGCCAGCGCCCTCATCCGGACTCGCTTCTGGACAACTTCGGCTCCAACCGTCAGGTGGGGAGCGATCGCCTCCTCCACAAGCTGGCGGATGTGCGCTTCCCGAAACTCGTCCGACTCGATCCCGTGCTTGTAGTCTCCACGGCCGTTCGGACCACCCGTCTCCTTCCCCCACGACCGCTTCTGCTCGCTCTTCGGTAGGTTGTACTGGACGTCAGCGTACCTGACCCCACGCGGAAGATTCTCAGGACGAATCAGGTCCAGACGATAGTCCGGATCGCACCGCCGGGGATACTGCCGGAACGGCTTCAAGTTCTTCAATCCGGACGCCTGAAGCTGGTGGACAAACGTCTGCATGATCAGGTCGCCCTTCGGATCGAAGTCCACGATCGAAATGCACACAAACTCACGGGTGATGTCCACGTTCATCCGCACCAGTTCCGCCACGAAGTAGTTGGTGCTCAAAAATGCCGGCGTACCGCCCAACGTGAACACGTGGCACCCGTACGTCGCGTGGAAGTCCTGCATCATCGTCAGGAACCCATCCTTCTCCGCAACCAGGATCACGTACGGGTTGTCTCGCCCCAGAACACGATCTCCCTCGCTCTTGTCCCGAAAGTTGAAATCCTTGTAGCTGAGAACTCCCGCCTCAACCAGCGTCACCAGCGCGTCACTGATCCGATCCGCCTGGTCACCCTTGAACTCAGGGATATGATCGATCTTCGACTTCATGTGGTACCACATGCCGCGGATGACCCCGCGCTTGTTGTAAAAGTCGGGGCGTTCCTCGGGTGTCGTCGCCACCTGGATCTTCTCGTGGAGCTGCCAGACGGCGTTCAAGAAGAACTTCTCTTTCAAGATACGTCGGGAATCCCGCGGAAACTGCCGTCGAAGCCACTCGTGATCCTGCTTGAGCAGATCTTCATCGAAGTGAGAGATCTGGAGCTTCGCGAGCGTCTCCTCGATCGAGCCTTTGAGCGCCTTCGCAGAACGAGTCCGCCACGTCAGCCACCCAGACATCGATCAGGAGCCTCCGTCGCCGGCCTTCAGATCGCAGAGCGCCTTCATTGCTAGATCCACGAGCTGCTTCTCCGTCAGAGACCGAAAGTCCACCCCTCGTCCTTCGAGCCACTTCTGGAAGTGGTACCGGTTCTGCATCCGCGCGAACCGATCGTAGATCTCCTCCTCGGGGACTCTCGTGCTCCTCGCCAGCCACTCGTCGATGGATCTCTTGGTGAAACGCAGGAGGTTACCCACCTTCGTGAACGGCATCTCGTGCGCCTGCACCTTCTTGTATAGGGTGGCAACCGCCAGCTTGAGGTAGACGGCGAGCTCGTCGATCGTCATCACATCGGGAACTGGAAGCGTAGACGCTGGAACTGAAGAGACGGGTGTCGGTGGAGGGACGGCGTTCTTCGCGGGTCTACGGGGGCGAGTCGTGTTGGGTTTCTTGGGAGTCATAAGGTGGCACCGATGGGCACACAACTTGATTGCATGACCACTCTACGACCCCTTATACTGCCTCGCAACTATCTCAAAAAGGGACAACCCGAGGAAGGTCCTCGGGCTGTGGGATTCGGCCCTCGTCTAGAACGGCGCCAACCCTCTAGACGAAGGTGCTGAGCACGGCCCAAGTCTACTTGAAGACGGATCTTCCGGTCAACGTTGTTCGTTGAAGGGGAGGTTTCCGTGCGTTCGTTTGACGTCTCAAATCCGGTTCTCCGGCGCGTTCTCGAGAGACTCTCCCACGTGAGACGAAGCGGCAAGGGATTCATCGCTCGATGCCCGGCTCACGATGACAAGAAAGCCAGTCTCTCCATCTCCGAGGACGCGAAGGGAAACGTCCTCCTACACTGCTTCGCAGGGTGTGTTATCGAGGCGATCGTGGCGGCCATCGGCCTCGCTCTACGCGATCTCTTCGCTCAATCGGTGACGCACGTCCAGAAAGAAGATCGCGTCTATTCAACCCTCGAAATCAGGAGTCGTCCCACCACCAGGAACCTCTACTGCTATCGGGACCGCGACGGATCGCCGCTCTTCCTCGTCGTCAGAACCGATAAAAAGCAGTTTTGGCAGTATCGCTCCGTCGGCCCCGACTCTTGGCGAAAGGGTCTCGAGGGGACCAAACGTGTCCTCTACCGTCTCCCAGAGATTCTCCAGGCGGTGAAGGCCGAGCGCCGCATCTTCATTGTTGAGGGCGAGAAAGACGTCGATAACCTCGTCGCCATCGGACTAGATGCCACCTGCAACCCCATGGGCGCGGGCAAATGGCGCGATGACTACTCTCAGGATCTTCAGGGGGCCAGCGTCGTCATTCTTCCCGACAACGACGGGCCAGGGGCTGACCACGCCAAGGCCATCTCCTCGTCTCTTGTGCAGATCGCCGACGAGGTCAGGTTGGTTCCACTCCCCGGCCTTCCAGAGAAAGGCGACGTCTCCGACTGGCTGGGCGCCGGAAATACTCGCGAGGAGCTCGAAAATCTCGTCTTGAAAACGCCTCCTCTGGGGACGGAGGAGGCCTCGCTCTTGGCTCAGGAGATGACGCGCAAGACGTTGGATGAGCGTGCCAACGCTCTCAATAAGGCTCGCGAGATCTCGAAGAACCTTCTCGAGCGACTCAAGGAGAATCGAGAGAGCTCCATTGAGCCGGAGGCCTACCAGGCCCTGGCTCTCGTCAGGCGATCTGCTCCGGCGGAGTGGTTCGACATCAAGCGATCGTTGCTCAAGTTGCGTATCCCTCAACAGGCTTTCGAGAAGGCCATCCGGGCTGCGGAGAAAGCCCACTTGAGGATCGTGTCACCGAATGAGACTCCGGCTTCTGGAATCGCGGGTGCGATGCTCTCGGATGCGCCCGTGCCGGATCTCACAATTCCAGATGGGTACTTCCTCAACGACGATCGGACCATTCACGAGGTCGAGAACTCCGACGGAGAGCCCGAGCTCCACACCATCGCCTTCGCTCCCATCCTCATCACCGGCCACCTCTATGACGAGGAGGAAGGCGTCTCGTCTCTTCGCGTCGAGTGGAAAAGGCCAACTGGGTGGAGAAAGGCCATCGTTGATCGCGGTGTTGTTCTCGACGCCAGACGGTCCGTCTGTCTCGCCTCGCTGGACTTCCCCATCTCGAGTGAAAACTCTCGAGCTGTTGTCCGATACCTCGCTTCCTTCGAAGCCGCCAACTACGCATCTCTACCCAGGGCCAGGATCTCCTCCCGCCTCGGATGGCAAGGTATCAAGGGGGCGCTGGGATTCCTCTGGGGTCGGACCCTCATCAACTCCCACGGAGAGATCCTCCAGACTAATGATCTCGATGACCATCAGTCCTCCGACTGGCGCAAGAACTCGATCGCTTTTCGCGGGCAGACCGCAGGTGATGATCAGATCGCCGCAGCGTACCGCTCGAAGGGGACTCTCGACGCCTGGATCAACGCCGTCAGGTTGCTCGATGGGTTCCCGAGAGCTCAGCTCGCCGTCTACGCAGCCTTCGTCCCCCCGCTTCTCCCCATCCTCGAGGCCCCGAACTTCATCATCGATTGGTGTGGCCGTACCAGCACTGGTAAGACCACCACTCTCAGAGTCGCCGCCAGCGTCTGGGGAAGGCCTGAGGAGTACCATCCGGAAAGTGTCATCTCTACCTGGGATACCACCAAGGTCTGGACCGAACGCGCCAGTTCCATTCTGAATGGCCTCCCTCTCATCCTCGATGACACCAAGCGTGTCCGCCACCCAAATCAGGTCGCCGAGCTCCTCTACGCCATCGCCAGCGGGAGGGGGCGAGGCCGGGGAAACCTCAAGAGTACCGCCGTCACCAGACACTGGAGGACCGTTCTCCTCTCATCCGGAGAAGCTCCCGCTACCAGCTTCACCCAGGATGGAGGAACTCGGACTCGAAGTATCGAGGTCAGGGGTCTTCCTTTCGGTCGGAGTGATGAGACTTCAGGCGCGATCGTCAACCAGCTCTCCCTCGCCATCAAGTCCAACTACGGCCACGCTGGGCCGCTCTTCATCCGGTGGTTGATCCAGAACAAGGATCGGTGGGCACACTTCGCAGAGGACTACCTAAGACGGGCCGACGAGTACGCGAAAGGTGGATCGAACGAGGCGGGACGGCTCGCACAGTACGCGGCGACCATCGATATGGCAGCAGCACTTGTTCACGAGGCGCTCGATCGCCCGTGGAGCTTCAAGTCCCCCCTCGACGTGCTGTGGAAGGATATCGCTCGAGAAGCTCGGGATGCTGCGGGAGAGGCCCGGACTCTTCAGGAGCTTTATGCCTGGGCGTGTCGACATGAGACTTCGTTTTACGGGCGCCACAGAACTTCGGACGATGGAAAGCCTCTCTATCCCAAAGGCGAATCTTTTGGTCGTTGGGATGCTGGAGAAAAGTGGGATTTCATCGCGTTTTCGCCGGACGTGATGAGACGTGTCCTGAAGGAGATTGGGCATCAGCAACCAGATGGGATATTGGCGGGATGGAGGGAACGAGGTTGGCTGGATGCTGATGGGGATAGAAGTAGACACACGAAAGTGTGTCGTATGGGGGATGGAAAGAAGCCGCGACTCATTATAATCCGGCGTTCAGCACTCGCAGAGGCAGAGACATGGGATGAGAGTAAGTGATGGGGCGGATGTGTGTGCGGAGAAGAAAAAATGTAAAAAGGGAGCTTTTCGGTGGAGACGTGGAGACAACTATGGCGAAACGCTGTCTGGGACTGCGATAGAGGCGTCTCCACCTATGGTGGAGACAAGGTGGAGACAGTGGAGACAAGGTGGAGACAGTGGAGACAAGGTGGAGACGATAGTGGAGACGCTTCTATTATAGACCAATACTAGTTCTATGACAGATGTCTCCACGTCTCCACCACGAAGAGTCTTTCCTTATTGCGGTACTCCGCACACACATCGTGGGAAAAATGCCCGAAGTGCTGCGGCGGATTGGGGTTCCAAGAGTAACGGAGCAAAATCGGTCGAACTTCCCGCGCTGGAGGCGAGCGGATCGCGGACGCCCGTCGTTCCCTTACCGCTCTCTTTCGTACACCTACAGCCCCACTCTCGCCGCGGCGTTGTCCACGAAGAGCGCGGCATCTTCGACGTATCGGTCGACCATTGTCGGGCTCTTCCAGCGGCCTTGCCTCTGGATGGAACGATTGGAAACCCCTGCTCTTGCGGCGCTCGTCGCCAGACCTCGCCGGAGACTATGACCGGCGAGGTTCGTGGCGTCGATGCCGGCACCTGACGCCCGGTTTTTCACGATGAGGCCCACGACCTGGGATGAGAGCCGTCGCGCGGTTATGTGACCCCCACGGCGTACTTGTCGGAAAACGGCTCCATGCGTGATGGTGGCCAGGTCGAGCCACCGGCGCAGTGCAAGGACAGGACAGGTTGAAGGATGCTCCCCGAAAGGGATGCCGATTTCCTGACCTGCGCCTTGCTGGTCGGTCTTGCTCTTGCGGACCAAGATTTTGAGTCCATCGTCGGTCGAGGTCAGGTCATCCACGTCTAGAGCGACGAGTTCGCTTCTTCGGAGCATACTGGCGAAGCCAACGAGCAAGAGCGCGCGATCTCGAGCGTCCAGTGGAGAATCGGTGAGCGGCTCGACCATGCGTTTGATGTCGTGGGTCAAGAGAGCTGTCTTTCCGTGTTGTCGCGTTCCGAGCTCTCGGCGGATTCCCTGCCAGACGAGCTGGACCGCCGGATCTTGGGTCGGATCGGGCAGCCCCGCGAAGCGATGAGCGCTGGAGATCGCCGCGAGCCATCGGCCGATGGTTCCGACCTTACGAGCATCGGGGCCGGACGTTGCGCTGATCAGATAGTCGGCGACGGTGGACGGAGAGGCTGGCGATTCCTGGAGGCTCCGGTTCATGCACCATCGCTGGAAACGGAGCCAGTCAGACCTGTATCCCTCGACGGTGCGGCGGGCCCGGCTCTTACTGGCGAATGTTCGGGCCTGGTGGCTCATCGAGTCCAACGTGGAGTTGGTCGGGATGGTAGCCGGTAATGAGGGGAAGTTCATGGGGACTCCTTGGGTCGATAGGTAGTGATTCGGTGAATTGGCGCTACCTATTGTTACACACCACCAAGATAGTTGCAATCTACGATCTTACTGCGATCATGCCGATACCTTGGTGCTAGATAGCTACAAGCTGTCAGTTTTATCGCGGAGAGCTTACAGCAATATTGACGCAAGCTTTCTTCTAGGCTACTGTGTGAGGCGTATGGCGATCGTCGGGATCGTAGGCAACAAGGGAGGAACCGGGAAAAGTACGCTCGCCCGGGCGATTCTCACGGAGGCGACCCGTTCCGGCCTTCAGGCCAGACTCGTGGACCTTGACCCACAGTCGACGGCGTGTGACTGGGCACGGATCCGACAGAGACAAGGCCTCGAGCCAGAGGTAGACGTGCAAGGTGTGAGGTCACTCGCGGATGCCCTCAAAGGCTCCGATGGCTTGGACTATCTCACGGTGGACTGTCCCGGCCGCGCGAGTGCTCTGACCCTCGAGCTGGCCAAGCGCTCCGACCTCGTCGTTCTCCCGAGCGGATGTGCGGCTGATGACTTGCGCCCGGTGGCGAGACTGGCGAACGAGTTGACGGCGGGCGGAGTGCCGAGGGCTCGACTCGTGGTGGCTCTCACGAGGGTAGGAACTGCAGGAGAAGAGGTAGACGCGCGCGCGTTTCTTGAAGAAGCCTCCCTCGCGTGCGTGCCGGGCTCTCTTCCGGAACGCGCAGCCTATCGGATCGCGTCGAATCGCGGTCTATCCGTTGCCGAGGTAAAGGTGTTGTCGCTCCGACGGCGAGCGGAAGAGCTCGTCGCGGAGATTGGGAGGTTACTCGAATGAGCGTCTTGAACCCACCGAAACACAAGAGCCGCATAATCGAGTCACCGCCGGCTCCGACGGAGAAGCCAGGGCCGGCGCTTTCGTCTCCGGATCCGGCCTTACCTTCGGCAGCGTCCCCCGCGCGCAAGATCGACGGGCGGACGCGCCGGTCAACCGGGCGGACGCTGGCCTTTGCAACGCGCGTTAGTCAGGCATGGAAAGAGAAGCTCGACCGTGTGGCGAACGAGACGGGCAAGCTGTACTGCGAGGTACTTGAAGACGCTCTCGACGCTCTCGAGCGGGACCTCAAGGCCAGGAGCTCCTGAAAGCTTGCGGCCTGATTACAGCAATATACCGGCAAGATCGCCGCGAGATTGCAGCTACTGCGAGGGTTTTCGTACGGTTGGGGCTGGAGGGCTGACGCATCTCTCTCCTCTTCTCTCCCTCCACACGCGCGCGGACGCGCGTGCGGACGCGCGCGCGCGTGTGTGTCCGTCCGCGCGCGCGTCCGCGCGCGTGTGGAGACCA
>JBFMAA010000221.1:0-7376 GCA_040755955.1 Thermodesulfobacteriota bacterium
CGGGCGGGGGGTAGAAATGTAGCCAGTAACGTGGACCCTGAAGACTAAACCGAACCCAAAGTTTCCTCAATTGTGACGAGGAGATAGCCGCACGAGACTTGGTTCTCTGGAAAAAAACTTCAGTCTAGCCATTCGCATACGCGTGCCGGGAAAAGGGGCATGGGCGCTCCGTCCTGCCCTGTACATCGGATAGGGGCTCCATCTTCTTGCCCAACGTTGAAACGTCCAGCTATTTTCGCCCCCCCTCCGGGCATAGGCGATGACTTGGCGACAGCCGAATTCGACATTTCAGGCAGTTATCCCCCTCACGCTACCCCCAATGCTGTTGACTTAAGGATGGTAATCTCTTCCCCGCACCGGGGGTCAAAACCCCCGGCTATGCACGGGAAGCCCCTTCGGGGCTCACAGACTCCCGTCCCGAAGGGACGGACTGTGAATAGCCGTAGGTTTCAACCTACGGAAGGGAGCACAATCGTGCTTAAGTCAACAGGATTGGGAGTTGGGGGAGGGTGAAAGTTCCCGCAATTCTCAACGCATGCCACTTAGCACGCTCAGTGGTTTGACACGATCCGGATCGCAGGATCAGCCATTCACCACACCCGCCCGCATCAGACAGATCACGCTGCGAAGTATGAGGCTTTCCGGGGAAATCGTTCTGCAATGGGTTGTCCCTCGGACTCTGGAGCCTTAGATTGTCTTTGAGGCAGTGGCGTCTCGTCACCTCGCGAGGTCGCGCGTCTGGTGTCGATACCAAGGACAGCGTGCTGAAAAGACGCAACAACCCGGGAGCACGCGTGCTATACTGATGCGGCCCAAGCAAGCGTTCAGCCCGGGATACGCAGGAATGAACCACCGAGACACAAAGATACGGAGAATGCGGGTCTTCCGTCCCTGTGCGCAGGGCCCGAACAGGTGCATCATGGCTGCGCCCGGGAGCGGTTTCGCTTGGAGAATCGCATGGATGTCCTCGACTTCCGTCATGGCGTGCATGTTGGTATGGCTGGGCCTTCTATCCCTTTGGACGACCGGCCCGGCAAACGCTACCGTCCCATCCGTGGCGAAAAGGTCCGGTGGACACCCCATAGGCGTCAAAATAAGAGCAACGGTCCCCCATTTCCCGGCCTTGAAAGGCCCGGCTATTGTCAGTCGTCCCTCTGGGACTCCACCACTGCCGAGCCCCGCAGGGGCGACTGAGAATAGCCGGATGCTTCCGCACCGGGACGCAGATGACGAACACTCGGTGACGTGGCAAGTCGTTCATTTGACGCCTATGAGTGGACACCCCCCCTCCTTCTTCGCAAATCTCAATGAATTTTTCTCCTTCTCGGCAGAGCGGCTGGGAACCGCAACCGGTATTCGCGGCGACCTTCCTCGGCTCGCACGAGTTCCGATGGCGATGAGGGATAATCCCACACACGAGCAAACCGCAGAGTGGCTCCGCGAAAGAACAGCCATGAACCCCGCCGGCGAAGCGGGTCCTGGCAACAAGTCTTCGCTGCCCGGCAAGAAGCCGAACGACAGTAGTACACGCTACGGGGACTACGTATGGATAACCGCCGCAGCGTTTCTCGGGCTCGCGAGCCTGGTGCTGGCCCTGTCGATTCTGTTGCGCCGAATCATTGTCCTGAGGAATCAACTCCGTCAGAGCCAGCAAGCGCTCAGGGCTAGTGAAGAGACCTTGAAATTGACGCTTGAAGCCACAAACGACGGAGTGTGGGACTGGAACATTCCATCCGGCACCGTGGCCGTGAATGCGCGATACTATGAAATGCTCGGGTATGAGGCAAGCGAATACTCAGCAACGTATGAATCCCTGACCCGTCTTGTGCACCCGCTTGATCTGGCGCGGGCTGAAGCAAAGATAAGGGCTCACGTCGAGGGCAAGGAGCGAAGCTATACAGCGGAACTCCGGATGCGCACGAAATCCGGGGACTGGGCCTGGATTCTGTCTCGCGGAAAGGTCGTCGAGCGCAACAGCCAAGGCGATGCGCTCCGGATGGTGGGAACTCATACGGACATCACCCCGCTCAAGAGGCTCGAGCAAGACGCGCTTCGCAATAGCGAGCACAGGTACAGAGAGCTGTTTGAACGTATGAGCAGCGGTGTTGCCGTGTACGAAGCGGTTGAGGAGGGCGAAGACTTCGTATTCAAAGATCTCAACTCCGCAGGGGAGAAGATAGAACGTATTCGTCGAGCGGATATCATTGGGAAACGGGTCACCGAAGCGTTTCCCGGAGCACGAGAATTCGGAATTCTTGGCGTATTGCGACATGTGTGGAGAACCGGGCAACACGAATACTTGCCGGCTCGTATGTACCGCGACGAGCGCGACCATGGAAGCTGGAGAGAGAATTGGGTATACAAAATAGCTAGCGGGGAAATCGTCGCAATATATAACGACGTCACGGACCGCCAGAGGGCCGAGGAATCGCTGGCACTCTCGATGGAGAGATTGGAGCTAGCCAACCAGGACCTTGAGGCCGCCATCGCCCGGGCCACTGAACTGACAGCCCAAGCCGATATCGCCAACCAGGCCAAGAGCGACTTTTTGGCAAGAATGAGCCATGAGATTCGCACTCCTCTCAATGCGATAGTGGGGATGACCGAACTGGCTCTCAGCACGGAATTGACCCCTGAGCAGAGAAGCTACCTGAAAGCGGTCAGCGATTCTGCCGACAAGTTGATCAGACTCATTGGCGACATCCTGGATTTCTCAAAGATAGAGGCGGGAAAGCTCGATATCGTTCCCGTTTCGTTCAGTCTGCGGGAATGCGTCTTCAACGCGGTCGCTCCTCATTCCCTTCAGGCGGCCGACAAGCGACTGGAACTCGTGGCTCAAGTCGCGCCGGACGTGCCCGACGGAGTGATCGGCGACCCGGTCCGGCTCAACCAGGTGCTCTCGAACCTCGTGGCCAATGCCGTTAAGTTCACCGACAAGGGCGAGGTAGCCCTTGAGGTAGTCTCCGATGCGAGAACTCCGGAACACGTGGTGCTGCACTTTTCGATTCACGACACGGGAGTCGGTGTCCGCCCCGAGCATCACGACCGGATTTTCTCGCCATTTGAGCAGGCAGAAAGGCCGATGACGAGAAAGCATGGCGGTGCCGGACTGGGCCTGGCCATTTGCAGGCAGATAGTCCAGTTGATGGATGGTCGCATTTGGCTCGAATCTCGCCATGGAGTGGGAAGCACGTTTCATGTGACCCTGAGCCTTGGGCTTCAGAGCCCTGCCTCGCAACCGACGTGCGCGGCAGGCGCGTCGGAGCTCGCCGGATTGAGGGTGCTTGTTGTTGATGACAATGCCACAAGCCGTGCCGTCTTGGAGGCTCTCCTTGCCGGATGGGGGATGCAGTCGAGCTCTCGGACGAACGGACTGGAAGCCTTGGAGGAATTGCGCACTGCCATCAAGGAAGGCAGGCCGTACGAGTTGGCCATCCTTGATGCGGTCATGCCCGAAATGGGGGGCTTCGAGACTGCTGAAGCGATGAGGAAAGATCGTGCCTTGGAAACGACGCCGGTCATCATTCTGGGGTTTGCGCGGCGGCAGTCCGACTCGGACCTCAGGAATAGGCTTGGCTTGACGAGTGTGTTGCCCAAGCCGGTCAACCCCCCGTTGCTCCTCAACGCAATGTGCGCCCGAGGTCCGCGCGGGTCGTCAGGGCACTCTGCGTTTGTTGACAAGCAGGACTATGCGTTTCCGGTGAGTGAGAGACCGGCCCGGATACTTCTCGTGGAGGACCAGGCAGCCGGCCGGCGGTTGGCAGAGATGATGCTTAAGAAGATGGGGCACCGCGTCACAGTGGCGCGCCATGGCAGAGAATCGTTGTCCCTTCTCGGCAAAGATGCGTTCGACCTGATCCTCATGGACGTGGAGATGCCCGAGATGGATGGTGTGGACGCAACCGGGAAGATAAGGGAACTTGAGAAGGGTACAGGACACCATGTCCCCATAATAGCCATGACAGCCCATGCCCTGCCGGGTGACAGGGATAGGTATCTCGGCGCCGGTATGGACGGGTACCTCGCCAAACCGATTCGGGCAGCAGACCTATCTGCCGTGATCGATCAGTTCTCGCGCGAGGCAAGAATGCACCCCGGTGATGCTGATCCACAGCTTCCGGAAAACGCAGCCGATGATCGCATCGCTGTCGGCCCGACCGCGAGCGCGACGACCGGGGACGAACCCGGCTGGTCCGTGACTGAAAGCGACGAAAACGCAGGGCAGGAAGCCCCTGGTTTGTCAGGTCGCGGCAGCAGTGTCCACGACGGTTCAGCACGGGAGGAGAAGGAATTCACCCCCGGCAGACCAGGTCCTTCCGCTGCAGAAGCGCGGGGCCTGCCCGAGACTGTTCCTGGAATCGCAGTCAGGACCGCTCTGGAGAACCTCCAGTGCGACGAGCAGTTCTTCATGGAGCTTCTCCGGGATTTTTCCAGAGATTCCCGTCATGCGGCCGCGAACATCTCCGCGTCATGGGAGCACCATGACGTTGCCGAGACCCGGCGGCTAGTCCACTCCATCAAGGGGGTTTCGGGCAATCTCTCGGCAACCGGACTCCACGAAGCGGCGCAGGGCCTTGAAGAGGCGCTTGTCAGGGGCGACGAGGAAGCTTTTCCGCGCCTGTTTGACGCCTTTGACAGAGAGCTGTCCGTGGTCTTGCGGTCGATCGACTGCCTCGCTCATCGGCCCGAGAGTGATTCGCGGTGCAGGGACACATCGGCGAACGAACCCGAGAAGACGGCCGGCACTGACCTTTCGACCGTGCTCCGCAACTTGTCAAGGCTGCTCCGGTCACACGACACCGAGTCCTTCGTTCTGGCGGACGAACTGGCGCCTTTGCTGAGTTCCCGTGCGCACTCGCGACAGTTGGAAGACCTTCAGACGTGTCTGCAACGTCTCGACTTCTCCGGGGCTCACAAGGCTCTGTCAAAGCTCGCCTATATGCTCGATGCATCCCTGGATAGGGAACACGAATGATGCCCAACGCAAAGCCGAGAATATTGATTGTCGATGACGTGCCTGAAAACGTCAAAATACTCATACACGCGCTCCAGCCGGACTACAGGCTCAGTGTCGCAACGAACGGCGAAGATGCGATGAGAATAGCCGGTTCCGACGATCCTCCTGATCTCATCCTGCTGGACGTGATGATGCCGGAAATGGACGGATACGAAGTGTGCCGCAGACTGAGACGCGACGAGAAATCCTCGGGAATTCCGATCATCTTTCTCACGGCGAAAGCCGATGAACTTGACGAAACACAAGGACTTGAGCTGGGTGCGGCTGACTATATCACGAAGCCGTTCCGGCTGCCGATCGTGAAGGCGCGGGTGAGAAACCAGCTCGCGCACAGACAAGGGGAGGAAATCCAACGCCAGGTCGAACGCATGGGAGCAGTGGCCGACTTGGCTTCCGGCGTTGCACACCACTTCAACAACATGTTGCAAGTCATCATGGGAGGAGCCTCGGTCGCGTTGCTGAAATTGGATCAGGGAGACCTCGGCGGCACCAGGACGATGCTTGAACAGATCATCGAGAGCTCTCGATTCGGTTCACAGACGGTAAGGCGACTCCAGGAATTTGTAAGAAAGCCTGCCGGCGAGGCCCCAACTGAAGGGTGTCTTGATCTCAGCAGTACCGCAGCCCAAGCCATAGAAACGACAAGAACCCTCTGGGAAGCCGACACCGAAAAGAGCGGCATCCACATCGAATTGATCCCCAAACTCGCCGCAGGTTGTCGCGTGAGAGGAAGGGAGAGCGAACTCTTCGAGATGATCACACTCCTTATCAGGAATGCCGTTGAAGCCATGCCGAGAGGAGGAGAGCTGCGGATTGAGACCTCCGTTGGCGGGGGCGAGGTTGTGCTCCAAGTAGGCGATACGGGCGCGGGTATCTCCGTTGACCACCTCGGCAAAATATTCGAACCGTTCTTCACCACCAAAGGATTGCAACGCGTCGGGATGGGACTGGCCACGAGCTACGGGATAGTGAAGAACCATGGCGGAACCATTGCCGCGGAAAGTGCCCCCGGCCAAGGCGCAGTCTTTACGGTGAGAATGCCTCTGGTCAAGGACGAGTCCTCCGAGACCGGATCGCCGGTGGTTGGGAGATCAAGTGCCGGTCTGAGAATTCTTGTCATAGACGACGTGCCCCCTATCACCAATATGTTGGTCGAATTGCTCAGCGAATTCGGTCACACGGTCATAGGCTCATTGTCTGGGGAACAGGGGCTGCAGATCTTCAATGGGCAGCCCATCGACCTCGTCATCTGCGATCTGGGAATGCCGGGCATGAGCGGCTGGGACGTCGGCAGGACCATCAAGGAGTCATGCGCGCACGCGGGAAGACCCAAGGTCCCGTTTGTGCTGTTGAGCGGCTGGGGCGGACAACTCGAGAAGAAGGAGCGGATTCTGGAGTCCGGAGTTGATGCGGTCATGGAGAAGCCGCTCGATGCCGCAGGGCTTGAGGCCGTCATCCACAACGTCATGGGGTGACGGTTCAGGGGCATCCGTCTTCCGCCCGAATGACTGACGCAACCTCCCACGTCCCAGGCTCGGGGGGTGCGATACTTCTTCTGAGACGGACACTAAGTGATAAGTGATCACCGCCACAAATACGGTTCCGGATCTCGACCGCGCGTCGTTGAGGAGAAAAGGAATTGACAGGCGCACAGCTCCGGTGTATGTCCTTGTCTGAACCTTAACTTGTGTTTCTCCGGTTTCCCTCTCACAAGGACAGCGGGCGTTATGCAAGGCTTAAGATCTGAGGACAGCGGCGCCCGTTGCGTGGATAGAGCACCAGCACTTGTTCAGCATATCCCCGTTTCAAAGAGCCCTTCTTCGCAATCGTACACGCGCTCTCACAGAATGTGCCGGGTGCCTTTCCACGAGGAGTAAGAGCATGAGTATCAATATCTATGTTGGCAACCTTTCTTTCGACGCAAGCGACGGTGAGCTTAAGAATCTCTTTGAAAATTACGGGGTTGTGGATTCCGCGAAGATCATCACGGACCAGTTCTCCGGTCGGTCCCGCGGTTTCGGATTCATAGAAATGCCGAATCGCGAAGAAGGACTGCGTGCGATTCAAGAGCTGGATTCGAAAGAACTCGGCGGTCGCAGCCTGAAAGTGAACGAGGCAAAACCACGCAGTTCCGAAGGACGAGGCGGACGATCAAACGCAGGAAGATCTCGCTGGTAGATTAGGACTTCGGATCACGTTGCGAAACCCAGCGGGGGTCTGCGTACGCGGACCCTCGTGGGTACCTACCGCACGCGTTGTGCTCCCCTCAAGAAAACTCCTGGCATATTAGATGGTTCTGACCATCCAGGGAGTTCCCATGAAAGTCTTCCGGGGGAAACCCTTTTGAAAAAGGGTTTCC
>JBFMAA010000222.1:0-7286 GCA_040755955.1 Thermodesulfobacteriota bacterium
CTTCCCCCGGAAATCGCATTTCCTGACACCGTTCGGTCACACAGCGACCGGGTAGGCGGCAGGGCCGGGGTCCACTTCGAAGCAGCGTTTCATGTGGTCGATTCTGCCCATGTCGAACTCGTCTCGGGAGGCCATGGCCGCATCGAGCGTGTCGGAGCCCCTGAACGGTTGCACCACGAACCGTCGGGCACTGCCGAGCCTTCGCCTGATCTCCGCAAGCTGCGGTTCCTCCACCATGCCGGGTATCACGGTGGTGCGGAACGTCACCTCGATCGGGGAAGCAAGGAGCAGGTCGATGCTCTCTTCAATGCAGGCGAGATCCACCGGGACTCCGGCCACCGCGCGATATCGACGCACGTGCAGTGGCGCTTTCACATCCATGAATACCGCGTCCACAAGCCCCATGCGCAGCAAGTTCCCAAGTACCCCCGGGTTGGAACCGTTCGTGTCGAGCTTCGTGCGCACGCCCTTGTCTTTGAGGGCCCGTAGCACATGGAGCAGGCTCTTCCGCAGAGTCGGTTCACCGCCCGTGACCGTGACACCGTCTATCCATTGAGCCCGGGACCGCAGGTATGCGAGCGTCTCTTCCAGCGGGATCTCCGGCAGGGATTCCGGGCCCAGCACGAGCCTGTGATTGTGGCACGCGGGGCAACGGAAATTGCACCCGCCCATGAACAGCACCGAGCAGATCTTCCCCGGCCAGTCTACCAGAGACGTGGGAATGAAGCCCTTGATTCCGAGATTCGCCTGCATGGTTACCCGACCGTCTTCAGGAAATAGTTCTTGATCTGAACCGCTCCCGCGATCACCTGCTCGTCGTCGAGCACCAGGATGGGGAGGTTTTTCTCGGCCAGGGACACGCACTCGAAGTATGCGAGCATGGCCAAGGCTTCCGCGTTTTCTCCGTCCAGGTGCATCACCCGGAGACCCTCGATCGAGGCAAGGTCTATCTTCCCCTTGACCCAATCGCACTTCTTGCAGCCGTCTTTGGTGAAAAGCCAGCTCATCCCACCACCTCCGGGCTATCCTTCGGTCCCCATTCCACGTTGCGCCGCCGGTCCTTGAGCTCGCCTATCTTACCCTTGTTCCAGCTCGAAAGCTTGGTGAAGTAACCGGTGATGCGGGTGATCTGCTCCACTTCATGGGACCGGCAGTACAGGCACACGTCGTGAAGGCCTCGGCTGGTTCGCCCGCAGGTGACGCAGGTGGTCAGCTCCGGTGAGAAGGCGACCTGGTCGTTTTGAGTGCAACGGAAGGTCTTGACCACGAAATTCGCGATCGACTGGGGATTCGGCCGAGTCTCACCCAGCCAGACGTGGGTGAGCGATCCTGCCTCGATGAGCGGGTGGAACAGGCCTTCCTTCTTCACCCTCGCGATGGGATCGACCGGCGCGCCCACGTTGAATAGGGTAGAATTGGTGTAGTAAATCTCGCCGAGGTCAGGATTCCCCTTGATGACGTGCAGCGATTCCGGGAATTCCCGACGATCGAGCTTCGCAAATCGGTATGCGGTGCTCTCGGCCGGAGTCTGTTCCAGGACGAAGCGCATGTTGTGGAGCGAGCTGTACCGGGCAGCCTGGAGATTCATCTGCGCGATCACCTTGAGCCCGAACTTGATTGCAGCCTCGCTCTCGTGGAGTTCCTCGCCGGTGTGGTGTTGGACGAGCTCGTTGAGCCCTACCATCCCGATCAGGTAGGTGACGCGATGCATGCGCAGGTACGGTTCGCCGTCACGATTCATGCACAGCAGCGCCAACGGACCGGTGACCCCAAGGGACATGAGCTTCTCTATGAATGCCTTCTTCTGCAGGTGAGCATTCACCGCGAGGCGGATGCGATCGCTGAGTAGTGCGAAGAGGGTGCGCTCGTTGCCATGAGCCTCGAACGCGATTCTGGGGAGGTTAATGGTGACGTTCTGCATAGCGGAATACCGCATCTTCCACGGGCTCACCGCATCGTCCAAGTCGCTCTTCTCCAACTTGAAGGATAGCCTGCAACACTCAGATATCTTTGCGGTCTCTCCCCTGTCGAACACGAAGTAGGTGTTCCCCTTCTCGGACGCGATGTCGCATATGTGATGCAGGAAACGCTCGTGGCCTGGGGTCCGGAAGAACTTCTCAGTGATGTGTACGAGCGGCTTCGGGAAGAAGAACGGTCTCCCGGCTCCGTCGCCGTCCCGGTAGATGTCGAAGAGCGTCCAGACGAAGTTCTGGGCCTCGGGCAGGTAGTCGGAATAGGTTTCGCCGGTGAATTCGCCTCCAGGGCCGATGGCGGGGACGTTCTCGAAATGTTTGGGGATTTCCCAGTACAGGTTGATGTCCGTGAAGATCGCCTGACCGCCCCTTGCCACTGCCTGCTGGGAGAACTCGAACACCAGCATCTGCGCGATCTGGCGGACTTCGCTTTGGGGCAGGCCTCGAAGATACGGCGCAAAGAAGAGATTCACCGCGTCCCAGCCGATGGCTCCGGCAAAGTGGCTTTGCAGTGCGGCCGCGAACTTCACCATGTGCGCCAGGAGCACCTCGGGGTGTTTGGCCGGTTTGGCCATGGCCAGGGAGTTGGGGAGGTTCAGTCCGAACTTCTTGATGTATTCCAGGGACTGCCCGGAACAATACGGCCGGTCGACAAAGCCGAGGTCGTGGAGATGAATATCGCCTCGCATGTGCGCGTCCGCGACCTGCTGGTCGAAGACGTTGAGGAGCGCGTATTCTTTCTTGATATTCTCTGCCAGGGTGAGGTTGGTCGCTTCCGGACCGTGGGGCACGTTGGCGTTCTCTTTGTTCGGGCGGGTGATGAGCTGCTCCACGTCAAAGAGCGGGACTCCGAGCCTGGTGTGCAGCCGTCGATCCGATTCGAGCCCTCTTTCCAGAAGCTTGGCGTTGACCATCTCCCGGACCAACGGCGCGGTGATCACTTTGATCCCGCTTCTCTTGATGTCGTTTTCCACCTCGAGACTGATCTCGTGAGCCGTTCGCTCTTCCACGAATGTTTCCCTGAGCAGGGCTTCGACTATGCGGGTTTTGTCCCAGCCATCCATGGCCTCACTCGATGTCCGCACGAACAGGGCCATGTCGGTGGTTTCAAGTCTGGGAGCCGGTTCCGTTCGACAATTATTGACCGCGGTAAGATGTGGCATAATTATCCCTCCTGGACGCACGCGTCTCCCCGAGACACCTGCCTTCCGGTGAAGTGTGGAATCTTGTGAAAAGTCTGTCTTGCGTTCGTTAGGGTTATGAAAGGACTGAGCCTCCGTGGCCCGGTCAGGCCGCGGAGTTCCCGTGCTTGGCGTCACGGACTGTGTGCATCGACTGCGGAACGGTTCGTCATCTGCTCAATAGCAACGTGCGTGTGTTGAGGCATCTTCGGTAGACTCCGTCCCTTTCAAGTATTGGCTGCAACAGCCGCTCTCTGAACCTTCCCCTGGGCGTTCGACGGGGCATTGAGTATCCGGAGGGTACATCCCTCGGGTGTGTATTCGTCCTTGGGCAAGGCCGCGATTGGAGTGACTGAGCCACTTGATGACCGCCGGGTGTATGGATCATCTAGTGGCTTCGTCTCATAACTCCACTACATATGGTGTGTCAAGGGGAAAAAATCGACAGCGTGGCGACAATACCTTAGGGGACCGGAATCCCCGAGGATTTTTTTTCAAATGCAATATCAATTGGTTAGACGATCACCCCCGAGTGGAGCCACGTGCCTTCACACGCGACCTCAAGGGGGAGTCACCCTACTGCTCGACCCTCATGAGGTCGGAATTGCTGACCAGAGTATAGATGAATTCCTCTTTGGTGTATGGGCTGCCGGGAAAGGGTCTGTTCCAGTGTTTGCTTGTCTGCTCGGTGAGTTCTTCCAGGGACATGCGCCCGCCGCGTTGGCTGAGGATTGCTTCGATCACGGTCATAACAGGGAGGCGCGCTTCGGATTCTGTGGACGCGTTGGCCTTCTCGATTTCCGCGACGTCCATGGGCACGTAGGCGTCTTGCACCAGGGACACCCAAATGCTGCCTATCTTGCCTGTTGGAGGCGCCATGAGGCTGGTGGTGGGACGCGGAATGTTTCGAGCCGAGGCTATGGGCGCGGAATCGATCTCCTTACGCCGGTCACGTGGTGCGACGGAAGCTTCTTCATCGTACTCGTCGTCGTCCGAGGCCTCGTCATCGTAGTATTCGTCGTCGTCTTCTTCGCCTGAGCCGGATTCTTCCTCTTCTTCCTCTTCCTCTTCTTCTTCCAGGACGGGAGTCTCGGGAGGCGTGTCGAAGCGGTTCTGCTCTGAGGCGAGCATTATTTTCAATTCATCGTCCATTGAGTATCTCCTCGGGTGTGATGCTTCCGCGGGATACTAGACCGAATCGAGTCGCCAGTCAACGAAATGCCTACGCGGAGCATTGTGATTGGCCCGCGAGTCGTTACATGGCAGCTCCCGATGGTAAATCCCGATTCACCTCAATAACGTTCGATTCCTTCTCCTTTCGGGAAGGAATCTTCAGGCCGGCAGCTCTGGGAGAAAGCAACGTGCCTTTCTTCGCCTTCGTGGAACCAACTCGCCCCGCCATCGGAACACATGCGAGCCGAGGAAGGTTGACGCGATTATTGGCTACGGTTCCCAGCCGCTTGGTTGCGGCTCCCAGGCGCCTTTTGCAGAAGTCCCTCCCCGAAAATTTCCCCTTCATCAGAACTGCAGTTGTATCAGCCGACGCGCAGCAGCGCGCAGACGCCATATCCGCCGATAACGGCTCCGGCAATCCGGTTCACCCAGCGCAGCGCGCCTTGGTTGAGCTTGTCCCGAAGCAGGCTCACGGTGGAGCTCAGCATGAGCCACCAGAGCGCGGACCCGAGGAACACCCCGCAGACCAGCCGGCCGGCCGAGGCATATTCGCCGGGCGTGTCAGCGGCTCCGAGTCCCGAAAATATGGCGGCAAACGAGAGGATGGTCATCGGATTGGTCAGGGTAAGGAGCAGGGTCGAGACAAACCCTCGGAGAATGGACGCGGTTTCTGCTCGAGAGCTGCCTGCCGCGGGCTCGGCCAGGAACGTCTTGACACCCAGTGCGCACAGAAACGCTCCCCCCACGAGCCGAAACAACGACTGCTGAGCAATCAGGGCCTCGGAAACGAACGTGAGGCCCATAGCCGCGACACTGCCATAGATCGCATCTGCGGTTGCAGCCCCCATACCCGATGCAAGCCCCGACACCGCGCCATGCGCCAAGGCCCTTCGCATGCACAGCACTCCGATCGGCCCAACCGGAGCGGCAATCGAGAACCCCATGACCAGTCCTTGCACGAACCTGCTTATCTCCATGAAGACCGGCGCTCCTTCATTTGCGGGTACGCGGATTCTGCCGTCACGGCACGCGGCCACACCCAAGCATGAAAGTCACCGCCCGACATCCCGAGAACCCGCGACACGGCCAGAACCACCCGATGTTTCGAAAGTTTTCGGAAAGGGGTCCGGGGGACAACCCTTTTTTCAAAAGTATTTCCCCCGGAAACCTTACCTGAGCGATTTGGTATCATTTCCGCGCGGGCCGGTGTCGTCCGCGTGGGAGCTCTTTTCCCTCTCGCTTTCGGAAGAAGAGCCTCAGCGGTGATCCCCCGAACGCGAATGTCTCCCGGAGCTGGTTTTCCAGAAACCTCCGGTAGGAGAAGTGTATTGCCTCAGGATAGTTACAGAAAAAAGCAAAGGACGGCGGTGAGGTCCTGACCTGGGTCATGTAGTAGATCTTGATCAGCTTGTTGCCACGATGGGTTCCTGGTGGGTGCCGCTCCTTGACCCTTTCGAGGAAGTCGTTGAGCGCGGAAGTGCCGATTCTCTTGCTATATTCCTGGTAGAGAGTCTCTATCAGTGAGAAGATCTTAACCGCCCTGGTCCCCTCGGTCGCGGATATGGTCAGGATAGGCGCGTGATCCACGTACTTCAGTGCGGTGCGGACCTTCTCCACGTATGCCCCGTGGGTCTTGCTGTCTTTGGGGACAAGGTCCCACTTGTTGAGTAGTATGATAATCCCTTTCGCCTTTTCGAACGCGTATCCCGCGATGCGTGCGTCCTGGTCGGTGACCAATTCAGTGGAGTCGAGCATGAGCAGCACGATTTGCGCCCTATCGATGCTGCCGAACGCCTTGATCACGCTGTATTTCTCCAGCTTGTCCACAATCCGTGATTTTCGTCGTATGCCCGCGGTATCTATGAGCAAGTACTCCTTGCCGTAGTGGCGGACCACCGTATCGATTGAATCCCGGGTGGTGCCTGGTTTGGGATTTGCCACGAGCCTCTCTTCGCCCAAGAGCAGGTTGATCAGCGTCGACTTCCCCACATTCGGACGCCCTACGACCGCAATTCTCGCTGCTGACGGGGCGTACGGCTTCTCCGCATCGGAATCGGGGGGCAAAGGGATCTTCTCGCAGAGTGCGTCCAGCAGGTCATCGAGGCCGAACCCCGTGCGAGCGCTCACCGGATAGATCTTCTCCAGGCCCATGGCGTAGAAGTCCACCGCAGCGTCTTCCTGTTTTTCAGAATCAATCTTGTTGATTGCATGGAACACGGGTTTTTCGGTCTGCGCCAGGGTGCGCACAATTTCCCTATCCGAAGGGGTAAGGCCGGCCTTGCCGTCGCCCAGGAACACGATCAAGTCCGCCTCTTCTATCGCGACCATGGTCTGTGTGCGCATCTGGGAGAGCATCACGTCGTCCGTGTCCGGTTCGAACCCGCCGGTATCGACGACGAGGAACGTTCTGTCCCTGAGGTTGACTTCCGCGTAGTTTCGGTCCCTGGTCAGACCCGGCGTGTCCTCCACCAGGGCCTTCCTCGAACCGACAAGCCGGTTGAACATGGTCGATTTCCCCACGTTCGGGCGACCCACCAATGCCACAAGTAATTTTGCCTTCTGTCTTGCCATGATGTGTAGTGAACAACACTCCGTGTCGGCCGTCAAGGCCGTGAGAACAGTAGTATCCAAGAAACCGGGTTCAACTCGAAAATACAGAGCTGCAGGGCATCGCAAGCAATGATCGCGTCGACCTTCCTCGGTTCCCTTGCAGTCTGACCGGGGAACCCTGACCGTATTTGTGAAACGGAGTACTTAGGGATTGTCCGGAAATAAGTGCCACGGGCCACCCACATTGAAACGGTTATTGTGGGACAGACCCTTAGTGCTCCATGTCCTTAATACGGTAACGTATGTGGCAGATCTTCTGTCGTAGCGGCCGGCCTCCGTGCCGGCCGGCAGGGACGCCGGCCGCTACAAGTTCCTCTCAACAACGTTGGGGCCTGATTTCGTGATCGGA
>JBFMAA010000223.1:0-7194 GCA_040755955.1 Thermodesulfobacteriota bacterium
CATCGATCGAGAACAGACCGCGATTGATGGGTTTCGCTGCGCTCACCAGCATCCTACGCTGATATTAAAAGGGTGAATGCAAATCACGCTCTGACATCTCTTCTTTTCAGGGGGGCGTCGGGCAAGAGTTTTTGGGAACAATTATAGTAGCCACATCTGTCAACCGCCTTCTGTATTGGGTGCCACGGACCTGATCCTTCCAGGTCCGTGGCACCCGGGAGTCAATCCGGGATAACTTTCGAGAACTGGTATAATAGACAGGCTGGAAGCCTGTCCCACCGAACATCCGGGCTACCCGCTTTAGGGGCAGAAAATGCTTCGCTGCGCCGGCAACGACGGTCTTGTTACGCCCGCAACTGAAGGCTTAGGCGGAAATCTCTACATATTCATCCACGGGTAGGCATACATCAGCCAAGCTTTTTCAATTCCTCGGCCAGTATCTGGTTGACCACAGCCGGGTTGGCCTTGCCCTTGGTGGCTTTCATTACCTGCCCGACGAAGAACCCAACCATCGTGGTCTTTCCTTTGAAGTACTTCGCGACCTCGCTTGGATTATCGTCCAGTACTTGCCGGACCAAGGCGCTGAGCTGTGCCGTGTCCGAAACCTGGACGAGCCCTTTTTCTTCTATGATCGCCATCGCGTCTCGACCGGTCTTGTACATTTCCTCGAAAACAGTCTTGGCTATCTTGCCTGAGATTGTCCCGTCCTCAACAAGCTTAAGCAATTCGGCAAGTTGTTTGGGGGTCGTTGGACAGCAGGTGATTCCGGCTTCCTCGCCCTTCAGCTCTCTCATTAACTCGGTCATGATCCAATTGCTGACTATTTTCGGCTGCGCGAACAATGCCACCGTTTGTTCAAAGTACGCGGCCAAATCCCGAGACGCGGTCAAGACTCCTGCGTCGTAAACCGGGATGCCGAAATCCTTAACGAACCGGTCCCTTTTCTGCATTGGGAGTTCCGGCAGTTCATTCCGGACCTTCTCCGCCAATTCCGGGCTCACACGCAGGGGCAGCAGGTCCGGATCGGGGAAGTATCGGTAGTCGTGGGCCTGCTCTTTGCTGCGCATGGACGCGGTCAGCCCTGTGGCGGGGTCGAACAGCCGCGTCTCCTGGGCTATTTTTCCTCCATCGGTCAGGACCTGCGTCTGCCGGTCGATCTCATATTGCAGGGCTCGCTGGACGTTCCGAAATGAGTTCATGTTCTTCAGTTCGGTTTTCACCCCCAAATCGGTTTCCCCGCGAGGCCGTATGGACACGTTGGCGTCACAGCGGAAGCTGCCTTCCTCCATATTGCCGTCGCATATCTCCAGGTAAACCAGAATCGATCTGAGGGCTCTCAAATACGCGGCAGCCTCTTCGGGACTTCGGATTTCTGGTTCCGAGACTATCTCGATCAGCGGCACTCCGGTTCTGTTGAGATCCACGTATGATACGGGCTTGTGTTCGTCATGAATGAGCTTGCCGGCATCCTCTTCCATGTGAATTCGGGTCAGACCAATGCGCCGGAGACTGCCGTCCGTCTCTATTTCGACCCAGCCGTGTTCTGCCACAGGCAGTTCGTACTGGGAAATTTGATAATTCTTGGGGAGGTCCGGATAATAGTAGTTCTTGCGAGCGAATCTGCTGATTTCATTGATCTCACAGTTGCACGCCAGGGCCATGCGGACGGTGAACTCGAGGGCCTTACGGTTCAACACGGGAAGGACGCCCGGCATTCCCAAGCAGATAGGGCAGGTATTCATGTTGGGTTCAGCCCCGAAACGAGTGCTGCAAGAGCAAAATGCCTTTGATTTTGTCAGCAGTTGGGCGTGGATTTCCAGTCCTATGACAGCCTCGTATTCCATTGGATTCATCCTATAGTGGGGGTCTTTTCAGGTGAAAATCGGTCTCTTTCTGATACGCGGCTCCCAGTTGCACAAGCCGGGCTTCCTCGAAGTGGGGGGCGATTAGCTGCAGGCCTACAGGGAGACCGCCTTCGGAAAACCTTCCGGGTATTGCCATGCCCGGGAGGCCGGCCATGTTCACCGGTATGGTAAAAACGTCCGTCAGGTACATCTGGATGGGATCGTCGATCTTTTCTCCGATCTTGAAAGCCGGTGACGGCGCTGTCGGGCAGAGGATAGCGTCACATTCCTCGAATGCCCGTTTGAAGTCTTTTGTGATCAGTGTCCTGACTTTGGCCGCCTTGAGATAATATGCGTCGTAATATCCGGAGGACAGAGCATAGGTCCCCAGCATTATTCTGCGTTTGACTTCAGGGCCGAATCCTTCCGCTCTTGTTTGGCAATACATGTCGATCATTCCGCTGAAGTTCTCAGCCCGGTGGCCGTACTTCACCCCGTCGTATCTCGCCAGATTAGAGGAGGCTTCGCTCGGAGCGATGATGTAATAAGCTGCAATGCCGTAGTCGAGATAGGGTAGGGAAAGCTCCACGAATTTCACTCCCAGCCGCTCGAACACCGATCGGGCTTCAGCAATTGCTCGTTCCACGTCCGGGCTCTCCAGTTTCCCAAAGAACTCGCGAGGCAACCCCAGCGTCATACCCTTAATCGGCAGATCAAGGAAGTCCGTGAAATCAGGGTACTCCCTCGGCACCGAGGTGGAATCACCGGGGTCGTGACCGCAGAGGAGGTTCAGGAGTAAGGCCATGTCCGGAACGTCTCTGGTGATGGGCCCTATCTGGTCGAGGCTGGAAGCATAGGCCACCAGTCCGTAACGAGATACCGCACCGTAGGTCGGTTTTATCCCGGTGACACCGCAGAAGGCCGCGGGCAAGCGAATGGAACCACCGGTATCCGACCCGAGCGAGACAATGGCTTCCCCGGCAGCAACAGCCGCAGCAGACCCGCCGCTTGACCCGCCCGGAATCAGTTCGAGGTCCCAAGGATTGCGGGTCGTTCCCCAATGCGAGGTTTCCGTAGAGGACCCCATGGCAAACTCGTCCATGTTTGCGCTTCCCAGGATGACCATGCCGGCCTCACGCAAAAGCCGCACCACCGTGGCGTCGTAGGGAGGAACGAAATTGGCCAGGACGCCTGACGCGCAGGTTGTCCTGTGACCTCTGACGCACATATTGTCCTTTACGGCAATGGGAATTCCGGTCAAAGGTCCCGCGGATCCAGAAGCCAGGCGGACGTCGGCCTCTTTGGCCATTTCCAGCGCCAGGTCCGGGTTGACGGTTACGTAGGAGCGAACCTTGTCCTCAACCGCTTTAATCCGTCCCAACACGGATTGGGTGATCTCCGCCGAACTCGCTTGTTTTTTCCGGAGAATCTCCGCCAACTCCCACGCGGTCTTTTCATAAAGCTCAGACAATTGCTAATTCCTTCTTGGTAAGGTAGGGCCCGGTCGGGGCTATTCGATGACTTTCGGCACCCTGAAAGAGGTCCCTGTTCTCGCCGGGGCGTTGGCTAGGGCATCTTCAACGGGCAAGGACGGTTTGACCTCGTCCTCGCGTAACGGCGTGTAAAGCTCGACCGGACCGGCCATGGGTTCCACGTTGTCGGTGTCGACCTCAGCGAGCATGTCCATGTATTTCAGAATGTCGTCCAGTTGGCCCATGTATTTCTTTTTCTCTTCCGGCTCGAGTGTGAGCCGTCCCAAGAGTGCCACATAGTCGACTTGTTCGGGCGTAATCTTCATTAGTATCCCTTTCGCCGGATGCGGTCCTGACCAGGCGTCAGGCCCCGAAATTAGGCCTTTTAAGATACTCTTGGGCCTAGTGCGGTGTCAAGGTCGGCCGGATGGACCCCATTTCAGATACTTGTATGACATGGCCCGATGCAATTCCGACGGGCTTAAAAGCCGTTTCACCAATTCAGCGTTCAACGGGCCGGCCCCGGGATGCGTGCTTCTCTGCAAAGGGTTCCCGTTCGCATCTACAAGGGCATCCCACCTGAAATTGTGGCCGGGGACCTTGTCTTCGTCCTTCCAGATCGGATAAAAGCCCGGTTTTTCAATTCCTTTCATTCCTTCGCCCAGTCCGATCGCTTTGGGGTCGCCGTGGCATTCGTGGCAAAGCCGCCCTTTGGACGCAATAGTATGCGGTTCGTAGGGGTTGAATACCAGTGCAGGCCATCCCGCCCCCGTGTTCGGAATTTGCCTGTCCACGAGCAGGTTGCTGTCGCTATCCACGTGAGAAACCACGTACTGGTAAATGGGACGCATCACCGAAACTCTCCCGCTGCGATCCAGTCCCAGAGGCGGACGGGACCACCGCCGGACCGTGTACCCGCGGAACCAGGCACCGGGACGAACTTCTCCCGTGAGCCAATCGGCCGCGGTCGGGGGCTCCCACTTGTCCTCAGGTTTTGGAGGGACCGGACCGGTTGCGGGCGGGACAATGTCAGCTTCGGTTCCAACGTTTCGAGTCAGGATTTCTTGCACCTGGGGGTCGTTCTGACCTGCGTTGGGGGCCCACTTCCAGTAATCCGGCCTCTCTTCCAGCATGAGATGGAACCCGTAGTCTTGAAAAGACCACGAGGCATGACAAGCGGAGCAGCGCAATTTCTCGCGATGGGCCGGGGCTCTGTGCGGTATCGCCTCCGCATTCCACGCGGGGACCTTGCGACCCTGACCTCGCATTAGGGTCACGGTCCCGTCTTCGCTTTTCAGGATCGCTGAATGGTCCCCCGTGACATGGCACTTCTCACAAGAAATCGTGACCTTGTTTCCGGGCGAACGATTGACCTCACCAGTGCCGTGGATCTCATCCAGGGAATGACAGTCCGCACAGCCCATCCCGGCACGGAAGTGAACATCCGCGGCCAATCGATGCTGCTCGGAGCCGTAAATCCTTTGTGGCTGCCGCCCCCCCTGGAACGGCGAAGCAAAACCCCGTGAGGAATCTTTCTCGAATAACCCGACGTAGTCGGCGCCCACGTGGTTGGAGTTGTGGCACTTAAGGCACGCGGTGATGCCCACGTTTCGCACGAGCCGGTGTTCGGGCCGAGCGTCAGCGCTGTTGGGATGGGGCACATGGCAGGCTGAGCATCCTTGGCCCCGGTGCTCGCCCCAGCGTGCGGAACCCTTTGTGTAGAGGTGACACCGTAGGCAGGACCGCCGAAGAAGATCATCGCCCAGGTTGGTCGACGCAGAAGGGTGAGGGACCTGTTTCAGGCCTTCGGTCTCGATTGCGGCGTAATGGGCTGAAGGGGTCTGCTGACCTCCAAATGCGAACCTGGTGTGATTGATCGTCCTCGGGGCCAGGGCCATTGCCGAAGTCTTCACCCTTCTTGCTTCTTCAGGGTGACAGCGGCCACAGGTCCTCTCTATGGTTCTCAGATCGCCCGGATCGCGAATCAGCTCTTTGTGAGCCTCCTCCGCGTCATCCGCCGCGGGGTCTCCCGAATGGCAGCGTACGCACGCCAGCGCATGGGACGGGTCCATTGCAGCCGCGGAATCATGGCAATTGACACATTTTCCCGGGTCCTTGCATGGCACACGTTCGCCTGCCTCGGGGGGCGCGCCCCACCAGGAAGGATAAAGGGGCTCTGAACGTCCTCCATTTTCTTCTGGAGAAGGGACCAATTCAATCGGCACGGGAGTCATTTCCTGTTTGTCGGCTGCTTGTGAAATCACGGGGATTTCAAGCCACAACAAAGTCATTGCCAGAATGGCGACGATAGATTTCCGTAATGCAGGTGTGTCGGTTCTCAAAAGCAATTTCCGTTTGTGGAGAACTTTACATCAAAACTGGTGGCCGTCGGCTTCCGTGCCCGCGGACTGTACGCAGATAAATCAACCATGCTGTAGGCCTGGGCCGGCAGGCAGAAACTGTCTCAAAACCCTTAAGAGCAGGGGGACCGTGTAGGGGCGCTTCGAGAAGCGCCCTGATTGCGGGCGGTTCACGAACCGCGCCGTACAATGTGTAACGCCGTTTGCAAGGGATCTTCCAGTCTTGCGACAGCCCCGGGACGCCGGGCCTCACCGACTTGTTTGAAAGCCACGGCTACTGCCTGAATTGCCTTATGGTTCTCTCCAACTGGGCTGTGGGAAGGCGCCCGCCGGCCGGGTTTGCCCTGGCGAATTCCACCAGGATGCCCTGAACGGCAGCCAATGCCGCAGGAAAGTTAGGGTGCTGAGGTGAAATGCCGTTCAGCGCCAGGATCTGTCCGGCGGCTTCTTGCTCTCTGCCGGGAACAAGGCTCAGCGAGTCCGGGAATCTGAACGCTGCTTTCGGTTGGGCGGGCGGCCCGGGCGGTGTGGCCCTCGGCTGAGCAGCAGGCGGCACATCAGCTTTGGGCTGAGCGGAAGGCGGCGCAACGGTCCGCGGCGAAGGAGCGGTCGCGGGGGCCGGAGATTGAGCGGCTTTCCCGCCGGAACAGTGGTCAGGATTACGGAAACACTTCAGTTTACACTGTTCCAAGTAGTATTCGTCGTGGCCCGCCTTCTCGCAGCAACGGTCGCACTGTTCTCTGGTTTGAGCGGCAATTGCGCTGGGAGTTGAAATGTGGACGAAAAACAAGGTCACGAGAAGGCCTAACAAAATCGCCGCAAGCGCCGTGCTGTTTACTCTGTGGAATAGGTGTCTCACGATCTCATCCTCCCTGGTCTATTCAAGGCTGCAAGACTGACCGAGCGTGTCTGGTGCGGTCTCGGCCTTTCTAAGGTGAACTATTTGCGCCTGGCGCAAAAATGCGGACACGCGAGTGTCTTTCAAATTCTCATCGTGATGTGAGTTCCCGGAGCGTTCCGGGACGGACCCGGGTTGCACGAGTATCGAGCCACAACCTCATCTTCAGGAGTCCAGAACATTCCTCACCATTTCGAGCAGCTGCCGCACGTCATAAGGCTTAGCCACGAACCCTGCGGCGCCGATTTCCATCGTTTCTTTGGTCCTGCCGTTTGCCGAATAACCACTGGCAATCAGCACCTTGCCCGCAGGGTTGATCCTCAGGATCTCTTCAAGACACTGTCTGCCGCCCATCTCGGGCATGATAAGGTCGAGGACCACGAGCGCAATACGGTTCTGTTCCTTTCGGTAGACTTCTAACGCGTCCTTACCGTTACCGGCGGTCAGCACTGTGTATCCAGCCTTTGTTAGAATTCGCGCTCCCAACTCCCTGACAAGGTCTTCGTCGTCTACCAAAAGAACGGTCTCCGTACCTCCGGCAGGCATACTACTCTGACTGGTCTCCTCGGAGAGAAGCGGTCTCTCCAAAGCCGGCAAGTAGATCCTGAAAGCGGTTCCTT
>JBFMAA010000224.1:0-7133 GCA_040755955.1 Thermodesulfobacteriota bacterium
TTGTCCCCCGGACCCCCTTCCGAAAACTTTTGAAACATCGGGTGGTTCTGACCATGTCGCGGGTTCTCGGGATGTCGGGCGGTGACTTTCATGCTTGGTTGTGGCGGCAAGCCATGACGGTTCTTGAAGATGGGGGTCCGGGGGAAGGAACGTCTTGCAAGAAGTTCCTTCCCCCGGAATCGTATTTTCTGATAAAGGGTTTCCCCCGGAAATCTTTCTGATCAACCGGAGGGCAAGAGATGGCAGGGAAGCGTGTGCTCATAATCGGAGCAGGACTTGCGGGGCTGGCTGCCGGGCAGTATGCGAGGATGAACGGATACGAGGCGCGGATCTTCGAGCATCACACGAAACCCGGTGGCGTGGTCACCTGTTGGAAACGAGGCGAGTACTTCATCGACGGGGGCATACACTGGCTGATGGGGTATAAGCCGGGGAGCTCCTTCCACACACTGTACTCGGAACTGGGGATACTCCCCGAGGTGAGCTGCCTGGAACTCACCTCGTACGGGCGCTTTGTCCACGAGGAGTCGGGCCTTTCAGTGGAAGTCACCTCTGACCTGGATCGGCTGGAACAAGACTTGAAGTCGATCTCCCCACAGGACGGACGGCTCGTGGAGGAGCTCGTCTCAGGCGGCAGAGCCTTTGCGCGGCACGGCTCCACCGGCATGGGGCTTGAACTGCCTGATGAACTCAAGGGCGTTGTCAGAAAGATCCAGGAATTCTGGGGCCTTCGCGGAGTCCTGAAGTACTTCGGCGGCAGGTTCGGACGCTCAGCCGCGCAATATGCTGGGGAGTTCCGCGATCCCATGCTCCGGTTTGTCGTGGAAAACCTCTTCTTGCCGGATGTGCCGGTCTGGTTCGTGTGCATGGTCCTGGGCCTTCTCGCACAGCGGCAGATGGGGGTTCTTGCCGCCGGATCGTCGAGCCTGTCCGAGGCGCTTGCCGGACGGTTCGTGGGTCTCGGCGGCGAGATCAGCTACGGGTGCCTCGTGGAGGAAATCCTCGTGAAGGACGATCGGGCCCTCGGCATCCGTTTGTCTGACGGCAGCGTCCATCACGGAGACGTGGTGATTTCCGCCGCAGATGCGCGCAGCACGATCCTCGGCATGCTCAAGGGCAGGTACGTCGATCGTGCCACGCACGAACGTCTCGACAAGTGGGAGCTCATGCGCCCCATGGTTATGGTGAACCTCGGAGTGGCGAGAGAGTTCCATGAAAGCCCCTCCCTGTTGCTGATTCGGCCGGCACACCCCCTCATGATCGGCCACGTTCCGGCCAACCTGCTGACGGTGAGGATCTTCAACTATTCCGGTGAGTTCGCCCCTCCGGGAAAGACCGTCGTGCAGGCAGCGCTGGAAACCGACTGGGACTGGTGGCACTCGCTGCGGGATGATCCGCCACGCTACCGGGAGGAAAAGGAGAGGATCGCTGCCGAAGTGATCAAGTGCCTCGAAAGACACTTCCCCGGGATCGACTCACAGGTCGAAATGACCGATGTGGCCACTCCGTACACTTTCTGGCGATACACCCGAAACGACCGAGGGGCATTCATGGGCTGGCTCCCGACTCCCAAAGCCCTCATGACCCCGATCAAGCGGACCTTGCCCGGTCTCGACGGGTTCTACATGGCAGGTCAATGGGTCACCCCGGGAGGCGGAGTCCCCCCGTGCCTGTACTCGGGTCGGCATGCCATCGAGTTGATCTGCCGCAAGCATGGAAGGCCGTTCAAGCCCGGGCAAGCCTAAATGATCGAACCACAAAGACGCGGAGAAACCCGGCAACATCTCTGTTTTTCTCGGTATTCTTCACTCTCGTGGCGCAAGTCGTCATCGCTTTCCGCTTCATCAGTCTTGGTGCCTTGGTGTGTCTGTGGTGGTTTTCTTGGGAACTTCCGTTCTCCCGGACCGACGATTGGCTTTCCCGGCGAATGGTTCCGATCTCTTCGTGCATTGGTGCCTTTGTGGTCTGTTTTGGGGGGGAAGACTGATACCCCTTGAACGGCTAGCGTGAGCGTCCCGCGCGCAGCATTTTTCGCGAGTAGATGCATGACTTGATCATGATTCGCGTTCAAGTTAATTCTCGTCCAATATACCGTTTCAATAAAAATTCTTGAGAAGAATTGCTCATATTTCAATTCATAGTTGACAGCCTGGGAATGCTGTGATATTGACGCCCCGTGGTCATAGGCCGACCGCTTCGGTGAGGAGTTGTAAGTGTTTGGAAAAGTCATTCAATTCAAGCATCATTCCGGAGACATAGATCGTGACAAGGACCCCTCCTCAGAGGCTGGCAATCAATCGCACATGGACATCATGACAATGGGACCTGACGTGGACCAGTCTTCGCGAATTTCGCATATTAACTTCGGAAGCGAATGCTACTTCGGCCTCGTCACAGACCCTCTGGGAAAGGCCTTTTCCGTACACGTGACCTTCAATCCGGAAACAAAGGCCCCCAAGAAGGCGTCGTGCAGTTGTTTCCGGTCCTCCACCAGGGTGTACTGCGACCACATCGCGTTCTTCGTGAGGCATATCCTCAGAGTAGACGAGGAAACCGGTCGGCTGCATACCCTCGGAGACGACTTTCACGGCAGTTTCTGGTATCGTATGGCCCTTCTCGGATACAAGATCTTCGGCGATTCCCGCCTCGACTTCAGAGCCCAGGTCAACCACGCAGGTGAGGGCATACGAATCTCCTTCTCGGATCGCGCTCACCAGGAGATCCTGTCGTTTATGCCCGGCCCGCGGCTCGTCGAGGAATTCCTCTTCGAGTTCTTCGATCTCATCAGGCGCGACATGGACCCGGTCCTGTACAGACGGATGTACGGCCGAAAACTCAAAGACCCCAACGTTCCCTCGCTCAGGCGTAAACCGTGGCAGATGGCCGAAGAAGACGAGGACAAGGTCCGCGGCACGAAGTCGGTGCAGCAACAGATCGAAGAAAGCATGTGGTACCGAATTGCCAAGGTCGGCTTCCTCATCTCCGGCCGAGGCGGGGGGAACTTCCGGTTCCGATTCATGGAGCATCGTAACGAACTCACCGTGGAAGCCCTCGACGAACAAGAAGAGGTGATCATGCGATTCACGCCCCCCAGGGCGCACATCGGCACGGTCATCGAAATCGGGGAAAGATGCGACGCGATAGGCAGTGACTTGCTTATCTATCCCCAGCCCCTCAAGACGGGGTACCACGTCGCGCTCACCGAGTGCTCGGACCTGCGTATCACCCCCGTGGTGGAAAACCCCGATCCCGACGCGGAACCCGCTCTCGCCTTTCTGGACCGGAGTTCCCTCGATGACCGGTTCTTCGGCAGCTACTACTACTTCCCTGATTGGGGCTTCTTCAGGATCACGGCGAACGTCGCGGGCGGACTGCCGCCGGAGTACTTCTCCCCCCAAAAGAACACCCTCATACCCGCGGAACACGTGGCGCCCTTCCTCGCGGAGCATGCTGAAGCCCTCGGAGGTGACGGAAGCGTGTTCATGGACGAGGGCCTCATGCACCTCAGACAGTTGGAACAGTACACCACCGCGGTCGTGCAACATAAGGAATTCAGCCACGAGGGCTTATGCGTGCAAGTGGAGTATGATTTCGGCGATTTTCGCATGTCCCTCGCGGAGATCCTCCGCGCCAGACGCGACAACAGGCGCTTCATCGCCAGGGGGGACAAGTGGATCGACACCCGATCCCCCCAGTTCGCGTGGATGGAAGGGATAGACCCCGCGGCCCTGGATGGGGGCGACCTCCTGCGGATAGGACGCAAGGACTATCTGCGACTTCTCGCGTTGCACCATCGACTGGAAAAGCACTACAGTTCCGCGAGGCTCAAGAGCTGGTTCCAGAGTCTGGAGCAGTTCAAGCCCCCGAGCAGGCTTCCTTCTCTCCGGGCCATGAAGGGGAAGCTCAGACAGTATCAGAAGAACGGGTACGGCTGGCTCTGGTTCCTGTACGAGAACGGCTTTTCCGGGCTTCTTTGCGACGACATGGGGTTGGGGAAGACGCACCAGATCATGGCCCTGATGACCGCGGTGAGCGCGCGGCTGGCCAAGAGACCACGCAAGCTGAGGTTTCTGGTGATCTGCCCGACCACGGTGCTGAGCCACTGGAAGGAGAAAATCCTCGAATTCGCCCCGGATCTTAACCCCCATGTGTACCACGGCACCGACAGATCCTTCGATGAGGCATTCCGGGAGCATACGATGATCGTCACGTCGTACGGGATTGCGCTCAGGGACATCGAGATGCTCGCTGAATTCCGGTTCGACCTGCTCGTGTTGGATGAGGTCCAGACCGTGAAGAACAAGACGACCAAGACCTATGCCGCGGTCAAGGCGCTTGACGCGGTGTGCACCATAGGTCTCACTGGAACCCCAATTGAAAACAGTGTGATGGATCTTAAAGCGATGTTCGACATCATCCTTCCCGGGTACCTCATGTCCGACGCTGCGTTCGAAGACCAGTTCAGTCGCATCATCGAAGGGGATAATGACGAGCCCGCAGTCGAGCAGCTTTCGCGCCTGATTCATCCGTTCACGCTGCGGCGGACCAAAGGACAGGTGCTTAAAGAGCTCCCGCCGAAGATCGAGGACATCCGACATTGCCGGCTGAGCGACGACCAGGTACGGATGTACCGTGACGTGGTGGAGGAGCAGGGTCAGGGACTGGTGCTGGCACTCAGAGACCCGGACCAGAAGGTCCCTTACATGCACGTCTTCGCGGTACTCAACTATTTGAAGCAGATCTGCGACCACCCCTGCCTGCTTGTAAAAGAATCTAAGGACTACCGCCGGTACGCGTCCGGGAAATGGGATCTGTTCGTGGAGCTGCTCGAAGAGAGCCTCGGTTCAGGCCAGAAGGTGGTGGTCTTCAGTCAGTATGTGATCATGCTCGAACTCATCGAATCGTACCTCAGAGAGAGGAGCATCGAGTTCGCCACGATCAAGGGGCACACCACCAAGAGGGGCGAACACGTCAAGCGCTTCAACACGGATCCCAAGTGCATGGTGTTCAGCGCGTCGTTGAGGGCCTCCGGCTTGGGAATTGACTTGACCGGCGGGTCGGTGGTGATTCATTATGATCGCTGGTGGAACTCGGCCAGGGAAGAGCAGGCAACGGACCGCGTGCACAGGATTGGACAGCGTCGGGGAGTGCAGGTCTTCAAGCTCATCACCGAGAACACCTTGGAGGAGAAGATAGACAGGATTATCGCCAGGAAGCGACAGCTCATGGAATCCGTCGTGAAACCCGATGATATGTCCTTACTGAAGCACTTCTCCAGGGAAGACCTCATCGAGCTCATGTCCTTTTGAGCGCGTATACCCACGTCAGTGAGAAGGATTCCGGGAAGATGGATTTCAACTTGGCGCTGAAGGGCGGTTTTCTTGGGTTTGCCATATGTTTCGGAGCCCTGATACTCGTGTTTTTCGTGTGCGGGACATTCCTGGGAATCACCGCAAGGAGCTTTGTGCGCGTCTTCACGCTTGCCGCGGTGGTATCTTTCGGTTTGGTCTACGGGTTTCTGCACCTGAAGATCGTGGTCCAGAAAGAGCATGTGAACCTCTTGTTCTTGGCGGGGACCGTGGGGGGATGGCTGGCAGGGATCACGTCCGGATTGTTGCAGCTCAAGCCCGTCCTCACCCGGTTACTCAAGAGGTAACCATATCGCCCATTATGCCCGACGTTCTCCCCCTCGTTCTTGCGAATCTCTGAGAGGTCCATCCTAAATATTGACAATTCAACAAGTTAGGGGATATAGTCTTCGGATACTCCTGAGCAGATCCCTCAGTGAGGCTTCGGGCCGGCAAAAAGCCCTCACTGAGACTGGAGAAATGCTTGTCCCAAGTGATTTCCCTTCTGACTTCCAGGCTGGGTCGTGGTCCGTACGGGTTTCTCGAAACCGTGTGGAGTGCTGCCGCTTCGTGGCTGGTGCTCGCATTGTTCGCGGTGTTGGTGCTTTTTCCCACTGTGGGGAGCGCGATGGACCTGGCACAAGCGGCTATGCTGCCTCCGGCGACACACAGCCCCGAGTCCAAGCGCCGTGACGTCCTCGAATGCCGACCCGGCTACCTTTTCGGTACCAATCGACTACAATTCCGAGACGGGGACAACGCGCATATTCCTCCAAGCGTCCAGGATGTGTATCTGTCGAGCGCAATGCTCGGAGCGGAAGTCCGCAAATTCCTGAGCAAGGACATCGGCATAAGGGCCCAGGGTTCCATCAACGTGCCGGGCAAAAGCCGCAACGAATTCCTGCTTTTTGACGGGGACGCGGTCCGGCTCGGGTCCTGGAAGACTCGGTATCAGACCGTGGATGCGGATGTGGGCCTGGTGTACGATTTCGGTCTGGGCGTGATGCCGTACGATGCGGGCCTGCTCGCAGGCTTCAAGTATCAGTACTTCGAGTACTGCTCGGACCGTGAGGACAAATCCGGCCCCTTTCGCAACGCGATGCACGTGCTCATACCGAATCTCGGGTTCTACTATGTGAATTCGGATCTTGCCGGGTTCAGGGTGCGGTTTGATTGGGCAGCGTCTCCCGCGGTGCTGTCGAGGGTGTTCGGGGACGGGTACGTGGGGGATTCCACCTTGCGGGTCGATGGACACTCCCTGACCGGAGCCTGGTATGAGGCCTCGTTCGTGGTATCTGCTCCCGTAACCGAGGGTTTCGGGCTGGGGGTATCATGTCGATACAATTACCTCGAGATCACCGGCGGTGCGACCCTTAATAGCGTGAGACGAAGGGACGGCCTCTACAACTCGACCCGTTTCTCCATGGATTCCCGCCATCATCTGTTTGTCGTGGCCCTTTCCGGGGCGTATGCCTTCTGACCTCGTCCTGCCCCACCCTGCTTCAGCAGCGCCTCAAATGAGCGGCAAGAGCTCAGCAATGAAGAGCCAGATCTTTGTGTAGGGAAAGAGCGGGATTATCCGCGCTTTATAAGTCTTTCTTCCGCGGCTCAATTCTTTTTCTTCGCGCTCACGAGGTCTTTCTGGACATAAATAGCCGCGCTCGGGTAAATGACCACTGAGTATTCAGTTATGAGGTGGTCGATGAATCCAGCAAGCGCGGCAGTGAGTTCCATTCATACCACAGATTGTGGCACCGAACACGTTCTTTCTCCAGGGGAACTGGC
>JBFMAA010000225.1:0-7108 GCA_040755955.1 Thermodesulfobacteriota bacterium
AGGGGATGGGGGTCCGGGGGAAGGGGCGTTTTTCAAAACGCCTCTTCCCCCGGAGGTCTTCTTCTTACTTCTCACCTCTTCTCAGCCTCTGCACTCTCAAAGTCGTACTGTGCGATCATGCGCTTCCACATGTCCCGGCGCTCACTAATGGGCCAGGACATCACCTCGTTGCGGGACTGCTTGAGGTGGTAGACCAGGTTGAACACCTCCTGGCCGTTCTCGCGGACCTGGTAGACCAGCTCCCAACTCGTCCGACCTGCCTGGGCCGCAACCGTGGCGAACCTCAGACCACCAGCCCCGGCATGAAGAAGGAAGGGTCCGTAAGGATATCCACGACAAGCCTCCTTCCGCACTGGTGGACGAACCGCACCGTGGTGTCATACCCGCAGACCTTCGAGGAGATCCCCTTGCGCAACGCCTTCTGATCCGCGAGTGGGAGCCGCCGCACCTCTTCGTACGAAACCGTGGCGCCATCGATGGTCCTGATTGCCCGGTGGTTGAGCCTCACCGTGTCAAACTCCCCGGATGAGCTGTTTTCCAGCTCATCTTTGCCGGTCACGTACCCGAACTTCACCCGCCGCCCCGTCCGGGGGAGCACGACCTCGAACGTCGGGTCAGGCGGGACCGCATCCGCGGGGAGCGGCATCAGGGGGAGTTTCCCGAGGTCCACCTCGTACCCGGCAGGCTCACCGCAACGGTCGCAAGTGCCCGCCAGTTCCAGGGTGTCTCCGTAGTTCAGGCGGTAGATCTCGATGGCCAGCACGTGCTGGTCGGGGATGGTCAGGCCCAGGATATCGTCACGGCTTACCGGCTGCGTCTCTCCGAGCCGTGCGGTCAGATGGGCCCAGAACTCGGGCAGCACCTCGCGCATCGGTTTGTTGTTCCCGTAGAGTATCCTCTCCGCATACCCGTCACCTTCACGGATCTCGGCCTCCAGGCCCGATACCGGCAGTGTGACGGTCTTGGTCAGGTATTGTGGTTGCGTCTCAGTATTCCTTTTCACCTATTCCTCCATTACTCCGGATCGGAAGCCCTTGAGTGCTCTGCGCCCATCAACAGTCACCGTTTGGCGGCGACCGGCGGGAGCCGCCCAATCCCAAGAGTTTTTGGGGATGGGGGTCCGGGGGAAGGGTCATTTTGCAAAAAGACCCTTCCTCCGGGAACTACACTTCCGCAAAAACCTCTCCCGGTCACAGTTCCTTGGTCACCACGCGGTCGTAGGTGATCGTGATCGAATCGATCAGGTCTTTGTCCTTGGCCGTATCCTCACGGTCCGAGGGCTTGAGCTTGGTCACAAACCCCCCTTGGTACTCGTGGGAGCGGAACGGGTTGCCCGTGGGGTCCAGTTCGAACAGAGTGAAGTCCCGTTTGTATTGAGCGGGCATCAGGCCGTTGCCGGTCATCGGGTCCTGAGCCTGGTATGCCCACTTGTAGAAATAGACCACGCCCGGACCGCTCAGGGGGATCACGCCCTCGAGATCCAGGGGCTCGAACGTGATCATGCCCGCCTCTTTCACGGTGAAGTTCTGGCCGGCACCCGCGTGCTCCGTGACCCCGATTTCCAGGCCCCCGCCCTTGGCGGTCTTCACGAGCACCGCTGGATACCCGTTGCATTCCACCCTGAACTTGAACCCCTTGCCTCTATTGATTGCCTCTGCGGTGGTGGCCATCTACTCACTCCTTGCTCGCCGGCGCCGGAGAGACTCGACCGACCGCATCCCTGAGCTGCTTTGCCGGCCGGAAACGGACCTTGAGCTTGCCGGGGATTTTCAGTTTCTTCCCGGTGCGGGGGTTGCGCCCGTCTCGGGGCTTTGACTCGATTGACACGAACTTCCCCAGCCCGGGCAGGGTCACAGCCTTGCCGTGCACCAGCGCGTCCGTCACCACGAATTCCAGTCGCGCGAGCACCTCCCGGATGCCCTTCTTACTGCGACCGTCCACTGCCAATTCCTCAACGAGTTCCTTTCGATACATCCGCTGCTCTCCTTCGTTGCGAACCGTCCAATATACTAAGAGTTTTCGGAAGGGGGTCCGGGGGACAACCCTTTTGCAAAAGGGTTTCCCCCGGAAACATTCCTTCCTAACTCCGGACCCAGCCGGGAAGGTCGTACATCCCCGTGTATTCGAGGAATGCCTCGCCCGTGCGAGTCACTCCGACGGTGAACTCCAGGTAGTAGATCGCCTTGGTGGGCTGTATAAGTACCCGCGCACGGTAACGATGCTGATCGATGGTCTGACCGGTGTTGAGGGTTGCATTCTTGAGCACCCCTCCGTCGAAGAACGCGTCCTTGTCCGTCTGGAGCACGTAGTCATAGATCGCCTCGCGGGCTTTGACCTGCCGCAGCCACGGATCAATCGTGCGGCAAAATTCCCGCCACGTGGACGGATGGTTCGGCTCGAACAGGAATGTTCGCAACACCGGCATCAGCGCCCGGCGCATCATGGTGAGGAACCTCACCACGTTGAGGTCCTGGGTCGATGAGGTCGCCAACTGCGTGGTCCGCTGCTCCCAGAACACCGCGCCCTCGGTCTGCGTCATCTGAAGGTAGTTGATCTCGAGTTCCGCGAACTGGTCCTGCATGCCGGGATACTCGTTGAGGTTCCAGTCGAGCCCTTCGACGAAGTCCACGGGGCCCCTGCGCGGACCGACCGGCGCATAGTGGTAGTAGTAGGACACATCGGTCCTGGCCAGACACGCGGCCAGCATGCCCAAACAGCACACGTGCTTGCGGGAATCGTCGGATAGATCATACACCAGCGGGCGGCCGTACCAGAGACTCAGCCGATGGCTGTTGAACGCCTCATGACTGTATGGGGATTGCCCCATACGCCAGTACCCGGCATTCGTGGGGTCAAGGCCCGCGGGGATCTGGCCGTAAGCCACCAGGTCGCCCCGCTGCTCGCAGTATGCGGCCAGGGCTTGCAGGACAGTGATTGAGCTGGACCCCGGGACCATGATGTCAATCCCCAGTACCGACTTGTCCGCAGCGTACAACCCGGTCTGCACAGACTCGTCACCGATCCAGTCCCCGTCATCGAAGTCCGCCAGCCCGTCATCGCCGCCCACGAGCACGGTCCCCAGAGCGTCAAGTGCAGGCCGGTTCTGGGGCGCTGTGTTCGGCGAATCGAGATCCTCCGCGATCACCAGCCGTGAGCGTTCCTGGATGTACGTCGGCGCATACCTGGGGCCGGCTGGGTCCATGTTCAGATCAGACCAGTATTCGTCGAGCTCGGGCTGCGTGTCGTAGTGAATCCGCAGATCGAAATGGGTCGCGGGCTGACGATCCGAGTCGTAGACCTGAATCTTGAGCTTGGCTCCCCACGTGCCCGGGTCCTTTGCGGTAATGCGCAACGTGTCTGCCGCGTTCCCTGCCAGCCCGGAGTGGACCGCATTGTCGAACCCCATGGCAGTGCCCGCGGTGGAGGTTGCCTGCACCTGCACGGACGATCCCGTGCCCACCGTCGAAGACGTGATCCGCACCTTGCCGGAAACTCCGAGCGCTGTGGCTCCCGTCAAACCCACCAACTGCGTGAGCACCTGACCGGACGTGAGGGTAAAGGCCCCCTGCTCCCCTGCCGCAGGGGTGAGCGTGAACGTCTGATCCGCGCCGCCGTCGATGGAGAGCACCAGCCGGTCGGTCCCTGCCTGGGGTGAAGACACTCCCTCCAGGAAACCGAGCACGCTGTAGGCGTCATTGGCCACTGCCAGGACCTCCACCGCATGGGTCGGGTCGTTGACGACGCAGCGGACCTTCTGGTCCGTGGTTGCGGAAAACGTGAGGCCGCCTGTCGCCGCGTTGAGCTGGTCCACGACCTGAGCCGCGGTCTGCATCGAACCTGTGAGCGTCACGGTCTGATCCGCTCCCCAGTTGCCCGGCAGGCCCACTCGGACACTGAACTGATCCGAGGTCCCGGCCCCGAACGTGAACGGCCCGACCTCGGTCCCGGTCACTCGCCCGGAGAGCGCCTGCTGGAAGTTGAACGGGCCGGTTGCACTTTCGACGTATCCGTGAGTCGGGCTGTCTCCCCGATCCCTCAACACGAGCGTTGCCGGAGCAGCGGTCATGGTGTCCCGGTTTGCGGGGTTCGTGCAGTGCACCACCCGGATGATCACGAATTTCGCACCCTGCATCAGGCCGGTCTTGATCGCCAGAGGGTCTATCGATCCCGGGAACAGGCCTCCGAAATGCCGGGTGTATTCATCCCAGCTCGCCACCGGGATCGGGGTCCAGACCGGGCCTCGTTCCGTCTGGATGATCGCGATCACGTACCCGGGCGTGATCTCATCCACATACATGGAGAGATCGTTGATCGTGTAGATTACCCGTGCCGCTCCGAGTGTCATTGCGTGGCCTCCTCTATCCTGATCTCACGACGGGCCGCCATGGCCTTTACCACAGGATGCAGGTGTTTTTTCGGTATCCAGGGCGACCGGTTGGTACCCCTCTTCGGCCCCAGCCTGAGATTTGTCCCATCCAGGAGCGTGATATCAATTGCACCGGGAGTGAGATTCACGAGCCTCACCGTGCCGGGGATCGGACCGGCTTCTTCCACCGCTCCCTGTTCCTGCGTAGTGTCCGGTTTGTCCTGGGCCGGTTCGTCCGGCAATTCCGGTTCCGTAATTGGTTCCACTTTCAATTTCTTCGTTGCCATTCCGGCCCTCCTGCGGCCGCCGGCCGCTACCCACACATGTTTCAAGAGTCTTTGGCGGAGGGGTCCGGGGAGCGGCTGGGAGCCGCCGCCGGTACTCGCCTGGGCCTTGGTCGATCCGCATGTGCTCCGTTGGCGGGTTGAGTTCCTCCTGCGCACCCGCGGTCCTCACCCACACATGTTTCAAAAGTCTTTGGCGGAGGGGTCCGGGGAACACACCTTTCTTCAGAAAGGGGGTTCCCCGGAAATCTATTCTTCCCTCTTCCCTCTTCCCTCTTCCCGCTACGCTTCCATCGGAAAATCGATGTCCGTGATGCTGCCGACTTCATATGACCCGAACCGCTCGATCCACACATCGTGGACCCAGTACCGGAATGCGGTCCAGAACTGCGGCTTGGCGAGCTCATCCAGGTTCTTGGCCTCCAGGAGGTCGAACAGCACCCACTTGTCGCCGATCCTGGGCTGATACCCTACAGGGAGCGCTTCCAGCACCATCCCGAGCATCGGGGTCATGTGCGCCGGCTTGGTCGCACGCAGGTCCACCTGATAGAGCAGTCGGACCGGCGTCGGGTATTTCGTGATCAGGAACGTATCCGGACCCGTCATGGTGCCGCCGCCCAGCGAGTGGGCGATCTCTGCCTCGATCTGCTCCGCCGACGGGGTGAACACCTCCTCGTGGGGCCTGGCCTTGGCCGTGTCCACCTGCATGTCCACCAGCGAGACCGCCACGGACGGGAACTCCGTGATCCCCTGCTCCCGGTGAGGCCCCGGAGGAAAGACCTTGAGAGGTCTCACCTGGCCGCCCACGTAGAGCTTCATCCCGGACAACCGGGTCACGATGTGATCGGTCACTGCCTGAATCACTTGAACGCCCTCACTACCGCTTCCTGGTAGTTTTGCGAGATCTGCGGCTCACATTCCGCCAGAGTCGGGGCCACGAACGGCCTCGCCGGCACCCGACCGTCCTTGGTGCCGTATTCATGCACCGCGGCGATATTTACCACACTTTCGCCGCTTTTCTGATATGTCGCCCCCCGCAGAACGCCCACAAACCCCTCATGCCAGCTTCGTTCATGGTAGCGGATGTTCTGCAGCAATGTGGTCGTAGCGAAGAGCGTCTCCTCTGAAAGGCCCTCCCGGAGTTTCCACGCCAGGTAATCCGGCTTCAACGGGACCCACCCGAGGTCCTGGGCCTCGAAATGCCCGACCATGGTCTCTTCCAGCAGCCGGCCGTTCTCGTTCGTGGCCTTCTGCGCCTCGGCCTTGAGCCGCTCACCCGCCTGCCCAAGCTGCCGTATCAGTTTGTCCCAATCACCGGTCAGCATGCTGAAGATCCTTGCGAAGAGTTGCCGGGGAACCCGCTTTTTGCAAAAAGCCGGTTCCCCGGACCCCTCCGGCAAAAACTCTTGGAGCATGGGCCTGTGCTAAGGCCGACGCTCTGTTGCACGAATACGCTTACAAACGGGGACCGTGCGTAGAACCAACTCTCCCCGCCATCGGTCTTCATGCGGTCCGACCAAGGCGGACGCGATTTTGGCAGCGGCTCCCAGCCGCCGTTTTGAAAAATGCCCCTTCCCCCGGACCCCCAGTCGCTAAAACTTTTGGAGCATGCAGCTCCCGCTGGTCGCCGCAGGTCGGTTCCTTGTCCCGGCTGACGAGGCAACCCGAAACATCTCGCATCCACACCCGCATCGTCATATTGCCGTTGCAGCGTGTTGCGGTTGTGTTGCAATCGCGATGTCCGTGCGTTCGGGTGTCATGGCTGCCAAATCACCTCAGCGGCCGTTTCAGAGGCTTCCCGTTCCGACGCCCTCCGGACCCGCACCGTCACTATGTTTTGAATGCCCGCCAGGGGAACCGTCGCCTCGCTGATGGGCGAGTCCTCCACCAGGTCCCAACGCTCGCCCCTGATCAGGAAATGCGAGGTCGGGGTGATCTCCACATTCGCGGCGGCGAGCGCACTCGTGAGAAACACCAACTCCCGCACGCCCCGCTTGAGCAGCCCTGCATTCGTGATCCCCAGCCCCTCACCGGGCACGTCGTACTGGAGCGTCACCAGGTCGGTCTCGATGCCGTTCGCAGCAACGTGGATCACCGGGTCCCCTGCCACGAGGTTGATAGCCCGCTCCAACCCACTCCGTATTTTGGTTATCTGACTCGGCCGCATCTATCCTCCTCTCAGGCGTACCCATGTTTCAAAAGTCTTTGGCGGAGGGGTCCGGGGAGCGGCTGGGAGCCGCCGCCGGTACTCGCCTGGACCCTGGTCGATCCGCATGTGCTCCGTTGGCGGGTTGAGTTCATCCTGCGCACCCGCGGTCCTCACCCACCCATTTTCAAAAGTCTTTGGCGGAGGGGTCCGGGGAGCGGCTGGGAGCCGCCGCCGGTACTCGCCTGGACCCTGGTCGATCCGCATGTGCTCCGTTGGCGGGTTGAGTTCATCCTGCGCACCCGCGGTCCT
>JBFMAA010000226.1:0-6978 GCA_040755955.1 Thermodesulfobacteriota bacterium
CCTTCACCTTGGTCGAGACATAAGTGACTCAGGCGTGGAGAAGGGAGCCATGGTGCTTGCTACCTATGATGACGAAATGGGCAATCAACAGGCAGTGTTGGCTGAGTTTGGCCTTGCCTAGTTCAAGCAACGTACTAGCAGTATCTCTAGTTGCCGGAGGCCTCACGGGCATCTTACAGCTTTTGAAATCGGCAGTTTTCTTGCACTTGTAGCCCACTGTGGACAGCTCGGTTGCAGTCTTGGAGGGTGCTAGGGTCTAAAATGATAGGCTCAATCAAACCGGGAAGGGTGGTTGTGGCCTGCCGTTGCGCAAAATGTCTAAATAAACTTGATGCCAGATTTCACTTCCCAAGCCAAAGAGCCGAGACAAAGGAAGCAGCGTGCTAAGTAGCACTGCCCAAAATCTGTTCCAGCGGACGCGTTGCGTGGACCCCGCCGAACAGCAAACTAGTAGCACATCAGGCGGTTAGGACGGGAGAACCGTCCGGCAACCGACAGGAATTCAATCGCGCAACCCCATCCTGGTGCCCCGGCCTGACATTGGCCAAGGGCGTTACGCTGAAACGACGGCCTCGGAGGTAGAATCGAAGAGCGAGCACTGACACCTACCGTGGTTTAAGTCGAGTTGTAGGAGGAACAGAGAATGCCCACCGACAGGTTGTACCAGGACATCGTCAGGAAACTACGGACGGAGAAACTCGACGATGCGACGTTCGAGAAGATAGCCGTTCGCGTTGCCAACAATGACGGCGTGCGAACGCTGCCCATGCCCGGGGGGCAGGATGCAGGCTACGATGGAGCCATTATTGATGCCGAAGGTGAACGTCTCCCCGGCGTATTGGTGGCGACGCTGCAGGAGAACGGGCTCGCCAATCTTCGAAAGAACTTGAAGATTCACCTGGGTACGTACCCCGACGCAGCAAAGACCGCATTCTTCGTAACGACGCGGCCCAAGACCAACCGGCAGAAACATAACCTCACCAGGGAAGCACAGGGAATGAGCTACACCCTGCTCGGTATCGCTGACGAGTCAGCTGTGGCTGAGTACCTCTACTACAATCCTGACTCCTGCTACGAACTTTTGGGTTTTCGCGGTAAGCCCTCGGCACTTTCGTCGCTACCTCCAAGAAGGCGCCGACATTGGGACGTCGAACTAGTCGCACGTGATGCCTCCCTTGAACGTTTGCGGCACCTAACCGGCGACACGATGCTTTTGGGAATTCCAGGGTCCGGCAAGACCAGCCTGTTGAGTCAGGCGTCAGCTGAGAACCTGGGGCTATTCGCCCGCACCGCCGACCGCGACCTTCTGGCTCTGGACCTGCGCGAGTATCGCCCCAAAGCGGTGTTCGTCGATGGTCTCGATGAGCAGTTCGACACAGTTCAGGCACTCGTATCCCTGCGCGAGGAGTCAGGCATCGAATTCGACATAGTTGTGACAGGGTGGTACGAGGACGAGGGAATCATTGAACTACTTGGTCTTGGTCCAGACCAGAGGGTCCGGCTGGAGCGACTCGAGCTAGACGAACTGGTCGAGGTTGTTCGCCGCGTCGGCTTGCTTGGGCCTCCTGCGCTCATTCACAACATTGTGCATCAGGCTGGCGGCTCACCCGGCCTGGCTGTGACCCTCACGATGGCGTGCCGAGACGGGAATGTCGGCGAGGTTGTCACGGGGGCAATTCTGCTTCGACAGGTGCGTACAGCGCTTCGGAATCTCTCGCTCGACGAGAAGAGAGCTGAGATGGCCCTGGCAGCCATCGCCGTCGGCGGCGACGCAGGCATGAAACCCGATGAGGTTGCGCAAGCTATCGACATGCACCCGCTCGAACTCCACCGCCTGCTCCAGGACATTGAGGCAGGTGGCGTCATAAGACCGAAGGGGTGGGGGAACATCTCGGTGCAGCCGGAGCGTCTCCGCTCGGTTCTCGTGGCGACCAACTTTTACGGTGCTTTTCCGATTTCGGTCAAGTCCCTACTTGATATCGCGCCGAATCGGGCAGCGGCCCTCCAAACGCTAATCCTGGCAGCGCGGCACAGACGAGAACCCTCCGAGCTTCGAACCTTGCTGATCGTGCAGGATTCGAGGGTGTTTGAGGCGTACGCGTGGCTCGGGCCGGAGCAGTGCCGGTGGGTTATCGAAGCGCACCCCGAGTATCTCATTGCCGTCTCATACGCTGCTCTCCACTACATCCCGGGTGAGGTGCTGCCGCTACTGATAGCGGTTGCCAAGGGGGACAAACGCCAGTTGCACAGCACGCCGGAGCATCCACTGCGTATCATCCGCGATTGGTGCCAGTGTGCGCGGCCAGGGGAGGGCGAGGCAGTACCGAGACGCGAGATGACAGTCGAGGCAGCGCTGCGATACCTAGCTGACACGGGCGACATCGACACGGCCGCTCGTGCCTTCGCTCAGGCACTTACAACCGAGTACGAAGCATTGTACACCGAACCGGGTCTAGGTATGACCAGCACGCTCGAATGGAGCGTAATTGCACCAGACGAGATTGAAGCTGTGATAGGCCTCTGGAGACGGTGTCTCGACGGCATACAAGGCCGCGACGACCTTCCCTGGATGACCCTACTCGAGGCCGCCCGGAACTCCGTTTCGCTACGGTCGCTTAAGGACGAGGAGCGTGTGGCCGAGTCTCGTGCTGCAGCGCGCAGAATGCGTAGCACGATGGCGCGTGATATCTTCGAACTGGGTAGAGGCCATCCGGGAGTCGCTTATAAAGCACGCCAGTTGACGACCAAGCATGGGGGCTGGCCAGCTAAGTCCGAGCAGGAGCGCCTGTATGACCTCCTGTTCGGTGACCACTTTGGCCGGGACTATCGCGAGCGGGAAACCGAGGTGACAGCGCAGCTTACTGCCCTCGCAGAGGAGTGGTCTCTTGGAAACCCTGACGAGGCCATAGACGTGCTGGCGAGCTTGGGTGCCGCAGCCGCGGAAGTTCGCGATCACGGAATAGATCGTCGATACTTCCTTTTGCACCAGTTGTCAGAGCACGTCGAGGTTCTTCCTTGGCTCCATGCGGCTATCCAGCGTAACGTCGACAATGCGGTGGTGATTCCGCTTCTAAGAAAGGCCATCTTCACGAATATGCCAGGATGGGAAGATGCGGCACGTTCGTGCATCGGCACCTCGTCGGAGGCCGCCGCCGTCGAAGGCGCGCTGGCTGCCGGAGGTCCGCCGGAACTTATGGCCGATGTAGTCCTGTTGCTTCCGAAGTACACCGGATTGGTTGGCCATATGTGTATTCGCAGGGAGGTGTCGCCTGACGTGCTCCTTGTTCTCCTATCGCACGAGGACGACCGCGTGGCCTCTGAGGCCGCAATCCACCTGTGGCACGGCGCGGAACGCAGCATTGACGAGGCGGTCAAGCCGCTGTGGCGAGACGCTCTTCTCCGGTCGAACGACGAGAACTCCTGGATCGGCGATATCCTGTCTGCTGACGCCGAACTCGCGTTTGAGTGGTTAAAGCGACGCATCGAAGCGGGTGACTGGCGAACGCTAATGCATGATCGTGTCGTGCGAGAAGCATCCAAGCCCCTCACCGAAGATCAACGTGTCAAGCTTTTGATCACAGTCAATGAGCTTGTCGAATTCCGCAACCTCGCCGGAACGCTGATCGGTGGCTCCGTCGGGGTCTTCAAACGGGTGTTGGCGGCCGGCGGTCGAGAGCGTTTTTGCCTCATGGCTCTGGAGCGGCCGAAGGACGAGGTCTGGGCGGAGTTCGTCGTGGCTGGTCACGACCATGGCATGAGTGTCGATGACCTTGCACGGGCCTCCAACTGGGTGTCGGGGTTCTGGGGTCCGGAATCGGAGAACCTCCAAGAGCGGATTAACCGGGTGGCGCCCCTCCTCGAACACCCGAGAGAGCCTGTTCGCCACGTAGCCAGTCGGATGACTGAACTGCTTGTGGCCGCCCGCGAGAGGGCGCTCGCCGACGAACGCGAAGAGAGAGTGTGGGGGTTGTAGTTGGAACCTCTGGGTACGATAAGGATTCGTCGAGGTTTCGACCCGCTCGCTCCAAGCTCAAACGATACGGACTAAGGACGACGAGTTCCGTCAGTCCTTCTCAAGGAATCAGTTGATGACTCAGGTCCTTCATGGAATCTTAACCTGATGATGTCTTAAGCCCTTGGTTTCTACTACTCCTGAACTCCTTTCAGTACGGAAATCTGAAAAGAACTGTTAAATAGAAGCCTGTGACGCTACTATTGGATATGGGTCAAATCCCAAACATTGTGCGAAAAGCACTTAGGCGGCAGATTCTTTGGCTTCTTATGCGGAAAACCGATATTGAGACTTATTAGGAAACCATATGAACAGTAGTTATGCCTAGGGAGTGAAAGACAAACATGCCTCAAATTGAGAGAATGACGCTGGAGAAGGCGCTTTCACTCCGCCACGCTAAAGCTGTGGTGGACTCCTTTTGCAGTGACCGATCGACGTACTCCGATGAAGATGTCTACTTAAAGAGGGGCGTGTGCAAGGTCCTGGCTGAAGAGTATTGCCCGCTTGTACGACTCGCAGAGGAGTATTCTTGTGTTCGCAGTGTTCTTCTTCTTCCGAAGGCCAATCCAGGACCAGATGGCGAAATCCGGTTCTGGTGGCGCCGCTCGTCGAAGGTCCAGGTCACCTGTGCAAATGAGGGCTATAATCGAGCCCTCCTACGAGAGCAGTTCGTGCAGGGCGAGGACATGGTGTTTCAACACCAAAGCCGCTATCGAGACAAGGCATCCGGGCTGGTAGTGAGCACCGGCAGGGCGCTTTCTACCCCGGCGGCAGACGTTCAATCACGAATTGAGCGGATTCTGCAGGCCATTGAGGCGAAAGAGAGAAACCACTATCCCGGCACTGATACATTGCTCGTTCAAGACGATCCCGCCAACTTCAGGCACTTGAAGGAAAGTGGTCTTCACAGAAAGGTTTGTGAAGCCGTTCGAAAGGGTCGCCGGTCGAGGTACAAGCGAATCTATGTCAACTATGGAGATGACCTAAAAAGAATTAAGTGAGCATAGCAATGGCATCCAGCGACTTGTTAACATTTGATATACTAGTCCAAAGAAGTAGCCTCATACCTACTGAGAGCCTAGTCCTATCTCGACAATGTCGAGAGGCCCTGAATGGGTTCTGGGACTGAATTTAAAGCTGCAGGACAATCTTCTGCATAGGTGGTCTTCAGAGTGCTGGCGCACTTGCACTGTCATTTGTTTTGCGGAGGTAGAGCCCTAATGATTACGGAACCAACTCGACGTGACATATTCGACTTTATCATCGCTAGTGGCATGTCATGGTCTGGACGTTTGAATGAAATGGCATTCCTCAGTCGGCTTTACGACCTTGACAAGCTCCCTTCATATGATCATCGATTCCGGACTGCATCGGGAGACATCTGGAAGCATAGGGTGGTCAACTCAGATTGGGACGATGACTGGGTGTTTTACGACAGAAGGTTCAATCTACTCCACTCACCGGAAGGTGAGTTTCTACGATTCTTGTGCGAAATGGTTCATCCTGTCGTGAGGCCAGATCTGGATGAGGCAAAGCGCATTGTAGATGAGTTTAACCATTACCTTAGTGCTGATGGTTGGGAGCTTTTCCAGCGCGGAGAAATCTCGGGCCGCCCAGTTTGGGCTGGTCGGAAGACGGGTCAGATCATGGTCATTTTTGAAGAACCAACCGGATGGCCGCTTGTAGACCGCCAGATGGCCGAAGTCCGGGCGCGGCTTCAGGAAGCAGTCAATGAAGAGCACTATCAGGCAGTTGGGCTTTTGTGTCGCGAAGTGCTGATATCGGTAGCCCAAGCAGTCTATGACCCAAAGCGACATCCGCCCCTAGATGGAACGGAGCCGAGTCGCACTGATGCTAAGAGAATGCTCGAATCTTTCCTTGCAGTTGAACTCGGCGGAAATGCGAATGAGGAAGCGCGGGGACACGCTAAGGCAGCTCTTCGGTTGGCGTTGGCTTTACAACACAACAGAACGGCTGACTTTAAGACGGCGGCGCTGTGCGCAGAGGCTACCGCTAGCGTTGTAAACATTCTAGGGGTGTTGTCAGGTGCAAGGGTTCCTCACATCCAGATCTAGTCCGGCCAGGCGTCAGAATAAGTCCCATGACGCTACTACGAACAGGACAAAACCGGTCATATCGGACATACAGACCCCCTCGCACGATACTGGTTCGTGTCAAGCGTACAACGACGAGTCTTAACTCCGCCGAACGTTCGACATGACCCGGCCGTCCCAGTGCCCCTCCGGACTAGACATGACTTCAAACCAAGCGCAGTGGTGGTGACGAGGGAAAGGTAATCCTACTCCTACGGCTCTCCGGTCACAAATGCGCGGGACTGTCGATACTCCTGGCCACTTTATGCTCCCATTTTGAACTCCCGGCCAAGTTATGCTTCCACTGGACTGGGAGGGGGACCCAGAAACACCCTCAAATCGAGGTCTTTTTGGCTAAGACTTGAGTTTGACACTTCAAAAATAGAAACTCCCGCGTATCAAGGGCTTCAGGGCACGACAGAATCTGTGCCACCGCATTCCTCTCGGGGGGTGGTCCCAAGTTCAACGACCAGGGATGGCACCCGCATCCCAACGGCCTTGAACGCCTGGTAGGCTTCTCCCTTGATTTCGGTACGAGCAATAAACTCTTTGCCGCTTACAGTTAGTCGCACCGCCTTGATACGGGTAACGTCTTTTAGTACCCTGGAATAGCTCAGTTCCGGATTGATGCCGTGCAAGAGTTGTCTCAGCTTGCATTCCAGATAGAAGGCCAAGAAGCAAATCATCACGTGTCCGCAGATACGTTCGTCGGTCCAGTGGTACATCGGTCTTAGCCTTAACTGACCCTTGAGTTCCCGGAAAGCCCGTTCAACCATCCAGAGCTGTTTGTAGGCCTGAGCGACGTCCTTAGTGGGAAGGTCGGTATTGGTGCGTAGGACGTACTTGCCGTCGTAGCGGGCCTCTTCCTGAATC
>JBFMAA010000227.1:0-6921 GCA_040755955.1 Thermodesulfobacteriota bacterium
AGGCATTCTCCAGATAGAGCATGCCGACCGGCTTGGCCTTCCGCAACAGGGGTAAGCACAGCACCGATTTCGGTTTGTGCTGCACGACGTACGGGTCGGAGGAAAACATCTCGTCCTGGGAGGCATCATCCAGAATCACGCTGGTGTGCGCGCGGCCGACATAGTTGATCATCGACAAGGGGAGGGCCGAAGGGAGCAGGGCGGGGCCGGGTTGCACAACCTTGATTTCCCGGCCATCGAGAGCCGCTTCCGCTTCAAGGGACAGTTCGCCGTTCCGTTGCAGAATCAAGCAGCCCCGTTGAGCGCCGGCCATTCTCCACAGGTGCCGGATGCATCCGGTCCAACACGAATACTTCGGAGTTCGTCGAGCAGTGCCCCTTGATCGACTTTCCTTTCACAATTTGGTGCCGCCGGAAAGCAAGGTCCAGATGACTGGGGGCGAGTTGGTGGCCTACATGATAAGCCGTCTGGGCAAGCCGATTCACTCGCCTGCGCTTCTCAAATCAACCCGAAGATCAGAACTGCGCCGGTCAGATTCATGCGGTCGCGGAAGAGCTCTCCCGGCGGATAACCGGAAGACCCGTTCACGATCGCGGAGCACATACCCAGCAGAAGTACGATCAGGAGCATTGTGTTTCTCATACAGCGCCTTCCTTTCCTTGTATTCCCGGCGACTGCGCAGTGACCCGGACTTCTCCTGCAGAACCTTCATGCTCAGGCTTGCTCGTTTTCACGTATGCGAATATCCCGTTGAGGGAACGGAATCTCAATCCCGCGTTTCCGAAACTCGTCACAAATGGCCCTGTTTATCTGATTCGTTGCTCTTCCCCTGAATTCCGGCCGGACGATCCAGACCAATAACTGAAACTCCAAGGCTGAATCGCCGAATCGAACAAGCCTCACCGATGGAGCTTGGTCACACGCGACGTACTCACATCCCTTGCAAGCGGATAGTATGGCTTGTTCCACTCCATCCAAAGACGAACCATACGCTGCGGTTACGGGCAGCCGAATTCGGACCTCAGAAACCGGGGCACTCTCGTTGACGATCCTCATGTTCGAGACGCTTGAATTTGGTATAGACACGAGAATCCCGTCCCTCGTTCTTATGCGAGTGCTCCGGACACCGATTTCCGTGACGGTTCCTCGGTCGCCGTCACCGACCACGATGAAATCACCTACCTTGAAAGGCTGATCCAAGAGTATCATGATTGTCCCGATCAGATTCGAAAGAGCCTCTCGACCGGCGAGCGCCACCGCCAAACCACCGACTCCCAATCCGGCAACGAGAGAGTACGTGGGAAGTCCCAATCGAGCCCCCAGAGTGACGGCGGTTGCTACCACCAGCACTGCGGTCACCACGTCAAAGCATAACCGGATGAGGGTCGCTTGAGTGCCGTCAGCGGCAAATCGGCCCATTGCGATGACAAATGACGCCGCACGGCTGAGACAAGCGCCTATGAGCCAAATCGTTCCGAGATACGAGATAGACAAGAACACCATTGCCACGGGCACGTACACCGCGGCTTGCAGAAAATGCAGACCGTATACGATAAACCAGAGCCCGCTTTGTGCGAAAAGAATCAGAGCGACAGGCAGGATGAGGCCGCCTACGGTACTGCGGAAGCGCCGGCCAGTTCTGCTGTCAAGCACTCCCAGCACAGCGGTTCCGTGCCTGTGAATGAGAAAGACCGTTGCTATCCCGACAAGAAGAAACACGCCAAGACTGGCCCATTGCCACACGGCCTGACCCCAGATTCCCTTCCGAAGCCATCCTGGGAAACGTTCAATGAGGCGTTTCGGAAATATCGATCCTGCGGACTCGTTGAACTGTTCGTACATGGCCCCCACACATCCGGGCTTGTACGGCAGCAGCCTGACCTTTTCGTAAAACAGTTCCGTGTTCCTGACCGTGTCCGGAGTGAAGAGAAAGCCTTCGATTCCTGAGTTATCCTTGACTCCTGCAATGGTAATCTCGGTCTTGGGCAGCGTCCACACAGAGGATTTCTCTGCCTCCAAGGCCTTCCTGTCAGGGATTTGTCCAAGCGGCGGGATTTCCATCCGATCGAGGGTCTCTTTGAGGTAAAGGGCACTGTAGAACCCGAGGACATATCTGACGGACTCGGGCTCCTTTGCCAGGTTGAGGCAGCGCATGGCCCGCTCAACGTGACCTTTCGCCGCTGGGTGGTCGTCGGCCTTGTAACGTTGGACCGCCCTGTTCATTTCGTCGAGAAACGTCGTGAGCGTGGCCCTCGGACTCGATGTGTCCGGCGGGGCCAGAGGATGAGCTGTCATGGCCGCGTGGGCTGTGCTCCCGCAAATCCACAGCAGCAGGAGACACGCGGTTGTCATGGAAAAATGAGAACGCACAACCAATTTCATTCCTCGTAAGCTACCTTGCGCACCGCGGTCTTCATGTCGAATTTGTCCGCGACCGGGTTTGGCGGCGGAGGGTAAGGCTTGCCATAAGAGCTGAGCGGAATCACGGAGAACATGTCCTGTAGGGCGTGCACCTCCTTGTAGTCTTCGGGCGTGCCGGTGCAGTAGATGCGTCCGAGTATCCACACCATCGCGGTCGGAGATTTGAATTGCGTCACCCCTTGCGGAACCGTGCCCGTCCAACCCGGACCGGTGACGGCGTAAGTCTGGGGCTTGCCGCCATTGGTGCGCGAGCTTGCCACCTTGAATACTTCCGACCAGCCGTCCAGCATCGGCATAATGTAGTATCGCTTGCCCATATCGGGTATGCTGAAAATCCAGGGCTCCTTGGAAACGTCAAGCCAGACCTCAGTGTACAGCGTGTCGGCATTAGGGCCGCACAGCAGTGGTTATCGACCGCAGGATAGGTTCTCATCTTGATCATCTGTCCCATGGGGGCATGCTCCGTGTCGGGAGTGTGGCCACGTTGGTCTGCTGCCTGCGGACCATGTCAAAGGTCACCAGGCGATATCCGTAGATGAAGGCTCCGTGGCAATGCCGACCGCCTCGACCACGCCCACCGATGGGGAATCAGCGGCTTCCGCCGCGAGCGGCACGGTGACCGTAACCCCAAGGCACAGGACCATCATTGCCAGTGTGAACGACTTCATGGGTACTCTCCGGCAACCAAGTGTTTCGCTACCTGTTCAGGCCGGCCTGATGCGGCTCAGCCCCGGCATGTGATGAGGGGGAGATTGACGCTCCACCATTGCAGCATGTGGTTCTTTCGTTACCGCGTCGCGGGGAGGCTCCGTCAGGTCTACTCACTCACCTTGTTGTTCCTCTGGACTTCCATGAGCCGCTTCTCGTCTTCCGGAGTGAGCTTCGGCCGGTCTATGGTCAGCGTGATCTTGTTGAGTTTTCCGGTGAACCTGAACGGTACCTGATAGTCCTTGTCGTCTACCGGCGTGCCGGTATCGGCTCCCACGTCGAGGTTCTCATCCCACTGAAGGATTAACGGAATCGTGTGTTCCATCTTCCTTTCAGACACGACTTTGCCGTCAACCTTGAGAACACCGGTGCCGCTACGGCCAATGCCGCTGAGGTTGTTGAAGGCGAGGGTAGCCATTCCCAGTCCGTCGTACTTGAAGTCAAACTCCAGCACGTGCTTCCCGGGCGCGAGCACGTCCGGACCCTCCCATTTGACTCGTTGCAGGTCGACCAGATTCCACGTGAAGACCGGCTTGCCCTTCAGCACATAGAACCCGTAACCGGCAAAACGGCCGCCCTGAGTGATCAGCATGCCTTCCCCCCCGCCCTGCGGAACCTCGATGTCAGCCTTGAAGTTGTATGAGGCATTGAGGATGCTCGGCGCATCACCATTGGGCGTGCCGGTCAGGGGGCCGGTCCAGGTGAACACGTTGCGCCCGGCGGTAATGCTGGGCCGGGGAGTAACCAGTCGCGTGGCGATCGAAGCATCCAGAGGCATGACTTGGTACTTTTCCGCCTCCAGCCAGAACAGAACCTGCATTTCCTTGAGCTTCAGCGGGTGCTTGTCTGCAACGTCCTCCGACTGCGTCCAGTCGTTCCTGAGGTCGTATAGCTCCCAGGTCGTGCCGGCCGGGTCCAGGTTCGCAGGCCCGAAGGTCACCCAAGGCGGACGAATCACCTTGGTGCTCGCGATCCACCCGTCGTGGTAGATAGCGTGATCGCCGAACATCTCGAAGTACTGGGTCTTGTGCGTCGACGGCGCGTTCTCGTTGTTCTTGTCAAACGTGTACATCATACTGACGCCTTCAATAGGGCTCTGTTTGATGCCGTCAACCAACTCCGGAGCGTGAATCCCGGCTGCTTCGAGGACGGTCGGCACGATGTCGATGACGTGGTGGAACTGGTTTCGGATACCGCCCTTGTCCTTGATTACCTTGGGCCATGAGATCGCCACGCCCTGTCGGGTACCGCCGAAGTGCGAAGCAATCTGCTTGGTCCACGAGAAAGGAGTGTCGAACGCCCACGTCCAGGGCACGGTCATGTGGTTGTAGGTCTTGTCCGTGCCCCAAACGTCGTAGAAGTACTTGAGCTGGTCCGCTACCGGCACCTCAGCGCCGTTGAACATGGCGACCTCATTCGGGGTACCGTTCATGGTGCCCTCTGCGGACGAGCCGTTGTCTCCGCTGATATAGATGATCAGCGTGTTGTCCAGCTTGCCCATGTCCTCGACAGCCTGGATCACGCGGCCGATCTCGTGGTCGGTGTACATGAGGTACGCGGCGTACACGTCCACTTGGCGCAGGAACATCTTCCTTTCATCAGCCGTGAGCTGGTCCCACTCCTTCAGCAGGTCCTTGGGCCAGGGTGTGAGCTTCGCATCCTTCGGGATTACCCCCAATTTCTTCTGGTTCTCGAAGACCTGTTCCCGCAACTTGTTCCAGCCCTTGTCGAAGAGCTTCAGGTCGGTGGCCTTCTTGATCCATTCCGGCGTTGCATGATGCGGCGCATGGGTACCGCCGGGCACGTAATAGACGAAGAACGGCTGGTCCGGCGTCAGCGTGTTGATCCGGTTCATGTAGGCGATCGCCTCGTCGGCCATCGCTGTGGTGAGATTGAAGCCGGGGTTGCCTTGGAACGGATAGATGTATGTCGTGTTGCGGACGAGGTTGGCCGGTTGCCACTGGTTGGTGTCGCCGCCCATGAAGCCGTAGAAGTACTCAAAGCCCATGCCGATCGGCCACTGATCGAAAGGCCCTATCGCAGATGCTTGAAAGGCCGGTGTGTTGTGGTTCTTGCCGAACCACGAGGTGCGGTACCCGTTGTCCTTCAGAATCCTGCCGATAGTGGCCTTGTCTTTGGTGATGATGCTGTCGTAGCCCGGGAACCCCGTAGCTTGCTCGGAGATTACGCCAAAACCCGCAGAGTGGTGGTTGCGGCCGGTGATGAGCGCTGCGCGGGTCGGCGAACACAGTGCCGTGGAATGGAAGTTCGTGTAACGCAGCCCGTTCTTGGCGATACGGTCGAGAGCAGGTGTGGGGATTACCCCGCCGAAAGTGCTCGGCGCCCCGTAACCCACATCATCGGTCATGATGAGCAGCACGTTGGGTGCGCCTTTCGGCGGTACCACACGCGCCGGCCAGTACGGCTTGGATTGAGCGGCATTTCGCTCTATCGTGCCCTGAAACTTCTGAGGCGGCGGAGGGATTTGTCGTCCGTCGATCGTCGTCGTTGCGCTCGGCGAGCCCGGTTCGCCGGTGATCTGCTGGGCAGAGGCCGGAAGCGCTCCCAGAACAGCGACAAGGAGGAACAAGACCGGTCCGCAGACACCCAGTCGGCAGAGAACCTCAAGCAGAACAGGCATGACTTCACTCCTTTTCGGTGTTGGTGGTGGTAGTCGACCACGATCCACGGTCGGCTCGGCGCGATATTGGCCGGCCTCGCAGGATTCTATCGCAATTCACTTCTCGTCGGCATCTGTGCCGGCTGATTTCAGAGCCTCCAGGCGAAGCTGGAAGTGTAGCTTATGCCGGTAGGGCATGTCCTCAATTGGTAGAATTTCTCGATGCACTTGCTGCAACTCTCAGATCCTGTGTACCTGACCTGAGAAGAACCACCGAGGTGAGAAGGGTCACGTGCGTTCGCAGGGGAAAGTCGGAGGACTTCCCACGAACCGAATACCACGACGAGAACGGCTTCAAAGGCTATGCCTGTCTTTGATTTCGCCATGAACCCTCCCGAAACGGTATGCGTACAGACACCATGCCCGCCTCGCTCAGTAACATGATTCCAGGCCGCATTTCAAGTCATATTTCTGCATGGAACCGGGGAATCCCGATCCCCCTTGTCGTCGGCAGGGCTGCCGGGGCTGAACTCGCCAAGGCGCAGGAAGTGCACCGAAGCCAGCGCCTTTTTTGCTTGCAACGAAGTACGTTTCATGAGATTTTGCGCTCAATAATCGGAATTAGGTTAGACCCATAGGACATTGCCGGCTGGAGACGGCGGGAGTAAGGTAGATGCTGGTATCTCTTCTCCCTGAGAGCCGACTTGCTCAGTGTCCTCGATAGAGGACCGGAGTCGATTCCGGCAAGCGGTGCGGTTGTTGTGGAAGAAAGGACTGGCTATGAAGAGGGTATGGTTCGGCGTAGCGGTACTGTGTCTGTATCTTCCTGCAAGCGTCTTCGGACAGAACGTCTTGTCCGACGGATACAATTCCCTGACTTTTGTCACTAAGAACGTGAAGGTCAACCCGTACGCCCAGGTAGGATTCCAGAAGGTGGGCTCGAACCTGAACCTTCCCGTACAGAACGAGGCTCTGACTTCTTTCCTGAATATAGGGGAGTTGGACGTCACGTTGAAGGACGGCAATTTCTGGACAGGAATAGCCGGATGGGGGTATCCACTTGACTCCGGTGACCACAAGATGTAGTATCCGGTCCATGGTCATGGAGTACTACCCAAAAGATGCGACGGGGTTCGGCAAGTTGTCTTCCGATGAAGATGCTTGCCTGCGGT
>JBFMAA010000228.1:0-6914 GCA_040755955.1 Thermodesulfobacteriota bacterium
CGGGGGAAGGGTCTTTTTTCAAAAAGACCCTTCCCCCGGAAACTACATTTCCATGTGAACCGCCTTTGGCCCCCTATCCCAACGCGTCACCCAGGATCTCGGATATGTGGGAGACCTGCCACTGCTGATTTCCCCGGCGTCGCGCGTAATCGAGTTGCATCATGCAGCCCGGATTCGAGGTGATCACGCGCTGGGCCCCGGTCAGGCCAATGGCCCTGATTTTGGCTTCGAGAATCTTGAGAGACCGCTCTCGATGCGTAATCATGTACGTCCCCGCGGACCCGCAGCAATGGCCTTCGTCTGGGACCTCGATCAATTCCAGGCCGGGGATGCGGAGCAACAGCTCTCTCGGGGGCGATACTATCCCCTGCGCGTGGCGGAGATGGCAGGGATCGTGAAAGCAGACCTGCTCTCGCAAAGGTGAGAAGCTGATTGCATCTGCCGGCTCTGCCGCGAGGAACTCCGAAATGTCCCGCACCTTCTCGGCAAAGGCCACCGCCCTTGCGGCCATGGCAGGGTCGCGATGGAACGCCTCGCGGTATCCCTTGAGCTCGCTTCCGCATGCCGCGCAATCAGTGACCACGTAGTCCACTCCCGCGGCCTCGAACAGCGCGATGTTATGGCGAGCCATGGCCCGGTAGGTGCGGCGTTCACCTTCGGACATGTTGGGGGCTCCGCAGCACTTGATCCCCCTGGGGGTAACCACGGTGAAACCCGCTCGGGACAGGACTTGGACCGTGGCTGCACTCACGTCCGCGTACATCAGGTTCATCGCACAGCCGAGAAAGAAGCCCACCCTACCCCGCTCGCTGCCTTGAGCCGGGGTCTCCACGGGGAGACGGTCCGCGAGCGGCCTCATCGGGAGCACCGGAAGCAGTGCCTCCATGTGTTCCAGATCCTCGGAAATGAGTCGGAGCAGATGTCCATACTTCCTGACCAGTGATTGTATGCCGGTACGTTGGTACACCCTCAGAGGGAGCATATAGTGCCCGAGGCGGTCCTGGTCTTCGATCGCGTAGTTCAGCAGAAACCGCTTCAAGAGTGGCTGTGCGCGACATTCCTCAATTCGGTGACGTGCCTCCAGCACCAGTTCACCGGCTTTCACTCCCGCGGGGCAGACCGTTTGGCAGTTGCGGCAGTCCAGGCAGTGATACATGTGGTCGATGAACGTCCGGGACGCGGGGAGCATGCCGTCGATCACGCCTTTGATCATGGCCACGCGACCCCGGGGAGACTGAGTCTCCAGGCCGTCGGTGCGGTACGTGGGGCAGGTCGGAAGACACAAGCCGCAGCGCATGCATTGGAGCACATCGCCGTACTCGTAGATGTCCAGCGACGACATGGCCTTGGCGATCTTTTCCGACTCACGGTTGCGGAGCATCGGCCTACTCCGTTTCTCTTGAGAAGATCTTGCCCGGATTGAGCCTTCCCTCGGGGTCGAACGCGGTCTTGATCCGCCTCATCAGCTCGACCGCCTTGGGCCCTACCATCTGAGGAAGATACTTGGACTTGGCCACGCCGGTGCCGTGCTCTCCCGAGATCGTCCCGCCCAAGCTGATCGCCTTCTTGAAGATCACGTCATAGGCTTGTTCGACGCGATGCAGCTCGTCCTTGTCTCGCTCATCGGTGAGGCAGGTGGGATGGAGATTGCCGTCACCCGCGTGCCCGAACGTGCCGATTTCCAGGGAATAGTCACGCGCTGCCTTGTTGATTTCCGCCATCATCTCGGGAATCGCCGGCCTAGGAACGGTCACGTCTTCGAGAATCGTGGTCGGTTTTCGTCTGGCAAGAGCCGACAGGGCCATCCGACGCGCGGTGAACAGGTCATTGGACTCCTTCGCGTCCTTGGCCACACGGAAGACTCGAACCCGGTTACCGGTGCAGGCTGCTTCGATCTCCTCGGCCTCTTCCTTCACCACTTGCGGGTGCCCGTCGGTCTCGATGAGGAGGAGCGCCTCCGCGTCCCGCGGGAGGCCGATGTGCGAGTAGTCTTCCACGCAGTTGATCGTCACCCGGTCCATCAGCTCCAGGGTCGACGGGATCACCCTGCGCGCGATGATTGCCGACACCGTGCGGGCCGCGTCGATGATGTCGTCGTACAGGGCGAGAAAGGTCTTTTTTGTCTGAGGTTTGGGGATCAGCTTGAGGGTGATCTTGGAGAATACGCCGATTGTCCCTTCAGTGCCTACGAGGAAGCGGGTGAGATTGTACCCTGCCACATCCTTGACGCACTTGGTCCCGTACCGGACCATCGAGCCGTCCGCGAGGTGCGTCTCGAGCGCCATGACGTAGTCCCCGGTGACGCCGTACTTGAGACCTCTGAGTCCACCCGCGTTTTCCGCCACATTTCCGCCGATGGTGGAGATCTTCATGCTTCCCGGGTCCGGCGGGTAGAACAGGCCCTGGGCCTCGACCGCGGCGTGGAGATCCGCGGTGATGACGCCCGGTTCCACCACCGCGGTGAGGTCGTTCGCGTCGATTTCGAGGATACGGCTCATGGCGGTGGTCAGGAGGACAATTCCCCCTTCCACGGGGACCGCGCCCCCGCTGAGGCCGGTGCCGCTTCCCCTGGTGGTCACCGGGAGCCCGTGTTCCGCGGCGAATCGGAGGGTCAGAGCGATGTCGTCTTCGGACTGCACGCGCACGACCGCGTCGGGACGTTTCTGAAGCAAGGGGGTTGCATCGTAGGAGTGGCAGAAGAGTTCAGCCTCTGAGGAAAGGACTTTGCCTTCACCGATGCGTAGTTCCAGCTCATGGAAGACGTTGGGCTTCATAGGTAGAGGTCCTGTCGGGAAGAATTGGTCTTACCATAATGAAGTCCGGCAAGTTGTCAAGTTTTTTCTTTGGCCGGCTGAAAAGAGCTTGACATACCGGCCTCCCTGTTCTAACCAAGTAACATGAGTCAGAAGAACCACGAATCCCACTCCCATCTTTTCCTCCCCATTAGGCCCGAGCGGGTCTCAGAAAAGGTTGCGGGCCAACTCAAGAAAGTAATCAGCGACGGCGTCTTCCGGGTGGGGGACCGGCTCCCTTCAGAGCGGGAGCTCGCGGAGAGGATGGGAGTCAGCAGGCCTTCCGTGAGGGAGGCGCTTCAGCAGCTCGAAATGCAGGGAATACTCGAGACCGTCCGGGGCGGCGGCTCCATCGTGAAGAACCTCACCGAGCAGCAGATTCGGTCCCCCATGGAGGTCTTCCTTGGCGATGATCCCCAGATGGTGTTGGAAGTGACCGAGGTGCGCGCGTTCATGGAGACGTGGGCCGCGAAGCAGGCGGCATTGCATCGTACGGAAGACGAGCTCAAGCGCATACAGGCCCTACTCGAGGAGATGGAGCGAGACCTCGAGAAGGGACGCATCCGGTATGAAATCGACTTCAAATTCCACTCGGAGATTGCCGCTGCGACTCACAACACGTTCTTCGTCCATCTCATCGACAATCTGCATCAACTTGTAAGCTATTCGATCAAAGTGCACCGGGAACAGGTCTTTACTGCTCGACAGGATCAGGAGACCATCTTCCGCCACCACCTGCGCGTGTTCAAGGCGATCAAGGACCGGAACTCCGCGGAGGCGGAAGCGGCCATGGGTGATCACCTGCGCTTCGTGGTTGAAGAGTTCAAGAGGTGGGCACAGGCCCGTTGAGCGACCATCAGTCGTGTGCTTGCGACCCGGCCCGAAATCAACCCTGCAAGTGGGCGCTGCCCTGACAACGAATCGACGCACCGCCTTGACCGGGGTTTGAACCCCTCCGGCTAATCATGGGGTCGTCCCTTCGGGACGCGAGGAGCCAAACCCTCGACCGGGCCATTCCCATCCCGGACCTCACTTGCCCGGCCTGTGGGATTTCAAGAGGTCCGCAACCGCACGGGAGCGTGCCACATCAAGTGCGGTCTTCCCTTTCTTGTCCTTGAGGGTCGCGTCCGCCCCCAGGTCCAAGAGTTGCCTCGCGACAGACGGTCCGGCCTCTTTCGCTGCCCACATCAGGGCCGTTCTTCCCCTCGAGTCCCGGGCATTCACTTCAGCACCCAAGCCTACCAGAAACCTGACAGCCCATTCAGCCCCTCCGCGAGCCGCCCACATAAGGACCGCCCTGCCGCGGCTATCCACTTCATGCACTGCGAGCCCGTTTTCAACAAGTAACTTCACCGTGCCGGACCGTACACCAGCGTAGACAGCCTCTGCGAGCAGCGTTCTACCATCGCCCGCCCTGACGCTCGGATCGGCTCCGGCTTCGATCAGCAGCTCCAGGATCTTATGGGCGCCTCGTCGCACAGCCCACATCAAGGCCGTCCTGCCGTCCTTGTCCCTCGCATTGAGCTTGGCACCCTTCCGAACAAGTAGTTCCACTACCTTCAGATTGCCGCCATGGACCGCCCACATGAGCATCGTCCTGCCCCGTGTATCCCGAGCACGAAAGTCCAGGCCCCTAGCCATGAGCAACTTCGAGGCCGAGACATTGCCTCCGTCAACGGACCACATGAGGGCCGTCTTGCCCTCGTTGTCTTTGGCGTGCATGTCCAGACCCGATGTCAGAAAGAACTTCACGGAGTCGAGATTGCCTCTATGCGCGGCTTCCGCGAGTGCGGTTCTACCGTCATCTGCTCGGCAGTTGATATCCGCGCCCGCTTGGACCATCAATTTGACCATGTCAAGGCTCGCGCCGCGTATAGCCCACATGAGGGGGGTATCTCCGAGTTTGGTTCTCGCATTCAGGTCGGCTCCCTTGTCTATAAGCAGTTGAGCGCAAGGCAGATGGGCCCCGTACGCGGCCCACATGAGGACGGAGCGGCCGTCGACGGTACGGGCGTTCACGTCTGCACCTTTATCTATGAGCTGATTTGTCAGCTTCAGATACCCTTTGTACGCAGCTTCCATCAGCAGAGTAACCCCAGCGGTCGAGGACGCATTCACGTCTGCACCGGCTTCGAGAAGTATTCTCACTACCTGGGTGTTGCCTCGACGGGCTGCCAACAGAACAGGCGTCCTGCCCTGAGGGTCCTTGGCCTCCAGTTTGGCACCAGCGCGGACCAAGATCTTGGCTTCCTCCGCCTTGCCTCCGACGGATGCCTGCATCAGCGCCGACAAGCCTTCATGGTTCACGGCATGTACGTTCGCACGGTTCTTCAGAATAAGCTTCATTGTTCGCTGTCTGCCTTCCTCCACTGCTGCCATGAGAGCCGTCCGACCGGCCTCATCGGCAGCGTTCACATCGGCCCCCTTTTTCAGGAGAAGAGCAACGACGTCCAGATTACCGCCACGCACTGCGGCAATGAGGACGGTCTCCCGTTCAAGAGGCCACTTGGCATTCACGTGCGCTCCCCTTGCCAGGTAGCTCTTGACCTCTGCCAGGTCCCCTGAATGGGCCGGTGTCTCCTCGGCTGTAACCGGACACCAAGAAAGCATCACGAACACCCCTATCCCAACGAGTTTGAACATGGGGTTCTTGGTCATGTCGAATCTCCCGTAGGATGTGGAGCAGAAGACCGGTCTGGTGCACAGGTCCGAGTTCGCTCGGCATATGGCGGTTGACTGCTGATTTCCAGCCGTTCCCCTCGAGAGGCATCAGAGTTCGCTCTTCGCATGTGGGCTGACCACACGGCTGCTTCGTCAGTCCAGCGAAACCCGCCGCCGATAGGGATCGACCCGGCTTCCTGATGCCGCAGGGATGACGGCAATGACTTTCGGCTAACTTCCAGGGGGTTAGGTCGCAGCAATCTGCCCTGACTCAGCGACCGACTGACTGCTGACTTCTAGTCGAATGGGAACGACAGGTGAATTACGTTCCGCCTGCCACTGAGATCCTGCACCCCCTCGGATCCCTGCTCCTTGTTTTCGCAAAGTTGTTTCAACCTAGCTGTGGAGAAATCAGGATCGTACGAGAGCCAGTAATCATCAGAGATGCCCGCATCGAAGTGACAAGACGCCAGCGGTTTGGTCTGGAGTAGATCGGCAACCCTCGGCGACACAACGGGGATGCTTCCGGCACCAGCGTAATCGTCGTGTGGGCCGGGATTGAGCTTGATCTCCTCCACTTCTCGAACCAATACCGGCAAGCACTCGCGCGTGGCGACAAGCAGGTTCCTGACGGGGTATTTGATGGACCGTAGGTGCGTGTGCACGCCGATGACTGTTATATCCGGCCCTGACTGAAATATGATCTCAGGAAACTTCTTCAACTTTTCATGCGGCTCCTCCGCCCGGATTTCGGCCCATTCGTCGTTCCATTTTGCGTATCCTTCAATGGTGGTACCGTCCTTCAGACGTATCAGCACACCTTTGAGCTCCCAACAAGACAGGCACCCCGCATGACAATCGTTAGCAGCGAGGCTCAGGATTTGGCATGCCACCGCTAGGCACAACACACACTTCCGCATACGACCCTTCATCCGATCCCTCCCCATCACCCGTTCGATTTCCCCTCCAACGCAGCGGAACTGCCTTCAAACCGTACCGCGACACGTAGTTGGTTGCCTCCGCATCCGTTGCGGTCCCTGGCGGCTCTGACCTGTCCGGAACCAAACCACTCCGCAGGCGGGCCCCATGATTTCAAGAGTGCCCATGAGAATGTCCCGGGGGAATACCCACTTGGGAATCCACCATCACGCAGCGCGGACTCAACCAAGCGTGAAAGTCAGTGCCGGACATCACAGAAACTCGCTGAATGGTCAGAACCATCCAATATATCAACAGTTTTCTGAAGGGGGTCCAGGGGACAACCCTTTATCAGAAGATGCGCTTCCCGGGGGAAGGAACTTCTTGCAAGAAGTTCCTTCCCCCGGACCCCCATCTTCAAGAACTCTTGGAGCATGGCGGCTCCCGCTGGTCGCTGCTGAGAAAGCCGGCTCATCGAGGCGCCGGGGGGGTAGCATTTTCATGCTTGGTTGTGACCGCTCGCTGTCATGGAGGTTTTCCAAA
>JBFMAA010000229.1:0-6891 GCA_040755955.1 Thermodesulfobacteriota bacterium
AAAATGTGCGTTCTTGTCAAACTCACACTATCACAGCCGCGCCCGTGACGCGACACCAAAGATAACGCCGGGAATCTCAAAGGAGACTTTTGCAAGAGCCTCATTAGTAAAACGCCCCTTCCCCCAGCGTTCGCACGTCCACAGGCTACGGGCGGCCGTGGAACAGCAAGGAACGCCGCGTCTGCTCTCTCGCTGCCCGGATCAGTTGCTCGTACGACAGGCCCATGCGTTGAGCCCTCCTGCGTGCACGGAAGCTCATGAGACAGTATGCCGCAATGTAGGCCAATATCGCGGCACTCGGCGCGACCAGCAGGGCTCCGAGAGACCAGCGTACCAGTATGTCCCATCCAAGCTCGCCGAACCGACCCAGCGATTGCCAGAAATAGCCGGCCTCTCCCAACGGACGAAGGAGATCGAGGAACGCCTCACGAGTTATCGGGACCGACTCTCGCAGCAGGAAACAGCCCAGCCGATAGTATCCGTAATAGAGCGGCACAAGCGTAAACGGGTTGGCGACCCATGTGAACAGGAAGGCCAGCACCGAGTTGAATGCCAACAGAAGCCGAAGCACTCCCAGACCTGCCATCTGCATGCCGAACGGGATCCCAAGTCCCACGAACAAGCCGACCGCAACCCCAAGCGCGTCGAACCCAGGGGGGTTGGTGGACCTAACAAACGGCGCGACCACAGCCCGATGCAAGGTTGCGCCCATCGCGGACCAACGACCGCGTGCGACGGGACGGCTTTCGGCCACAGAGGCTTCCGGCTCGGTTGATAAAGCTGAGATTTGCACAAACACCTCTTCGTCTGGTCAGGAGCGACGCTGATTTTCTTATCAGATCCGACCCGGAAACGAGCGTACGGTTCCCTCACCCCGCACAAATAAATCGCCCGCGAAAAACGCTCATGCCGGCGAGGCGAGCCGCACGCACACCGGAAGGCAACCTCGCTCCCTCATGGAACACCGTGCGGCGACCAGCGGGAGCCGCCCAATCTCAAAAGTTTAAGCGACTGGGGGTCTGGGGAAGGGGGCGTTTTTCAAAACGACGGTTGGGAGCCGCAACCAAATTCGCGTCGACCTTCCTCGGCCCGCATGGAGACCCAGGGCGGGGCGAGTTGGTTCCACGCAAAAGAAGAAAGGCATTTTGCGCACTCCGGCAGCCGCTGAGCTGAAGATTTCTTCTCGGTTGGAGAAGAAATGGAACGTTATTAATAAAACGCCCCCTCCCCCAGAATTCTCATTTCCATGGGACTTGACAAGAGAGCCGATTGGGATGTAATCCCCCAAGCTTTCTCTGATAGGAGCCTACCATGAAACCCGTATTTATCAAAGCCACAACCATACCTGATGCCTGGTTCCAGTGCTTGTACACGCTGATCGAAGAGTCACGCGCACCGGACGGCGCGGCGCGGCGCTACACGGTTGACACGGGCTCCAATCCCGGCGCGGATCGCATCGAACTGGACATGGTGACGGTGCACATTACACAGCCCGGAGTGCGGCCGCTGCTCCCTCAGATTCCCGAGCACCTGAATCTTCCCCCTGTCGCGGACGAGGAGTATCTGCAGCGATACATGCCCTATCTCCTCTCCTCTGAAAAGGCCCCCGGCGAACACTACACCTATGGGGAGCGACTTCAGGTCGCCTGGCAGTACGTGATCGACTATTACAAGCAACACGGCGGCCGGACCAATCGCATGTGCATGGAAATAGGCCGGCCTGAAGACATCTTCTTCTACGACGATCCCGACGGATCGAGTCCCTGCCTGAGGTTGGTCGACACCAGGATCATGGACGGCAAACTCCATTGGATCGCGTACTTCAGATCGTGGAATCTCTGGTCCGGGTTTCCGGTGAATTTGGCGGGGCTCCAGCAGGCCAAGGAGATCATGGCCATGGAGATCGGCGTGGACGACGGGGAAATCGTAGCCGTCTCCAAGGGCTTGAACATCAGGGATTACAACATAGAAGTTGCCCTCATGAGGCTGCAACGAGACCTGAAAACCGAGTTGGGACTGCGGAGAGAGTAGCAGGTAGGCGCGGTCGTGTGCGGCCGTGATCTCGTCAGAACCTGCCGCCGGTTATCTCCCGCGTCACGATGGAGAATCGTTAATCACTATGGTGAATTGCGTGCACTCTTGACTTTCTTCGGCGCGCCTCGCTAAAATACTGCTGTAAACCGTCTGAGGCAATGGATAGGGTGCGATGACGGAAAGCCGAAGCGCAGGATACTGAAGAAGAAGGTACACATAATGAAGGTAATCGCTACCAATGATTTCTACTCAATCACGGTCGACGAAGTAAAGAATCGGCTGGATGTGGTATTCAGGGGCAATGTGGTGAAACCCAAGGACTGGCGGAATGTGGTTCCTGATATGGAGCGCGCCGTGGAGCTCGTCAGACCGGGGTTTAAGCTCATGTCGGACTGCTCTACAATAGGCGTGATTCTCCTGCTCAATGTCGTGAAAGACATTCAGGCAGTCGTCGCGAAGGCACAGCCGGGGAAGGTGGCGTCGGTGTGGAGTGAGCAGATCCTCGGCCAACTGCAGCTCCAGTCGAGCGCGGAGCACGTCGGACAAGGCTACGCGGACAAGCGCAAGCACTTCACGAATCGCAACATAGCCGAGGAATGGCTTGCCGACTAGCCTGGGCTCGGGAAGGCCCCTTCCTTGAAGACCGAGGCTTCCGGAAATCTTGCTTGAGGTGGCAGTGGTTGTTATTACGCCGGCGCAAAGGAGCCAACCAACCGAGTTCTGAAGAGGGTCACGCGCCCTGGCATTCGAGTCATAGGGCCCGCGGCAAAACAAGCATTACGGCCACAGTGAATTAGAGAACGGCATTCACTCGCTGGAGTACCGTAGGTTGAAACCTTCCGGCTATTCACGGGCTGCCCTTTCAGGGCAGAAGAGGCCCGCTCCCTGCCGGGCGCACTGTGAATAGCCACGGGGGTCAACCCATGGAAGGGGAGCACGCGAGATGACAGGGTTATTTCGCGGCAAGCCCATAGTTGACGCAGCCAAATCCCCCCTCCCTCTCCCGCCAGATGAGAGCGTTTTCGATCCCCCTCCCGTGATGGGAGGGGCAAGGAGTGGGTGAGACTTGCCGCAATTGTCGGCGGAGAACACTCGACTTGCGATTCCCACTGATGGTGCACCTTACCGGATTTCACCAGCGGAGAGCCTGTTTCCGGGACTCGATGGCCTTCTCGTAGAGCTTCACATACTCTACGGCAGACCTGTTCCATGAGAAATCGGCCCGCATCGCGCGGATCATGAGCCGCTTCCAGGCTGCCAGGTCGTTCCGGAACAGGAAGATCGCTCGCCTCACGGTCTCGTCCAGCACGACCGGATCAGCTTCCTCGAATTTGAAACCGGTCCCGCGATCCTCATCGGGGACGCATTCATCCACAGTGTCCCTGAGTCCACCTGTGGCCCGAACCACCGGAATCGTTCCGTATCTCATGGCATAGAGTTGGGCCAATCCGCACGGTTCGTATCGGGAAGGCACCAGCAGCATGTCCGATCCGGCAAGTATCTTGTGTGCGAGCTCGTCATCGTACGTGAAGAAGGCGCGTCCCTTTTCCGGAAAACGTTCCAGCACGTGCCCCAGGGAATCCTGATACCGCGCCTCACCTGTTCCGAGGACCACAAACTGGCTCGATTCGTCCAGGAACGATGGCAGGGCCCATTCCACCAGGTCTATTCCTTTCTGGACGTCCAACCGGCTCACCATGCCGATCAGTGGGAGATCATCTCGAAGGGGAAATCCCGCGATTCTCTGCAACTCTGCCTTGCACTTGGCCTTTCCACTGAGGTCGTCAGCGTCGAAGGGCGCCGCGATCCGCGGATCCGTGGCCGGGTTCCACACTTCGTAGTCGACTCCGTTGACAATCCCGCTGAGGTTGTCGCCCTTCACCGCGAGGACCCCCTCGAGACCTCGGCCGAACTCGGGCGTGAGGATCTCGTCTCGATAACCCGGGGAGACCGTGTTCACCTGATCGGCAAAGACAATCCCACCCTTGAGCATATTGATGTCGCCGTAGAACTCCAGGTATGCCGGGGTGAACAATTCCCAGCCCACACCCACGAGCGGCATGTCCAGGTACCAGAAACGCCCCTGGTAGCCCAAGTTGTGAATCGTCATCACCGTTGCGGCATCACCGAGCAGAGGTTCGCCTGCGTAGAAGCTCCGGAGGTACACCGGGGTGAGCGCGGTCTGCCAGTCGTGGCAGTGGTACACGTCGTAGTGAGTGCCCGAGGCCAGGGCCATCTCAATGGCCGCGCGGCACAGAAAGACAAATCTTTCCGCGTTGTCCTCATAATCTTTGTTGCGGTCGCTGTACAACCCTTCACGATCGTAGTACGCGTCGTGTTCCAGGAACATGTAGCGCGCCCCACTCGGGTGGTCGCGCTTCCAGAATCCCCCGGAGACCGGCTTGTCGTTGAGAGTGACCGTTATGGGTAGGTTCATGGGGTCGATGCCGTACCGATCCGGGGTGATTTCTCGGTATTTGGGCATGAGCACATCAACCTGGATTCCAATACGTGCCAGAGCCGCGGGCAGGGCAGAGAGAACCTCGCCCAGGCCGCCGGTTCGTGCGTAAGGGGTTGCTTCCGGAGTGATCATCAGGACGCGCAATTCATGACCTCCACGGCCGGAGTCGTACTTGCCGAAAAAAGGTAGTGTACCTCACCATCGCGCCGATTGCAGAGTACCCGGCACCGCTGACCGAAGTCCACAGTTGCTCTGGGCACGTACACCACTGCGCAAGGCATGGCAAGCGGCTCAAATTGAATCGAATAGAATATCTTCCACGTCCCGCTAGTCCTGGGGTGTTGAATCCGGAGAGGCCGCTTCGAACTCAGGAACAGACTCGCCTTTCTCCTTCTCGGAGGCGTCGAGCCCATAACCCATGAATCCCCGGGAGATGCAGGCGCTCATTTCCCGAATTCTGGCCTCGTCCTCGGCAGAAAACTCGATAGTTGCCGTGCTGTCTTTGGTTGCCGGTCTTATCTCCATGATGGGACCTCCCAGTTATCGTGGTTCCACACCGTCAGGATAGCACAACGGTGCCAAGCTTGTCGCATATGCTGCCGAGAGGGTCGCTACCTCCGGGTGCGTGAGGAAAGAGTCGCCCTTGTTCTGGCGGCTGTCCAAATTAAGGACGCCAACAATTCTCTTCGCCTCAAAATTCCATATGGGGACGCTGAGCAGGGAACGCAAGTGCGACGTTGCGGTCTTCTGCCCCGCGGTCAGCTTTCCGGCGGGAATCTTCAGATCCTTGTTCGCGGAGTCATAAGGCACAGGCTTTTGCTTCGCCCAAGCAGCTCCGCACGCCCCCTGCCCCTTTTTCCAGACAAGGTCGGTCTCGTCTTCGCGGTAATGAAAATCGTCGTCCGTCGAGTAGTAACAGATCTCCAGATTTTCCCCAAGCAAACCTCTCCAGGGTTTCGTGACAAGCATCACATTGGCCCGAACCTCCGGCTTGGTTACGTGGGCTCCTCGATCCAGCGATGCGACCTTCCGGTGATAGTCCTCCAGCAGTCTCTGCAGGAAGGACTCTATCACTTCACTGCGCGACGCAACCACGGCCCGGTTGGTTGGTTTCGGCCACGCCAAATGGACCTGCTGCAGAACGAATGCAAGAGTGAAAATCCATAGAAAACGCCATTGCCAGTCGTCGTTTAGCAGGTTCGCGTCCTTGAGATACTTGCTCCAGGCCGAGAAGAGTCCGAGAAAGCATGCCAAGACCACGATTCCTGCAGTCTTCCACACGGTGCTCATTAAGGTGCTCACTGCACTCCACCCCCGAGACGACTTTCCTATCAATCCCGGCCTTGAGGCAGGGTAAGCAAATACTCATATTTCTCACCTTGCCCGCATTATGCCCATGAAGGGAACCGCGTGTCAATAGCATGTCTGAAGCGCCGGGAACTTATCGACGAAGAGTAGCCACCACCCTGGGAGCCAACCTCACAAGATACGAACTTCCCAATTGGACGCGGTCGCGGGGTGCCTCCGGAGCTGCGACGCGGGATGCATCCTTTCAAGCTCAACTACAGGCTGGGAAACGGCGGAATCGCGCCACATCGAAGGCTTTGGCCGGCCACCATGGTGTATGGGCAAACCGGGTCCTACCCGTTCGTTTACTTATTCGCTCCCACTCTTCATCTTCCGCAGATGCGCGATCAGGCCCCCGTCCGCGATGAGATCCTGCATGAACGGGGGAATCGGGGCCACCGCGAAGGACGCACCTGTGGTGAGGTTCCGGATGATCCCCGCGTCGGGGTCGACCGCGAGGGTATCGCCTTCGCGTGTGGCTTCGGAAGCTTCGGGGGACTCGAGGATAAGCAGGCCCATGTTGAAGGCATTCCGGAAGAAGATGCGGGCAAAGCTCTTCGCGATGACGCAGGCCACTCCCGCGCCTTTGATGGCGACCGGCGCGTGCTCTCTGGACGAACCGCAGCCGAAGTTCTTTCCGGCCACGATGATATCTCCGGCCGCGACCTTCGACGGAAACTCGGGGTCCGCGTCCTCCATCACGTGGGCAGCGAGCTCGGTCGGGTCGGACATGCTGAGATAGCGTGCGGGGATTATTTCGTCGGTATTGATGTCGTCACTGAACTTCCACACCTTGCCCTGAAAACTCATCCTCTCCTCCTGTCGGTAACAATCCCCCCCATTCTACTCCCTCATCGAAGCCCGTGGTGCGAAATAGATGAACCCGCCAATTGGGTGCCGTCAAATCCGAGGCCGACATACCGTGACATCAGTGCGTACCCGCTGCGGGGCGAGGAAGGGCCGTCTTGAAGGGTCTGGATTCCCCCGAAAATCTTGGAGCATGGCGGCTCCCGCCGGCGCCGCGGACAAGGTCACAGCGCGGCATCCCG
>JBFMAA010000230.1:0-6886 GCA_040755955.1 Thermodesulfobacteriota bacterium
AACTCTTGGGATAGTGCGGCTCCCGCTGGTCGCCGCAGAGAAAGCCGGCTCGTCGAGACGCCGGTGGGGGAGCATTTTCATGCTTGGTTGTGGCCGCGTGCGGTCATGGTGGTTTTGCAAAAGGGTTTCCCCCGGAAACTTACCTTTCGGAAAGCTGCTTGGTATTCTGCCGGCGCTGCTGCCCGCGTTGCTGACGACCGTCTTGCTTGCCGAAACGGACCCTATCTCCGCGGGTAAGAAAAGGCCTCCCGGGTATGTGCCTGCTCCGCAGCCGGTTCCGGTGATTGTGGTGCTCGACCGACCGCGTTTCGTCGATGCGGACCCGGGTTGGGAGCTGGTCCGGAACGTGGAAAGCCTGGACGCGCAGGCCGCATATCGCTTCTCCGGGGGGGACTGGTTCCCCGATCTTGAGGTTGTCCTTTTTCGCGCTGCCGATCTTGGGGAGTCGAATTCCCGCAGGGCGCTACCGGCAGCCGCGCCGGATCAAGGCTTCGGTATTGGCCGGGCCGGTTCCGGTCCGATGGCGGGCTCGAACGGTTCCTCGGAAACCCGAGGCGCCGGCGACCGCCTCGCAAGCGCAGCGAAAAGGTCCGGCAGAGACGCGTCCCGGGAAAGCGAAACGTCGCGGCCGGCGAGGAATTCACAGCGCGCCACTGGAGACACCATCGTGAGAGTCGAGGGGCTGCGCTTCCAAGACGGGTCGTTCTCACGCAAGGCCATCGTGATGCTCCCCATGTACGGATACCAGGACAGGCTCCGTCGGTCCCTCCTGCAAGGCCTGGCAATCTGGGCCCTGCGTGACTGCACTGACGGGGAGATCGTCTCGATGCTCACCGACTACGAATCACGCTACGGCAGGGTCCGTTCCCGAGGGTCGGTGCGCAACACGCTCTCGTACGTCGTGGCAGTGAATCCCAAGGCCGTGGACGTCGACTCGGTACGGCCGTTGCTGAAGCGGATGCTCGAAGCGCTCAAGGCCCTGAAAGATCTGGACAACGAGGAAACCTTCGCGGAAGAAGAGCCGCCGTATACCTTCGCATGGCCCATGGCAAGAGAGCAGGCGATCAAATTCCTCTCGGGAATCGAGTACCTGCCTGAGTACGACAAGATACCGTCGCTCGGGGGCTTCTCCGAGGTCAAGCCCGTGGCCGAGGCAACACACAAGTCCGTGACCTGGGGACTGGACACGGACACGGAACGATATCGGCTGCCAGCAAGCCTCCGCAGAGGCATGCAGTCTCCCAGGCTCCTGCGCGATCCGTTCCGGCGACCCCGGGAGTGAGAGCCAAGAAGTTCACCACCAAGTACCGGTCTTGGCGAGTACTGCCGCGGATTCTTCAGCAGTCTGACTGGGGGAACGCGGGAGATCTGATAAGATATTCTCTCGCAAAGAACGCAAAGTCCGCAAACGCAGAGAGAATTCCTTGGAGCTCTTTGCTGCTTCGCGAGAGTCGGTTTTTCGGGTCACATGCGTGACCGCACTTCGGAATGGCACGACTACGACACAGAGCGGTTCCCAGACGCAATGTGTCGCTGTGGCAAATCTTCATCATTCCGTGAAGACGGTCATCCTGGGGAGACGCAATGAGCGCTCATGCAGCAAGGTCGATCTTCACCATAGGCCATTCCAACCACCCGCTGCAGCGGTTCTTGGAGCTGCTTCTGGGGCACGGAGTCCAGGTGCTCGCGGATGTGCGATCTCGCCCGTATTCAAGGTTCGCACCGCAGTTCAACAAGAAGCGGATCGAGGAGTCCGTTGCAGGCTGCGGGATCGAGTATTGGTTCCTGGGCAACGTGCTTGGGGGTAAGCCGAAAGACCCCCGCTTCTATGACGATGACGGCCGGGTGGTCCATGCCCGGATTGCCCGGACTCCTGAGTTTCTCGAGGGAATCACGCTGCTCGAACGCCGGCTCGACGAGGCTGAAGTGGCGATCATGTGCGCGGAAGAGAACCCGCTCAAGTGTCACCGCAACCTCATGATCACACCGGTCCTGCTGCGGCGCGGCATCCGGGTCCGGCACATCAGAGGCGACGGAACCCCCCAGGAAGGGGCAAGGGGAGGATGAAACTTCTCGCACCCAGCAATGCGTGGCGATATGGTGACCTGGGTCAGCTCCTCAGATGTCTAAGTCTCCGGACCGCCCCCTGAATGACCCGGACAATTCCGGGAGTCTGCTCCAATCGCACGCAATGGATGAAGTAGAGCGCGGCTGCGGTGAAGAACAACGGCGTCACCGGCAGTACCACCGGCGGAGGCAATAACCCCGAACGCGCGATCTTCTCACAGGTCAGGGAAACCGTGTAGTAGGCGAATATCACCACAAGACCCACGGACACATTGTTCAGGCGACTCTTCCCCATGTTGATCACGCCCAGCGGAAAAGCCAGCAAGGCCAAGACCAGCGGAGCCATCGGATACACGAACCTCTGGGTGATCAATATGCCGCCAAAGCGCCAGGCTCGTTGGTTGAACGCGACAACGTCGGGGGGCGGGTCTTCCTTCACCGCGGTGATGCGGTGCAGGTGAGTGATCATTTCCGACACGGACATCTGTTCCAGGGGCGGGTTTTCGTCTCCGATGCCGGCCCGTTCGAACGGATACTTGAACGCATAGCTCTCAAAGGCAAGAGTTCCTGTGGAATCGCCCGTGCGGTTCTCCTTCAGTATGGTTCCATCCTGGAGGTTAATCACGAGGGCTTTCTGTTCAGGGTCGGGGGAGACCTTGCCCCTTTTCGCGAGAATAGTTCTGATGTCCTCCGGGTCGGATGATTCCCGAATGAAAAGGTTGGTCATGACACCGGAGCTCGGGTCTATGCGTTCCGTGTAGATGAGCAAGTCCTTGAGCTTGTCAAAGAAGGTACGTTCTTCAATCCCCGCGTCCGGGCGGAGCGTCACCGCGTCACGAATGAGCTCACGGCCTTTGGCAACTCCCCTCGGGATCAGCACCATCGTGCACACAAGGCACAAGCCCATCCCGATCATGCCAAGAAAGAGCACCGGCGGAAGCAGCCTCAACAAGGAAACTCCCGAGGCTTTGATCGCGGCGATTTCGTTGTCCGCTGCCATCCGTCCCAGGCCCAGGAGCACCCCCACCATCACGGAGAGCGGCAGCACCGTCACCAGCGTGTCCGGAAGGGCATTGATGAGCACCTGGAACAGAATCAGCGTGAGCTGGAGTCCCGTCTCCATTCCTTTCTGGAGCAACGGAAGAAATCCGCCGATCAGGCCGGTCAGCATGAATATCGCGAAACAAGCCAGAAACGAAGCACCCACTTCGCGGAATACATATCGACCCAGTATTCGAGTACGGATCACCTGGTCGGTCCCTCCAAGATACGCGCCGCGAAAATCTACCTCAATAAGGTCGAATGTGCAACGACCGGGAGGGCCGGGTTTCGACGAAGCATGAGAACCACCATGTCCGCGAGGCGGTCACAACGAAGCATGGAAATGCAATCCCGCTTACTCGCAATACCCTGCGGCGACCATCGGGAGCCGCCCAATCTCAAAAATTCAAGGGGATTCGGGTCTGAAGCATTTCCACAGGACGCCTGCGAAAAAGGACGCGCCGGATTGCCTCCTTTTGGGGTATGATGCATCTAAGTGAACGAACTGTTCGTGCTATCCCGGACGACCCGAGGTTCAGATGACGCTGTGCTCCGCAACCAAATCGCACGAATCCGGCAAGTGGCCGGAAGGGATCATTTCCGTCCGAATGACCATGAACCCGTACCTGCTCGCCATGGCGGAAGAACGGGCACACTCGGAGGGCGTGCCGCTCTGGGAATATGTGAATGCCGCCTTATGGGAGAAGCTCGGGAAACCTGAGTGTCCGGAACTCTATGAGTTTGCGGCGGGTCTTCCGGTTGACGACGAAGACCCCAAGTGGAAAAAACGCCTGAGCATCACCGCTCGCCACGAGATGGCCGTGGCCGCCGTGCGAAGCGCGCGGGCACAAGAGGAGGCCGCCAGGCAGGACGGTGACAACGGCTCAGAAAAGGAAGAAAACCCAGGAGGCTGAACATGCCCATAACGAAATTCGAGTGTCAGAGCTGCGGGAAAGAATTCGCGAAGATATTCACGGATGCTGCCGGTGCACCCCGATCCTGCCCAGTGTGCGGTGCGGATCAACTCAAAGAGCTCGGGCCTGCCTTCCATCCGGATGTGCTGCAGATCCGCAGGGCAGGGTGCATGTCCTGCGGCTCGTGCGAGGAGGAGCTGTCCTGCTCGGTCGCTGCATCCCATCAATGAGACTATACTCGGTAGGGCTGATACTTGCCTTGGTCTGGCTGTGCGTGCCAGGACCCGCGGGAGCGCACTTCGGCACCCAGTTGAACCTGCCGAAGGACCCTGACGCGGTGCTCGAAGAGGTGCTCTCAAGGGAAGAGTTCCGTGACGATCCGACCGCGGCCCTGGATCGCGCACGGGAGCGGCTGCGGGAACTGTTCGAGCGCCTGATAGAGTGGCTCTACGAACACTTTCCCCGCTTGAGACAGGCGATACCCGATATGGACACCGCGTGGATTGTGCTTGGCTGCCTGGTGCTGGGGGCTGCGATCGTGCTTGTCTGTGTGCTGCTGAAACTGGTGGCCCAGTCGGTATTAGACCGAAGTGCCCGGGCTGAGGACGCGGAACTGGATCAAGATGCCGCAGCAGGACTCGCATTCAGCTCAGGAATATGGACTGAAGCCGTGAAACGGGCAAACGCCGGCGAGTTTGCACTGGCGGTGATCCTGCTGTTCCGGTATGTCCTGATCAAGCTCGACGAGCTCGGCCGGCTGCCTTACCATCCTGGACGCACCAACAGCGAGATCCTCGCGACCTTGCGCGGAAATGACCCCCTTCGCGGAAGCCTCGCTCGACTCGTTCCCATTTTCAACCGCGTGCGCTACGGGAACGCGTCATGCGATCGGGCAGACTTCGAGCACTTCCGCGATAGATGCGTTGATCTCACCCAGAAGGCCGAGCCGTCATGAAGCGACAGATCCTGATTGTGGTGGGAGCGCTGGTGGTCGTGACGGTCCTGTCACTGTGGCTGGGAGGGTCCGGGAAGGTGGACCGCAGCCGACTCCCTTCGACCTTTTCTACGGGGCCCGAGGGCTGCAAGGCGGTATACCTGGCGCTCCAGGAGCTGGGCTTGGAAGTCTCGCGGTTTCGGAGAGCGTACCAGTGGCTGGGAAAACACCGCGGCACCTTGATCGCGGTCGATCCCGGAAAGATGGTGGTGCGCGCCAGGGAGCTCAGCAAACTCAAAGAGTGGATCAGGAAGGGGAATCACCTCATCTTCTTTGAAGGCACCGCGCCGCTGCGCATGCCGTGGGAACGAGATGACAAGGAGGCAACAGAGGAGCGGTCCAAGGGAGATCGAGTCCGCAAGAGAAGCAACTTCGCCCGTGAGTTCGGATTGACTCGGATGAACTCGTCGGTGCCGGGCAGGAGAACCGTCCCGGTCGTGGTAGACGGGGTCGAAGGTGTGGGAGAGATCAGCGCGTCGAAGGACGTCCACTGGAAGGAACCCAAGCCCCCATGGAAGACGCTCGTGGCCGATGAGTCGGGCCCGCTCGTGGTTGCCCGGAAGCTCGGCGCGGGTAAGGTCATCGCATTCGCGGATCTGACCATGATTACCAACAAATACGTCAAGGAGGATCACAACCTGCGTTTCTTGCTGGCAATGCTGTATGCAGAGGGGCGTCCCAAAGAGATACTTTTCGACGAATACCATCACGGTCACGTGATGGCGGGAAGTCTTTGGCAGTATATCGGCGCTTCGGTGTTCCTGTGGGTGTTGCTCCAGTGTGGGGTAGGGTGTGTCCTGTTTCTCTACTCGAGGCGAGCCGGACTTGCCGGGCGCTTCAGGTCGTTGAGTCCCGCGACAGGGCGCTCATCGTTGGAGCAAGTCGCTTCGATGGCGCACATATTCGAGTCGTGCCGTGCGGGTTCCGAAGCCTTGAACGCGATACTGCGGCGCACGCTGGCCGGAATTTCCCGGCGAAGGGGGGTTCCGCTCAAGAGCTTGGAGGACGGGACCTTTGCCAAGAAAGGTCCGCGTGCCTCCGGCGAGTTGCAGGAGGTGTCCAGGCTGGTCGCGGAATGCCGGAAGTCGATACGCGCGGGAGACACTCCCGAGAAATACCTCGCCTTGGCCCGGGAGCTCATGGAAGCCCACGATCGGATCGTCACGCGCCGCAGATGAGAGGAAGAAGGTAAGAGTTCACCCGGACAGAAGAATATTCACCACAGAGACACAGAGGTCACAGAGAAGACCAGGAATTGTCTTCCACAGATTGCGCAGGTTTCAGAAATAAGACGAAAGAGCTTCAACCGGTCCCTTATCTTCCAGTTCTTGATCTGTGGCCGGCTGCGGCATCTGTGGCTAATGACTCCTATTCTCCTCTCCGACTCTGTGTTCTCTGTGCCTCTGTGGTCTATCTTTCTTTTCCAGCCGGTGAACGCTTATCGAGGAGGATTCATGAGTGCCCAGGCGGGTGACACCTTTGACCACTCCACATATAGCATTCAAGGCGGCTCCTGCAAGTTTGCCTGCCTCGCAAGGTGCGAAGTTGTCGATCGACTGGGACAAAGAATCCTGCGGGTCAACACGGCTGAAGGTCTCTGGCAGAGGATTCGGGCGTATACCGGCAGATCCGGGAAGACGTTGGCGCTTATGATCAACAACCCTCCTGACTATGGCCCCGTATCGCAGCTCGGTGACTACCCTGTTCTTGAGCCGGACGGTGAATCGATAATAGGTTTTGTACGACTAGACTGAAGTTTTTTTCCAGAGAACCAAGTCTCGTGCGGCTATCTCCTCGTCACAATTGAGGAAACTTTGGGTTCGGTTTAGTCTTCAGGGTCCACGTTACTGGCTACATTTCTACCCCCCGC
>JBFMAA010000231.1:0-6781 GCA_040755955.1 Thermodesulfobacteriota bacterium
GCCCCGTTGCCGCGCGCCAGCGGTCTGGCGCGGGGTGCTTGTGGGGCGGCCGCCCCCCACACCCCCACCCCCCCCCCCCCCCCCCCCCCCCCCCCCCAACACTTTCTGATAGAAAGTTTCGGACCGCGTCCCGAACGGCGCATTTCCATTTCTCCGTTGACGGCGATTCCTTCTGCGTCTACAATGGCGGCCGTGTGGGATGACTCCAATACGCTTTCAAAGAGACCAGGTTTCCGGGGAGGAACTCTCTGCACGAGTCCCGTCTTCGGCGCCCCTTCAGGAACTCTCGAAGTGCTGACCGGCTGCACGGCCCCGCGTCGTGTCTGAAGCCCGGACAACCGGTGCGTACCTTTGAGAGGGAGGGGGATGCTTTTTCTTCAGAGGGGGGGTCTCGACATTCTTACCTGATTCCTCGCGAACCGGTCTGAGGCCGGTGCCCGGAGTTGATGATGATTGACTCCTTCACGGTCATCGCGGTGTTGTGCCTGTACATGGCTGTCCTGTTCCTCATCGCCATTTGGGTCGAGCGGCGGTCGGAGGAAGGGCGCAGCCCCGTCAATCGTCCGCTCATCTACTCCTTTTCGCTGGCTGTGTACTGCACCGGCTGGACCTACTACGGAAGCGTCGGTAAGGCAGCCACCTCAGGTCTGTTGTTCCTGCCGATATACCTGGGCCCCACGCTGATCATCATTCTCTGGTGGACCGTACTGAGGAAGCTCGTCCGGATCAAGACCACCCAACACATCACCAGTATCGCGGATTTCATTTCCGCTCGGTATAACAAATCTCAGCCGCTGGCGGCACTGACCACGATCATCGCATTGGTCGGCACCATGCCGTACATTGCGCTGCAATTCAAAGCCGTGATCTCCACATTCGGGATCATCACCTCCGGCGTCACGGAGAGAGACTCATGGGTTCACCTCCATGTGGGACCTCTGGTCGCGGGCATGATGATCATTTTCACCATAATTCTGGGCATACGGAGACTCGATCCCACCGAACGCCACCCGGGACTCATGATGGCCGTGGCCGTGGAATGTCTGGTGAAGCTCCTCGCGTTTCTCGCCGCGGGGGTTTTCGTGACGTACTTCCTGTTCGACGGATTCTCCAACGTCTTCAATCTCATGTCCGTGAGGCTCGAATCGACTCCGGGATCGATCTGGCCGACGGAGGCGGTCTCGCCGATCACCTGGACCACCTACATGCTGCTGGCTATGGCAGCGGTCATGTTCTTGCCCCGTCAGTTCCATGTGAGCGTGGTCGAGAACTTCGACGAGAAACACATTCGCACTGCCATGTGGGTATTCCCGCTGTACATGGGTCTGATCAACATTTTCGTGTTACCTATCGCGATGAGTGGACTGCTCAAGGGATACGGAGCTGCTCAGGCCGATACCTTCGTGTTGCGACTTCCCCTCGACGCCGGCCAAAAATGGCTCTCATTGCTGGTTTTTCTCGGAGGCTATTCCGCAGCCACGGGGATGATCATGATCAGCTCGATCACCGTCTCCACAATGGTCACCAATCATCTTCTTCTGCCACTGGTCAGCGAGATACGCAGGCTTGCGTTTCTGCGGAGGAATCTCCTCAGATGCCGGTGGGGTGCGGTCGCAGGCGTCATCCTGATCGGGTATTGGTTCGAGCTGCAGGTCGGCGAATCGTACATGCTGGTGAACATCGGGATGATCTCCTTTGCCGCGGCTTTCCAGTTTGCTCCCGTAATCCTGGGAGGCATATTCTGGCGCAAAGGAAACGAAGCAGGAGCACTCCTCGGGCTGAGTGCAGGCTTTCTCGTGTGGTTCTACACGCTGCTGGTGCCGGCGTTTGTCCGCAGCGGTTGGATATCGGATCGCCTGCTCACCGACGGACCATGGGGGATCGGTTTTCTCAAACCCGAACAACTCTTCGGAGTCGCTCCGCTGGATCCGCTCAACCATACTGTCTGTTGGTCGCTTTTCTTCAATGTGGGACTTTATGTCTTGGGCTCGCTCTACTTCAGGCAAACCGAAGAAGAACGGAGCCTGGCCGAGGACTTCGTGGGAGCTCTCACCACCGGACCCGCTCTCGGCAAGCCGCCGCAGCGTGAATCCGATATCGACTTCGAGTCAAAACGCAGGATGATACAAGAGCTCTTCGGGCAATACTTCGGTGAGACTGAAGCCACGTCGTTCACCGACAGATGCATCCACCAGGCAGGGCTCGAGAACAGGAGTCGCATTTCCATCGTGGAACTCGCGGGACTCCACAGCGAGGTGGAGAAGCTCCTGGCCGGCTCCCTCGGAACTGCAACCGCACACAGGGCACTGGAACACACCGGGATATTCTCGGACGCGGAGGCCATCGAGCTCTCCGAGGTCTACGCGGGGATACTCGCGGGACTCAAGGTGGGCCCCGAAGAACTGAAGCGAAAAATCGACTACTACCAGGAACGCGAGGCATTGCTTACTCACCACGCCGCAGAACTCGAAGAGAAGGTCAGGGAACGGACCCGAGACCTCGAAGCCGCGCAAGAAGAACTCATCAAAAGCGAAAAACTCGCAGTGCTGGGGCAACTCACCGCGGTGGTCAGCCATGAGCTGCGCAACCCGCTGGGGGTGATCGGGTTTTCGACCCACTACGTGAGCAAGAAAATCCCGGACGTCGATGAGAAGATCCGAAAACACCTCGACCGGATTGAACAACAAGTGGGACTGTGTGATTCGATCATAGGCGAACTTCTCGAATACACGCGAGGACGACGCTCGAACGTCACCAAAGGCCATATCAACCCCTGGCTCGAGGAAATCCTCGACCAGATCCCTCCCAGAGAGAAAGTGGCGATCGTGCGCGACCTCTGCCCCAACCTTTGCGAGGTGAACTTCGATCGGGAAAAACTCCGCCGTGTCGTGGTGAACCTTGTGGAGAACGCGCTCCAGGCTGTCACCACGCGAGTGGAGACGGAGAAGAGCGTCCTGTATCGACCTGTGGTGAGGGTTTCCACATCCACTGTGGGAGATTGCCTGCTCATCGAGGTGGAAGACAACGGCACCGGGATGGACGCCCAAACCGCTGCCAGATCCTTCGATCCCCTGTTCACGACCCGATCTCGAGGAACAGGCCTGGGTCTGGCAATCGTGAAGAAGATCGTAGAGGAACACGGCGGCCGGGTGGAGCTCAAGAGCGAGCCGCATCGCGGGACCATGATCACTGTAGCGATTCCCATGTGAACGGAGAAGTGTCGTGAGGGGCCGAATCCTCCTTGTGGATGATAACGAGGAATACCTGGACAGCGCCAAAGACGTGCTGGAAGAAGAAGGATACTCAGTCGCGACCGCCTCCAGCGGAGAAAAGGCCGTCCGCCGGATTCTTGCCCAAAACTTCGACGTGGTGCTCATGGACATCAAAATGGCAGGGCTCAACGGCGTCGAGGCCCTGGTCGAGATGAAGAAACACAGACCGTCCCTGAGAGTCGTCATGTGCACCGCCCACATCCTGGAAAGCATGATCGCCATGGCATTACGGGAAGGGGCCTTCGCGATCCTCAAGAAGCCCTTTAAGCCCGACGAACTCCTGGACACCATCGACAGCGCCATGTGCTCATGACAGCAGGCGGGCCTCTCGGAAAAGTGCGAGTCCTACGGAACCGACATTGACCTGAGAGTACTCTTGAGTTACCACATAAGGCATCGCACAACCGGCAGCCACAGAACGGAGGTTGGTCAGCCATGACGGTCAGAAGGTTCCTGAGAAAACTGTTCCCCACCCGAGTCGCTCCGGACGAGACCGTGAAGAGCATTCTCATAGTCGACGACGATGAAGGCCTGCGCGATTCCCTGAAAGACATACTGGAAGAGGAAGGATACGAGGTCCACTGTGCGTCGTCCCGGGCCGAGGCCTCCAAGATCGCGAGGGTGACCTTCCCCTGGGTCGCGGTGGTGGATCTGAAGCTCCCGGACGGAGCCGGCACTGCATTGCTGACCGATCTCAAGAACATCAAACCCGATTGCGTGTGTATGCTCATGACCGCGTATGCGGATGTGGATTCCGCGGTCATGGCTTTGGAAAAAGGGGCTTTCTATTACCTTCGCAAGCCGGTCAAGCCCGCGGAACTCGTCGAGCTCGTGGACCTGGCCTTCGAAACCATCCGCCTGAAGAAAGAGAAGGAAAAGGCGGAAGACTCCCTTCGATCCCGCAACCAGGAGCTCGAAGAGATCATCGCTCGTCTCAAGAAGATCATCGACTGAGAAATTGGCCTTGCATCCGCGATTTTTGGGTGCGGCTCCCGAGTCCGTGTTGCAAAACACCCCTTCCCCCAGAGCATTTCCATGAGAAGAACTTGACAGACATCCGGAGAGTTGGTGTAATCAAGGGGGGTCGGTGGGTCACCTGAGACCTTTGCATGCTGCGGTGTTACGCCGTGGTGGAGATTAGCTACCCACACTTCCCCAAGGCCGTTGTTCTTCAGGCCCGACGGTATCTGAACCGCGGGCCGAGACAAGCCGAGGCTTCCCCGGGTTCCAGATACCGTCGGGCCACTCGGTGAACGACCTTGGTCCTCAGATCGAAGTCAGGTGACCTGCTGATCTCTCCCCGTGTGGGCCAGGGTGCACCACAGCGACTCAGAGGGCGCAGAGAAATCTTATTTTTCCGGTTCAATCGCCCGGTGAACCGGAAGCGCATACAGGATGGGGGCTGGATTCAATCTTCCGCTCAGTTCTCCGTGCCTCCGTACTACTATCGTTCAGATTCTTGGCCCGCCGCGAAGATTTGTTGTCAGAATCCGCTTCAGCAAAGGGGTAAATGTCTGTGCTTCCCCTGTGGCGGTGCACGGTTGGAACGTGCGTGGAACCAATTATCCCCGCCATCGGAACGCGTGCGAGCCGAGGAAGGTCGACGCGATTCTTGGCTGCGGCTCCCAGCCGCTCTGTGGTAAAGCTTCGGTTCTTCCCGGCCAACGATTACGTTTCCCGTGAACGGTGAGCTTCGATGAGTGTGCTGGACTGGGTATTGACCGGTATTGTCCGAATCGGGTTCTGGTGGCGCAGGCGGCGTGAGCGGCGTGCTCTGGGATCACGCGGACCGGTGAGCATTTCGCAGGTCAGGACCGTCAGCCTTGAGGGACTTGATCATGACCGCTTTGCTCCGATCTCCGGAGAAGAGGCGAGAGACCTGATCACCAAGTTCCGCTCGTTCTGGCGCCGAACCCCCATCTGGTATGTGGGCCGAATTCCCAACCCGGATCTCCCGCACATTCGGCTGATCGACCGGGGGATGGTCGCCGCGGGTCTGATTACTCCTGAAGAGCTCGCGGAGATCCACCGCGTCGGTCTGGAAATGGACGAAATCCGCCCGGACAAGGAGTCGATCCTGGACCAGGCCCAGGTGACCGCAACCCTGTCCATAACGGAACGCGAAGTCCGTAAGCTTCGGAAGAAGGCGGAAGCCCAGCAGCGGCGGGAGCAACGAGCCAAGGCAGTCGATGAACGGAAACGCACCGACATCGTGTTCCTGGGCCGAGGGGTCTCGAAGGACCTGGCAGATCGGAGAGCCAATGTGGAAGAACTCCAAAAGCGGGGACTCCCGGTGCTTGCGTCCCCGGCCGACCTGGCCCGAGCCATGGAGCTTACCATCCCCACACTCCGCTGGCTTGCGTTCCACAGCGAGGCATCGCCCACCACGCACTACGTGAACTTCGTCGTGCCGAAGAAATCCGGCGGCACCCGGACCCTTTCGGCCCCGCACAAGAGCATGGCCGCAGCCCAGAAGTGGATACTGACTCATATCCTCGGTGTAGTTCCGATTCACGATGCCGCGCACGGCTTCGTGCCCGGACGCAGTATCGTCACAAACGCCGCGTTGCACGTGGGCAAAGAGGTGGTGGTCAACCTCGACCTGAAGGACTTCTTCCCCACCGTGACTTTTCCCAGGGTGAAAGGCCTGTTTGCGGGGATGGGGTATTCGCCGGCCGTTGCGACGATCCTGGCGCTCTTGTGCACTGAGTCTCCGAGGCAGAAAGTCACCCTTGACGGGAAGCCATACCATGTCGCTGTCGGCCCGCGAGCCCTTCCGCAAGGAGCCTGCACCAGCCCCGCGTTGAGCAACCTGGTCGCCCGGCGACTCGATTCCCGGTTATCGGGGCTCTGCCGGACGATGGAGTGGACGTACTCCAGGTACGCGGACGACTTGACCTTTTCGACCCCTGGGTTGGCGGGAGCTGCAACCGATGGTCGCGGCGGCCTCGGGGACTCAGCCTCGACTCCAACCACGGATGGAGATGCGGCCTTCCAGGTCCGGAGCGCGAGTGACACAGACGACCGCGCGTCCACCGGGTCGAGTGATGAAGTGGTTCCTGCCGACAGTCCGTCGCTGCGGGAGAAAGACTCGACACAAGGTAGTGCCGGCTGGCCCTCCGCACAAGTCGGGTACCTGCTTGCCCGAGTGAGACACATCGTGGAAGACGAGGGCTTCCGCGTCAACGGCAAGAAGACTCGGGTGCTCAAGCGGAGCACAGCCCAGAAGGTCACGGGAGTTGTGGTGAACGATCGACCCGGAATCTCCCACCGCACAATCAAGGGGTTGAGAGCTCTTCTGCATCACGCGAAGAGATCGGGCCTCCCGTCCCAGAATCGCACAGGACATCCCCACTTCGCGTCCTGGCTTCAGGGGATGATTGCCTATATCTCCATGGTGAACGGAAAACAAGGACAGAAACTCGCCTCTGACTACCACCGCGCCCGCGATACCCGACCGGAGTAAGGTAAGACTTCCGGGGGAAGGAACTTCTTGCAAGAAGTTCCTT
>JBFMAA010000232.1:0-6733 GCA_040755955.1 Thermodesulfobacteriota bacterium
GCCATAAATGCTATCCTACATGGCTACGCATAACGCAACCGCAGCACCATACCCCTACCATTTATTAACTGGAAGAATGCTGGATTACAATCTTCTATTCACTTTCTATATTAGGAAAACTTCAGACCAGGATCACAACCGACACCTCCTGCTTCTTGTCTCGGTTTCGGAAACTGTGGTCAGAGCCTCCTCTCGGCCCAAACCTCCACAATCCGATCACACCTCTCCAAAGAAACAAACCTCAAAATCAAAACCAGCCCCCAAATAGCTGCCCAATCAACGAGTCAGTTCTCAAGAGCACAAAAGGGTCAATTACTCAGAGCGCCGAGGCCGTTTCCTAGTGCGCTTCTTCTTCGGTTCGCGGATATCAGGGGCGACCGCATAGGACACAAGTTTCATCTGCTCATTGTCCCTGACAAAAACAACAATGCTCGAACTTGCGGTGGCTTCTCTATACTGCGCCTCCAAAGCTGCCCGATTTCGGGGGTTCAAATTGGCTTTGAATTCATCATACGGATATGCGTATAGCCTCTGCTCTTGAATATCCAAGAGCATTACCGGGCTCTCTTGCTCGTACATGCGGTACAGCGAAAAAATGCTGGGCCATTGTTCTTCCACAAGACTGAAATACGGGTCATTCAATTTCTTGTCTCCTCGAGGACGAGGTCTGGATTCGCCTCCTCTGCAATTTGGACGGCTTCTTCGTCCGGGTTGGACTCTGTCATTGCAGCCTCTCGAAAAGGTCTGGTGGGGAATCGGTCTCGCAAGACTATGCAGGGAGAGCCCCTCATGTCGGGCCATTATACCGTGAGAACTCAAGCAAAATCTTAATCCCAGATGGACTTTCGGTCGAGAACACTTTCACCCTCTCGGCTTCCGTTGCCTGTGCCCCTCTTCCAGAGGGTCATCCTTCCCGCTGATTACGAGAAAGTCCAGTGGCAAGCGCTTCAGGACATCCTCCATGGTTGTCTCCGGTAACAACTCGTTGTATTGCATTTTGCCGCTATCATACGTCTGGATACTGATACCCTTACTACCCTTTATGATTATGATTTTGTAAAGCCGGGTCTTGTAGCCTTGAGGAATTGTAATGAAATACTCTGTCTTTGATCTGGATAACCTGGGCTTTATCCCGTGCGCCTTCGCTTCTTCCGCCCGCTTCAATATTGCCTCGAACACATCCTTGATGGCGACCACCTTTTTCACTCCCGAATCATTGAAACTTCCAGGAACCGGCCAATGTCCACCCTTTTTCGCTCACGCTATTAGATTACTACCAATCTCGCTCCTCTTGGATGAGAGTATCTTCCCTTACCAGTGTACTCTCAGAAGCCTTTGGAAGCGCAACATTTTCCGGCGCCCGTACCGGCGATCTTCTGACCTTGATTCACCCACAACTTCTTGGAACCTTGATGGCTTCTCCTTTCCGGCAACGGGCACAGTGCCAGGCTCACCTTGGTGGCGCGTTCTTTCGCCACGCAGGCACTGACGCTCCCGGAACCGAGTCGGTCGCTGGTATATACGGCTTGATGTCGACCACGGGAGTGTTGTCGAATGCGTCGATGCGCTCGATGGAAATGGATGTCTTGTCCACGGACAGCACCCGACACACTGAAAGCCCGATGAGATTGGGCCTCACCGGCGACCTCGTGGCGAACACGCCGCTCAGCGGATTGCGAGAATCGCCTCGGGGATGGACCCGGAGGATGCTCCTTTTTTCAGGCGAGTCGTTGCGGTCGAACCAGTAGAGCACAATGATGTGGGAGAACTTTTCCAGGCCGAGCAACGCGTCTCGGAACTCAGGAAGGATGTCGATCCTGGTGGTTGTGTCGGACACAACCACTCGCCCTACCGGGTGCATCGAGAACACCGGTGCCTCCGCTCTCGCGAACCCCTCAGTTCCCATAACTATTGCCAAGAGTCCTATGATCTGAGCAGCAACCCAGGCGCGGCTGAAGGTCTCGCAGCGTGTGCGCCCACGCTTCGAATGAGGACGAACGTCTTTCCGGCATCGGCCAAAGAGCGAATTCATATGCGAGCTCCTTGATACGGCAGAGCCGGTACGGCCTCCGTCCTTCCGGAAGTATCCATGTAACTTCACCTTCCAGCGGAATACGGATTCCGTCGCGTAGTTCGTAGTTGGTCCATCTGCCTTCCCACGGGATCCGGCCGATGCGGAATCGGAATTTGATTATCTGAGGAAGCGATTACCCGGGGAACGAAGTTCTCTCCGGCAGTCCTTTCCTCTGGACCCCATCCTCAAGAATAGTCATGGCGCATGGCCACAACCACGGATGAAAGCGCCCTCCCGAAAACTCAAGTACTTCTTGGATGGTCAGAACAATCCTATGTTCTAAAAGTTTTCGGAAAGGGGTCCGGGGGACAACCCATTTTCAAAAGGGTTTCCCCCGGAAGTCTTTTACCTCTCGAGAAGTACCTCGATCAAGTGGTCGGCTCGCTCCTCGATCCACCCGGAGACTTGCGCAGCCTTTTCCGAAAAGCCCGGACCGTTGCTCGGGGAGGAATCCACCCACTGGTCCGAATCGAGCACCACGAACGGTACTGGATCGCCTGTATGCACTCTGCCGGACACAGGAGTCGGATGGTCAGGCATGAGCAGCATCCGCCACTGTGGGAACTGCTCGAGACCTTTCAGCATGGGGCCCACGATCTTCTCGTCGAAATCCTCGATCGCCTGTGTCTTCAGGTCCACTTTGCCCGAGTGCGAAGTTTCGTCCGGCGCTTCCACGTGCACCAACACGAGGTCCTTGGCCTTGAGCGCGGAGAGAGCCGCTTCCACTTTCCCCTGATAATTGGTATCGAGGTACCCCGTGGCTCCAGGGACCTTGAGAATCTCCAGCCCCGCGTACCAGCCTATGCCCCGGAGAAGATCAACCGCGGACACCACTGCGCCCGTGATCCCGAACCGCTCCTGCAGGGGGGTCATTCGGGGTGTCTTCCCCTGACCCCACGGCCACAACGAATTCGCGGCGGAGAGGCCTTGTCTGACCCTCGCCTCGTTGACCGGGTGATGCTCGAGAATTCTCCACGACTCCACGATCATGCGAAGCAACGTATCCGACCCCTGACCCGCGGGAAGCTTCGCATCGAGCGGTCTTCCGGGGAAGTCGTGAGGCGGATGGGTCACGCAATGCACCGGACCGTTTGCCCAGACCAGTATGTTGCGGTACGACACCCCAGGGTATACGGAAAGCCCCAGCGACTCCACCATGGGGGCAACCGCGGCAACCAGTTCACGGGCTTCTTCGGACGTAATGTGATCCGCACTGTGGTCCGACATGAACGTGTAGTTCCGGTCCAGAGTCACGAGGTTGACCCTGAACGCGACGTCATCGTCGCCGAGTCTGATCCCCATGGCCGCGGCCTCGAACGGAGCACGGCCGGAATAGACTTCTCGAGGGTCATACCCCATGATGGAGAGGTTCGCGACATCGCTTCCCGGGTCCATCCCCTGGGGAACCGTGCGAGTCATCCCTGTACGGCCTCGTGAAGCCACCTTGTCCATCCAGGGCGTGTGCGCGGCCTCAAGCGGAGTCCGCTGTTCCAGTTCCGGGATCGGCAGATCGGCCATTCCGTCCGGCACGAGTATGACATACTTGGTACTAGAACCCGAGGACATGCAGCACCTTCTTTAGGTCAGGTTCGCAGGTGGTGGGTTTGTGGGAGACCTTGATCGCGGTGTCGGGGTCCTTGAGGCCATGGCCGGTGAGCGTGCACACGATGCGGTCACCCTTCGAGAACAGCCCTTCTTGCTGCTTCTTGATCACCCCGGCTATGGAGGCGGCTGACGCCGGCTCACAGAAGATCCCCTCCGTGGACGCGACGAGTTGGTATGCTTCGAGGATTTCCTCGTCGGAGACCATTTCGATGAGCCCGCCCGACTCGTCTCTGGCTGCCTCGGCCTTGGTCCACGACGCGGGATTCCCGATGCGGATGGCCGTAGCGACCGTTTCAGGCTTCTCGATGGGATAGCCTCTGACAATCGGAGCAGCTCCTTCTGCCTGGAAGCCGATCATTCGAGGAAGCGCCTCGATCTTTCCCGCATCCTGATACGCGTTGTACCCGGCCCAGTACGCGGTGATGTTTCCCGCGTTCCCCACCGGGAGCGCGTGAAAATCCGGGGCAGCGCCGAGCGCATCGCAGATCTCGAACGCCCCGGATTTCTGGCCTTCGATTCTATGGGGATTCAGCGAGTTCACCAACGTGACCGGATATTCTTCCGAGATCTTCCGTACCAGGGTCAACGCTTCGTCGAAATTGCCCTGGATCTGCAGCACCACAGCTCCGTGCATCATGGCCTGAGCCAGCTTGCCCAGGGCGATCTTCCCCTCGGGGATCAAGACAAACGCTTTCAATCCCGCGCGGGCCGCATACGCTGCCGCTGAAGCCGAGGTGTTCCCCGTGGACGCGCATATCACGGATGCGGAACCCGCTTCCACGGCCCTCGATACCGCCAGAGTCATTCCTCTGTCCTTGAACGAAGAAGTGGGGTGCAGCCCTTCGTACTTCAGGAACATGGAAGTTCCCGGGGCGATCTTCCCGGCAAGACTCGGTGCGGGGATCAGCGGGGTGTTCCCTTCCAAGAGGGTGATGACGTGATTCTGATCGTCGAATTTGTAGAAGTCGGGATATTCCCGAATCACTCCTTTCCACATAACGTATTCTCCATGGTTTGTTGCAGCGCCGGCCGGTTGCGGACAGAGAGGCGCTTCTCATCACACCGATCAATGCATCGGGAACCAATCACGTGGCGCACCTACTCGAGCGAATCATCTTCAATTCTGATCAGCACCAGCGGTCCACCAACCACATCCAGCTCGCGAATGTGTCGGCAGGCCTCCTGAATGTCCGCTTCGCGGGCCTTGTGAGTCAGGAACACTACCGGGACGGTGTGCGCCTGATGTCGGCCTTTCTGCACGACCGAATGCAAACTGATCCTGTGTTCGGCCATGATGCCGGAGATCTTCGAGAGCACTCCAGGTCTGTCCATAGCCTGGACGCGGAGGTAGTAGTTCGTGATCACCTCCTGCATGTCCACTATACCTTCCGAGTGGATGCGCTCCAACGGGTATCCGAGCGGAGGGACTCTCCCCGAATCACCGTGCACGACGTTGCGTGCGATTTCCACGATGTCTCCCACCACAGCGGAGGCTGTGGGATCACTTCCTGCTCCTGGTCCTCGGAAAAGAAGCTCGCCGACCTTGTCGCCCTTGAGGTAGATCCCATTGAAGACGCCGTCCACATGGGCTAACGGGTGGTCACGGGGAATCATGGTCGGATGCAGTCGGGCTTCCACTCGAGGTCCGTGCGCCTTGATCACCGCGAGGAGCTTGATAATATACGAGAATTCCTTTGCCATCTCGACATCGAAGGCGTCTATTCCGGTGATTCCTTCGATGTAGATGTCTTGGAGCGGAACTATGATGCCATGGGTCAAACCAAGCACCAGCACCAACTTATGGGCCGCGTCGGTGCCGTTGACGTCGAGCGTCGGGTCGGCCTCAGCGTAACCCAGTTCCTGGGCTTGTTTGAGTACTCGGCCCATGGGTTCGCCGGGTGAGCGATCCATCGCGGAAAGGATGAAATTGCAGGTCCCGTTGAGTATTCCCATGACCTTTTCGAAACGGTTGGCCACGAGACCCTCGCGCAACGACCGGAGAATCGGGACTCCTCCTGCAACGGCCGCTTCGAAGCCAACATCCGAGCCTGTCTTCTGGGCCTCCCTGAAGATCGCTGCTCCGTCATGGGCAAGAAGTGCCTTGTTGGCCGTGACCACGTGCTTACCGTTCTTGAAAGCTTCGAGAATGTATCTGCGTGCCGGTTCCAGGCCTCCGATGAGCTCCACCACTATGGAGATCTCCGGATCATCAAGGACGACTCTTGCGTCGGTTGTCAGAAGCGAGCGGTCCACCGAAACCGTACGAACCGTGTCTATGTCAATGTCTACGACCCGCCTGAGCCTTAGCGGAAAACCCACCCTCGCATCGAGGACGTCTCTGTTTTCCTCGAATAGTCGTACTACTCCCGCACCGACGGTGCCGAAGCCTATGAGTCCTACGTTGATCTGCTTCACAATAACCTCTATGGGAGCGCGGCGGCTGCAACGAACAATGGACAAGGGGCTGTGGCTCTCGGAATATCATGGAACCTCAGCTCATCCGAGTCCTCCGCTGCGCAAGTTCGGTGACGTATTCGCAGGATGTCCGTGAGGGAGGCGAACCGCATCGGTCACGACAAAGCGACCCTCGACACGGTTCCCCTTGGTTACCGCATCCTACGGGTTCTTCCTGCAATACGTCACAGCATGATCGCGTCGGGCGACGAGGCGCCTGGTACCAGGTTGCTGAGCCCCTTGAAAACTGCGAACCCTCTGTGCGGACTTGACAGTGAGGGCCATGGACCCCACCCACTGTCGGAACTCCCGGCTGCGCTTAGCGCGAGCCGCCCGGTACCAAACGTTCCCATGACCACACGCGGTCACAACCAATCATCAGAGCCGGAGCCCCACATCACGAGAACGTCCTGGATGGTCAGAACCAACCAATATCTCAAAAGTTTTCGGAAAGGGGTCCGGGGGACAACCCGTTTTCAAAAGGCGGCTGGGAGCCGCAACCAAATTCGCGTCCACCTTCCTCGGTCCGCATGCAGACCGAGGGCGGGGCCGGTTGGTTCTACGCACGCATAAGAAAGGCACGTTGCTTTCTCCCAGAGC
>JBFMAA010000233.1:0-6645 GCA_040755955.1 Thermodesulfobacteriota bacterium
ACATTTCTTGACATTACATGGCTACCCCTGAGCCCGTTTTCGGCAGTCTTGTGTTGGTATAATCACGGAAATATGGTGGGTTGTAAAGGTTGCCGCAACCAGTTTCGAGAAGAACTTCCGCTTAGAATATTGGATGGTTCTGACCACCCAATGGGTTCTAGAACTGTCGGGCCGGGACTTTCATCCTTCGTAAGCGTTCAGCCAGGGAGAAAAGAAATTGAACCACTAAGCCACAAAGACACCAAGAAGACCCGTTCACAAGAAAAGGAAGCCGCTCTTTGTTCTTCGATTTCTTTGTGTCTTGGTGCCTTTGTGGTTTATCTTCGGAGCCCACAACGGGTACCCCCTGAACGAATATCATCCTTCGTTGTGGCGGCAAGCCATGACCGTTCTTACGGAAGAATCGCAAACACTCGAGCAGGAAACCCCGAACCTCTCTTCGGCTTCGGGAATGCGACGATCACAATGGCCCCGTACTCCGGGACCTTATCCAGGTTGGTCAGTAACTCGATCTGGTATCGGTCCTGAGACAGGATGTACGTTTCCAACGAATAGTCATCTCGGCTGGTGGCAATCCCGGGGTCCGTGTCGGTCGTTTCGTGCCCGGATGCGGTGATCCTGCGCTTTTCGTAGAGGTAGGTCAGGACTTCCTTGCTCCATCCCGGATAGTGCGCCACGCCCTTTTCGTCCGCGTTCCGCATCTTTTCCGAGCTTGGCCAACGCTTCGACCAATCGGTCCTCATCGCCGCAAACGATCCCTCGGGAACAGGGCCGAATTTCGCTTCCCACGCACGCACGTCATCCATGGTGATCTGATAGTCTGGATTCTTCTCGGCTTTCTGACTCACATCGAGTACCACGAGCGGAAGGACCATCTCCTTCACGGAGATCTCGTCGAGGAATCGCTTTCCCTTGACGAAATGGGCCGGAGGATCGACATGGGTGCCCCACTGGCCGGGAATGCGGTATTGCTGAGCGAAGAACCCGTGGCCTTTGGTGCCGACTCCTTCGTCATAGTAGTACGTGGTCTCCCGCTGCTCGTTGTCGAATCCGGGCCAATGGGGAATCCCCGGATGAAAGGCGTGTGTCAGGTCGACAAACTGCTTGGATTGCAGCACCTTGACCACATCCCAGAGGCTCGGAGGCCCCTCGGCCCATGAGCACACAGACCAGGTGAGCATACCGATGATCAGGATGAAGATGCGTTTCATTTTCATGTTATGTACCTCTCTATCCACCCGTTACTGGAATAGCAGTCCTTTGAGGCCCTTCGCCTACGATTTTCGGTTCATCAGCGCGTTGTATTGGAGCTGATCCTCGTACATCCTGAGGAAAACCTTGTGTTTGGCGTCGTGGTACCTCGCTGCCGCGCCTTGGCAAGGTTCGATAACCGTGTCGGCCGCGCTCATTTGAGTCATCGCTTCGGTCAACGTGGCGAAGTCCCCGGCAGCGACCGCGCCGAGCATGGCCGAGCCGAGGAGCACGGCCTCGGGCTCTTTGGGCAGCACGACTCTTCTTCCGGTGATGTCCGCGTGCTCGCGCAGGAAGATCGGATTCTTGGCACCGCCACCCGTGGTCAGAACGGTCTCGATCTCATAGCCGCTCGCGGTCATGGCATCCAGGATGTGGCGGGTGCCGTGGGCCACCGCTTGGACTGTAGCCAAATAGAGCAGCGCAAGGTCTTCGAGGCCGTCGCTGAGTCTCAGACCCGAGATCATCCCGCGGGCGTGCGGATTGGCTCTGGGGGAACGGTTGCCGTGAAAATCCGGTTGCACGTGGAGCTCCTCGGTGAGCCTGGCGGGAAACTCCGTTTCCGCGGCGAGCCGATCGAGGACCTCCGCAAGGATTTCATACACGGTGACCCCGCGCTGTTTCGCATCGAGCTCGAGCTCATGGCTACGCACGTGACTGAAGATGATGTGATCGATGAGCGCGCCGGTGGCGGATTGGCCGCCCTCGGTGAGCCAGAACCCTGGGATCATTGCAGAATAGAACGGCCCCCAGATTCCATTGATGAATCGAGGTTCTTTGGAGATCGCCATGTGACAACTGGAGGTGCCGCCAATAAGCGCCAGCCGCTTTTCGAGCTCAATTGCACCGCTCTCTGTACCACTATCGTTCAAATTCTTGGCCCGCCGCGAAGATTTGTTGCCAGAATCCGCTTCAGCAAAGGGGTAAATTGCTGTGCTTCCCCTGTGACCGTGCGCGGTTTGAACGTGCGTGGAACCAACCAGCCCCGCCATAGGACCGCGTGCGAGCCGAGGAAGGTCGACGCGATTATTGGTTGCGGCTCCCAGCCGCTCAGGGAGGCGGGCTCCCAGCATTCCCACGCCACCGGCGTGCGCGTCGACGATCGACACCGCAACCGGGGTTCCAGGGTTGAGACCAAAATCGGCGGCTGTGCGTTCGGCAAGCCCCTGCGCGATGGGCTCGCCCATAGGCCGAATGCGAGTTCCGATGCGCCGGTAGCCTTCCGAGGCCAGTTCACCCAGCCCGATGGACTGCCAGTAGGTGTCGTCCCAGCGCCCTGCGCTGCCCGGTATCGTCGGCTCCAAGTGACCTTGGTACGTCCACTTGCACACGGTGGTGCACAGCGAGCGGGTTTCGTCACCGGTGGCGCGGTAGGTCAGGAAATCAGGCAGATCGAAAAAACGACGGGCCCGCTTCCAACAAGCGGGGAGATTCTCTCTGAGCCAACTGAGCTTGGGCGACTCCATCTCAGGGGAGATGATCCCGCCCACATAGCGCAGCACGGCATGTCCCCTTTCGTTGATGCGGGCCGTCTGCTCCAAGGCCCTGTGGTCCATCCAGACGATGACGTTCTGTTCGTCGTTACCGGTGGGGCTCACCGACACTGGCCGATCTCTCTCGTCCAGGGCCACCAAGGAGCAGGTCGCATCGAAGCCGATCCCTCTCACGGTCGTTGCGTCGATGCCGGCCTCTGTGACGGCTTGACGTACCGCTGCCGCGCAGGCGCCCCAAATATCGTCCGACGATTGCTCCACGAAATCTGCCTGCGGCTTCCACATCTTGATGGGGTGCGAACCCTGTCCGAGCATCTTGCCGCTCGCGTCGAACACACCCGCTCGCGCACTTCCTGTCCCCACGTCGATCCCGAGGTAGCAGCCGCGGTCCTGACTCATATCATGCGCTCCTTCCCAGAAAGCGAACTCTGAAGCCGAGTATTTGCGAGAGCGCGGCCATTTCATCGAGGATGTCGCCGTACGCCACCGCGATGTGGTTGCTCAGATAGTGCGCCATCAGGGTATCTCGCGAGACGCCCAGATCGGCTGCCATGAACGGCCACTGCCGCGTGGTTCCGCGCCACCACTGCTCGCGGATGTGCTCGGGGAGAGTGACGACTTCTCCTTGCCCCACGTCCATCCACAGCTCGTTGTTTTTGAGATAGGCCCTGGCCCACGTGATGAGGCCCGGCCGCGCTTCACCGGCGAAGGTACCGCCCGGGATCGGGAAGTACTCCGCGGGTTGCCGGTACGAGTGGACGCCTCTGAGCGTGCCGGGGTCACCGCTCATGGCGTACCCTCCGCACGAGCCCGAGTTGAGCAGCACCCACAAGAATCGTCCCTCCCCGGATCGTGGTCCGGGGCAGGGATATTCGGCCCCCCAGCGCACATCATGGAACATCACCGCTTGGTGCAGTCCCTTGGCCTTGAGTAGCCGCTTCATCAGTTCCATGGGGACGAGGTTGCCTTGATCTCCCTCCGTGGAGGTGATGATCACGTCGCCGTTGCTCTCCGGCCGGCACACGGAATTGAGCAGTCCTTCCGCGAAATCCGACGGCGGCCGCAGCGGCACCAAACCGAGCTGATACTGCCAACCCACGCAGTCGGCTTTGAATTCGCTTACCAGGTCGAGCACGGTGAGGTAGTCCCGAAGCTGTTCCCGCGTGGCGTGTTCGTCGAAGTCGTCCGCCCCGTCTTCGCTCCAGTGGAATTTCACGCCGCTTTCCTTGACGAATGCCATTGCCCGGTTGAGTCGGTCATCGGAGATGGAACGGCCTCGGTCGATGATCCAGGCCTGGTCGACTTTGTGTTCCGAGAATCCGATGGAGGCCAGCCGGCGCGGGCCAAAGTAGCCGTTGATCATCCCCATGGACGTATCCCCGAGCATCAGGGCCAGAATCCTTCTTTTCCTGATCTCCTCCGCGACGCGCTTCGAGCGAGCGTGTGCCTCTTTGGATATGGGAACCGAATAGCCGATCTGCTCGGTGGAGTAGCCGATGCGACCCGTCGCGCACCACTCGCTCAAACGAGCCATGAACGCGTCGTCTGCGGTCCAGTCTTGGGCGTCGCTCCACACGCGAGAGAATGTGCGGCCCAGGCTCTCCAGGCAGGCTCCCGTGTTGAGTAGCCCGACGAGCCCCGGCCACTGCCCTGAGAAGTTACTCGCCAGCAGCAACGGACTATCTTTGCCGACGACGCCGTCTGTGGTATGCGGCCCGTAGCACCAGTGCACGAAAACCCCGATCAGAGGGTCATCCACCGGGCCGAGTTTCTCGATGGCCTCGTGAGGCCGCGTGAGAAAGCCTTCGATGCGGTAGCTCGTACGGCCAAGCTTTTTCACGGCACGCTCGAGTTGGACCGTGGCCTCCTCCGCGTTCGGCCGAGCCAGATCGTTGGGTTTTGAGCGGTAATCGCCGGGCCAGAAGATACCGATCTTGGTGCTGGACATGTCTTCTCCTCACACGCGACGGATTTCGGGGAGATATAATACCATTTTTTTTTGGAAAGGCCTCCAACACTATTGACATGAGCATATATATAATACATATGAATACATAGCATTTGGATGAGGGGTAACCGTTCAGGATGTAGGCCAACAGGCTGAAATTGCGATGGGGGAGGATACATGAGGGGTGCATTGAGATGAGAACCACGCTGAACATTGATGACAAATTGATTGAAAAGGCGTCGGAATTGACCGGGATTAAGGAAAAAACCACATTGGTGAGACTTGGCCTCGAAGCTTTGATAGCCGGAGAAAGTGCCAAAAGGCTGGCGGAATTGGGCGGGACGGAGAAGCAATTGAAGGCGATTCCACGGAGAAGCATCACGGAGCAGTGAAGATGGTTCCCATGAAAGTCTTCCGGGGGAAACCCTTTTGAAAAAGGGTTTCCCCCGGACCCCCTTCCGAAAACTTTTAGAATATTGGATGGTTCTCACCATTCAAGGAGTTCTTGAGCTCTCGGCACAGGACTTTCATCCTTTGTTGTGGAGGCAAGCCATGATGGTTCTGGTAGACACATCAGTGTGGGTACGTCACCTTCGGGAGGGCGACCCGGACCTCAAACAGCTGCTGAATGGTGGACAAGTGATGTGTCACCCGTATATTGTCGGCGAGTTGGCCTGTGGTAACATGAAGAATAGGCGCGAAGTCCTCTCCCTCATGCAACTCCTTCCCCCGGCAACTCCGGCACAACACGAAGAGGTCCTCCGGTTCATAGAATGGAACCATCTGATGGGAAAAGGCCTTGGCTACATTGACGTCCATCTTTCCGCCTCCGCCCTATTGACCGGAGTCCCCTTGTTTAGCTATGCCAAAAGGCTCGATGAGGTCAACGAGGTCCTGGGCATAAGATACGATCCGGCACTGTTCAGATAACCATAGAATGAACAACTTTCAATTCGAGGATCTTACATTCGGCCGAACTGTGAAGGCTCAATTCCGATTCTCGGCGGCGCTGTGTTTGGAGCCACAATCGCCGGTCCGGAAGACGCCGATCTTGGTTCCGGACATTTCTTCTCCTTCACGCGACGCGTCTCGTACGATTCTTCTAAGGCTGCGTTAGTCGCGCCCATTTCTTAGATGCGCGGTTCCTACATCCAGGATCATTTGATGACAGGTTTGTCATTTCCCATTTGGCGAGAAGCGCTGTGCATAATTCTTCCAAATGGATGCTGGAAAATCCGGTGATTCTGCTTCAAGTGTGGTTTTGCGTCGCTTCAAGTCGTCCAGCACTTTCTTTAGATGTCCACGGGACGATTCCGGCAGTGCTTTTATTTCTTCTATATCGGTACAAATGCTGGCGTATTTCACTGCGGCACTATGGTGCTTCTCAGCGCTTTCAGCAAAACGCAGGAAAGTTTGCAGGCCAGCCAAAATTGCCGAGGCTACACTGACAGCGCCTATACATATGCGAATCCAAGTATGGACATCCTGCTGAAGTGTGGCAAAGATACTCGTTCCAACAGATGTTGAGAAAATGATCACCGGTATGCCAAGCCAATAGTTTCGATTAGCATACAGCCTTGCAGAATCATAATGAGCATCTCCTACGAGTCCTGCCGTCCTATGCCAATCATTCAGCACCGCCCAATAATTATTCGAGTCATTCTGCGACATGTTGTCCCCTCCTCATTCTTGTTGGACAATACGTGATTGAACCCGATCGTGCAGAAAACGCCAGAACAAATCCGCGTCTGGACAGCTATTGATGTTGAAGTTCAACTTGAATCCCCAGTCTCTTTCTGCAGGTGATTGATCAGTGAGTCCTATAACGGAAGTTCCACATTTGCCCGAGCGTCGCGGGTTGGCAACTAGCTGACATACCAGGACTATATCCGTTTTACGGTCTTTTTGTTACTGGGCACAATCAGGGAAGCCGGTTGTTGGATACGAAGGGCA
>JBFMAA010000234.1:0-6627 GCA_040755955.1 Thermodesulfobacteriota bacterium
GGAGACCCGAGGCGGGGCGAGTTGGTTCTACGCACGCGAAGAGAGGCACGTTGCCGTCTCCCAGAGCTGCTGAACTGAAGATTTCTTCTCGAAAAGAGAAGGAATCGAACCTTATTAGTAAAACGCCTCTTCCCCCAGAATTCGCATTTCCATAGAAAGGCGAGTGAGTCGCTCATGATATTCGGAGTCTTGATCGCAAGCTACATGTTGGGAGTCGCGGCGGTTTGGTTCGTGCTGCATTTTCATCTCGTGCCCGCGGTCTTTGCAGGTTTGGCTGTGCACATTCTCACGGCCAAAGTTGCACGGCTCTTGCCTGGGCACTGGGGGCCACTTGCTCACAAGGTGGCATTGGGCGTCCTGGCGACTTTCATCGTTGCAGGATTGTGCGGAGTCGGTCTCGGTCTTTGGTCGTTCTTGCACGGGAGCCGTGGCATGGCGGCTCTGCTTGCGATGGCCGCGGAGACTCTCGAGAACCTGAAACGGTTCTTGCCTCCCGACGTGGCGCAGCTCATTCCGGACACGGTGGAGGCCCTGCGGGAGCAGATTACCGTGCTGTTGCGCGAGCACGCCAAGAGGATCTCGTCCGCGGGGCTCGCGGGAGTTACGACTCTGGTGCGCATGTTGTTCGGCATGGTGGTGGGCGGAATGACGGCTCTGCACCTGTTCCACGAGCCGGAGTCACGGCCTCCTCTGGCTGCTGCGCTTCTTGCCCGTGCGAGGGCTCTTGCCACGGCCTTCGACAAGGTGGTGTTTGCGCAGGTGAAGATTGCCGCGCTCAACACGCTCTTCACTGCGGTCTATCTGCTGGTTGTGCTGCCGTTGTGCGGAGTCCGTCTGCCACTGCTGACGGTGCTGGTGCCGCTCACGTTCGTTGCCGGTTTGCTGCCGGTGGTGGGGAACCTCATATCCAACGCCGCGATCGTGCTAATCAGCCTCGGAGTATCCCCTGCGGTGGCTGTGGCTTCGCTGGTCTTTCTGGTTGCCATTCACAAGCTGGAGTATTTCTTCAACGCTCGCATCGTAGGCGGAGAAGTTCAGGCGAGCGCATGGGAGCTTCTCTGTGCGATGCTGGCCATGGAAGCGGTATTCGGCATCGCGGGCCTGGTGTCCGCTCCGGTGGTGTACGCCTGGATCAAGGCGGAGCTCAAGGCGGAAGAGCTGATTTGAGGGGCCAATCCGTAAGGTTGACTGCCGAAGTAGGCTCTTTCCTTCTGAAGGTACCTCCTGACCTCGGACACGACTTGACACCAGATTTATTGTGGGCACAATAATTCATGAAGATCGAGTTCGACCTTGCGAAGAATGCCCGGAACATGGAGCTGCGAGGGATTTCTTTCTCGGAAGTCTCCGAATTTGAGTGGGACAGTGCGCTCGTAATCCTTGACACTCGCCGGGACTGCAGCGAACCGCGTTTCCGAGCTTTCGGCCTCATTCGTAACCGTCTTCACGCGTTGGTGTTTACCCCCCGAGAGGGGGCAATCAGGGTTATCAGTCTTCGTAAGGCCAATCCACGGGAGGTGCTCCGATATGCCACGCAAACCCAAGCCAGACTTGACTGACGAAGAAAACCCGGAATGGACCGAAGAGGATTTTCGACATGCCAGACCCGCCTCTGACGTGCTGCCGCAACTCTTTGACCCCCAAGCAGCGGCGGAGATGCTGAAGCCTCGAGGACGCCCTAAGGCCGCCACCACCAAAACCCGGGTCAATATTAGACTGGACGCGGACATACTCGATGCGTTCAAGGCAACGGGGCGAGGTTGGCAAACTCGTCTCAATGCGGCGTTGCGTGAATGGCTCAAGAAACAGAGTCCGTCGCGGCATGTATGAAGTGAAGTAACCGTTCACCTGGAGGTCATCACGTTCACCCGTCCGTGTGTTGAACCCCACGGCTATTCACGGTGCGCCCCCTTCAGGGCGCCCGGAAAACCTTTACCCCGAACGGACGGCTCTGAAACGCCGTGGACTCCATCCCGCTTTGGGAGCGTGATCCGGTGAACGGTTACGAAGTGAAGATTCTCGCCGGCGGACCTCGCGAGGAAATACTGCCATGACCTGGTGTGAGCTCGTGCTCACAGGACACCATGATTCCGTTCGGCAGGGAGGGGATTCATGCCCATCAGGAACGCACGTATGCTGAGCCGGCTCAAAGGACTGCTTGCGGTGGGAGCGGGAGTTCTGTTGATAGCCTCGGTTGAGGCCGGGGATGGACGGGACAGGGATCGAGAGTTGGTGGAAGCAGCATCGAGAGGGAGCCTGGAAGAGGTCAAGCGCCTTGTCGCGGAAGGGGCCGATGTCAACGCAAGGGACGAGTATCGGTACAGTCCTCTGCACAGAGCTGTGCACAGCGATAATGCGGAGCTTGTGAGGCTGCTCCTGGACAAGGGCGCGGACATCAAAGCAAAGGACAAGTATGGTTCCACTTCGTTGATGGCGGCCTCTGGACGTTGCCGGGAGTTGGTGCAACTGCTTTTGGAGCGCGGAGCGAAGGTTAATGCAAAGAACAAAGCAGGGGAAACGGCCCTGATGCATGCAGCCGTACGAGGCAAAACGGACTTGGTCAAATTGCTTCTGGACAAGGGCGCACACATCAATGCGGAGAACACACGCGGCCGCACGGCACTACTGCAGGCTGCGGAGGGGCGCAGCCAGGAAGTTGTTCAACTACTCAGGAAGCGGGGCGCTAGAATGACCCTCTTCGTTGCGGCAGTCTTGGGGGATGTGCCGCAGGCCCGGCGTCTTATCGCAGCAGGAGCAGACGTGAACGCCCGGGACAGGGAGGGCCGGACCCCACTGGCGCTGGCCGCGAGGAAGGGTCATGCCAAGGTCGTTGGATTGCTTCTCGATAAGGGAGCAGACGTGAACGCGAGGGTGCCCGGGATCGGGACCCCGTTGGACGTTGCTCGGAAAGAAGGCAACGAGAAGACCGAGAAACTGCTCCGCTCTCGCGGCGGCGAATTCACGGAGAGTCTTGATATTGCCAAACATGCGGACAAAGTTACCCGACGAGGCGAGGAACTGTTCGTGAGACTGAACAACGGAATCATAGCCTGGAGAAGAGATAAGTGGCACGACGAGGCGGGTTTTTACGTCATGTCCTTCACCTTTGAGGACTTCATCCATCCGTGGTTTGTCATTTGCGAGCACGAACTGGAGGGCTGCGGAGTCCGCTTCATCAAGCAGGATTCCGGAGATGACATACTCGTTGACGGTTACCCGGTGTGGTCTCCGGACAGGACCCGTTTCCTCGCAGTCGGCTCACCTGACTACACGCCATGTGCAGCCGAGATCTGGAGCTTGTCGCCGACCGGTCCTGTCAAGGAAAAGACACTATGGGAGCGCTGCCTCTATGACTTCCGTTGGAGTGGCCTGTCCACCATCGAGGTGCTTGAGGACGAAGCTGCGGGGAGTCCTGTCATCGCCAGGCTGATCCTCGAAGGGTCCAAGTGGAAGTGTTCAGGGTCACCTGATTTCTGCATGAATGACGAGGCTACCCCTGCACAGGATTGCGGTGTCGGAATACCTGGGGAAGATCAGTTCGACCCAAAATCCCTCATCGCAGCTTCAGCGAGAGGTGATTTGGAGGCGGTGAAGGCTTTTCTCGAGGAGGCCGCGGACGTTAATGAGCGAGATTCGGTAGGATGGACGGCCCTTATGTACGGTTCCGGGCACGGCGGTGTGGAAATGGTCAAGCTGCTGCTCAGGAAGGGTGCTCAGGTCAACAGGAAGGACAAATTCGGTCGCACCGCGCTGATGTCCGCGGCGATCAAGGGCCACGCGGAGGTCGTGAAGCTGCTCCTGGGCAAGGGAGCCGTTCCCAACGCCAAGGACGAAGACGGCTGGACCGCGCTCACCGACGCGGCATGGGGCGGGAACTTGCAGGTGGTCGAACTGCTGCTGGAAAAGGGGGCGGAGGTCAATGCCACAGGCCGGAACGGCTGGACTCCGCTCATGTGCGGGGCGGTCGCAGGCCACGTGGACGTGGTAAAGGCACTCCTGAGCAAGGGCGCGGATATCCACGCAAAGACCGTCAAGGGCGAAACCGCGCTTCAGATCGCACAGGGGAAAGAACATGCCGAAATCGTAGAGCTTCTCTTATCGGAATCTTCGGGGAACCGATAAGAACTGCCAAGTGGTGTCCGTGACGATGAGCCGGAAACGATCACCGCGCCTTGACAAATCCCTATGTGGGTAGTTAACTCGTACGTAATCCTAATCGTTTGGAGGAGTGGTCATGGAAGACTTCGCCGAAACAGCCGCGCTGCCCAGATTCTTGGCAACCGCAGTCGGAAGCATGCCGCACCGCGATGCTCGCGAGGCTGTGGACCTCTCCTTCTCGAGTCTGACCAAGGCTCCACATGTGCCCCAGGTCCCTCGTTGCGACCCGCGGGAACAGATGTGGATTCAGTTCACCGAGGGCCTTCCCGGATTCAAGGTAGATCTGGAGCAGCTCAAGTATCGCTTCGACACCTCGGACGACACGGCGGAAGAAGTCGAGCAGTTCTTCGCGCACTACCTCGAAGTCATCGAGGGAGCACCACCCGACCGGGTCTCCATCGGTGAGGAGTATGGCCGGGGCATTCACCGATTTCTGAACCGACTCGAACAGGATGGGAAACACTATCCGTTCATCAAGTTGCAGGTGACCGGACCCTTGACCTTCGCGCTCGGCATCGCCGACCAATCAGAGAAACCCGTCTTTTTCCATCCGTTGTTCAAGGATGTCGCGGTCAAAGGCATGGGGCTCAAAGCCATGTGGCTGATCGAGCAGTTCAAGCCCTTTGCCGAGCAGATCATCATGTTCTTTGACGAGCCCACCCTCAGCGCATACGGATCATCCGCGATGCTGGGGGTATCCCGTGAAGATGTGATCACCGCCCTGGACGAGGTGATCGACATGGCGTCATCCAGAGGAGCCATCTGCGGAGTCCACTGCTGCGGGAACACCGACTGGGGTTTGCTCATGGAGAGCTCAACCCGGATACTGAACTTCGACGCGGTGGCCTACATGGACACCCTCGCGCTGTACCCGACCCACCTGCGCGAGTTCCTCGACCGAGGCGGAGTTCTCGCGTGGGGAGCGGTCCCCAACACACCGGAAATTACAGGAGAAACCGCGGACACGGTCATCAACAGGATACGGGCGGGCGTTGACCTTCTCGTCGAGAAATCCGGCGCAGACAAGGAAACTCTCACGTCGAAGATGATCGTCACCCCCGCATGCGGATGCGGGTCCTTGAGCGTGGAGTTCACGGAAAAGGTGTACCGCGTGCTGGCTGACCTCGACGAGGGTTCCTGGGAAGAAAAGTGGTAGAGTGCCCCGCGTTGACAATTGCGGCACGTGTCACCCTCCCTCGGCCCCCATTGCGCTGGTTTAGGAGCATTCGTGCCCGCTCACCCGGCCTTGAAAGGCCCGGCCAATATCAAACATCCCTGCGGGACGTCAGCGTTCGATAGCCCCGGGAGGGGCGACTGAAGATAGCCGGACGCTTCAGCGCCGGGCTGGAAGACAGGGCCTCTATCGCACAATTAGTCCCAAAGGCGGCACCTATGCCCCTTGCCCCCCATCAAGGGAGGGGAATAGCAAGCCCTCTCCCCCGGCGCGAGAGGGAAGGGTGAGGGGGCATTTGTCGCATTGACCATCCCCCGAATTTCACGGCGACCTCCGCGGTGAAGAGATCGGGCTTTACGATACGGAAAGGATCATGCATGAGCACAACGCTGGCTGTTGCAGGAAAAGGCGGAGTAGGAAAGACCTCATTCACCGCGCTGGTCCTGAAAGCTCTTGTGGAAGCGGGCAAGAAGCCGATCCTCGCGATTGACGCGGATTCCAACTCGAACCTGCACGAAGTGGTCGGCCTGATGGAACCCAGAAGCGTGGGCTGCGTCCGGGAAGACACGCGAAAGCTCGGCGACAATGTCCCCGGCGGCATGACCAAGGACCGCTTCATGGAATACCAGATACAGGCCTGCATCGAGGAAACGTCAGAGATGGACTTCCTGGCCATGGGGAGACCGGAGGGTTCCGGGTGCTATTGTCTGGCGAACAACATCCTTCGGGACATCATCGCCAAGCTCACGTCCAACTATGCCTTCGTGGTGATCGACAACGAAGCCGGCATGGAGCACCTGTCCAGACGCACGGACCAGGAAGTGGACCATCTGTTTATCATATCCGACCCTGCACCGAGGAGTCTTCGCACTGTGGCGCGGATTCTCGAGCTGGTCGACGAGCTGGGGAGTCGCGTCCACAAGAAACACCTTATCCTCAGCCGAGTGGACCCGACAGCCCCGGACCTCCCGGAGGGCGCCAAGAAAGAGATCGAACGTCTACCCTATGCTCCGCAGGCGATGATTCCGTTCGACGATTCGCTCGTGAACCTGGACCTCCAAGGCAAACCGTTGGTGCGCATCCCTTCGGATGCCCCTTCTTACCGGGCAGTCAAGAAGCTCCTTGAGGAGATCGGCGTGCTGAACTGACGTGATCACGGAGCGCTCTCGCAAGAGTTGCCCCGGATAATGAAGTTCCCGGGGGAAGCCCTTTATCAGAAAATGCGATTCCCGGGGGAAGGAACTTCTTGCAAGAAGTTCCTTCCCCCGGACCCCCATCTTCAAGAACTCTTGGGA
>JBFMAA010000235.1:0-6570 GCA_040755955.1 Thermodesulfobacteriota bacterium
ATTCGATGGTAGCGTCAATCCGCGCGATGATTTGGTCGTTGAATTCTTGTCCGCATACGAGCATGCCCCCCTCTTATCACTGGACACTGACGGTGTCCAGCAAAAAAATGTGGGGCAGGCTCAGCTTGATGGGAGGGGTAAGGGGAGGGTGACACCAGCCGCAATTGTCACCGCGGGACACTATTGTGTTCACGTCTGCCCCGTGGTAGTATTGCCGGTGCGTACCTTGACATGAGGAGGTGGTAGAGCTCTGGTGGGCTCCACGGTCTTCAAAACCGTTCGCAGGGCGCTAATACCGTTCTGGGTGGGTTCGATTCCCATGCACCTCCGCCAAACCGTCCTCACGCCTGGACCTTCCGAAAACTTATGAGATATTGATTGGTTATGACCATTCACCGAGTTCTTGTGATGCGGGGCACTGACTGTCATGCTTGGTTGTGGCCGTTCGTGGTCATGGGGGTTCCCCCGGAAATCCGTTGCCAGGATTCGAGAACTTGAAAACTCACGGGGCGTCTCGGCAACTTCGTCCGCCGGCTCACGTCATACCATTGCGCGTTCTAAGAAGTGACTTCAGGCCCCGGGTGGGACAGGCATCTTGCCTGTCGTCATGTGCGAAATCTCAGCTGTTTGAAGTCGCATTGGTGTCACACGAGCGCGCACGCACCCAACCAATTGACATCCGCTCAGGAGGCGGCTGACATGAATATCGCCAAGACAACTGGTATCGTCTGCCTTACGACCCTGATCACCGCAATTTCTCTTGTCGGACTCGCACTGGGCGAGGACGCCGCCTCCAAACAAGCCACTGAGCACACAAAGGAGGCCAACGCAAGAGTACTCGAAGGTTTGCCCTTCCATGACCAATCAGATTTTCTGGATGCTCGACGGGGCCTGATTGCGCGCAAACCCGGGCTTATTATCCGTGATGGGGAAGGCCGGTCGGTCTGGAATATGGACGAGTATTCCTTTCTTGAGGCGGACTCGAAAGCCCCTGATACCGTGAATCCGAGCCTGTGGCGCGTGGCCCGTCTCAACTCGATGCACGGTCTTTTTAAGGTGGTGGATCGCGTGTATCAAGTGCGGGGATACGACCTGTCGAACGTGAGCTTCATTCAAACGGACTCCGGCTACATAGTGGTGGACCCGCTCACTTCTGCCGAAGCGGCCAAGGCGGCCTGGGATCTGGTGCGAGAGAATCTGGGAGACAAGCCGATCGTCGCGGTTGTGGTGACGCACTCCCACGGAGACCACTTCGGAGGCCTCAGAGGCATTCTGCCGGCACGCGATGCAGATGCAGTCAAGATCAAGATCATTGCGCCCGAAGGCTTTCTCCTTCACGCGGTCAGCGAAAACCTGTTGGCCGGCAATGCCATGCGCCGGCGATCCAAGTATATGTACGGCACTCTTCTCCCGAAAGGGCCCAAGGCACAGGTAGACAGCGGACTGGGCAAGACGCTCTCAGACGGAACCGTGGGGCTGATACCCCCGACCCACTCAATCACCAAAACCGGCGAAGAGATGACGATCGATGGGGTCAGAATCGTGTTCCAGCTCACTCCGGACACGGAGGCTCCCGCGGAGATGTGCTTTTACTTGCCCCAATTCAAGGCTCTGTGCATGGCTGACCTGACGGGCGCGACCATGCTGAACCTGCTGACCATGCGAGGAGCCCCTGTGAGAGATGCGAAGGCCTGGAGCCACCATATCAACGAAGCTCTGCGGCTCTTCGGAAGTGAGACGGAGGTCGTGTTCACCGGCCATAACTGGCCCCGCTGGGGGAAGGAAAAGGTTGCGGATTACCTCAAAAGGCAACGTGATCTCTACAAATACATTCACGATCAGACGCTTCGACTTGCCAACAAGGGGCACACCATGGCCGAAATAGGTGAGATGATCGCGCTTCCCGATACCCTCGCCAAGGAATGGAGCAACCGGGACTACTACGGGACCCTCAACCACAACGCAAAGGCAGTGTACCAGAAGTACCTCGGCTGGTTCGAGGGGAATCCCGCGCATCTGCATCCCTTGCCGTCGACGGAATCCGGCAGGAAGTACATGGAATTCATGGGGGGTGCCGCGGCAGTTATCGAGAAGGCTCGAGAATCGTACAGCAAAGGCGAATACCGTTGGGTGGTGGAGGTGATGAACCATCTCGTGTTCGCAGACCCCCAGAACAAGCAGGCCCGTGAGCTCCAGGCCGATGCCATGGAACAGCTCGGCTATCAGGCCGAGTCGGCAGTCTGGCGTAATTTCTACCTGACGGCCGCGATGGAGCTTCGGCATGGAGTCCCGAACACGGCAAAGCGGGCGGTCAATGCCGATGCCCTCAAGGCGCTTCCCATCAGCATGTTCCTCGACTACCTGGCAATACGTCTCAACGGACCCAAGGCTGCGGGCAAGAAGCTCACGGTCAACCTGAAATTCACCGACCCCAATGAGGCCTACGTGCTCAGCCTTGAAAACGCGGTTCTCAGTCATGAAGCAGGTCAACAGGACGAGACGGCTGATGCCGGTATTACGCTCTCTCGCACGGTATTTCACGAGATCCTGCTCAGCAAGTGGGCGCTCATGAAAAGGATCGCTGCAGGCGACATCAAGCTCCAAGGGAACAAGCTCAAGCTCATAAAGTTCTTCTCTCTCTTCGACAAGTTCGACCCCTCGTTCAATGTGGTAACTCCTCGCTCGACAGTCACGGAATAGCCACTCCACTAAGGGCTTGCAGCGAAATAACCCTGTCATCTCGCGTGCTCCCCCTCCATGGGTTAAAACCCATGGCTATTCACAGTTCGCCCGGCAGGGCGCGGGCCTCTTCTGCCCTAAAAGGGCTGCCCGTGAATAGCCGTAGGTTTCAACCTACGGTACGCGAGACGACTCGTTACGTTCTCGCAGCATCGTGGTTGCAGGGTTCATTTTGCCGCGGGCTCTAAGACGCCAAACCGGTTTCCCGGGAATCTGACCTGCGTGCATGCGCGGATGTCAGGCCCTGACCGCGGCGCCGAATATATGTTGCAGGGAACACCGTCGGTCGGTCTCCGTTGAAACGCGGGCCGAACCCCGGACCGATTGCGCTGAGACCCGCTTGAGATCGGTGCATTTCAGCCGGTATCTCGGCCGCGAGGAACGACGGGCGAACATATCGGACCCTGAGTTGTCAAAGACTCTACGGGAGCGGCCGCGGCCGAAGGCGCTTGTGTATTGTCTCAAACTAGGCCGTCTCTGCGACGAATGAGAACGGTCATTCCCACGACTGACTTACAGGAATTGGGGTACATGTCATGAATCATTCACATATAGCGAACAAAATACACCGGCTTCTCTGCCTGTGCGGGCTTATGATCACCTTCACAGCCGGTGTGACTCTTACTGATCTTCAGGCCGCGGACACACGGGCAGCCATCGTTGAAGCGATCGAAGGAGAGGCCGACATCTCCACCGACAGAAAACCCGATCTTGTGAAACTGCAACGCGGGGACCCCATCGACCTGTGGAGTTCGGTCTCTACCGGAGCCGGAAGCAAGTTGCTGGTTCGCTGGGACGATGCTTCATGGGTGTCAATGGGCCAGTTTTCATCGCTGAGTGTCTCCGATCATGTCTCAAACGCTCCCCCAGGGCGAAGCGTCGACTTGACGGAAGGAATCGTACGGATTTCCAGCCTGGGGGCCACAGGAGTGGACGCTCGCCCTTACTCGGTAACCACTCCGCTGGTCATCGTGCAGCCCGAATCCTTTACCGACCCCGTTGACTTCGTCGTTGAAGTGTACGACCCCACGACTGCCGTGGTAACGGTCGGGAAGGGACGGGTCAGAGTCTTCCGCTTCGGACAGGATCCAAGCCAAGGCAAGCTTGTTTCAGCCTGCCAGAACGCCTATGTGGAGGGCGAAGACACGGAAATCACAGTGCTCCCCGTCGCATACAAGGACCTGATCGCACTCGTGGGAGAGGCCACCATTCCCCGGACTATTGCAGCCATACCGGATGAATGCGAGCGTCCCCCCGCCCAGGCCGAGCTTCCGGTTGCGCCCCCAGTGACCGTGCAGCCATGGCGGCCTGAAGTGGAAGTGGACTACTGGGACATTGTCGACGATTATCCTTACCAGGAAATCAGGATCATTTCTCCGCCGCCTTATGTCGGCAGTGTGACCGTATTCGTACCGGGCATCGGCGAATTGGTCGTCCCGGTCGTGACGATCAGCGGGTGGACCTTCGACCCGGAGGTGGTGCTTGTCTGCGTTCGCCGGGCGGTGGTCGAACGCATCGTCCTATACGACAGATACTACTGGGACGATCTGATCCTCCGTCGGCAAGAGCTCAACAACCTGATCTATATCAACCGATACTCGGGCCGGCACCAGGCGGTGTGGCAAGCACGACAGGAGCTCGCCTACCTGAACACGCGGCTCAACTGGGCCGGCAGACGAATAGCCAGACTCGAGAGACGCGTTGCAGACCTCGAACACGAGGGCCAGAGAAGGCTCGCCCGGGATGCTCAGCGCGTGCAGATCTACAACCAAGTGGCCAATTCGTTCAACGCTCCTGCCAATGCGGCCTTTGTCCGGAGTTTCCGCACGAGACTCAACACGCAGGAGACCCTCCAGAGCCGATTCGCATATATGTCGGGCCAGGAGCTCAGCCAATTCGGGCGCTCAGTCTCCCGAGAACGCGACCCCCAACGGAGGCTCGCGCTCAGAAGCGAACTGCTCAGGGTTCGCAATCAGGTGAGCGATGGGAGACTCTCGTTCACGGAGCGGTATAGGGACGTGGGAACGCTCGCCAACAGGCTGGCCAAGGAAAAGGACATCCAAGCGAGAGAGAAGCTCGAGACTCAGATGGTGACGCAGCTCAATCGGAGCGTCCAACCTGTGCGGGCGGAACCGATAGACCGGAGCAGTGTCGAGACAATCAGACGGCAGATCGCCAATGACCCTGACGCGCAGAGGCGCAAGCAACTCGAACAGCGGTTCACCCAGTTGGAACAGTCGCGGGACTCCAGGAAGCAAAATCAGGCGACCATGGAGAAGATCGAAGAGGTGTCCGCGAAAGTGGCGGCTGAACGCAACCCTGAAAAAAGGAAAGAACTGCTCGGTTCCATGAAAGACCTGTGGGTGCCTGCATTGGGTGCCGTTCCTTTAGGCCTTGGCCTTCTCGAACGCCACCGCAGGCAAGCCGAGACATCGAGGCCGGCGGAGGTGCGAAGGCCTCCTGACGCGGTCAAGCCGAGACTCGAACCCCCTTCGTCACAAGCGGACGCGCTCCGCAGGCAGCAGCAGGAGCGAACAAGACAAGCCGACGAACAGCTTCGCCTCGACGAGCAGCGAAAAAAGGCCGATGCGCTGCGTCGGGAGGAGGAGAAGAAACGGGAAGAGGTCTCCAAACAGGATCAGCGAGCCCGCCAGAAGCAGGAAGAGCTGCAAAGGAGAAAAGAACAACAGGAACGGCTGGCTGACGAAAAACGCCGCCTGAGAGAAGAACAGAAGAAGCAGTCGGACCTTCGCCGACAGCAGCAAGAGGAGCAGAGACGGGCCACGCAGGCTCAGCGCGGGCAGCAGGAGGATCAGAAGCGAAAGGCAGACGAGCTTCGGAGACAGGAGCAAAGCCAGAAGAAGGAACAGGATCGAGCCCGTCAGGCCGAGCCACAGAGACTCCAGCAAGAGGAGCAAAAGAGGAAACGGGAACAGGCTCAGCAAGCTGAAAACCAGCGTCGAGAATCTGAACGACAGAGGCAACAGGCCGACCAGCTCCGGAAGCAACAAGACCAGCAACGTAAGCAGCAGGAACAATTGCGCGTCCAAGAAGAGCAGCGAAAGAACCAGGACAGGGCCCGCCAGGCCGAAGCTCAGCGCAAACAAGCGGAGCAACAGAGGCTCCAGCAACAGGAGCAGAAGAGACGGCAAGACCAGGTTCGGCAAGAAGAGAGCCGGCGCCGAGAGGCTGAACGGCAAAAGCAGCAGGCTGACCAGCTTCGGAAGCAACAGGACCAGCAGAGAAAACAACAAGAACAAATGAGGCTCCAGGACGAGCAGCGGAAGAATCAGGAAAGAGCTCGGGCAGCCGACGCTCAGCGCAGACAAGCTGAGGAACAAACACGGCAGGCTGAGCAGGCTCGCAAACAACAGGAACAACAGCGGAAGCAGCAAGAACAACAACTGCGACGTCAAGACGAGCAGCGGAATAATCAGGAAAGGGCTCGGGCAGCCGACGTTCAACGCAAACAAGCCGAGGACCGGCAACGACAGGCTGATCAAGTGCGCAGGCAGCAGGAACAACACAGGATCGAACAGGATCGAGCTCGCCAGGGGGACATCCAAAGGCGACAGGCTGAGGACAGCAAGAGAAAAGCCGATCAGGTTCGCAAACAGCAAGAGGAACAGAAAAGACTGGAAGAGCAACAACGACGACGATAGGACGCACTCCGGTGTCCTTGAAACGGGCTGGGCCGGACACCCATATAGTGCCACGCGTTGAGAATTGCGGGAACTTTCACCCTCCCCTAACCCCTCCCATCAAGGGAGGGGAATAGCAAGCCCTGTCGCCTAGTGGTTGTAGGGAAGGGAGAGTGGGTTTGTGTCTACT
>JBFMAA010000236.1:0-6535 GCA_040755955.1 Thermodesulfobacteriota bacterium
ATGTGAACCTTCGGCGACCAGCGGGAGCCGCATGCTCCAAAAGTTTTAGGGGATAGGGGTCTGGGGGAAGGGGCGTTTTTCTGAACGCCCCTTCCCCCAGCGCTCGCATTTCCATGTGAAGGTTTCCGGGTTGTGCCGCATCGAAGCAGGCCGGAACAAACCCCGTTTTCGGCCTTCATGCGGGCGGAGTGAGTCCCACGCGAACCGGCTGCGTCTCCGCGGTGAATTCTTGTCTGCCAACCGCAGCCGGGACCTGGCGGGCTTGGCATCACTTGATCGTAAAGGACAGGCTCCCGAGGCTCCCGTAGTCACCCTTGTAAGTGCCGGGTTTGGCCGGCAGCATCTTCCCCATATCTCCGGTAATGAAGACGTAACCGGGTTCCACCGTCCAACCCTGCTCGATGGCTCCGTTCACCAGCCAGAGCAGAGCCTTCCACTGATCCCCCATCGCGTCGGCGGCCTTGCCTCGATTGATCTCGGCTCCATCGCACGTGAGCGTGACCTCGACCGCGGCTACATCAGCCTGTGTTGCCGGGATCTTCTTCCCCACCAGGTGTTTCGAGGAGCCGGTCGCATCGGCAACGAGGTCCGGCCCCTTGAGGTCCTTCATTTGAGCATAGCGCAGGTCAGGGAATTCTATCGCGGGGAACACCTCTGTAACGAGTTCCTTGAGCGCGGCCACGTCCTTGACAGGAGAGGTTATTCTCTTGCCCGCGACGAATCCGATTTCGTTTTCGATCATGGGCATCACGAAGTCTTTCTTTTCCAGCACCGCTCCGTCCATGACTTCCCCGGACTTCAGCAGCGGTGCCAGGAGGGCCCTATCCACCCCGAACCTCTTCTGTGTCGCCTCGGACGTGAGCGCGGCCTTGAAGCCGCAGACCTTGTCCCCCTTAGCCACGAGAGCCTTTATCAGGTCCTTCTGGATCGCGTACGCTTTCTCAATGTTCAGGCCCGGCGTGAGCAGGGAAGGCAACGTCACCGGTTTGACTTCCGCCCTGGACTTGACCATCGCATCGACCAGCCCGGCAGGTGACTCGCCCCACGCGGGAGTCAACCCGATCAGACAACCGACCAACACACATAGCAGATGGGCTTTTCGTGCTATCATCACACCCCTCGCTTCCATAGAAGGATGATCCTCCCCCCCGGCGGGATCAGAATGTCCTCAGCATGTACTCGAGTGAAGTCTCAGGATTGTAGGGGCTCCGGAACTGGTGGTCGTACTGGAGCCATCGCTGTTGCCGATCCCACTTCCTGGCCACCTCCGGTCGGGGAACAAAATAATAGAAATAGGGTCGGCCGTGCACGGGAGGCCCGGCTTGAGGAACTGGCCTTGTCGGCACCGCATAGGGATATGCCTGCGCATACCCGGAAGTGGGTGCGCACATCGTTGCCACGACGAGACTCATGGCACCGAGAACGTGAATCAGTTTCATGTTGACCTCGCTGAGTCCGGTAACCGGGCTACTGAAGGTGGCCGGATTCTCCAGCGCCGGGAAGAAGACGAAGCCTGATCGCGCGCGAAGTGATTGTGCGAGCGTCCATGGTGCGAGAGGGGGGACTCGAACCCCCATGGGTTTCCCCGTCGGATCCTAAATCCGGTGCGTCTGCCAATTCCGCCACTCTCGCTCCCGGTCTATTACTACATGGGAACCGGGCGAAGTCAAGAACTCTCCATTTGTGACGCAGTGCTCTACGGCCTACCTGCGATGACGGATTCCGGCAAGACCCCGCAGGATGCGGTGACCAACGGGAACCCCATCACCGGCCATTTACTCATGACGGATACGGCTGGATTCCCTCACCGACATCCTCCGAATAGATCCCGGATTCTACGGTCATTCTCTGCAGTCATTGAAGCATGTTTGTACTATTTTTTTCATGATATCACCCTATGTTGACGCCTATGCCCCTGGTGGGAAAGGGAAGGGAAAGGGGGTATCCATGGGCGCTCACTTGAGGGCCTCCGCGGGCGGTGCTGTCAGATCATACCGTCGGCCCGACTTCTGTGAACAGCGGGATAAACCCCTCCCCTGCATTTGGGTATCGGACGTGCAGGGACGGGGGGCCATCCCAGCCCGTTTCAAGGCTTTCGTAGTCCCGCGAATTTCAAGGCGCGACACTATAGCGCTCGGACGATGAGGGTTCTCGTGGCTGGAGACTCCTCCGTTGCACGGCTACCTCTTCCTCTGCACGGGAATTCTTCCCGGTCCTCACCCAGAGCCTGTTTCCGTCGGTTTCCATGGTGACGGCTCCATCCCGTCCGGTCCAGAAAATGCGGGCTCCTGCTGATTCGAGCCGGCTGATGACCCGCGGGTCCGGACATTTACTCCAGAGGTTCGCATCGGCCGAGATGAGTGCAGCCTGCGGAGATACGGCCCGCACAAACTCCTCGGAGGTAGAGCTCTTGCAGCCGTGGTGCCCGACTTTGAGCACAGTCGCAGTCAGGGGTCTTCCCGTCGCGAGAAGGGATTGCTCACCTGCGTGTTCCAGGTCGCCCACGAAGAGGAACGAGACCTCCCCGAACTCGAGCCTGCACACCACGGACAAGTTGTTGCTCGAGCCCAGTCCGCGTCCGGGAAGTCCCGCACGCCAGGCATCGTTCAGGAAGGTCATCTTTGCACGTCCCACGGTCAGGACGGGAGTGTCCTTGTCGGCTCGCAGGAGCCGGCCGTTGCGTGCAGTCAGTTCCGCCAGGGCCGCGGCCAGGCCTCCGGACCTCAGCGGCACCGGATTCCAGAGGAGCGCTCCCGTGGGGATCTCCTTGATAACCGCCAATAACCCGCCGGTGTGGTCAATGTCCGGGTGGCTCGCCATGACCCAGTCCAGCGACCGAATCGCATTCCACCTCAGCGCGGGCAACACATATCTCTCTCCCGCGTCGTAATCCTCCATTCTGCGGCCCGCGTCCACGAGCATGCGAGCTCCGTCGGGGAACTCGACAAAGGCCGCGTCCGCCTTGCCCACATTGAGAAAGGTCACCCTCAGGGTGCTCCGAAGCCACAGAGAAGCCTCCCCTGCCGACCAGATGAGCAACATCGCCGCGGCAAGCGCAGCATATGCGGTAAGCAACACGCACGCCCGAGTCGTCACCTTCCGGTGCAACAGAAACGCCGCGATCACGCAAATCCCCACTACCGCGGCCAACAGAAACAGGCTTACCTCAGGGACCTGTATGGTGCTCCCCGGCAAACCGGCGATCAGCATTCCCCAACGTACCGCACACCTGATAAGGTGCTCCGCAGGCCACAAGAGCAAACTCCCGGCCCCAGGCCACCACACTCCGACAAGACACGAGGCCAGCGACAAAGGCAGCGCCAGGGTGAACAACGGAATCGCCACAAGATTCGCGGCCACCGCGTACACAGGGATCGAATGGAACACCCACAGCAGAATCGGAAGAACCCCGAGGCTCGCCGCAGCCGAAGTCAACAACACGCCGAATGTCCACTGCACGCACACATCGTACCCACGTGCTTTCAGATACGTAGTGATTCGGGGAGTGGGTTGTGTGGATAAGGGTTGCTCCCCGCTCTCCCTTCCGAGATTCCCCGGAATATCGGGTGATTCGCCAATCGCCGCCTGCCGGGCCGAACCGCCGGAACCAGTCGGCACGTCAAGGGATGCTTGCCGATCGCCGGTCCGGGTAGCTCCATCAGGTGAGGACTCGATTCCGCTGTCACAGGACACCTTCGAGCTCGATTCGGTTTCCCGGGACTCCCGATGTCGACGCCCCGGGTCGGAATCCTGCCAAAAACCCCTCGCTGAATCCCCGGTAGTCGCTGAGAGCACCACGAAGATCGCCGCGACTGCAACAAACGAGAGCTGGAAATCTACCGCTGTTACGGACAAAGGATACAGGAGGAGAATCGCCAAGGCAGCGACACACAAGGAATTCCATGAGCGCCACCTTCTGTCGGAAATCACCGCCACCGCACACACCAAACCCATGAGAGTCGCCCGGATGGTAGCGACCCTCGACCCGACCAGCAGACAATACGCGATCATCGCGGGTATCGACGCCGCGGCCGCAAGCTTCTTCCTCGGGACCCAATTGTAAAGGACCGGAAACGGCCAGGTGAGGAGCCACATCGCCACGATCGCGGCACAAGCAGCGATGCCCACATGCAGCCCCGACGCGGAAAGGATGTGCACGAGCCCCGAATCCACGAAGCTCTTGTTGACCGCAGGGCTGATGTCTGCACGGTCCCCGAGTACTATCCCTTTCACGATCGCGATGATGTCGGAGCGGGTGGGAATACCGGTGTCGTGCCCGGCGTGACGCTCCTTGAAAGCCGGCTGATCGTCCAACTGCAAACCGAGGCTGGGAGCCGTAGACAATAATGGCGTCCACCTTCCTCGGTCCGCACGAAGATCCAGCGCGGGGTGAGTTAGTTCTACGCACGGAAAGAAAGGCACGTTGCGAACTCCCAGAGCTGCTGACCCGGCAAATTCGTCTGCCCAAGCGAAGAAATCGAACCTCATTTGTAAAAGGCGGCTGGAAGCCGCAGCGAATAATCGCGGCGACCGTTCTCGGTCCGCATGGAGGCCGCTGGCGGGGTGAGTTGGTTCTATGCAACCGAAGAAAGGCTCGTTGCCCACTCCCGGAACCGCTGAGCGAAAGATGTCTTCTCGGGAAGACAAGAAATTCAACCTCCTCGGTACAGAGCTCCCCTCGTATTTCCTTTTCTCGCTGTGGGGGGGTTGCCCTTCCCCTCCCACGGCAGCAAGGGGAAAGGCAGACTGACTCTCGCCTCCGTGTGTAACATGCCGCGCTCCGGCGTTTCCCGGGACCTGTGCGTCGAGGAATTGCTCGATGCGCTCCCTCAGGCTGTACAGGAGGCCCCGCGGCAGAAACCTATTCCCCGGGGAAATCAAGACCACCGAATCTGCGCCTTGCACGTGGGCGGACCACAGAATCCCGAGGTTTCGGCAATACAGCTCCCAATCGAATTCCCCGGGGTTTCCCTTGTTCGAGGGGACACTGACGCGGGATCGAAAGGCTATCCTGTCCCCCGGCTTCAGAGGGAGACCGCACGCCTTCAAGACCAGCCTGCCTCGCCCCGGAAGCGCGGTTCCGTCCCGGACCGTCACCCCGGAATCAACCAGGAAAACCCTGAACTGCTTGCTTGCCCCCAATTTGTCCACAACCGTAGCATGCACTATGGCTATGTCAGGCGGTGGTACGAAGTGCGCACCGATCAGAAGATCTCTGGCGGAGAGCAAGCAGCCGAGAAACATGAACAGGGCTCCGACCGCGATTACCAGAACAACCGATTTTCGACGCCTCAACCCGTAGATGATCCCCGCAGGCGCACACAACAGCAGCCACAGCATTACCGATTGGTCAATCGGACCGAAGCGCCGGGTGACCATGATTCCTGCGATCAAGGCCATGAGTGCCGGCAGCGCTGGGTAAGCCGAGACACTTCCAAGAATTCTCCTGAAGATGTTCCGGGGGAAACCTTCTATCAGAAAGTCTCCCGGGGGAAACCCTTTTGAAAAAGGGTTGTCCCCCGGACCCCTTTCCGAAAACTTTTGAGATATTGGTTGGTTCTGACCATCCACCGTTCTCTTGCAATGTCGGGCTTTGACTTTCATGCTACCCCACGGGAGCTGTGAGCAGCAGGCCTCCTCTGCGGCGACCAGCGGGGGCCGCACTATCCCAAGAGTTCTTGAAGATGGGGGTCCGGGGGAAGGAACTTCTTGCACGAAGTTCCTTCCCCCGGAATCGCATTTTCTGATAAAGGGTTGTCCCCCGGAGCCCCTTCCGAAACCTCTTATAATATTGGATGGTTCTGGCAATCCCGGGAGTCCTTGAGCTGTAGGGAGGGGACTTTCCTCCCTCGTTGCAGCCTCCGTCCAAGGTTGTTCTCACGGTTGGTCTGCCCTGATGTTCCAATGGAATAGTTCTTGCTCATTATCAGGCTTGGTGGTAATCGGTACCCGGTTCCAGTCTTCACGGAAACTGCGTGTCCGGAGCATCGATCTCCAAAACGTTCGGATGGAATGTATGTCGTAGTAACCCTGCGCGTTCTCTCAGAATGCGCCACACCCTGACCGACAACGGTCTGATTCGGGTCCAGAGCGCTCATGGAATCCTTTGGAGAGTATCTCAAGCGTCTCCGCGAGGAAAGGGGTAAAGGCCTCGACGAGATCTCACAGAGCACCAAGATCGCGATTACCAACCTCGAATTCCTGGAAAAGGACCGGTACGAGCTCCTTCCTCCCAGGGTCTTCGTGAAGGGGTTCATCCGCTCGTACGTCGAAGAGCTGGGCCTCAATCCTGAAGAGTCGCTGCGGCTTTTCGACCGCTTCACCAAAGTCGGAGAGGTGCCCAACTACGAAGGAGAAGAACACCCTGTCTTTCCGCGGGAAGAGCCGTCGCTTTCATTCATCTCCAGACCTGTCTTTACCATAATCTTGACGTCGGCAGGCGCGATTTGTCTGGTGATCCTGCTATTGACCGCGGTGGTGCGGCTTTTCACCTCCGGCGAGCCCGCCAAGAACAGCCAGCCCGAGGTGACCACGG
>JBFMAA010000237.1:0-6393 GCA_040755955.1 Thermodesulfobacteriota bacterium
GTAGACACAAACCCACTCTGCCGTCCCTCAACCACCAGGCGAGAGGGCTTGCTATTCCCCTCCCTTGATGGGAGGGGTTAGGGGAGGGTGAAAGTTCCCGCAATTCTCAACGCGTGGCACTATAATAGAGAAGCTCACGAGAGGGTCGATGATGCAAGAGCGTTTCCATCATGACGTAGTGATCCTTATCCCTGTGTTCAACGACTGGGCATCGGTCGCTGAGTTGCTGGCACAGATTGATTCATTGGATCCGGACGCTATTCCCGCTGCACCTCGGTTAGCGGCAGTTGTAGTCAACGACGGTGGAGATAACATACAACCGGAAGAACTGAGAGATTTGCGCGTTCTTTCGGTCTACATTCTTACGCTCGTCCGAAATTTTGGGCATCAGCAGGCAATAGCAATAGGTCTTGCATATATCAGTCAACACTTCGAATGCACCAATGTGGTCGTCATGGACGGAGACGGAGAAGACCTGCCATCCGACATCGTGCGCCTAATGGATGCGCAAGAGCAGCTTCCAGGGCGTATCGTTTTTGCCTCGCGTACGCAGCGCAGCGAAGGGGTGCTGTTTAGATTCTTCTACTTCCTTTACAGAAAGCTCTTTCATATCCTCACAGGAGAAAGCTTATCTTTTGGTAACTTTTGTATCATTCCGAATGTGCTAGTAGCCAAATTGTCACATATACCGGATATCTCGACTCATTTTGCAGCAGGGGCACTTAAGGCAAGGCTCCCCATGGCCACTATCCCCTTGAAACGCGGCAAACGATTATTTGGCGACTCAAAAATGGGCTTCGTCCAGCTCATAATTCATGGATTGAGAGCCTTTGCCGTCTATCTTGATGTGATATCTGTCCGGCTGATGTTGGCTTCCCTGGGCGTCGCTCTGGTTGCTGCATTTGGAATGACCGTCGTGGTGTTGATTCGGTGCTTCACTGATCTCGCCATTCCCGGATGGGGTACCAGCACTGTATTGGGATTTGCGATCTTGGGACTCCAAAGCCTGCTATCAGCTTCTGTCATGGGAATGTTGCACCTCAGCATGCGTAATCAACCCCCCCCGCCTCCCATGCTAAGTTACAACTATCACATAGCGAAATGCGAAAGGTGGCTTAAGAATAACTGAAGACCTGAGCCCATCAGCTCTGGTCGTTATCATGCGGCTCCCGGCTTCGCAATAGATGCGGTAAGCGTTCAGCGGAGGAGAAAAGAGTAATTCACCACTCGACACAAACACACCAAGAAAGCCCTTTCACAAGATAGACATCATTGCGGGTAAGGCTTCAGCGGTGACCGAATGCCCTCATCGCGGAGGATCATTGAAATGAAGTGTTCACGTCTTCATGATAAGAGTCAAATGGCGAAAGTGTCGCGGCTGGACTGTCTCGCGTGCTTCACCATACTTGCCTTCCTCCTTTTTCTGGCTTGGTTCGGGGCTCAGTTTCATTATGTCGAGATGTGCTATTCCACCGAATACGACAGGTATGTCGAGAAAGTAGATCAGATAAGAGGGGGGACATTGCCTTCCGATATATACCACCCCCTCTTTTATCCTCTGGTGGCTGCTGGTGTGAGTCTATTGCTTGGCGACACATTCACGGCGGCGAGGACTGTGTCGACCCTGTCAGCCGGCGGCGTGCTCATCCTGACGTATCTGATTGGAGTGAAGTGTTTTAGTCGCAAGGTTGCGCTACTGGGAACGGTAGCGCTGGCGCTCAATGCTCTTTTTTTTATGTGTGGCTTTGAGGCGGCCGCCGACATGCTATTCTCCCTCCTGGGGCTTGCCTGTCTCCTTCTCGCGATGGTAATGCTGGAGCGCCCCCAAACGCTGACCGTAATAGCATTGGGAGGGTGCTTCTCATTGGCGTTTGTCACTCGCTATGCCGCCGTAGCCATGGTGCCCAGCCTCTTACTTATGCTGTGGTTATCTCCTTTTCAGTCCAGGCGACAGAGGGTGACAGCCGCCTTAACCCTTGCCATAACGGTATCGATCTGTCTCTCGATGCAGATGGCGGTGAACACCTACACGTTTGGAGGCCCCTTCAAGACAGGGGCCATCTCAATTCTTGAAACCAAGTTGTCTCTGCACGGAATTGCTCCTGCAACGAAAAGCCCTACTACGGACGGGTTGACGGGTTTCATGCTCTCGCATCCCGTGCTTGTGCTCGTGTCGCTAGCCAAGAGCCTCCGTGAATGGATAGTTGACGGGATGGCCGGGGTTGTTGGAGGCAACCAAATCTTTCTGGCATCTGCCGTCTTCACATTCACACTTCTTGGGGGAGTATGCACTTCCGTGACAAAGACCAACCCGAAGATCTCCCTCTGTCTTGCATATATGGCCGGCCATTTCCTAGTCATCTGCCTTGTCCTCATGCCGATACCGAGGTACTTGCTTCCAATTCTTCCATTATGTTTGTTGATGTCCGTGAATTACGCAATAGACGAGTATTCAAATAGGAGCTGGCGCTTTGGAGAGATGGCTACATCACCTCGTATTCTGGCGCTCGCGATATTTCTGGTCCTGTTACCGGTGGGTGCTGTGCCTTTAGTGTCGGATATGCTGCTACGCCATCCGTACAAGGAGCTCGAGGCAGCGAAGAGCCTCGAAACATTCGCCGGCAGGAATGTCGTGGTTGCCGGGACTTTTCCGTTCATGCAAAGATATGTCCGGTATCGGTATCGCCACAGCGAAGGCGACTTTGGAAGCGAAGGACCTGAAGCAAGAACTCATTATTTCGCCACGTTGAGATCGGAGCTGAAGGAATCCGGAAGCGATTATCTTATCGTGAGTCCTCCCTCAATAGGCCAACGGCCGCCGGACTTGTTGACTGGCCGGGATCTGCCGGATTACCTGCAGCCTCATGTGTTACACCCGGACGTCGTTGTATATCGGGTGATAAAGGCCAAACTATAGTTTCTTCCTTCCATGCCACAAATCGGTTGACTCAGGAGGGGGTAGCATGTGTTCTGCATAGGTGCTACGCTCGCGCGCCGTGCGCTTCCCCCCGGAAACCACTTATAGCGGTTCTCGTTCGTTTCCACCGATTGGCGGGCTGGAAAGCCCGCCCCACAAGCCCTGATCTGACACGAATCGGAAGTTACTTTCGATAACTGGTATATCTGGTGCGGGAGGACCAGGCATGGTCGCTCTGCAGTCTGTTTTGGGGAAATCCGGTGGGACGGTTGGCGGTCTTCCGCGCCTGCGCAGGGCACGCAGCGCGACGTCGAAAGACACTTGGGGAGATACTCCATGATGTTGCCCAAAGCGCGTTTTTTCGACACCCAGGCGCCAGAGGAGTGGGCTCGTGCGGACTACACTGTCGAGGAGACTGAGAAACTGGCACGAGTATTGAGCGCGGCAGGAATATCCACAGGGATGCACGTCTTTGAACCCGGATGTGGGACCGGAAGACTCACCCGATTGCTCTGCAGCCAAACCGGGCCGGAGGGCCGTGTGGTCGCGCTCGACTTGAGTCTCGGCATGATCGAAGTCTGCAGCCGGAGAATGGCAGGCAGCGGGACAGCGCAGTGTGTGCTCGGATCCTTCGAAGAGACCCCCTTGGCCGCGGGACACTTTGACGCGGTAGTGTGCCACAACGTGTTTCACCACTTCGAGGACAAGCCGGCCGTGCTTGGTAAGGCCGCGGGGATACTGAGGCCTTATGGCAGGTTTGTCATTCATCATTTCCTTGAGTTCTCGGAAATCAACAATCCGGCTCGCCGCATGCATGACGCAGTGCGAAGAGACATGATGCCGTCTCCGGACACCCTGCGCACCATGTTTTCACTCGCGGGAATGCGTCTCGAGTACTGCGGGGACAGTTGGGATCGGGGGGCTCCCGCTGGTCGCCGCCGCCAAGGTGCGGTGCAAGGATTCCCCGTGGGGAGGGGTGCATTCTCATTATTCGTTGTGCCGGCGTCGCGGACATGGGGGTTCCTCTGCAACCGCCCGCGGTGAATCCCCAAGGGCCTGTCGAGAGGCTGTTCCGACGCCGGAGCGCGGCAAGGGTCCGGAATCCTGGACGCTGCCGGGGCCGGTTGCCGAGAGCGCAAGAAGCCTTCCGCAAGACCATCATGGCCGCAGCCGGTCACAACCAAGGACGAAAGTCATCACCCGACATGACACGAGCCCGGTGGATGGCGAGAACTAAGCAATATTCCAAGCGTTTTTGCAAGGGTTTCCGCCGGAATCTTGCCTTTCGGCCCGCGATTTGGCATTACGTCTTTTCCAGCAGTATGTCACCGCTGCGCAGGGTGCCGTCCGCAAGGCGCCTCAAGACCTCAGCCGCGGGTCCTGCCACTGAATCGTAGACCTGCACTTTTTTCCACGTGAGATACTGGTAGTGTTCTTCTTGAATCCCGCAGCAGACTACGACCTCCGCGGCCTGAGAGAGAATCAGGTTGCACAGCGATTCTGCTGATGCCTCGTTGAGGATGATAGTCCTTTCATCGCGTATTGCCCCGTGCTCGTCGATACCCGCCACTAACGCTTCCAGGGCAAGGTCGAATCGCGGGGCAACGTCGTCGCCGGCGAGCGCTATCAGCACCTTTCTCATCGGAGCACCAGCCTCGGAAATCTGGGGACGTTTCGGAAATGCACTCACTCGATGATACCGTATCGTTTCATCTTGCGCCAGAGGGTGCTGCGTGCCCAACCAAGGATCTCCGCGGCTTCCGATCTTCGGCCACGGGCCTTCTTCATCGCGTCCATGATCATGCCCCGTTCCGCATCTTCCCATTTCAGGTCCGAGCTTCTGGGTTCGGGCATCTGCTCAGGGGCCGATTCCTGTTCCCCGAAAAGATGCTCAACCTCTGAAAACGGCTCGGAATGCGTGAGATACTCGGGCAGATCCGAAACCGTCACCACATGGCCATTGCTCACGTTCACCGCGTACTCGATAATGTTTCTGAGCTCCCGCACGTTCCCCGGATAGCGGTATGCGAGAAGCGTGTCGTGAGCCGCAGTGTCGAAGCTCTTCACCTTCTTCCCGAACCTGGGGTTGAACGTGTGTAGAAAATGGTCCATAAGCATCTTCACGTCTCCGGTGCGCCTGGCAAGGGGGGGGAGATGCAGACGTATCACGTTGAGTCGAAAGAGCAGGTCTTGGCGGAAGCGCCCTTCCCTGACCATCTGCTCGAGATTCCGATGGGTTGCAGCGATGACCCGCACATCCACGTGGACCCCCTTGGTGCTTCCCAAGGGATGGAGAACCTTATCGTCGAGGAATGAGAGGAGCTTCACCTGAAGGTTCAGCGGCAAATCTCCGATTTCAGTGAGGTACAGTGTCCCATTATGAGCAAGCTTGAACCTGCCCGGCTTATTCTCCACAGCGCCGGTGAAGGCCCCCTTTTGGTGTCCGAAAAGCTCGGATTCGAGAAGAGCTTCGGGGAGTGCACCGCAGTTGACCTTGATGAACGGTCCCCGGGCTCGGTCCGAAGCCTGATGAATCGCCTCGGCAACAAAATCCTTGCCGGTTCCCGTCTCACCGGTTATGAGAATCGAGGAGTCCGTCTGCGCGATCACCGGAATGATGTGGAGAATACGCTGGATCTCGGGACTCCTGCCGATGAACTTGCCGAAGGCAAATGATCGTGCCCCGTTTTCTGTGGGTGCCTGAAGGATACGCATGTCCTCAACAGATTCCACGAACGCGACGAGATTCCCCTTGAGGTCCAGAACCGGCGCAGCGCTAACTCGGACGGGTATCTTCTCTCGGCCTCTGTTGATGATGTTGGCCTCGACGCACACCGACTCCGAGTTCTCGGCCGCCTTCAACACCGGGCAGACGTCGAAACAGAGGTTGCTGCGCAGCACGTACCGACACGGCACACCCCGGGCCTCCTCGGGCACGAAGCCCGTCAGCGCCTCCAAGGTGCGGTTGAGCAGCACTACCCGGCGATCCGGGTCGAGGACCACGATCCCCACCGGCACCTCGTCCATGAACTGGGGAAGCGCGATGGGGACGTCGCTGAGTCCGGTGATACGTGGAAGCTTGGTTCGCAATGTTGCCCTCACGCTCCATCATATATGTGAACGGTTTGCCACGAAGATACCAGGGTGTGTCCGTTTGTTCAAGGCATCGACGTCGATGCCGTGCCCCGGGCAACACCCCTCGATTCCGATGAACCCTCATGACCCCTGACGGGGCCACAACGAACCATGGAAATGCCATCGCGTTCCATGGCATGGGAGGCTCCGGCGACCAGCAGGAGCCGCATGGTCCAAAAGTTCCCATGGAGTCTTCCGGGGGAAACCCTTTTGCAAAAGGGTTGTCCCCCGGACCCCCTTGTATGATGTTCCAAGAACCAAGGGCTGACTTTGAGGCGGGGGGGCCGGAAAGTAGTTGCCCTGAACGATGGTTCCTGGTACTGAGCGGCTGTCTTGAGCGC
>JBFMAA010000238.1:0-6357 GCA_040755955.1 Thermodesulfobacteriota bacterium
CCACGCGCGTTTCGTCGTTTGCGTAGAACAAACTGGCCCGCCATCGGTCTTCATGCGGACCGAGAAAGGTGGACGCGAATTTGGTTGCGGCTCCCAGCCGTCGTTTTGAAAAACGCCCCTTCCCCCATCCCCAAAAACTTTTGATACTGGGCGGCTCCCGCTGGTCGCCGCAGGGTTTGCACTGCTGAGCGGGATTACATCTACGTGATTCGTTGCGGCCGCGGTCCGGATATGCCCGCTCACGGAGGAATCCGTCTTTCCCGCGCGAACGCACTGCAACGCCCGCGAAAGACTAGGAAATAATAATATTATTCCGATACTAGTGTTGTTCCCGATTGACTTCCTTCGCGTCCCTGTGTCTTGGTAGTTGGGTACTTTCGGTTCCGGGTGACCACTTGCGAGTGACCAATCGCAGGTCAGCCGGCGGTGCGGTCCAGCAGGCTCGACCACGTGCCCCTTTCATCGAAATTGAACACCACCGCTTTGCCAAGTTTGACCTGTTCCACGTACTCATACAGCCCGGTCACCGGCCCCCAGGGCTTTCCATGGGGCTCTGACGGGTCTGAAGCAACGAAGTCCGTACCATGCCCCGACTCCACATGCGAGCCGAATTCAGGAACCTTGAACCCGTGGTGCGCCTCGGTCGAAGCCGAGGTTTCGCCGCCGGGAAAGAGTGTTCCTCCCTCTTCACCGTGCGGTAATTCGAGCCGGGACGTGGTCCACAAGGGGAGCGATTGTGAAGCGGGGGACTCAGCGGCGCGGTAGTCTTCCACTTTCGCGAAAGGCGTCTCGCCGCTTTCGGCATCGACCGACGAATCAGCCGCCACCGACGCCGCGGCGAGCTTCAACCCCATTGCGGATACCGCCGCTATGCCACCTCCTCCGGGGCCCGGACCCGGGCCGCCGCCAGGTCAAGTAGGAGACGGGTCAAGCACATAGACGTAGGCAGCTCCATTGGCATCTCGGGTCCACAAGTCTGCGGGCGCGCCGGCGATCACCTCGAGCCCTTGGATCGACACGGAAGTCCCGAATTCATCGTCCGCGGCATAATCAGAGGCTGTCAACTCTTCCGTTTGCACCCAGGTGCCCGAGGTGCAATCAAGCCTGAACACGTACGCGGCGCCCGCATCCGCCTTACCGGACACGTCATGCCGGTACGCGGATACTACCGCGATATCTCCATCAATGGAGAGAGATCGGCCGAATCGATCGCCCGCACCCGCGTCTGAGGGTACCAGCTTCTGCGTCTCGACCCAGGTGCCGGATTGCAGCTCGAACACGTATCCTGCCCCGGCACTGGACTTTCCACTCGGGTCGGCCCCGTCCGCGCCCACGACGAGCCAGTCCCCGGAGCTTGCTACGTATTGGCCAAAGTAGTCTCCCGCGGACGCATCCGACGCGGTCAACTTCTGCTCCTCGACCCAGACGCCTCCCACCAGACTGTACACGTACACCGCGCCGGCATCCGATTTACCGCTCACGTCCGCGTACTTGGCTCCCACCACCGCGGTGTCCCCGGAAATCCAAACAGAATACCCGAACCAGTCGCCCGAGGCCGCGTCTGATGCGGTGAGCTTTTGCACTTCTACCCACGTGCCGGCCTGGTAATGGTATATGTAGGCCGCGCCGGCTTCATTCTTTCCTGGAAGGTCGTGACCAAACGATCCGACTATGGCATAGTCTCCGGACACCCAGAGCCCACGACCGAAACCGTCCTGATTTGCGCCATCCGAAGGAGTGAGTTTCTGCGTCTCCGTCCAGACCCCGCCTATGGCCTGATAGATGTACGCTGCCCCCACATCAGCAGTCAGACCCTTGTCGCCGTAGTACGCGCCAATCAAGGCCGTGGTTCCATCGTAGGAGGTGGCGATGCCGAAATAGTCGACTCCCAGGCGGTCCGACGCCACGAGCTTTGCCGTCTGCACCCACCCGCCTCCCGTATTCTGATACACATAGGCCGAACCCTTCGCCCCGTCGTCGAACTGTGCTCCCACAACGGCCGTGTTGCCGTAGATCGACACCCCATATCCAAACAGATCGTCTGCCGCGCCGTCCGACGCGGTGCATTTGCTTTCCGACGCCAGTGTGATCTCAAAACCGGCAAGCTGTTCAGCCACGAAGTAGAGCGAACTCACATCCACATTCCGGGTCTCAAGAATCCAATCGCCTCCCGAGCTCGAATTCCCCGTCGCATCGGTCGATGCGGCCACCGTGTGGCCCGACAACGTCTCAATCAGTGAAATGGCCTCAAGTCCCTCACCGGTCTTGGCTACGTCGCACGCAAGGATGTCTATGCGACCATCTTCAGTGAGTAACCGGCCCATGCCCGCCCAGAAATCTCGAAGTTCGTGGTTGTCCTCGAGAGATTCCGCAGCTACCGTGAGCCCGCCCGTGAGCTTGAATCGGCCGGCACCCAGATCATGCGAGGCAATCGCTAAGCTTTCGGCTTTCTGCCCTTGCAGTGAATCCTCGATCTTCTCGATGAGCGTTGCAGGCGTGTCGGTGACCGCGTCGTATCGGATCGTGATCACACCCGCCTTTGCTGCGGTTATCAGATCTTGGGCTCCCTCCACGGAGGACGAGACCAGTAGCACACGCAGGCCCTGCGAGTCTTCCGTTTGGGATGTCCCCGTCGAGGAGACCTGATCGGAGGTCGAGGCTACAGTCCCTTGCTTCCCGGTCGACTGCGCGGTTTGATCTGCTGTGGTTACGGTCGTGGTTGCCTGCGCCGTTCGCTCTACCGTGGCTGCGGCCTTGGCCGACGCGGCCGAAGAGTCGGTGAGCGACCCGGAGTCCGTGGTCGTCTGTTGGTCATGAGTGGTCTGCGACGCGGCGGTGCTCGTTGAATGATGGGTTGCGTCAGTGAAGGCCGAGGCTTGGCTCGCCGTCTGATTGTCCTGTGTCACGGTCGAAATCGCGGCATCCAGGACAATGCGTTCTTCCAAGGGTTCGAGCATCATGGGCCTGTGGAGTATCCTCGGGCTCCGGGTGAACCACAACTCGAATTCCCGTGCGATGGTCGTGAGAAGGGTCATGGGTGACCGTCTCCTGAAAGGAAATTACTTCCCCCCAAGAGACTGCACGTTGAATCGCTCAGCGTGCTTCCGAGGTGCGGAGAGTCGGTCCGTCACAATGCCTGAGTGGTCTGCACATCGACAGGGTGCAGCGCGTCTCGGTTTCGGATAACCCAGCGGAATAATTTAGTCCTCTGAGGGCTTGTATCCGTTTCACTGCTTCCCGCGCCCGGCGCTCACGCACCGGGCTACTATCTGCCGCCCCTCCGGGGCTCCGGAGGCCCCTGCTCAGTCCCGCAGGGACGCAAGAAAGTAGCCCGGGACGTAAGTCCCGGGTTGTAGAAGTGCACCGTGACATCAGCAAGGTACCGAAGTGCGCGGCACCCACATCGACGTGTCCTTGGCCCGAGTTCGGGTACGGGAGGATAAGTCTTGTGACTGGGTACCGAGCCGGTCCGCGCGGGTCTGTCCTTATCACTAGCAATAATCAGGCCACAATCTTGATGTCGTCCTCGAACCTCCTTGCATGAGGCCCTGAGCCACCCGCCTTACCCCACGAGGCCTCGCGTGCATCGGAAGCGCAAGTCCCAGGGAGGCTGACCGCATGTGCGAATCACACATTCGTGACCAAGGGTGCTCAAACGGTCAATCTTCCAAGCTGGCGTGTGTGCAAACCACATTCATGGACGAAGATCGTGTGTGTATCACACTCAGGCTTCTCGTCGAGAACGCACGCGGCGCGGCTTGAAGACTCCCCCTTTTCGATAACCGTCTCCATAGAACTTGTGTCCTCGGGCTTCTTGGGCTACATGATGAACCCTGAGCCTGAAAGGAGCACATTCTCTATGGGGACCATAGGATGCGATCCGCACCGGGAGAAGAAACCCGGCGTCGCGGGGCGCGGCAGCCGTGTTTCCGAACGCGCGGCGCTCGTGGAGGCAACCGGATTCACACGCAAGGAGGAATGGTGATGGGACCTACTCGTGCGTTATTCTTAATAATTGCCGCTATGTTGATGGCTGCACCCCAGGTCTGCGTGGGAGCAAAGAATCCCCTGGTGAAGGTCGGGGTGGTGCTCCCGTTGAGCGGACCTCAATCCGCATTCGGGGAAATGATGAAGAATTCCATGTTGATCGCTCTCAAAGAGGTGAAGAAAGCCGGAGCAATCAACGGGAAGACCATCGAGCTTGTCTTTGAAGACGACGCGTCAAGCATCGAGACCGCACGCTCGGCCGTGGAGAAACTGGTGCGCCAGGACGGTGTGGTGATGATCACAGGTGGGTATTTGTCGCACGTCACGCTTGCAGTCGCCGCCAAGGCCCAGGAGAGCCGAGTCCCGTTCCTGGTCCAGACTGCGTCTCTCGACGAGATCACAGAGAGAGGATGGAACTATGTTTTCCGGCTGACTCCGCCGGTCAGCGAATACCCCGATACCGTCCTCTCATTCCTCAAGGAAGTGGCCAAGGCCAACACCGCAGCCATCCTTTACGTAGACAACAGCTTCGGCAGGTCCACTGCCGAGGCCTTTGCCAAGGGAGCCAAAAGAGCGCGCATCAAGGTCGTGATGGAGCAGGGCTATCACTTGAAGACCACAGACCTCAGATCCCTTGTAGCGAAGGTGAAGGGAGTCAACCCCGATGTGGTGTTCATGGTGTCGTACGTCACGGATGCCGCTCAGATCATGAGGCTCGCAAAGGAGCAGCACTTGGTTCCCAAGCTGTTCGTGGGGAGTGGGGGCGGGTTCACCATGCCCGAATTCGCGGCACAGGCCGGAGACGCGGCAGAAAATGTCTGCTCGGTCGCCCCGTGGACTTCACATATCCCCTTTGCCGGTGCCAAGCCGTTCTGTCAGGCATATAAGAAGCGATACGGGACGCACGCGGATTACCACGGAGCACAAGCATATGCTGCCACATACGTGGTCGCGGACGCCCTCGAACGAGCCAAAGAGCTGTCGCCGGAAGGGTTTCGTGAAGCGCTGGTCAAGACTGATACCATGACCGCATTCGGTCCGGTAAGATTCCAGAATTATGGAAAAAAGAAGCAACAGAACAAGCTCCCCACGTACCTGATTCAGTGGCAAAACGGCGCTATCGAGACGGTCTGGCCTCGTCGCGTGAGCTCCCGAAGCCCTGTATACCCATTTCCGGTCTGGCCCAACTGACGGGTGGTCTCATGTGAATGCGCATTCACATGAGACTGTTTGCGGATACCCGCCGCGGTGTGTTCGCTCCTTGACATCCGCGGCAGGGATGTACTACAATGAGTTTCGTGATGGCGGCTTAGCCAAGTGGTAAGGCGACGGTCTGCAAAACCGTTATTCGGCGGTTCAAATCCGCCAGCCGCCTCCATCCTCACGCCGGTCACGCGCGGATCTTGATCTCCTGAAGCCTCTTCCAGGTCTCCTCCGAATACCAGATATCGATCATCTCGTCGCGGAAACGGCTGTCCATCTGTCTCATCTTGTCGGCTACTTCTGCTCGCAGGAGTTTCTTGATGCTGGTGAACGCGAGTCCGTGGCGGAGCGCGTATTCCTTGGCAATTGCGCCGGCTCTGGCCTCGATGGACTCACCCGGAACCGCTTCGTCAATAAGTCCCAGATTCAGGGCCGCATCCGGCGAGAACATGGCTCCCGTGAATGCCACGGATTCTGCGTTTCTGGCTCCGACGCAGTGCTTGAGCATCTCCGCGCTCCCGGGAAAGAGCGATGAACCGAACGTGACCTCATTGAGTGAAATCCTCGCCTTGCCGGTCACCATGATGCGACAGTCGCATGCGATGGCGATCATGCACCCCCCTGCGATCGTGTGTCCGTTGAGTGCTGCCACTACTGCTTTAGGAAAAAGGAAAACGTACGTGTACAGGTCCGCAAATTTCTCGACGAACCGGGTGAACGACTCCTTGGAGTAGGTCACAAACTCGGGAATATCGAGCCCAAAGGAGAAGAAACTCCCCTCACCGGTCAGCACGACGGCTTTTACCGAGTCATCCCCGGCAAGCGCTTCGAGCACGCTTCTGAGTTCCTCGGCGACCGCCTCGTTGATCGCGTTGACTTTGCCGCGGTTCAGCTTTACCCATGCTACCGATTCTTCGACCCGGTGCGTGATGAATGTCATATGGAGAACCTCCCTTGAACTTGTATGATACCGACGTACCGTTATCCGACAATCGGCACGCGTATAGTCACGCTTATTGAAATTTGGGGGGTAACCGTTCACCCGGAAGAAGAAGACTCACCGCAGAGGCGCAGAGAGCACAGAGAATAGGAGAAGAAATCCGCGAAACTCTCGTGAAACAATCTGCGCATCCGGAGAAAAGCATAATTCTTTCAAGTTCTTCTTTC
>JBFMAA010000239.1:0-6303 GCA_040755955.1 Thermodesulfobacteriota bacterium
GGCGGGGGGTAGAAATGTAGCCAGTAACGTGGACCCTGAAGACTAAACCGAACCCAAAGTTTCCTCAATTGTGACGAGGAGATAGCCGCACGAGACTTGGTTCTCTGGAAAAAAACTTCAGTCTAAAAGACATGACGCGTCCGGTCTTCCACAGGAGGTCCCATGGGAGACGAAACCGAGGAAAGAGAAGAGCTTCTCAACACTATCTTGGAACTGCGCCGGCGGATCGCAGGCCTGGAAAAGCAACATTCAGGGACTACGGATTGCCCGCCCCCCGTGAGCGAGACCGCATTGCTGCCGGGCAATCATTTTCAGGAACTGGTGGAGCCTCCGCAGCCTCTGCGAAGTGGGTACGAATCCACGGAAACGATCGATCTGAGATCCCTGCTCACCCGTGATGTGTCAGAATCCGGCAGTTTTGAGGTGCGAGGGGAGATCTGGGCCACGACGTTTGGGAAGCTGATGCAAGCGCTCCCCATCCCGGCTTTGTTGATCGACGAGTATCTTGATATTGTGGTAGCGAATCAGGCATGCGGGAGGTTCACACCGGTGTATGAGGAGGTTCAGGGGAAGCCCTTTCCCTCCCTTGTCATCGGTTCGTCAGCCGCTCGCGCAGCTCGATCTCTTCTCAGATCGGTCTTTGACGACAGGAAACCAAGGGTTGCCGAAGGAACCCTGAGGATCGACAACGCTACGCTTTGGGCTCGAATGACTTTCCGGCCCATTAGAATGATGGGGAGCAGGTTTGTTCTCATGCTCTTGGAAGATCTCACCCCGCAAAAGCTGCAGCTACGCGAGAACGAGAGGCTCCTTCTGGAATTGGAGAAGAGGGTAGCGAAGCGAACAGAGGACTTGCGGAAGACAAACGAACACTTGATGCGGGAAATAGCAGAGCGAAAGAGAGCCGAAGAGGAGCGAGAGAAGGTGGTCGTCGAACTTCAACAAGCGCTCGCAGATGTAAAGAAATTGAGCGGTTTCTTACCCATCTGTGCCTCCTGCAAGAAGATACGTGATGACGAGGGATACTGGCAAGAGATCGAGCAGTTCATCACGGAACATTCGGAGGCATTATTCAGCCACGGCCTGTGTCCGGAATGTGCACAGAGGCTCTATCCTGGATTCGCAAGATGAATCGATAGGTGTCTAAGTGCCTATTCCGTACTTCTGCATCTTCCTCCAGAGAGTGGAGCGACTCATCTTGAGGCGCCGTGCAGCGACGCTCTTGTTCCACTCCGATCCCTCCAGCTCCTTGATGATCAGCTCTCTCTCCACTGAGTCAAGTGCGACCTGCGCGGGACGCGATTCCGCACGTGCGCGCGCGCCGGCCACGTTCCCCACGTGAGATGGGAGGTCTTCCGGCTGAATGAGCAACCCCTTGCAGTGCACGAACGAGTGCTCGATCGCATTGGCAAGTTCTCTGATGTTTCCCGGCCAACGGTAGGACTCGAGCATGTCAAGGACTGCTCCTGCGATGCCCTGGATTCTCTTGCCCATTTGCTTGTTGAACTTGTCCACGAAGTGGCCGACCAAGAGAGGAATATCCTCGACCCTCTCCCTGAGGGGAGGCAAGTCCAAGGGAAACACACTGAGCCTGAAGTAGAGGTCGTCGCGGAAGGCCCCGCGGAGCACCTCTTTGTAGAGATTCTTGTTCGTTGCGGTGATGAGCCTCACGTCCACCTTGATCGCCTTGTTGTCGCCAATTCTCTCAAACTCGCGCTCTTCCAGGACTCTCAGCAGCTTAACCTGAATCGCGGGGCTGATTTCCCCTATCTCGTCGAGAAACAGCGTTCCCCCGTTGGCCATTTCGAACTTCCCCATACGATCGGAGAAGGCCCCGGTGAAGGATCCTTTCTTGTGACCGAAAAGCTCTGCCTCGAGCAAAGCCTCGGGAATGGCCGAGCAGTTGATCGCGACGAACGACTTCTCCTTCCGGGGCCCATAGTAGTGCAACGCCCTCGCAATGAGCTCCTTTCCCGTTCCCGATTCGCCTTGCACGAGGACGGTGGTATTGGTGTCAATCAGGTCCGATAGGACCTCGTACACTCTTCTCATCGCGTCGCTCCGGCCCACGATCTTCTTGAAGCCGAAATGGTCCTGGAGCTCGTGATTCATCCAGTGGTTCTCGGAGACGTCCCGGAAGGTTTCGAGCCCACCGATAATGCTTCCGTCGGCATGAAACAGGGGAGCCGCATTGACGAGCAGATGCACCACCTCGTTGCGTTTGTTGCGCACCGTCACTTCCACGTCCTGGTACGGATGCCCGCAGGTAAGCGCCCGATCGACGGGACACCGTTCACGGCATAGGGAAGCCCGGAAGATCTGCGTGCAGTCCCTCCCCAGGACCTCTTCCTTGCGAAAGCCGGTGATCCGTTCGGCAGCGCGATTCCAGGAGACTATCTTCCAGTCTTTGTCCAGGGTCATGACCCCCTCTGAGATGCTGTTCAGGATGGCTTCAAGCAGGTGGTCGGTTTCCATGGTGACCTCCTTCCCGTCACGCTCAGGGGGCCTCTGGGGCCGGTGGGTTCACATCATGGGCTGAAATGTGGGTCTGCTGTGGGGGGTGTGGCGGCAATCGCGCCTTCAGCGGACGATGTGTGCGCGCAGGATTGAGAGACGTTCCTTCGCCCTTCTTGGAGTGCCGGCGCTGACTTGCTTATCCATCCGCCACGTTGTCAGGAGAAAGGTCGCGACCTGCCGCCAACACGTTCCCATACCGCATCGGCAGTCCGCGCTCGTGCGAAGCGCACCTCGCGAAGCCCGCGGCGGTCCTGCCGGCGGTCCTGCCGAGCCTTCTGCCGGTTCTTGCCGGCAGGACCCAGGCTCTGCCGGAAGCGGTATGCGCTCCTTTCCCCTGATCCCCACAGACTTGATTGTACTCGATTGCAAGCTTCAAGCCAACTGTCCGGCTGCCGGCGAACTTCTGCGTCACCTCATCCTGCGGGTGGAATTGGAGGAAAACCTTGAGCCGGACAGGAAAGGAATGAATGAACCACTAAGTGCCCCTTTTCGCAATTACGGTACCGAATCCCCCGGGCGTTGTGACACAGATGTAGAGGCCGGCGTCCCGGGTGCCGCGCACTTTCGTATCTTAATGATGTCACGGTGCATTTCTGGAACCCGGGACTGACGTCCCGGGCTACCTTCTTACGTCCCTGCGGGACTGAACGTACGCCTTTGGAGCCCCAGAGGGGCGGCAGATATAGCGGTTCTCGTTAGTTTCCACCGATTGGCGGGCTGGAAAGCCCGCCCCACAAGCCCTGATCTGACACGAATCGGAAGTTACTTTCGAGAACCGGTATAGTAGCCCGGTGCGTAAGCGCCGGGAACCGGAAACAGTGAAACGGGTACAAGCCGTCCGACGGCATAATTATTCCGATTGGTTATCAAAAACCAGGACGCGCTGCGCCCCGGCGTCCCTGCCGGCCCACCGCCGACCGGCACGGAGGCCGGTCGCTACAACGGGAGAGCCTGAAAAATGCGTGACCGAACTTACGAACTGGAGCACTGAGGCACCAGGAATGCCTGTTCCGAAGAACGGCAGCATGAGGATTGTGCTTTGATTTCCGGGCATCTTGGTGCGTGTGTGGTTTGGGCTTGGGTTGGAGAGACGATCCCGCGGAACCATCACGAAAGGCAGTATTCCGGAACCTGGCGAGGCGGCTTGCTCACTGACTTGTTGGTGTCTTGGTGCTTTGTGGTTTGTGCTCCGGACGGCAACCGGCGGAAAAGCCGTCAAATTTCCGAAGCCATTCCGGATTCTTCTCGTGGTTCGTCGTCACGTTGGACAAAGGGACGGAATGTCGAGTACTCGGCGCTGAACTGGACTCTCGCCACACCGATGGGGCCGTTGCGCTGTTTACCGATGATGATTTCGGCTTCGCCCTTCTTCGGGTTGTCGGGGCTTTGATTGTAGACCTCGTCACGGTAGATGAACAGAATCACATCCGCGTCCTGTTCTATGGCACCGGACTCGCGAAGGTCCGCGAGCTGCGGTCGCTTGTTGGGGCGCTGTTCCACCTGGCGGTTGAGCTGCGACAGGGCGATCACCGGCACGGAGAGCTCCTTTGCCAGAGCCTTGAGCGACCGCGAGATCTCTGAGATCTCCTTTTCACGGGAATCCCTCCTGGTCGGGTTCTGCATGAGTTGCAAGTAGTCGACCACCACCAGGCCGAGGTTGCGCTCCTTCTTCAGTCGCCTGGCCTTTGCCCGTATTTCGAGAGTATTGATGGCGGGGGTATCGTCCACATAGATGGGAGCTTCCGAGATCAGTCCGCACGCGGTGGTGAGTTTCGGCCATTCTGCCTTGCTGAGGTATCCGGTCCGGAGAGCCCTAAGGTTCACTTTCGCCTTCGAACAGAGCATGCGAAGACCTATCTGTTCGTTGCTCATTTCCAGTGAAAAGATCGCGGTGGTGATCTTGTATTCGATCGCCGCGGACATGGCTACGTTGAGGGCAAGGGACGTCTTTCCCATGGAGGGCCGGCCCGCGATAATGATCAGGTCTGAGTCCTGAAAGCCACCTGTGTATTCGTCGAGATCCCTGAACCCGGAAGGGACGCCGGTGATGTTTTCTCTTCGCTCGTAGAGGCGTTCCACGGTCTGGAGGCTCGTCTTCATCAAGTCGTGGACGTGCACCGGACCGCTCTGGATGCGCGCCTGGCCGATCTCGAAGATGAGCTGTTCCGCCTCGTCGAGAAATTCGTCGATGTTCTCGTGTTCCTGGTAGCAGCGGGTGGTGATCTCCGAGGTTGCGGAGATGAGATGGCGCAGCACCGACTTCTCTCTCACCAAGAGGCCGTAGTGCATGATATTGGCCGCGCTCGGCACCGCGTCAGCGAGACCCGTGAGGTACTGGTCTCCTCCGACCGCTTCCAGTCGGCCCTCGTCTCTGAGTCCGGCCCTGACGGTGAGCCAGTCTACCGGGGTGTTCCTTTCGAAGAGCTGTTCCATGCACCGGTATATGTGCCGGTGAGGTTCCAGGTAGAAGTCATCCGCCCTGAGCACGGACATGACCCTGGGAAGGGCCCCGTTGTCGATAAGGAGTCCTCCCAGGATGGCTTTCTCCCCTTCAATAAACTGGGGAGGTAGTCTGGTTGCGTGACTATTCTCTGCCGGCATCGCGGTCTCTTCCTTGTCGGTAAGCGTTAACCCTGGAGGCAAGAAGATGAACCACCCCGGATCGCAGTCCGGGGCGAGCTCCGGTACAAAGAGATCCGAGGGGTGCTCTTAAGATGCCGCTCTTAGGAATTGGTCCCGTCACCCTCCCCCTTCCCCCTCCCATCAAGGGAGGGGGTTCACATTCCCCTCCCCTGGCGGGAGGGGTGAGGGGAGGGGGGTATGCTAAGGCAACGCGTGCTCTGAACTTAGCGCCTGTGGGGGTCCGGGGAAAACGTCTTTGCACAATGAGGTTTTCCCCGGAAGACTTCCGTGTGAGATGTTCCTATTCCTCAGCTTCGACCACGAACTTCACCGAAGCGGTCACTTCCGGGTGTAGGCGCACGATCGCGGCATATTCGCCCAGCTTCTTGACCGGTTCCGACAATTGGATGCGTTTGCGGTCGAACTCGTAGCCCTTTTCTTCGAGGGCTTGAGCCACGTCCACGTTGGTCACCGACCCGAAAAGACGCGAATCCGCGTCACGTGACTTGCGGCTGAACGTGAGTGTGAGCGCAGACAAGAGTTTGGCTTGTTCTTCCGCGCTTGCCTTGGCTTTGGCAAGCTTCTTTCGTCTCGCTTCGATCAGGGCCGCATAGTGGTTGAGATTCTTCTCGTTGGCGATGCAGGCCAATTTTCTCGGGAGCAGGAAGTTACGGGCGTACCCGTCTTTCACCTTGACCTTCTGTCCCACAGTTCCCAAGTCATCGATATTGTCGAGTAGTATAATGTCCATGTGTCATCTCCTGCAGCTATCGCCTGGGCACTGTGAACGGCAGCAGAGCAATGTTTCTGGCCCGTTTGATGGACGTGGTGAGCTGGCGCTGGTGTTTGGCACAGTTACCCGAGATTCGCCGGGGGACGATCTTGCCGCGCTCGGTGATGAACATTCTCAGAATGTTCGGCTCCTTGTAGTCCAGCTTCAACGACGAGTCCGCGCAGAACCGGCAGACTTTTGTTCGCGGAAAGGACCTTCTTTTCGGTGGTCTGGGCATTACGACACCTCCTTACCGGGATCGGGCTCGGTCTGGTCCGGGGTGTCGGGGCTCTCCGGGGACTGTGCCTGCGTGGGTTCTGACGGCTCTTCCGCAGTCTCTGGCTGTGGGGGAGCGGTTGGTTCGGTCTGAGCTGCGGCTGCGGCCTCTTCTG
>JBFMAA010000240.1:0-6209 GCA_040755955.1 Thermodesulfobacteriota bacterium
ACGTTTTTGAGGATGGGGGTCCGGGGGAAGGGACTTTTTTCAAAAAGTCTCTTCCCCCGGAGATCGCATTTTCTTAACTACCAGTCCTTGGCGTTGCGGACTGCGCCGAACTCTGATCCCATGTACGCTCTGGTGAACGGGAAGAAGAGCATGTGGCTCAGTCTCGTGAAGGGGATCGCGATAAGCATCACTGCGCCTGCGATCATATGGATCACCAGCATGGTCTCGTAGTCGAACCACTGACGCTCCGCGATGAAGCCCGTAACAAACGGAGCCGCCGCGATTGCCAGAAGTAGGTAGTCCGACGCAGAGGTGACGAATCGCACTTCGGGGAGCATCCATCGTCTGACAAGGAAGAACACCCCGGCCATCATCACCAGAATCGTCATGAAAGTGGCCGCGGATTGGGAAAAGGTCGGCCAGTAAGGACCCCAGTTGAACGCGAGCATCGCCACGTGTGCGGTAAGGAATACCGGCAATAGGACCAGGCATATGTGAAACACGAACGTCACGATCGTGGTCTCGTACCGGGTCCTCATGTTTTTCGAAGCAAAGGGAATGACCCAGTGGACGAGAGATCGAAGGCTGTGCTTCAAGCTCATGTACGGATAGACCACCTTGTCCTTCCTCGCCAACTTGAGCAGGCTCACAAACCGCCAGATCATTCCGCCGACAAAGACGATGAAGGCTATCCACACCAGGGGACCGCTCACAAACGCATACATGGGAAACCTCCTCGAGTAACTTCTCAATAACCCCGGGCGATTTTCGTCATACCGGCGCAAGCCGGTATCCAGGAAATTGGGAGGCAAGGCATCCAGACTGGATCCCGACTTTCGTCGGGATGACGAACATCGGAATTCACCGTGTTCGTGTCCATACTTATTGAGAAGCTACCCCTTCGACTGCTAACCAAGCAGCTTCTCGATGGGCATGATCTTTCGCGAGACCATTTGCTGCTCTACGGCTCGCACCAGGACAAGCGCTCCGTCTGCGCTGAACGCGGGTTCCCACATCCGCGCGCACCCCAGTGACGCCATCTTGCCGTTCATGACCAGAAAGAACTCCTTTCCCTGCATCGCCATTGTGGCCACATGTCTGCCGTCCGGGCTGAAGACCGGGTCCCAGATCATGTCGAAGCCTTCCTGCCAGGGGATGCCGTCGACGGCTATAGTCCAGCGGTTCCGCTCTTTGACCACCGCGGCGACCCGCCGTCCGTCGGGACTGAACACGGGCGCGAGCACCGCATCACCAAACGTGGTCTTCCAGGGATTGCCGTCAACGGCCACTGTCCAACGGCCGAACGTCGGAGCGACCACCGCGGCCAATCTCCTGCCGTCAGGACTGTACTTCTGGTGCCACACCTGAGCGAACGACGCATTCCAGAGCGGACGGCCGTTGATCAGCAGCTTCCACCCTTGGGGGGTAAGGCACGGAGCTACCACATCGTGGCTCCCGGGAACGAAGATCGGACGCCAGACCGCTTTGAAGGTCTCCTTCCAGGGTTCGTCGTCCATGGCTATGGTCTGGGCGCCGGACTGAAGTCTTACCTCTGCGGCGACCGAGGAACCATCCCCGCTGAACGCGCAGTCCCAGACGTTCACGAACCGGGCATCCCACGCTTCACCGTTCACCGCGAGGCTCCAAAGACCCTTCCGAAAGGTGAAGATATCCCCCTCGGAGAGAGGCTGCATTTGGACGTTCGCCGCGGTATGGGAGCCGTCCGGGCTGATTTCGCAGCTTCTCGCTTCCACGAATCTGCCTTCCCAGGGCTCGCCGTTGCGCATGACGCCATACCCCTCGTCAGAGCGGATGTTGGCCGCGATGCCGCTTCCGTCCGGGCTGAATCTCAGGTTCCAGACGTAGTTGAAGGTTTCTTCCCAGGGTTCGTCCTCCACGATCACCGTCCACTCGTCGTCGTTCATGCCGATACACACCAGACGATCATCAGGACTGAATTGCAGCGACCATGCCTTTTCGAACGCGTGAGTCCAGGGTTCGCCGTTGACGCAGGGAGTGTACGTATCGTCCTCGGTCTTGACGATGGCCGCGCACCGCTCACCGTCATGACTGACCACGAATTCGTGGATCAAAGGGAATCTGGTGCGCCACGCGTTCAGTTCGGTGATTACTTTGAAGGGGACGTCCCAGTCCCATTCGCCGATCTGTTTCATGGGTTTCCTCCGTTGCCGGGAGTGATCCGGCCGATCCTCTTTTGCCTTGCAGGGGGCAGTCTGATCACGAAGGTGCTCCCCTTGCCGAGCTCACTGGTGAAGCTGATCTCGCCGCCGTGTTCCATCACGATCTTGCTGGTCACGAGAAGCCCGAGACCTGTGCCTCGACTCCCCTTGGTGGAGAAGAAGCTCGAGAAGATCTTCGCCTTTGTCTCCGGACTCATTCCGACGCCGTTGTCGGACACCTCGAACACGACGTTCAGGTCTTGATCGGTGCGAGTCGTCACGACGATGCGGTCCGCTGCCTTTGTCTCATCGGCTTCGCAGGCATCGATGGCGTTGGCGATCAGGTTCGAGAGACAAGTGTGAATCCCGCGCTGGTCGAGGAAGATCTTGAAGGCACGACCCAGACTGGGATCGAAGCGCCTTTCGATGATGATCGACCTCTCCTGGGCTCTCATGTCGAACAAGGCACAGACTTCTTCGGCCAGAAGGTTGGGATCCGTCTCCTCAAATTGTGGGGTGCGCTCTCTGGCGTAGCTCAGCAGATCCTTTACCAAGCCGGAGATGCGTGAGATGTTGTTCTCGACCATCTTCCAGCCACGATCGAGCAGTGGTGTGTCGCCATCCTCGATGGCTGTCTGGACCACGTACACTCCGCCCTCGAGGCCGGTGAGAATGTTCTTGATCCCGTGAGCAAGTCCTGCGACCGTCTGTCCTACGACCGCCAGCCGATCCGATGCCTGTTTTTCCCGTTCCAACTGCTTGAAGGTCCGCAGGTCCTGGTAGAAGCCTACCGCACCGGACGGCTTACCTTTTTCGTCCATGAGGAACCCGGTGAACCTTACCGGCACGATCTCGCCCTCGCTGGACGTCACCACCGTCTCTTGGGCGACGAGGCGATTTTCGGTGGGTGCACGCCCCAGGGATGCCGCCACGATCAGCTCAACGAACTTGTGGGGGAAGTATTTCTCGAGTGAGTCGTCGCCGATCGCTTCCGCCGCGGAGTAACCGAGCAGGTGCTCCGCCGCGCTGTTGAATATGGCCACGTGGCCCGACTGGTCGGTTGCGATGATGCCGTGAATCGAGTTCTGAATCAGATTGGTTTGGAACTCCAAGGATCTCTCCAGGTCTCGCTCAAGCTTGACCCTGTCTCGAATGTCCACGGCCATGATCATCACGTAGAGGATTTCGCCCTTCTCGTCGGTGATCGGGGTCACGTAGCTTATGTAGTCGGCCTCATCGCCTCCGCCGGTGATGCCGCAATGTTGTTTGGCCACGGACTTCCCTTCTGAGAAGGCTTTGTCAGCGTGGCAGTCCTCGCATTTTTCGGCTCGTTTCTTGAATGCTTGGAAGCAAGGCGCGCCTATGGTCCCTTTGAAGAACTCTCGCATGTACGAGTTTTGTCGAACAATCTCATAGTTCTTGTCGATCACGCATATGAGGCAGGGGACCTGCTCGAAAAGAGTCTTGTACTCCCAACGGCTCCTGGTCAGCTCCTGGGTTCTTCGGCGGATCTGATCCCGCATGATGTTAAAGCCTTGGGCGCATTCGCCGAGTTGGTCGTCATGGTCCATAGGGACTCTTTGGCTGTAGTCGCCCAGGGCGATCCCCCACGCCGCGTTGCGCAGTTGACGGACAGGCCTGTGCACACGGAACGCCATGTAGAGACTCAGAGCGACCAACACCGTCACGCAGGTGCCGAGTCCGAACAGGACTGTCTTTAACAGGAGAGATCGTGCGAGCTCATCGAGCCCTCTGAGGGATATGCCCACATCCAGGACGCCCAACACCTTCCGGGTTTCGGGGTGCACGTGACACGGGGCCGCGGAACAGCTCTTCTCGTTGTAGATCGGGGTGATCATCCCCAATACCCGCTCTCCTGCGTGTTCATGAATGCGAAACCGTTCGTGGGTCAGTACGTGACTGAAAGGTTTGTCCTTCGAATGGCACGCGAAGCACGCTTCCGCATGCTTGTCCACTTTTGTGCCCACTTCGACAGGTTGGTTGGAGAATTTGGTCACGCCTTCGTGGTTGCAGATCCGAATCGACATGATCTCCGCCTGTTGTCCTATGTTTCTGATAATGCTCGCGGTGGCTTCTGCATCGTCGCGGAGCATGCTGTGCTTGGCCGCGTTGACTATGGCTGCGCTGAATTTGTCGGATTCCTCAATCATGTGTCTGAGATAGAATTCCTGCTGAAGGTTGAGCACCAGGAAGATGAACACGACATACGACACCAGGAGGATCAGGCCGACCGTCAAGCCGATCCTGAACCCGAGACTGCGGAAAAGCGCCGAGCATCTCTCTTGAATCCGACCCATCTGATGCTCTCCTCCGATGGCTCGGCCGGAAGCGGAGTCGGCATCGGCCGGTTCCGGAATTCCGGCTCTGGCTCTGGAGTAGGGAAAACCGCTGGTGCGCGGGGCGTAGGCGTTCGCCCGGAGGGAAAAAGCGTGAACCTCCAGGACGCAAAGGCGCCAAGAGAGCCGATTCCCTGAACAGGAAGGCGAGGAATTGATTTCTTCGTGTCCTGGTGCCCTTGCGCGTGTGCTCCGGGTCGAAGAGACGATCCCGGCGAACAACCATCGTACCGCCCCTTGAGATTCGCGGGACTGTGGAGATGGACGCGTCCCCCCTCCCCCTTCTCTCTCCCGCTGGAGAAGGGGGTTTGCCTTTCCTCTCTCGCTGCGAGGGGAAAGGGGAGGGTGAAGCTCTCCCCAGGTATCGGCGCGGGGCGCCACACCGTTCGCGGGACGTCGTACCAAGGCCGGACAGGGCTTCGGACGAGGTTCCGGGCTATCGCGTGCGACTGGGGGTGCACTTCTTTGCCGTCCGAGACGAACTGCGACCATCTCAGAATAGGTCTGGCAAGCCACTACGCCCTGAAAATCATGCTCCGATGGTCTCTCTGACCGCCTTGATGAACTGATCCTTGTCGATGGGCTTCTCGATATACCCCTCGGGCGCGGGTATGGTCCGCTCGTGGATGAATCTCTTGAAGTCCGTGAAGACACTGGCTTCAGCAATGCCGGTGACCATGATCACAGGGACGGTCTTGAGGTGATCGTCTTTCCTCATTTCCCTGTACATTCTGATACCCGTCTTCTCCGGCATCAGGAGGTCGAGACAGACGAGGTCCGGTTTGTCCTCTATGACCTTCTTCATGCCTTCCACTCCATCGCCGGCCTCAAGGACGTCATATCCGTTCTTCCTCAACAAGGTGCCGAGGAAGACAAGCACGTCCGGCTCGTCGTCAATGATCAGGACTCTTTTCGCCATGACGGCACCTCCTCCGGTGTCTGTGATGATGTTGGATAGGACCGGGAGCTTGGGTATCTCCCTGTCTGCGGTATCAGTGTGTGCAGGTCTGCCCGAGTTGTAGCAAGGGGCGTGCCAAGTGTGCAGCCGGATGCCCTCGACCGCGCGGCTTCATGCTCTGACCCCTACTTGTTAGTCACGTTCTTCTCCAGCCGAGAAGAAATCTTCAGCGCGTAAGCTCCGGGATCACGGTCAGAACCACCCGATGTTTCAAAAGTTTTGGGAAAGGGGTCCGGGGGCAACCCTTTTTCAAAAGGGTTGCCCCCGGAAACTTTGCCTTTCGGAAAGCGACTTGGTATCAGACCTACCGCCGGCCTGGAAAAACCCGGCACACGAGCACGCTCCGCCCAGATCGGACATCAGCTGCGGTGATCGTGTTCAGGCGTCAGGAAGGCGGGGTCTAAGAACTTGTCGCGTCGCGGTGAAACGGATCGAACCGCTCCATCGATGAAACAGACCAGCGTCGTAACTGGTTAACTGACTGTTATCATGGCTGTTTATTGCAGGTTGCAGAGCTGAAACAGTGTCGCGGTGTATCGCCAGTTGTTGGCCAAGGCTCGGCAAGGAACTCCTCGGTTCATTGGTTGTCTAAACGGAAGTTCTTCTCGAAACTGGTTGCGGCAACCTTTACAACCCACCATATTTCCGTGATTATACCAACACAAGACTGCCGAAAACGGGCTCAGGGGTAGCCATGTAATGTCAAGAAATGTG
>JBFMAA010000241.1:0-3227 GCA_040755955.1 Thermodesulfobacteriota bacterium
AAGGGGCCTCCCCGCACCCCTCCACCAAGAACTTTTGAATCATGAGTTCCCAATTCGACGGCCGAATTGGGAACCGAATTGGGAACTCGAACTATACGCACTAAGGCAAGGTAGAGACTCATGGAATCCGGGACACGAGCAGCGAGCGAGGCACCCGAATCGGGAACTGCGAGCCTGACGATTGACCCGCATGAATTGGCGACGGTTCTCGGTCTTACGAAACGGGCCGTGAACAAGCGTGCAAGCCAAGAATGCTGGCGTTTCGAGAAGGCGAAGGGCCGCGGACCAGGGCGTCGGGCCTTCCTGGTATCCTCCCTACCCGTTGATATACAGAGACGCGTCCTTGCCGCGCAATGCGAGGTGCCGGCAGAGTTGGCCGAGTGTTTGCCTGCATCCGGGGCCGATCCGGACCGTGCAAAGGAGTGCCTGTCCGCCTGGGAAGAGGCTCCGGAGGGGAAACGGGAGCGGGCTCGGATACGATTGGAGGTGGTGCGCGCGTTGGAGGAGTTCAAGGCCCGAACCGAGCGGGGGATCAGGCCATTCATAAAGGAATATGGGGAGAGGAAGATCAAGCTCGGGGACGAGGTGTACAAGGAGCTCCCGACGGTCACCAGGTCGAAGCTCGCGGAGTGGGTCGAGCGGTATCAGACCGACGGGATCGCAGGGCTCGTGAGCCGGAAGGGCTCAGGCATCCCGAAAACGCTGATCCCCAGAGAACAACAGCAGTTCATCCTGGGGCTGGTCGCGCAAAATGCATTCAACGGACCCACCGCGATCTGGCAGGCCATGAAGGCGAAGTTCAGGGGCCAGTCCGCGAGCCTCTCCGCGGTGAAACGGTACACTTTGTGGCAACGCGAGGAGAACCCCGCGCTCTGGCGGTACCTCGAAAGCCCGGATGAATACAAGAACCGGTATCAGCTTGCGCTCGGGAGCAGTTCCGCAAAGGCAGGCTACTTTCTGCACTGGTTGGAGATCGATTCCACCCCTGCGGATGTGATGTGCAACGACAACAGGCGCTACACCATCATCGGTTTGATCGACATTTTCTCCCGCAAATGTAAGTTCATGGTGACACTCACCAGCAATTCATGGGGCATCGCGGCACTGCTCCGCACCACATTCCTCGATTGGGGGCTCTGCGACAACCTCGTGAAGGACAACGGGCAGGATTACGCGTCGAAGATGGTGAACGACGCACTCGACGCGCTTGGCGTCAACTGCCCGAAGGTTCCTGCGTTCACCCCGGAGGCGAAACCGCACGTGGAACGGAGCTTCCGGACCCTCGCGCACGGCCTGCAGGAGCGGCTTGCGGGGTTCATCGGGCACAACGTGGCCCAGCGCAAGGCCATCGAATCACGGAAGTCGTTTGCAGACCGCCTCGGCAAGCGGGGCGAGACCGTCGAGCTGGGCCTCGCCCCCCAGGAGCTGCAACGGGTAGTCGATGAGTGGGTGGAGTCGGTCTATCACCAGCGCAGGCACTCGGGCATCCACATGTCCCCCAATGCCAAAGCCGCATCAGTGGCGCATCTGCCCCGGCGCATCGATGATCCGAGGGTGCTCGACATCCTGCTCGCGCCGAGCGGGACGAGAACGGTCGGCAAGAAGGGGGTTCGTTACGAAGGCGGCTCGTACTGGGACAACGAGCTCATAGATTGGGTCGGGCGGAAGGTCTTGGTGAGGACGGAGGTCGTTGATGCAGGCCGGATATTCTGCTTCGACCCAAATTCCAACCGCTTCATCTGCGAGGCTCAGGACCTGGCGCTGTCAGGCATCACGGTCGGCGAGATGATCGAGGCCAAGAAGCGGGCGAACAAGCGGGTGAAGGCCCGTGCAAAAGCCTTGATGAGGCTGGCCTCAGAGGTGGGCGACCCGGTGGCGGACGAGCTGGCTGCTGCCAGGGCCAGGACCCGGCTCCTGAACCTGCCGGTGGGCGCGAAGGTGGAGGGGAACCCGTTCGTGGACGGCGCCAGGGAGGCGATTCAGGCCCGTGAAGCCGAGCAGGCCAGGGCGCGGGAGGGAGAGGCCGAGCAGTATCAACTGGAGATGGATCGGGCCGCGTACCGGCTGCTCGGGCCTTCGGAGCCGGAGGAGACCGACCCCAACGTGATCCGGCTGCCGGTGCCGCGACAATCGACCGAGATCGAGGCTGACGGCAGGTACTTCGCGAATGCACGGAAGCGCTTCGAGTGGCTGATGACGGAGCAACGGGCCAGACCACTCACACCTGCGGAGTATCAGTTCCTGGAGGATTTTCGAGAGGAGTGGGAGGGGTATTCGGTGATGTTCTGGAATGGGTGGGACGAAGAAGACAAGCAGTGGATTCTCAGCCTCGCGCCCCACCTCATCCATAGAATAGAGAAACGTCAGGAGAAATAGCATGAAGAACGTGCTGGTGGCAACAAAAAACGTGGCGAGATTCTGGGACGCGGCCAGGGCTCTCGAAGCACGGCTCCGTGACCCGGAGCATCAGGGAATCGGGCTCATTTTCGGCAAACCGGGGGTGGGAAAGAGTATGTTCATGGATGCGTACTATGCCCAGACCCGCGCCAGAGGGATCGTGCGGGTGATCAAGGTGCGTGCCCAGCCGATCTGGACCGAGGCATCGATGCTCAAATACCTGCTCAAAGCGCTGGACCAGGCTCCGATGGCGTACAGGAAGGACTCGATGTTCGATCAGTTGGCAGGGGAACTGATCCGGAACCCGGCAGTGATCATTATTGACGAGATCGACGCGATTGCAGGCTCACGGCGGTTGATATCGCTGCTCAAGGACCTGCATGACATGACGGGGAGCTCGATCCTCATGATCGGCGAAGAGCGGGTGGATCAGCTCCTGAGACGGTTCGAGAGCTTTTACAGCCGGCTCAATCACTCCGCGCTGGCCCATGTTGCCGACCACTCACTCGACGATGTGGCAAAGGTGGTCGCGGAACGCTGCGAATACCCGGTTGAGCCGCCGGTGGTCGAGGAGATCTTCCGCAGACGGGGCAAATCCCTGCGAGAGGTCGTCGATACGATCAGGGAGATCGAGGCTTTCTGTCGGAGCAACGAGGTGAAGCGGTTCGGGCCGAGGGAATTCGCAGCCATGACCGGGGTGGTGCGGGCGTCCGGCCGTGTAGCGGCAGAACAGGCGAAACGTGGGGGCCTGAGCGTGGCTGCGGGCGCACCCGCGGCGGAGGAGAGGTAAGGGAAGGGAAGAGGAAGGACTTCCGGGGAACCCCCTTTCT
>JBFMAA010000241.1:3237-6142 GCA_040755955.1 Thermodesulfobacteriota bacterium
AGAAAGGTGTGTTCCCCGGACCCCTCCGCCAAAGACTTTTGAAACATGTGTGGGTGCTTATGGACGGAGGAGTGGAAGATGACGGCCATTGACGAACAGCAAGCAGGTCTATGTGAGGAACTCGCGGCCGCGCTTGCCGAGCGGGACATGACGATGCGCGCGGTCTGGGCGGCAATCGAGCGGCGGCTGGAATTCACGCTGGACTGGTTGGAGATGATCACCGGCAGCGCGGCTGAGGATCTGACCGAGTACCTCAGCCTGCTGGCGAGGCACGGGTATGTGGAGATTTGCGGCATCAGGCGAGCCGCGTCGGGTGAGGTCGTCCCCATGTTCCGGCAGCGGATTCGGCACGGGAGCCGGCCTCCATACTGGGATGATGATCAGGAACGGCTCGTGGACCCGAACCGACCGGCCCCGTCGAGCACGGTCACGCGGCAGTCGCTCCCGACGATGACCGCAAGGCTGCGGTATGCAGGGGAGATGCTGGGGAGGTTCACCCGACGGGAGCTGGAAGAGGCTGTCCTGGGACGGGTCAAGGGACCGGATGCGGAGCGTTTCATGTTTGCCTGGAAATCGCTGGTTGCGAGGAAGGGCATGGTGCGTGGCCGCGATGGACGGTACGAAGCGGTTCAGGACCCGGAAATCAACCGCATGAGGGAATTTCTCCGCAGCAACCGGGATCGGCAGGTGACGGGCCGCGACGTCTGGCAGGCCCTCGGGAATGAGCCCATCCCGGGTCGGCGTATCCGTGAGGCCGTGGAGTTGATAGCCGCAGAGGGGTTCCGGGTGCGGCTCGAAGGCCCCGGCACCGGGGGCAATCGCATCTACGTGATCGAGAAGGGGTAGCGCAATGTCGATTCAGATAGACCTGAACCGGCTCCGGCCTGCTCTGGCGATGTTGGAGAAGCGGCTGCGGACGTTGAACGGCAGCAACGTGCGGGTCGGGCGGCTGGTCCAGGACAGCGGCCTCATCGAGGATCTCACGAGCGCTGTCGTGTGGCCCCTGATTGCCGCGGGCGTGCTCGTGGTGAATCCCACGGACTTCTCCGTGGAGGTGCATTGGGACGGTTCGCACGGACCTCTGGAGCCGGTGCTGGGCGATGGTGACCACCATGACTGATCCGACGGACACGATGCAGCGGTTGCAGGACCATCTGGAGGGCCGGCCCCAGGGCGAAATGGCTCGCATCGCCGCGCTCAGCGGGTTCAACCGATCCACGGTGAGCAGGTTCGCACGGGGCACGTACCAGGGCAACCTGGAGCACGTGAGCGAGGTGCTGGCTCGGGTGCTCGGGAGCCTCGAAGCCGCGGAGCGGCTGGCCTCGGGTTCCGGCAGGATGCAATGGGTGATCGTGACTCCCGACGGACTGAAACTAGCCAAACGGCCCCAGACGAGGGACGGGCTCCTGGCACGGTACCCGGACGCCCGCGTGGTGACCGTGGTGCTCGGAGAGAGGCCGGAGGATGCGGTGTTCGTTCCGACGGAAGATCCACCACAGAGGCACAGAGGACACAGAGAAGAGATAGAGAAGACAAAGAATTGACCGCAGAGACGCAGAGGACGGGGACAAGATGAAGAAGAGTGAAACACAAAGACACAGAGGCACAAAGAAAGCCAAAGACAATGAGGTCTTTTCTTCTTTGTGCCTTGGTGACTTTGTGGTTGATCCGCGGCTGTTCTCCGCGCTCTCTGTGTCTCTGCGGTGAATATATCTTACGGAGGTGACATATGGGAATAGCTGCGGCAATGAGACATCGCGGGGAAATGGGCGGGATCACGAGCCTGGAGGAGCTGGACACGGCAATCAGGCTGGTGGGCAAATGCGACATCGCCATCGAGCGGATCAATCAGGACATGGAAATGGCCGTTATGCGGGCCAAGCAGGAAGCGGAGCGACGACTGACCGAGCCCACCGCGGATCGTGGGCACCTGCTGGGGCTCATCGAGACGTACGTCACCGCGAACAAAGAGCAGGTGCTGCGAGGCAAGAAGACTGCCAAGCTCAACTACGGCAAGGTCGGGTGGCGGAGCAGCTCGAAGTTGCCTCTTCCGCCGAAGGGGTCGGAGGAGATGTTCGGGCTGGTGGACCGTATCGAGATGCTGAAGCAGAGCGATCCGGAGCGGTTTGTGGACGCGTATGTGGTGGTCGAGAAGAACGTGTTGGCAACGAGTCTCAAGAGCCTCGCGGATGAGGCTCTGGCAGAGCTCGGGCTCGCCCGCATCAAGGCTGACGTGTTCTTTGTGGAGCCGGACAAGGTGCGGCTCAGGGATCTGGAGGGAGGATCATGAGCGAGAACGAGGATCTCATGTTCATGGCGCTGGCCAAGGGGCGGAGCCTGAAAGAGGCCGTTGCCGAGGCGGGGCTCGACGAGACCGAACAGCAACGGCTGCTCCCCACCATGCTTGCCGCGGCCACGGTGCTCAAATACAAGGGAGACCTGACTCGGGGTGTCGGGTTTACCCCGGAGATGCTCCACCTGTTCCGGGAGGTAACGGCTCCCATAGTGGAGGCGATGAACGACCAGGAGGGGGAAATGGCCGCGCTCCGGGAGGACATGAAGCGGCTGCGACAGGTGCACACGGACCTGAGAGACGTGATGAAGGAACTGCTGGCAATGGTTCTGGCCCTGAAAATGAGTCTCGGGGTCGCGGATGAACCGGAGCGGACAGAGAGGCCTCTGAAGCTGGTAGGTGGGCAGAAGTCCCCTTCACACGGCCCTCTTCCTGTGGCGGAGAGGGGTTCATCTGAGGCCCCCTCCCCCTTCCCCCTCCCACGAGGCTGAGCCTTACCCAGATGGTAGGCCGCTGGACACCGAGGGATCGGGGAGTTGTGGGACGATTAATGAAATCAAGACCTTATAAGTATTGGCTATGTCGGCCAGGCGTTGCAGGCCGGTCCAAAGG
>JBFMAA010000242.1:0-6009 GCA_040755955.1 Thermodesulfobacteriota bacterium
TTGCCGGCCTGGAACAACTCAAGGACGAGCTCTTTCGAAGATTCAATCGATTCCAAGGCAATCCCGCATCCTTGAGAGGCACCGTCGCTGGTTTCACGTAACCGCAGTTTTCAAGGAGTGGGACTATATGCAATAAGTGCGGGGCGTTCCACGCCGGGGACGATCTTCATGCGGACTTGTGTATCAGATGCGGAACCAAGCTCACGGTGGCCAACTCCGACCACATACCTCACCTCTTCGAGATGACCGCAGTGGCTACGGAACATCGTGATCGCATTGTCTCGGACGAAGAGGTCCGGCAAAGCGAACAATACAAGATCCAGACGTACTATCGTTTCGCAACCAAGAAGGGAAAGGAACGATCCAGTAAAGCGAAAGCCATCTCCTCGGACGAGAAGACGCCCCTGCTGACCTTAGAGTTTGGTCGGGCGGCTGAGCTTTGGCGAATAAACCATGGGTGGGAGAGAGCTGAAGTCCCTGGGTTCACTCTCGACATTGTTTCGGGGAAATGGAGCGGAGCTGCCGTTCCGGACGGAGGAAACGCTGCGGGCGGCGACCAAAAGAACCTCCAGTCTGGCGTCAGGGTATTTGTTCGTGACAGGCGTAATATTTTGGTCGTGAAGGTGGAGCGTGGAGCCGGGCTCGGAGATGACGCCTTCTACAGCCTTCAGCATGCCATTGCACGAGGCACTTGCCTGGAATTCGACATAGACGAGAGAGAAATCGGGTCCGAGATCATCGGAGAAGGATCTTGGCGCCGAATAGTCTATTGGGAAGAGGCTGAAGGTGGTACGGGTTCTCTCGAACGGTGGATTGAGGAACCAGATGCACTGCCCAGAATAACTCGCCGGGCTTTGGAAACTTGTCATTTCGACCCGGACACCGGGGCCGAGGTCAAGACCGAATCCCAATGTCATGTGGCCTGTTACGAATGCCTTATGACTTATCGAAATCAACCCCATCATGATCGCCTTGACCGGCATGCAGTGAAAGATTTGCTCATGCGGCTCGCACAAGGGTCCGTGAAGCCGAAGTGAATCAGCCGGCCAGTGAGACCGAGGAGGAGCAGCGTCGTGTACCGGGCCGAGCAAGAGTAGCCACTATGAATCACTACGCGGGTTCTTTGGTCAGGTTCAGAGATCGAGATTGGGTCGTGCTGGCCGAAGAAGCCGATGTTATGGTGCTGCGTCCGATCACCGGCGATCAACGGAACCTGTGCAGCGTATATCTCCCGGTGGAACGCGAGAATCTCCAACCGGCAATCTATCCGTATCCTACGCCGGATGATGTGGGTGACTTCCAATCGGCCCGCCTGCTGCGTGATGCTGCCCGGTTGCTCTTGAGGAACGGGACCACCCCGCTGCGTTCATTGGGGCACATTTCCTTTAGACCCCGGCCATACCAATTAGTTCCTTTGATGATGGCCATGAAGCTGAACCCGGTCCGCCTGCTCATCGCTGATGACGTAGGGATCGGGAAAACCATCGAGGCCGGCCTGATCGCCCGGGAACTTCTGGATCGTGGGGAGATCCGTAGCATCATGGTACTGTGCCCCCCACGGTTGTGCGATCAATGGCACACCGATCTGACGCAGAAGTTTCACATTCCCACGGAAGTCGTAAGGTCGAACACGCTCGCCAATCTGGAACGTAATCTTTCTAAACCGGATCAAGGGATATTCGAGCATTACGCTTGCTTGGTCGCAAGTATAGACTTGATCAAAACCGACAGGGTCCATCAACACTTTCTCAGGCATTGTCCCGATTTCGTCATCGTGGATGAGGCCCACGGTTGTGCCGAATCTTCATACCGTGCCGAACAACAGCGTCACCAACTGCTGCTGGACGTGGCAGCGAATCAGGACAGGCATTTGTTGCTGGTGACCGCTACTCCCCACAGCGGTATAGACAAATCCTTCGACTCACTATTGGGGTTGCTCGGGGTCACGCCAAAGAATCCCGAGGGCCAAATAGGCAGTCGCTTTGTGCAGAGACGGAGGTCAGATGTCACCCGTTGGTTGGAAACCGAGACCTCTTTTCCTGAGAGGGAGCACGTCGAAATCACGTATGAGTTATCGGGTCAGTATCTTGAGTTCTTTCAGCTGGCGCTCCGATTCTGCCGCAAGCAGGCCGTTGTTGAGGCTCAGTCGGATCGTAGCTTACCCCGACGACCGTTCGGGCTTGCTCTGGAGATGCTCAGGTGCGTGATGTCAAGTCCAGCCGCGGCAAGAACTTCGCTCAAGAGTAGAACGGAATCCCGGGGAGCGGCCGTCGCCCCGGAAGAGCAGCAGATTTCCGAAGACACGGATACGAAAGAAGGCACTGACGATGTGAAACTCGATCTGACGCCCTGTGCCATCGACGGCAGGTCGTTCGACAAGCAGGCACTAAAAGATCTCGCTGCATTGGCGGCTTCGGCGGGACAACTCAAGGACGAATCGGACACAAAGATTCGGGCTGCTATGAATACGGTGGCGGGGCTTCTGCGTGAACGATACAACCCGATAGTCTTCTGCCATTTTGTGGAAACCGCTACGTACGTAGCCAAGAGATTGCAAGAAGCTCTGGCCACGTCCAGCCCCGAAGCCGTGGTAGGGCTTGTCACGGGGGCCACGCCTGACACAGAGCGACACGAGACGTTGAAGCAACTGTTCGCAAGCGATCGCCGAATCCTGATCACCACGGATTGCCTCAGTGAAGGGGTTAATCTCCAAGAGGGATTCGATTCCGTGGTCCACTATGACCTCCCATGGAATCCAAACAGATTGGAACAACGGGAGGGGCGGGTGGATCGATTTGGCCAAGCAACACCAAGGGTGAAGTCGTTACTGCTGTTCGGAACCAATAACCTGATCGAAGCAAAGGTCCTTATGGTACTGCTTCGAAAATCCCGTCTAATCCGGGAACGGCTGGGCTTCGGTATGCGTCTCCCCATAGAAGACCGATTTCTCGAAAGGTACATAATCGGGTCCGATGCGGTTCGGGACCAAGACTCCGACCTGGATCATATCCTTTCTGAATGGGACTCGATTGCCGAACCCACCCGTAGAGTACAACTTGGCTATGCCCAAGGTCCCTTTGAATCCGAGGAGGTTGGTCGACAGTTGGGAATCGCCGATTCTGCTCTGGGTGACCCGGGGGTGGTGGAAAGATTCTTCAGGACCGCAAGTGCTTGCGCGGGAGGATTTCTTTCCCGGTCAGGACCCCATTGGAAGCTGCATGCAAATCTGTTGCCCGGTGAGCTCCGTGGACGATTTCCGGAGGGTATGGGCGTCTGATTGGCTTCGAGTACCCGGTGCCGCCAATGGTCGAGTTCATCTCTCGTAACCATCCAGTCACCGCTTTGCTAGCCGAACACAGCGTAAGCCTGGCTCTGACAAAGTCTTCGAATGGGATCCGGGTATCTCGTGTCGGGGTTATCTGCTCCGATGCAGCGTCGAGCCTGACCGTCATTCTGCTGTGCCGGATTCGTTTTCGAGTATCAGGAGGAGATGGCTCGTCGGTAGCTGAAGAAAGTGCTGTTTGGGGATTCCGACAGGATGCAGACGGAAAGGAATGGCTACCAACCGAGGAGGCCGAATCGCTACTGGAGCACGCCGAACCATCCCGGAATCTGTCAGGGTCGGAAAAGAAAGATTGGGCTACCGCAGTCCTTCGAGACTTACCGAGTTCGATGGAGGCGATCAACGAGTTGGCGGTACAGAGAGGAAAGGCTCTTCAGGAATCCTACGACAGCTTGAGGCAGACTATCGGGAGCTGTTCAGTCGAGCCGTGTATCCCGGTTGACGTGTTGGCTGTATCGACAATTATCCCTTCGGGCGCGTCGCTCAGACCGGCCATGACCGAGCATCTGAATCATGTGTCTGAGGAGGAACCAGTAGTGCCTCGCTATAAGGTTAAACAGCCCCAGCCCCCAGCGAACCAGGGGAGCGGATCTCTGGACAAAAGTGAAATTGATTCGAATCCCTCAGATCCGGACCACACTCCTAAGGCCGCGGTCGTCGGGATGGTCGATGATGAGGCATTGGAAGCCAAGATCCAGACCCTGGAACTCATGACCCACATCATCAATGACCACGGGGCGGAGGTCCTTTTTGACGCGGAGGCCAAGAGGGTCTTTGTTGAGAAGATTCGTGAAGGCTACCGTATCGTTGGTTCCCTTATGGAAAAGATGGCTCAGACAGGGCGGTTTCTGAAGCAGGCACGGGACCAGCTCAAACCAATCGGGCTCTGGCTACGCTTTCTTGCGGAGATCGGCTTCGGAAAGAGCACCGCCTACAACTACATCGGGATAAGCGTTCAGCACGAAGCTTGGACTAAGGACGGGCCGGGTGATCCTTTTCGGTATGCGAATACCGAATCAACCAGAAACTGGAAGGCATTTCTTCCCTGCAGGATGCAGGATCTCTCGGCCGTGAGGAGCCGGGCCGTGAGTATCTCACCCTGCTCGGATTGGTTGCCGAAGGAGATTTTGAGCCACTGCACTGCAGGCCGTACTGCTCTCTCCGAGGAGTTGTTGGTTGGTTCAACCCCCTCGTGTTCGAGAAAGGTGAATAGGCCGTCCCAGTGATTCAGCAGGCTTTTTGCCGCCTTGGCCACATAAGGGTCGGAACTGGTGCGGTAGAGTTGAAGGCACTTGCTCATGCGGCTTCGTATCGGGACGGATTTTCGGACAAGGGTCTGCCTGTCCAAATGTCCCTTCTTGAAGGCGTGCCAAAGAGCGAACATTCGGCCTGTCTCGGCAAGCATCCATTTCGAGAATCTGACGGCATCAGGGCTTCTGCAAGCATGTTTGATTCCCCGGAGGCCCCTGATGATGTGGGCCCAGCAAAACTGACGGACGCCATGGTGAAAAGCCTTGTAGGCCGAATACATATCCGAACACAGTATGCCCGTGTACTCATCGCCCAGGATGTCTTTGAGTACCTTTGCTCCCCGGGATTTGGCCACATGAAAAAAAGCGATGGTCGGCGTGACCAAGACCCAAAGCCAGCGAGTCAAGCCTTGCGTGTTCCAGCCGGTCTCATCCCCATTGAGAACCGGCTGCTTCGGGAGATGCCGTCTCGTCTCTTCGTGAGAGTTTGCCAAGGATTCGGACACCTCCTGGTGAAGCTTGCAGACCGATCCCAGGCAAACGCGGATTCCGAAAATCGTTGCGGCTATTTCTTTGCAACCCCGGCGAGTCACTCTGTGGAGACCGCTCAGATGGGCAAACAATGCGGTAAGTCTTGGACCGATACCGGATCGAGCCTCTCGAGGAAGTTTGCCCCAGTTCTCCGCTCCGCATGAGCAGCGGATGCAATGACGATGGTACTCTATGACTTCCGGCTTGGGCTCAGGCATATCGAAGACCTGATGACGCCAGTACTTCCCAGTCGGCAGGTCTGTGTCCGGAGCAAGCACTGCGCCGCAGTGTTCGCACTTTTCGGGAAAGAGAGGGATTATGTCGTCAACCTCGTCCATCGGTATCAGCTCTCTGTTTGTTCCCTAGTGACCAGGTTGACCGCCGGGTTTGCGTTTCCTGGATTTCTGAGGAGGTCTTGGCCTGAGCTTGGACTGGGGTCCATCCGACGAAGGAGGCTTGGAGGAATTGGACGAATCGGTGGTAAGGAGAGCGATCTTGCGTTCCAACTCCTCGACTCTTGCCGTGAGATCTTTCCGCTCCGCCACAAGCTGGAGGATCAGCTCAATGGCTCTCTCCGGATTTTCGTACACCAGTCGTGCGACTTCTTCCCTGGCCATGGGAAGGAGCCAAATCCCATTTTTCGAGCCTTGTCAATAGGCGAAAAGAAACGTGCGCGATATCGCGCGAGTACAGAGCCGGCATGGAACACGGAAACCCCAAAATCCACCCCATCCGGGGGGATCGCGGTGAACCATTACAGGACGAGATCCTTCGGGTGGGTCTTGAGATCTCGGATTACATCAACGTCGACGACACCGGCGCACGACACAAAGGAAAGAACGGTTATTGCACCCACATCGGCAATGAGCTCTTTGCCTGGTTTGA
>JBFMAA010000243.1:0-6003 GCA_040755955.1 Thermodesulfobacteriota bacterium
TTCACATTTCTTGACATTACATGGCTACCCCTGAGCCCGTTTTCGGCAGTCTTGTGTTGGTATAATCACGGAAATATGGTGGGTTGTAAAGGTTGCCGCAACCAGTTTCGAGAAAAACTTCCGACTAAAGCGATGCAACATACGTGACCGTATTTGCGCCATGGAGCACTTAGTCCACGTGTGCGCACATACGGTCGCGGATCCTTGGAAGGTTTCTCGGGCACCCACCGGACTTGGCGGATTCCCGTGGTCCGCGAATCTTTCACCCTGACTTCGCACAAGAACACAGGCTACGGTTCTCAGTATGCAATTGCTGAGACCCCGCTTGCTTGGTGACTCTGTCGCTTCGTGGTTCGTTCTCTTCCCGGGGAGCCTGACTCCGGCCATGGAAGCGTGGTTCAGCCTGGCCTAGGGGTACGCTCTGACCGCTCCAATTCGATGAAGTTCCTGAAGCGAGAGACTCCATCATCGCCCTTGAACAAGAGGAAGCCGAAGCCGTCCACCAGGTCTCTGATTGCGTCAACCCGCCGCTTGATCTCTTCGGGGGACATGGGCCGGAGCACCTTCCCAGTCTTCCCGTCCCAAAGACCGGTGGGGGGATTCGTGGACAGTTGCGCGATGATGGGAACCGACGGATTCCCGGAGCGCACGATACGCACCAACTGCCGGGTCTTTTCGCGGAAGGGCTCCGGGTAGTCCAACTGAAAGGCCTGAAGCTGAATCCCGAAGGCATCGGCGAGCGCCGCGAGTGCCTTACCGTGGAGGGGGAGCGTGTGTTTCGTGTCCGGCACCACGATCAGCTTGACGTTGAGTTGCCGCGACAAAGCACGGGCTCGTCGAGTTGCCGCGACAAGGTCGGCCTTCTCTTCGGGTGGGGTGTGGCTGGTGGGCCAGACTTCGGGGTTGTAGCAAAGGTAATCCAGCGGAATTGCGGCTTGCAGCATTGCATTGGCATCGCGACGCAGGTCCGAGAGCGATTGCCGAATCACCGCGGTGTTCGCGATCCTTACGTGCCGTGCGTAGAGGTTCCGGGAGGGTGCGCCTCTGAAGAAGAGGATATCGCGGTCAGTCAGGAAGCGACGCAGAAAGGCAATGTCGTCCGCTTCCATCCGGGAATCGGCAAAATAGAGCGGAATTCCCAGCAAGAACGGCCGCGCATGCGTGTCCTGAGCGCAGGCCGGCCCTGAGGACAGGACCGCTGCAGCAGCCATGAAAAGGAGTGTACCGCATGCAATTCGATTCATAGGGCGGTTGGATACTGTTTGTCGGCATTAGCGCCGACATGTCGGATGAACGGTGGAACGGCTCACCGCTTAGTGGACCTCCGGGAGTGCGCGAGCCAGTTCTTCCGCATCGCGCACAACCTGTACAAATCGAGGGCATTGGCAATGTGGAAATTCTTCTCCAACAGGCTTTTGGCAGCTATCACGTCAATTTCTCTGCATTGATTCCGGCTCTTAAGTGAAAGCTCATGCAAGTCTCTAATGAACTCACATGCCCGTTCATAGTCCTGACGGTGCCCTTCTGTTCGCTCCATATATCCCCAATATGCTTTTCGTCTTCGCGCCCCCTCGTATGCCCAGGGCAATCCCGTCTCTGGCAGTATTTGTCTCGAATCCTCCAATAGCAGCGACGGATCGATTTCAGGGGGAAGGCCGCATGTCAACACAGTCCTTATGCTTTCAGCAGCTTCGAGGTAGCTGCTTACGGGGTCAACTCCCTCTCCCTTTTGCCGGTGCTCATAGGCTGTATACAGGATGTATCCTCGAAGCGAAATATCACAGAGACAATACAAGTAAAACCGGCTCTGATGCAGGCGTGGACAGCGCCCGTTCCGGCATTTTTCCAGGAAGAGCCGGAGAAGAAGGAGACCCCACGATCTCTTGTGTATATGGTGCTCATCCCGATCCCCTTTCCCATCGCGCTTGTTTTGCCGCTGTTGGGATTGTTCTTGGTCGTCTACCACTCGCCCTATTGTTGTGAGGGTTCTTACGTACTCCTTTCGTCCGGTCATGTTTGCCAGTTCTTCCACCTCGCCAGAGTAGCTGTCTTTCAATCTTTTCGCCGCGTCACCGATGATCGCCGTGTCATCAGGGGGTCGTGGGACCATTGCATCCTCCTTTGGGGGCGTCGGTTTGGCGCTTCGGCTCGGTTTCGGCGAGACCCATTCTTAGACGCCGAAGGTCTTGGTCATAGTCTTCTTCGGATTTTTTACGAATCTCCCTACGCTTACGAGTCATACGATTAGTGGTCTTTTGACTGAGATCCCTTTGAAATTGCAACAGAAGGTGATCTCTAAGCGCGTATGGTCCAACAATCCCAAGGAAAATGGACGCTTCAAGGTCTGCCGCTTTGAATTTCATTGAGATCAGGGCAGCCGCGAGAATTGCGCTGACAACGGAGTACAGAATGACGTACAGGATGAAGGCGGGGGTGGTAATCCATTTGAGTTGCTCGCTCAGAACCGACATCCTCTCCACAAAGTCGCTGTCCTCCCTGTATTGAAGATAGCTGAAGAAAAGAAAAGAGACCAACGCCACTACAGACGAGCACATGAAGTTGAAAGGCCAATAAACGATGGGAAGTTTCTCGACAGCGTCTAGGTGACATTGAAGCTGAGGTAGTGTTGTCGACAGTTCCATAGTAGACGCCCTCCCGCACCTCGACGAGCCACAAGAACAGCCACGAACCTAAAGACTCGGCGACTGACCGAACCGTCTCGCCTCATAAGACTGCGAAAAGATCTGTTCCAAAATCTCACTTTTCAGTTCATTCAGTTGATCTCTTGCCTCTTCGAGCGACCTGCGTCTGCTTTCGATCAGCGAGGGCCGGTATCGCCGCCTTATCTCTTCGGGATCGATCCTTACGTGGGCACTGCAATCCTTTATCAGCTCTTCAAGGTCCCGCTCCACCCTCGCGGTCACAGTTCCGATTTCGGAGTCAATCTTACCGAGATCGTCATCTATGTCCCTGACTACCTGGCGCAGATCATGTTGAAGCAGATCCAGAAGCCGGGGCATGTTGCTTCTCCTTTCTCCGCCGCGAGGCGCCCCATACTGTTGGTGCAGCCGGATGGTCCGGTATATGAACGGCTCTTCGCCAACAACCCCCGACCGACACCGGCAGTCTTATTATAGGCATGTGGGCCGGGCGGTCAAGCTCTTCTTGACAACGACCAGACGACGCGGATTACCCAACACATGCCCACATCCTTAGAATGATCCGGCGAACTGGTGGATCGGTTACGAAACGTTTTCCGCTAAACGCCATGGGCAGGTCACTGGGCCTGCTCCTTTTCACGTCCGCACTTGCCTCCCCGACGGCATATCGCAGTCGTGGCCGGTCTGCGCTCCGGGAGCCTGTCTTGGGCCGGGGGTTCCACGTCGGGAACCTTGGCGAGGGCCGCCTCAAACTTGGTTCGGTCCCCTTTCTCTGCGTGCTCCTTAAGGTAGGTCTCAGTCATCAGGGCTGACATCTTCTCCGCGACCGCGGTGGCCACGAATCGCTCCACGGATATCCCTTCCTGCTCGGCAAGCTCGTCCAGATGCCTACGCAACGAATTTGGCAGTTCGATGGTCAGAGTTGCCATGGTAATGCTCTGATAGGTTTGAGACATTTTTCGGGTTGCACTGCCCTGAGGCGTGACACATTGCGGAGTAGCAGGACGGACGGTGCAAAGAGGTCAACGCTGGAGTCCAGGCTGGGAATCTGCCTTGACGAACCGCACTTCTATCCTCCGCCGGAGCACGGACGCCAGTCTGGTAGCCATTGCCAGGAAGTCCCCCTCGTAATCCGACTCTTCGATGTCTTCGACAACCGAGGCGGTGGTTCCTGCCAAGCCGGCCAGTTCCTCTCGGCTCAAACCCGCTTCTTCCCGCAGGCGGAAGATCTGTCCGCCGATCTCCATCTTGACGCCGATCTCCATCTTGACGCCGATCTCCTCGTAGAAATCGCGAGCATCAGGATCAGTCTTGATGTATCGGTCATAAAGCCATTCGAATGCGTCGGGGAAATCCTCGTTCCGTTCCATGGTCAATTCGCCATCGACTGCTGTGTGGTCCCGGATTTGCTTCGAACTGATTCTTCCTGCAAACCGCCCTGTCGATCTCCGTTGCCGGCACTTCCCTTTCTTTGGTAAGCCCTTGCGACACAACCACCACGCGCCGGCCGTAGAAGAAATAGAGTAACCGATAGTTCACTCGAGCAAATCTGATCCTGAGTTCGTAAATTCCGTCCCGCAAGTAGTCCGCTTCCGGACGGGGCAGATCGCGACCCTGTGTGCGAAGTCGCTCGATGGCCTTCATGCATTTCGCTTGGGGAAGCTTCGGCAAGTGACCGACCCATTCGAGCACAGGCACTGATCCATCGGACTCCCTGTACAGAACGACGACCAGATCCGACACTCGTAGTTCCCTTAGCCTCTTTTATGCGTAGCCGTCCAGGAAAAGTCAAGATCTTCCCCCTGTCCAACTGCTGCGGACAGGCCTGTCAACAATGCCTCAACTGTTCAAGAACACCTTGAACGCTTTGTGACACATCCAGACGTCCTCTTTGGAGGTGATCTCCAAAGGCGAGTGCATCCCCAGCATCGCGGGCCCCACGTCGATGATGTCCATGCCCGTGCGAGCCAGGAACTTTGCCAAAGTCCCGCCGCCCCCTTCGTCGATCTTGCCGTGACCGCCGGTCTGCCAGACAATTCCGCTGTCGTTGAACAGCTTTCGCAGCCAGGAAGCGAACTCCGCACTCGCATCGGAAGCGTTGTACTTGCCGCCGCTCCCGGTGTACTTCTCTACGGTGACGCCGTACCCGAGCCGGCACACATTGAGCTTGTCAAATACATCCGCGTAGTTGGGATCGAACGCCGCGTTCACGTCCGCGGAAAGCGCCTTGCTCGCCATGAGCACTTCGGTGAGACGTCTGCTCGATGGCGCAATGCCGGCCTGTTCCATCAGGTCCATCACAAATGCCTCCAAAAAACGGGACTGTGCGCTGGTATTCCCCTCGCTTCCGATCTCTTCCTTGTCGAAAAAGCCGACCACCGCGGTGTGTTCAGGCGTCTGGGTCTCCATGAGCGCAGTGAACGACGTGTACGCGGAAATCCGGTCGTCCTGCCCGTACCCCGCGACAAAACAGCCGTCAAGGCCCGCGTCTCGAGCCGGTTCCGCGGGTACTGCCTGGAGCTCCGCGCTCGTGAGATCCTCTTCCTTGATCCCGTATTTCTCGTGGAGCAGGTTCAGAAAGGCCAGCTTGACCCTGTTGTCGGTGTCCTTGTCCTCGAAGGGGATGCCGGCCACGAGCAGGTTCAGGTTCTCGCCGGGGATGAATTCACTCGCCTTCTTCTCCATCTGCTTCCTGCCGAGATGGGGGAGAAGATCGGGAATCGTCACGATCGGATCTCCGGGGTCCAGACCGATCTCCACTTCCACCGCGCGGCCGTCGGTCAGGACGACCATGCCCACGAGCGCAAGCGACCTGGCTACCCACTGATATTTCTTAATCCCCCCGTAGTAATGCGTCTTGAGCATAGCCAGGCTCGATTCCTCGTACAGGGGGCTAGGCTTGAGGTCGAGGCGAGGCGCGTCCGTATGGGATACGATCAGCCGGAGCCCTTCGGTGAGGGGCTTCTTGCCGAGCACCGCCATGGCGACGAGCTTGCCCCTGCTCGAGCGGAACACCCGGGCCTGCTTCTCGTTCACCGCGAGCTCTGCAAACCCCCGGCTCTCAGCAGCATTGGTAAACGCCTTGGCGGCTCGTCGTTCCGTGCGGGAGAGATTGAGGAAGTCGATATAGCCTTTGGCGTAGGCATATGCTTCGACGCGCTCTTCCTTGGAGAGCTTGTCCCACACGCGGGACGGCTCGAAGAACAGCTTCTCCTTCATCTTCTTCGTCTTGGGATTCTTCTCGGCCATGTGTCCTCGTTCGCGGGAGCTCTCATCAAGATGTAGTTTCGGGGGGGGGGGGGGTATGGGTAAGGCTAGGAGAGAAGCCACGCCCCCCCCACCC
>JBFMAA010000244.1:0-5969 GCA_040755955.1 Thermodesulfobacteriota bacterium
GCCTGCCTATTCTGAAATGGCAGGCTGGAAAGCCTGCCCCACATGGACAGCTCTCCCCGGATAACTGAATGCTTACCTTCGTAAGCTGATTCCAGCTTGACAACAGAGCGCGAGCGAGTTAGCTTTCCCGGTTCAAGGTGATAAACGAATTTCCTAGGAGTTCCATCGAGAAATCCCCACAGCTTATTCAGGATGCTAGCATTCCCGCCTAACACCTCAGGACCGAACCCTTGCCTCTTTCTGCCACCGACCCTGACCGTTGACCGGGTGTTGCAGCGAAGCGTGCCCCTTGGAGATGGATTCACGCGGATTTTCAAGGACGCGTTCAGCCGTCTGGAGGAGCTGGGAAAGAAGACTTTCTTATAAGGGCCTTGCCTATGATAAATACCGTAATTCTGCCGGAGTCCGATTCGTTCACTGAAAAGGATATTCCTTCAGCGCTGGATCTCGAAGCTGCTATCGACGATCTCCGTCGAGAGAAAAATGCAGTCATATTGGCTCACTACTATCAGGACGGCAGGATCCAGGACCTGGCGGACTTCGTGGGGGATTCCCTCGACTTGTCGCGGAAAGCCGCGCAAACCACGGCTGACGTGATTGTCTTCTGCGGGGTGCGCTTCATGGCCGAGGTGGCCAAAATCCTGTCTCCCACACGTAAGGTCTTGATACCTGACGCAAATGCCGGATGCACCTTGGAGGAATCATGCCAACCCGAGGAATTAAGCGAGTTCAGCCGGCTCCATCCCGATCATCAACTGGTGACGTATATTAACTGCTCCGCAGAGGTTAAAGCCCTATCCGATGTTATCGTCACTTCCTCGAATGCGGAGGCGATCGTTCGACAATTGCCCGCGGACCGACCCATCCTATTTTCGCCCGATCAACACCTGGGAAGATACATAAGCCAAAAAACGGGACGCGAGATGACCCTGTGGCCGGGATCGTGCGTGGTTCATACGCAGTTCTCAGTGACAGCTCTGGAACAACTTCGGGCGGACAATCCCAATGCCGTGGTCGTCGCGCATCCGGAATGCCCGGAAGAGGTCCTGGCCCATGCCGACCACATAGGCTCCACGCGCTCATTGCTAGATTTCGCGATCGCGACGCCCGCTACCGAAATCATCGTGGCCACGGAACCAAACCTGTTACACGAGATGAGGAAAGCGGCTCCGCACAAGAAGTACATCCCTGTACCAGGAGCCACGGAAGGGTGTAAGGGTGGGCTTTGTGCATTTTGCCCATTCATGGCCCTCAATACCTTGGAGAAGATTTATCTCTGCCTTGTAAACGAGGCCCCCAGGATCGAGATGCCCGAGTCTCTGATGATGAGGGCTCGAAAGCCTCTTGACCGGATGCTGGAACTGTCGCCGCCCGCGAAATCTTACGCCCCGGAGTGATCTCCCGATGCGAGGAACTCATGAATATGGACGATCCCGCTATCCAGCGATTCATCGATGAGGTGATTGCCGAGGACGTTGGACTCGGAGATATCACCACCAAAGCCGTTGTCCCGGATGATGCTCGGTTTGATGGGGTCCTGTCTGCGCGCGAAGACATGGTGGTGGCAGGTATGCCCATTGCTGTCGCGATCTTTCGCAGGCTGGACCCGAACGCCGATATACAGGTCCTGGTTGCTGACGGGGATCGCGTCCGCGCGCCGGCCATTCTAGCTCACATTAGGGGAAGGGCCGGCTGTCTCCTGACGGCCGAACGCACGGCGTTGAATGTTCTCCAGCACCTCTCCGGCATCGCCACGATGACTCGCCAGTATGTGGACTACCTAGCCGGAACGGGAGTGGTCCTTTTGGATACTCGCAAGACCATCCCCGGCCTGCGGGTGTTGGCCAAGTATGCCACCCTCATGGGGGGTGCACAGAACCATCGTCGCGGCTTGGATTCAGGCACTCTAATTAAGGACAACCACATAGCCGTGTGCGGTGATATCCGGGAGGCTGTAACCAGGGCCAAGGCCGCGGGCCTTTCACCGATCGAGGTGGAAACGGAGACCCTCGATCAAGTGAGGGAAGCTATCGAAGCCGGCGCTGATATGCTGCTCCTGGACAACATGGATGCGCACACTCTGCGCCTTGCCGTCGGAATTGTGGCTGGCCGTGCAAAGACCGAAGCCTCGGGCGGGGTGAGTTTGGACAACTTACGGGAGATTGCTCAAACAGGAGCGGATTTCATTTCGGTGGGCCGAATTACTCAGTCCGCGCCGGCCGTTGACATCGGGCTGGATTGGGTCCGAGGAGACTGAGCGATCTTCATGCGGGCAAATAGAAAATGAGCGACACAATGAAAGAAACGCGGTTTTTTGATGTGTTGATCCTTGGCAGTGGAGCCGCAGGGTTGCGGCTTGCCCTGGAAATTGCGCCTCATGCCCGTGTGGCGGTGCTATCCAAGGGCTCCCATACCGACAGCAGTACGTTTCACGCTCAGGGCGGGATAGCTGCGGTTCTTGACGACCGCGATTCCGTGGAATCGCATATCAAGGATACCATGGAAGCCGGCGCAGGACTGTGCGATCCTGAGGCTGTGCGCTTCATCGTTGAGCGGGGCGGCCGGGCTATTGAACATCTCGTGGAGCAGGGGGTGGAGTTCAGCCGCGAAGGAGGACCCGACGGAAAGTCGCTACTTCACTTGACACGTGAAGGCGGTCACACTCGTCGCCGCGTCGTGCACGCAGCGGACGCCACAGGCGCCGCGGTCGCGACGGTCCTGGCCCGACTGGCCGGGACTCATCCCAACATCACCCTTTTCGAGCACCAGACAGCGGTGGACCTCATTCTGCAACGTCGCGCGGACGGAAGCATCGAACGCTGTGCGGGGGCCTACGTGCTGGACAACAACACTAGGCACATCCGGAGTTTCTTGGGGCGCAAAGTGGTGCTGGCCACAGGAGGCGGTAGCAAAGTTTACCTGTACACTAGCAACCCGGACGGCGTGACCGGCGATGGTATTGCCATGGCCTGGCGAGCCGGCTGCCGCATTGCCAACATGGAATTCACGCAGTTTCACCCCACCTGCCTCTACCATCCACACGCGAAATCGTTTTTGTTGACTGAGGCCTTGCGGGGAGAAGGGGCAATATTACGGCTGCCCGACGGGTCTGCTTTCATGACACGGTTTCATTCTCAGGCGGACCTCGCCCCACGTGACGTGGTGGCAAGGGCCATTGACCACGAAATGAAACGACTCGGTGTAGATTCTGTGTATTTGGACATCACGCACAAATCCGGAAATTTTATCAGACAACACTTTCCGACGGTGTGGCGGCGCTGTCGGGATTTCGGCCTCGATCTCAGCAAGGAACCGGTTCCCGTGGTGCCTGCTGCCCACTTCACGTGCGGGGGCGTGGTAACCGATTTGCAGGGCCGCACTGACATAGAAGGGCTGTATGCGGTCGGAGAGGTCGCGTGCACCGGGTTGCACGGCGCGAACCGTATCGCAAGCAACTCGCTCCTGGAATGCCTGGTGATGTCGGCATCGGCTGCCGAACACATCCTCAAAACGCTGCCCATGGCCGCGGAACCACCTGTGCCACCGGACTGGGAGGAGGTGGGGGCCACCGATTCCGACGAAGAGGTGGTCGTGTCCCATAACTGGCACGAGCTGCGTCAGTTTATGTGGGATTACGTCGGAATTGTAAGGACCACGAAACGCCTGCAAAGGGCCAAACGCCGGGTCGACATGTTATTGAACGAGATAGATGAGTATTTCGGTGAGTTCCGCTTGACTACCGACCTGTTGGAACTGCGCAATCTGGCCGTGGTCGCGGATTTGATAATCCGTTCAGCCCTGGCGCGCACTGAAAGTCGGGGATTGCATTTTACTTTGGATTATCCCGAGACTGACACAAGCCGACCGGCCCAGAACACCATTCTGCCCGGAGCGGGTTCACAGACCTCCGGCATGAGATGACGGCCGAGTTGGCCATCATCTCGATGTCTCGTGAGAGCAGTCATTGCAGCCCTTTCTTGGCGCAATTGCTCGATGAAGGTTGTCATTCCGATTCGTATCGGTACCCCACCCCATGAATGGTTTTAATTACCGGCCTGTCCGCGATATCGGGGTCTAATTTCTTCCTCAACTGCGCGATATGTTGGTCCAATGTTCTGGTTGTCCCGTAGTAGGTTATTCCCCACACTTCATTGAGCAGTTGCTCTCTGCTCAGCACTTTGTTGGGATTGGCATAGAAAATCTGCAACAGCCTCACTTCCCGCGTGGAAAGATCAAACGTGCGAGTCCCCACTCGTACCTTGAATTCAAGCGCATCAACAAGGGCCTTTCCGATGGTGAACCGAGGCGGGGCAGGGGGCCGACTCGTTACACCTTCGTTGCCGCGCCTCGATCGCCTGAGAAGAGCCGCGATCCGTGCGAGAAGCTCTCGCACGCCAAAGGGCTTTGTCACATAGTCGTCCGCTCCAAGCTCAAAACCCACCACCTTGTCAATTTCCTCGCCCTTGGCCGTAAGCATCATTACGGGGAGGTCCTGATCCGTGGCCCGGATTGTCTTGCAGACATCGTACCCGCTTCTTCCCGGCATCATGACATCGAGTATGACCAGATCGAATTTCTCCGTTTCCAGGAGAGACACAGCCGCCTTGCCGTCCGCAGCCGGCGTGACCCGATAGCCTTCGCTCTCCAAGGCATCTATCAGGCCGGCGAGTATGTGCTTGTCATCTTCAGCGACGAGGATATGAAGTCCATTCATGGCCACTTTCACCCACCTCACACTTGTGGAGCGCTTCGGAGTTCCGCCAGCGGCACAGACACTACAAAGCAGCTCCCCTTACCGTTTCGCGGTTCATACACGAGGTCCCCCCCGAGGTCTCGCATCATGCGTCGGGCAATGGAGAGCCCCAAACCGGTGCCGACTTTTCCTGCGGTCAGGGAATCGTTTACCCGCTGAAACTTCTCAAAAATCCTGTCACGGTGCGACGCGGGAATTCCCGGCCCGTTATCCAGGAATCGTATCTCGCACACCGAATCGTTAGTTGAGAGCATGATTTCCAGGGTCCCGCCTTCAGAAGCGTACTTGACTGCGTTGTCCAGGATGTTCAGAAACGTATGCTCCAAGGCATCCCTGTCGGCACGTACAAAAACGGGGGCATCAGGAATTCTCGCGGCCGAGGACATTTCGGATTCTCGAAGCCTAATTTCGTTAGTGCCCAGAAAGGAGTGAATGAAGTCCACCAAATCAAGGTCCTGGATGTTGTACTTCATACGGCCCTGTTCAAGACGGCTGAACCCCAGCACATTGTTTACCAGCCGAGTCAATCGCTCCGCCTCCGAAACGATGACGTGAAGGTAATGGTGCTTCTTCTCCGGATCCTTGACTATGCCCTCATTTAACAGCTCGGCATACATCCGGATCGTCGTCAGCGGGGTCTTAAGCTCGTGAGACACGTTTGAAACAAAAGAACTCTTCTGGAGCGAATCCTTCCAGTGAGAATATGCCTGGCGAGTGAGCAGCGCGCCTCCGAGCAGAATGGCAACCATCAAAGTTGCCAGCAGTAAGCCTGCAATAATCAAGAACGCATTGCCGGATTGCACGTTGGCCCTCTGCGGATCCAGGTACACTCCCACGCGCCAGTGCGGGAGATGCGGTGCGAGCGAGACTTCCAGGGTGGGCATCGCGGCCGATTGAATAGGCGATTTCCCGAGTTGGTGGAGCAGTCTTCCTGCGTCGTCAATGAGCGCGTACGAGATTCCTTCGATTTCCTCCGTGGGGAATTGCTCGATCAAGTGGGAAACCAAAGTGACCGTTTCCAATTCCACCCCAACGACTACATCGGAAGGGCCGCGCTGGATCCATCCGAGGAGATGAAATCTGTTGTCGGTGAACCAAGGTATCCACCCGCTCTTTACTTCTCGGCCGGTCGGCATCGCTTGGGGCAATTGCCGCTGGGTAAACTTGGAGGGTGATCTTTGCAGCAACTGCTTGTCATAATCTTGCCCCGGAGCCG
>JBFMAA010000245.1:0-5911 GCA_040755955.1 Thermodesulfobacteriota bacterium
AACGCCCCTGCCCCCAGACCCCTATCCCCTAAAACTTTTGGAGCATGCGGCTCCCGCTGGTCGCCGAAGGTTCACATGCCATGGAATACAACGGCATTTCCATGCTTCGTTGTGGCCGCCCGGGTGGAGGGAGTTTGCCGCTCACAGGACAAAAAAAAGCCCGGTCAAGCCGGGCGAAACAGGGTATGGTTGTTATTCACGTTGATCTTCTTATAGAGCTTTTTTCGTATGTTGTCAATCTTTTTTACTGTGCAACTTCATATTTTCCTCATATCTGACCGATTTGCCAATTACTTATTGTCAGGCAGACGGCCGACTTGCCACACCCCCTTACCTCTGGCATTCTACCCCCGCGCGCTCTCGGGAACCGACAGGTCTCCCCGCCATGAGCGCTTGACAAGCACAACCCTGCCTCAAGAAAGGAGCCCCATGTCATGGCTATCAGGTGGACGGACGACCTTATCACAGGCGAAAAGACAATCGATGATCAGCACCGACTCCTCTTCGAGGCTGTGGGGGATTTGATGGACGCCATGTGGGAAGGGAAAGGGAGTCAGGAGGTGGGAAATCTACTCAAACTTCTCTCAGGCTATGTCGAGAAGCACTTTCTTGACGAAGAAGTCTTCATGCGGACTCGGCACTACCCGGACTACGAACCGCACAAGCGCGTCCACGACGCCTTTTCTGAGGAGATCGCGGATTTTCGGAAAAGGTTCGCCTCAGGAGAGATGAACTCCGACCTGGTGGTGGAAGTTCTCGACAAGAGCTGCGATTGGCTCAGGAACCACATAAGCAAAGTCGACCAGGACATGGTGCGGCATCTCAAGGGCAAGTAGTCGAGGTGATCTCCAGTCTGAGGTTCTCGATCGGGAAGCGCATGAATTCGTGGCCGCAACGTCGGGAAGCGACCGGGCAAAGGGCGTGGCCTTGGATCGCCTCAGGCCTTATGTTGTCGGGGCTTCATGTGGTGCTGTGGCTGGTCTCGTCCCGATTCGGCTCGGATACGCCTGTGGGGGAGAGGCCGGTACTGTCGCTGACGGCAATACTGCTTCTTGGCGGTTGGGTCTTGCTCGTCACGGTGTATCTGACCAGGCTCGAAGCCAGGTCACGAGTGATCCTCGCGTGGATGGTGGTGGTCGGTGTGGGAATGCGGAGCGCGATGCTCGTGAGCACTCCCATGCTCGAGGATGATTTCTATCGGTACCTCTGGGACGGCGGGCTGTCCGCGAACGGATATAACCCGTACACCCACTCCCCTGCGGAGGTGATACGCGGATCGGCTCGCGTGCCGGACCCCCTGATCGGTTTGGCTCGGTCCGGCCACCCCGTGATCGGAAGGATCAACAACCCGGAAGTCCGAAGCATATATCCTCCGGTGGCTCAGGGGCTGTTTGCCCTTTCGTACGCGTTGCGGCCGTGGAGTTTGCATGCGTGGCGGTGTCTGCTGCTGGTCTTTGACGGGATTACGCTGATACTTGTGCTGACGGTCCTCAGATCGTTGGGTCGGTCCGATCTGTGGGCCGCGCTCTACTGGTGGAATCCGCTCGTGATCAAGGAGGTAGTGAATTCGGCCCATCTGGATGTCGCGTGCATCCCGTTTGTGTTCTGTGCGGTCATATGGGCTCTCCGCGGAAAGGCTGTGCCCGCCGCGGTTGCATTAGGGCTGGGAGTTGGGGTAAAAGTATGGCCGGTGGTTCTGGCTCCGGTGGTTGTTTCTTGTGCGGCTCGGCACGGAAAGCGGCTGTTACCGGCCATCGCTCTGTTTCTGGGCATGGTTGGAGCCATGGCCGCGCTCGTGTACGCGTCGGGCATGGACGGGAGTTCGGGTTTTTCCGCGTACGCACAACGGTGGGAGAGGAACGACGCGCTCTTCATGGCCCTGCGATGGGGAGTCGAGTCTGTACTGCGGGTCCTTTCGTGGAATCCCGGCTCAGCCGGCTTGATCAGCCGCGCGCTCGTGGGAGCCGCACTGGTCGGCTGGATAGGCTGGGTTTGTAGGAAACCGGCCGTTGACCCTGACGAGACCTGGCAGCGGTGCCTGTCGATTCTGGCCGCGGTTTTCCTGCTGAGTCCGACGCAGTTTCCGTGGTATTACGTCTGGGTAGTTCCGTTCCTGGCGATTTGTCCCAGGGGATCGTTGATACTCCTGGGGGTGCTGCTCCCGATCTACTACCTACGATTCCATTTCGAGGCTCAGGGTCGTCAATGGGTCTTTGATCACTGGATCGTCTGGCTGGAGTACGTGCCCGTGTGGGGCGTTCTCTGGTGGGAATGCGCTGGGGGAAAGGGCTTTTATCAGAAAGTCTTGCGGGGGAAACCCTTTTGAAAATGGGTTTCCCCCGGACCCCCTTCCGAAAACTTTTGGGATATTGAGTGGTTCTGACCATCCAGGAATTTCTCGTGATGTGAGGCGGTGACTTTCATGCTTGGTTGTGACCTCGTGCGGTCATCGTGGTTTTGAAGAACGCCCTTTCTTCCAAACTCCATTTCCACTCGGGCACGTTGAGTGCGCATACACATTGGGAGGTCGACACGACGTTGAGTAGACACATCCTGGTCATAGGCGGCGCGGGATACGTGGGTTCCCATTTTGTAAGGTCCGCGATCCGTGGAGGGTATCGCGTAACGGTCTTGGATGACCTTTCCACAGGGCATCGGATTGCGGTCGGGAACGCGGAATTTCTGCACTGCGACTTGAATCGGAACGACGCACTGCGGACGCACCTCGAATCGACGCATTACGACGCGCTCTTCCACTTCGCTGCAAGCTGCCTGGTAGGGGAATCAGTGGGGAATCCCGCCCTCTACTATAGGAATAACGTGCTGGCCGCGTTTCGCATGCTGGAAGCGATGAGAGCTACCAGTCACGATCGAGTCGTCTTCTCGTCCACATGCGCGGTGTATGGCATCCCCCAGTCACTGCCGCTGCGGGAGGATCACCCGAAAGCCCCTATCTCGCCCTACGGTCGCACAAAACTCGCTATCGAATGGATGCTTGAGGACTACCAGACCGCGTACGGTATTCGCAACGCGGCTCTGAGATATTTCAACGCGGCCGGCTGCGAACCCAAAGATGGGCTGGGCGAAGACCATGATCCGGAAACCCATCTCATCCCGAACGTGGTAAGGTTCGCCCTGAACCGCGAGGAGGAGCTGGTGTTGTTCGGCGATGACTATCCCACACCGGATGGGACGTGCATCCGGGATTACATTCACGTGACGGACCTGGCCGACGCGCATCTGAGAGCCCTTGACAAGCTCGACGAAATGCCGCTGATCAGGCTCAACCTGGGCACCGGCAGAGGCCATTCAAATCGGGAAGTCGTGCAGGCGGTCTCGGATGTCGCAGGGATTCGGATCAGCCCCGCAATAGGACCGAGACGCCCTGGCGACCCACCCGAACTCACCGCAGACGCAGGACTCGCCTTTGAGCTGCTCCAGTGGCGACCCACAAGGTCCGGCATGCACGCAATCGTGGAGGAAGTGATCGAGTGGATGCAATCCCATCCCCACGGGTATCAGGACCGACCCCGATCGGACCGCATGGAAGGTGCTTCATGAAGACGATCCTCGTGACCGGAACCGCGGGGTTCGTCGGCTTTCACGTGGCAAGAGCGCTGTTGGAGGCCGGTGCACGCGTCATCGGCCTGGACAGTTTCGACCCATACTACGCAGTGAATCTGAAAATGGCCCGCACCGCGATTCTGGGTAGGTTCCCCGAGTTCATACTCGAACACGCAGACCTCGCCGACAAAGCGGCCGTGCAGCATTGTTTCGCGCAGCATTCCCCGGAGGTGGTATGCCATTTGGCGGCACAGGCGGGGGTTCGGTATTCGCTGAAAAACCCCTATGCGTTTGAGAGGTCCAATCTCGCGGGATTCCTCAACGTCATCGAAGAAACCCGGAAGCACGACGTGGAACGATTCGTGTACGCGTCCAGTTCGAGCGTGTACGCGGGGAACACCAAAGTCCCCTACTCCGAGACCGACCCGGTGAACACCCCCGTGAGTCTGTACGCGGCCACCAAGAGAGCAAACGAGCTCATGGCGTACACGTACACGCATCTCTGGGGGCTCAAGACTGTGGGGCTTCGGTTCTTCACCGTGTATGGGCCTTGGGGCAGGCCGGACATGGCATACTGGTCTTTCCTTGAAGCGATCGTCCACAAGGAGCCGATCAAGGTATTCAATTACGGAAAGAATCGTAGGGATTTCACATACATCGATGATGTGGTGCAGGGGGTGCTCGGCGCGCTTTCCTGCTCGAACTCTGACCCTTACGAGATCATCAACCTCGGCAACAACGAGCCGGTGGAGCTCATGGATTTCATAGGAATTCTCGAGGATTTGGCCGGCATGCCCGCGGTCAAGGAGATGGTCCCGGCCCAGCCCGGAGACATGGTCGAAACCTTCGCGGACATCGACAAGGCCGCGAAGAAGCTGGGATTCAGGCCGAGCATTTCGCTTCGGAAGGGATTGGAGTACTTTGCCGACTGGTACTTCAGCAGTCCGGAGATCACCCGGCCGGTCCGCGAATTCCGGAAAGCACACGACCGCTGATGTGAAGGGAAATTCTGGGGGAAGGGGCGTACTGAAAAACGGCCGTTCCCCCAGAGCCCCATCCCCGCAAGACTTCTGGGATTGGGCGGCTCCCGCTGGTCGCCGCAGCGTATTCCATGAATGAGCGGGATTGCATTTCCAAGTTTGTGGTCTATAGCATAGATGTGGGGACGTATTCCTGATCGAAATGAGTCGTGCCGGTTGGCTGTGACTCCGAAAGGACTGGGGCGGGACGGGTATCTTGCCCGTCATTGCTTGATAGTCGGGAGAGGCCCCCATCCCGGCGATACACAAGAGTATTTGTGCCTTTGGCTGCTCAGTTTCAGCCGGAATCGCTGAAAGTTGAGGGCAAAAGTCGTCCCCTGTTCCGGTGGTGGAGCGACGTTGCATACCGGACTTCACGAGCGGAGAAGGAGCCCAGGAACGGCAGCGCACGACTCGGAAGGTTCTTCCGGCACAAGGAACGCATGGAGGTCGAGAGGATGGAGACACAGTACAGAGACGCGATCACCATTATCAGCACCGACGAACGTCTGGACGCGGTGGTTGCTCCGAGGCTCAAGGATGCGGTGAAGCAGTCGGTAGACCAGGCAAGAACAAAGCTGGTGATCGACCTTGGCAAAACCACCTTTATCGACAGCTCCGGCTGCGGGGCATTAGTAGCTTCGTTGAGGGCTCTGGTCAAGAACCAGGGAGACATGAAGATTGCCAGACCGTCCCCCCAGGCCAAGGCGCTCTTTGAGCTGACCAGGCTGCACCGGGTGTTCGAGATGTTCGACGACATCGAGGAAGCGGTCAACGCGTTCAAGTAACTTGCCGGCAGAAACAAGCAGGGGAGGGTTTTTGCACCCCCGGCGTCTTGCTGAACAACGCCCTTGGTGATGGGGGTTGCCGAAAATGACGTCCGATTCCCATGAAGCAGATGTAGTGGGGCAGGCTTTCCAGCCTGCCGTTGGGTCGGGATTGACCACGGCCGGCACGACGCCCCGGGCATAGGCGTGCGCGAGCGTTTTTCGAAGCCTCGGTACGGACGTTGAAACCCAAGAAGGAGACAGGCTGGAACCGTTGTCCTACGTAGCCGTCCCATCAATAGTTTCGTGCTTTTTGTTGCTTCCGGCACCCGGTGACCCCAGAAATGCTTGACATAATGAGGCGTTCCGCGCATACCCGTTTTTGGAATACAGTGGGAAGGGGGAACGCCACATTGAAAAGACCTATAGCACAAGAGTTTGGAATTGAGGAGATTCGTTTCACCAATTGCTTCAGCGCACCGAGCTTGCGGATTTTCGTGGCGCTGGTGATCGGCTGGGTGCTGACTGTGGGTAAACACACCATCAGTCAGGTCATCCTCA
>JBFMAA010000246.1:0-5589 GCA_040755955.1 Thermodesulfobacteriota bacterium
GGGGGAAGGAACTTCTTGCAAGAAGTTCCTTCCCCCGGAAATCTTACCCTTCTGAAAGCTAGTTAGTGTCAGACCTTCTCCGCGGCGACTCGACCCACAAAGAGCGTGACGATCCCGAAGGTGAGGAACGAGAATTCCGTATCCGCGAAACCCGCTTGTGCCATCGTCGAGGCAATGGAGTCGGGTTTGGGGAAATGAGCCATGGATGCGGCAAGGTAACGGTACGCGGGAATGGACGACATCAGACCTGTCACCAACGGGAAGACCACATTGGTGTACACTCGAAACAGGGGCTTCATCAAGGGACCGCCTGGTTCCGTGAGTTCCAGTATGACCAGCGACCCGCCGGGACGCACGACCCTGTGTATCTCTTCCACAGCCCGTCTGCGGTCGGTGATGTTGCGCAGGCAGAACGCCGTGATCGCGGCATCGAAGGAGTCGTCGGGGAATTCGAGCGCCAACGCGTCGGCCTTGACCAGCGTGATCGCGGTGTCCAACCCTGCATCGGAGACCTTTCTTCGGCCCAGTTCGAGCATCCCTTCAGACGGGTCTATTCCGGTGACTCGGCAGTTCGGTTGGGTTCGGAGCATTTCCAGGGCGATGTCACCGGTTCCGCACCCCAGATCGAGGTACTCGTGGCCGGCCGAAGGGGCGAGCCGTGTGACCGCTCTGCGACGCCAGTATCTGTCGAGACCCAAGGAGAGGATTTTGTTGGTGCCGTCGTAATACGGAGCGATCCTGTCGAACATTTCGCGGTTTTCAGTGCTTGTGATCAAGGCGTCTCCACGGTCGGACGAGGGGGGGGATTCGGTCAAAGCATGTCTCCTGCCTGTGTGTACGATCAAACGCAAGAGTTCACCGCGGAGACGCAGAGGACGCAGAGAAGAAAGAGAGAAGAACATGAAAAAGTTATGCTTTTGATCTCACCTAATAGACCGATTGTGAAGCATGACACATCCGCGGATTTCTCTTCTTATTCTCTGTGCTCTCTGCCCCTCTGCGGTGAGTCTTCTTATTCCCGGTGAACGATTACGATCAAACTTCCTCGCCGGCAGTGTGCAGTATTCCGTCTGCGGAAATCAAGTGCCTCCGTCACCACCAGAAGACAGATAGCGCGATCAACACCACGGCAAACACGCCCGGCGTGATCAGACTCAGCATCAACGCGACACCGAGCCTGTTCGTGAACGAGACGGTCAACCCGTGATCCCGAAATCGGGCGGCAAGAATACGCATGTGGGGGAAGATCAGGAGCGCGGCGCTCAACAGCGCGGTGATCGTCAGGAGAAGGACGTTCGCGCCGTAGCCCTTATGAAAGGGGACTCGCAGCATCTCCTCGAGAAGATATGTTGCCGCGACCAGCGACAGGGGGATCGCGATCACTTCCTCCACACGAAAGACCGGGATCAAGCCGCTCTGGGGGCCATTGTTCCCCCCAGACCACAGCCACGCGATAAGGCGCCTCTTAGCCACGCCCCCGAGCAACGCACACACCGCGGCAATCGCGAGCAGAAACGGCAACCCGAAGATCACCACCACCAAAGCAGTGATCCCGTGGGCAGACGCGTCCGTCGCTGTCAGCAGACACACAAGCAGCGCGAATAGAGACAACACCCGAACATTCATGGACCACCTCCACATATGGGGTTAGATATCCTCCCTGAGCGAATCAGCGAGGACACCCTTGTCGAGGTAGAGGATGCGCCCGGCCCGGCGAGCTGCCCGGGGATCGTGAGTCACCATGATGATCGTCTTCTGGAACTGCCGGTTGAGCTGACCCAACAGATCCAGCACTTCCGTCGCGGACTTCTTGTCCAGGTCGCCGGTGGGCTCGTCAGCCACGATCAAGAGGGGGTCAGTAACCAGAGCTCTGGCAATGGCGACGCGCTGCTGCTGCCCGCCGGAAAGTTGCGACGGGTAATGACTCATCCGATCCCCGAGGCCCACTGCCTCCAAAGCGGCCACTGCATGCTCCCTTCGTTCCGGGCGAGTCAGTGAGGTCAGCAGCAACGGGAGCTGTACGTTCTCCAGCGCGGTCAATACCGGGATAAGGTTGTAAAACTGGAAGATGAACCCCACATTGTGGGACCTCCAGGAACTGAGCTGGGACTCGCCAAGACCGGTAATCTCCTTGCCGTCGACCTCGACCAGACCCGCGTCGGGAATGTCGATCCCGGCAATGATGTTGAGCAGCGTCGTCTTCCCCGACCCTGAAGGTCCCATGAGCGCTAGGAAATCCCCTAACTCGACCTCGATGGTGATCTCCCCGAGCACCGGGATCTCCTGATCTCCCCGCACGTACGACTTGCTGAGACCCTCGATTCGTACCAACGCAGTGTGTTGCCGTGTGTTCCGTTCCATCTATTCCTTGGTCTTAACCTTGCTGCCATCGTGGAGCTTGGGGTCGGGCTTGAGCACCACGAGGTCCCCTTCCTTGACTCCATCGAGCACTTCCACGGTATCGCCCCACTGGCGGCCCACCTTGATCGGCACCTTCCTGACACGGTTCCCACCGATGACGAACACGTGCTTGTTCGGAGACGAAGACCGCAGCGCGGCGAGCGGCATCCCGAGGAACGGCTTCTTCTCGTCATCCTGGAGAGGCCTCGAGAGGAAGGCTACTTTCGCGCTCATTTCCGGCAGGACCCGCTCGTCCCTTTGATCGAACCTGACCTTTGTCAGCACTGTGGCTTTCGACCGGTCCGCGGTGGGGACGATCATGTGGACCGTCCCGGGAAAACGGTCCTTGGGAAAGGCATCGAGGCGGATTTCGCTGGCACTCCCCACTTTGACCTTTTCCAGGCCGACTTCCGAAACGTCCACCTCGACCTTGAGCGAATTCAGATCGGCCATGGTCACCACAGCGGCCTTGGTGTTGGCCGCACCGCCCAGAGGCGTGACCACTTCCCCTTCGTCAGCGTTCTTGGTGAGGATGACCCCGTCAAAGGGCGCACGGATGAATGAGTATTCGAGCCCTACCTGCGCGACCTTCTTCGCTGCCTGGGCGCGTTCCACCTCGAAACGCGCAGAACGCTCACCTGCCACCGCCTTCTTGTGCCGGGCCTCCGCTATGTCGAACGTCTGAATCGATACCGCGCCCTTTTCCTTGAGCATCTGATGTCGCTCCACGTACAGGGTAGCATCGGTGAGTTCCGCCTCCGCGTTCTTCCGACGAGCCTCAGCCACGCGCAGGTTTGCCTCGGCCTCTTCGACCGACGCGGCGAGGTCTCTGTTCTCGAGCTTTGCGATGACCTGGTTCGCTTCGACCACGTTCCCTTCTTCCACGTATATCTTTTCCAGACGTCCTGTGGCCTTGGAGGAAACCGCGGCCTTTCTTTGGGCGACCACGTACCCGCTCGCGTTGAGGATGGTGAGCGGCCGAGCGGCAAAGGTCTCCGAAACCCTGGCGGATTGCACCTCAAGTGCGGGGGCAAGCATCCCGGTCACGGCGAGTATGCCCACCACCCCGACAATACCCGCAATAATGCCAAGCCAGATGACCGCCCGTTGTCTCTTCTTGCCGCTTCGCAGGTGGGATCGCTTCTGGTCCTCTATTTTCAGTTTTGTGAGTTCGTGATTTTCCATCGGATCTTCGTTGTGAGGCGTTCTCAAGCTGCCGCTTTACATATCTCATGAAACAGGTTTAATCAAGGGCCGGCTGCCCGCCATCGGACTGCATGCGACCGAACAAGGCCGACGCGATCATTGGCCGGGGCTCCCAACTGCTCCATGTTGCCGTCGTGGATTCTTGCTTGCCGGGAATCTCACCTGGGCAGACCTCTTTTCTTCACCTCGGCGAGTGAGTTGTGTTAGAACAGAAGCAAATTCCGTGAGGGGAACACGGGCGCGTTCGGTCTGCGGGGCGAAATGAACACTGAGGCGATTTATCCGGTGTTGGCCCTGGCGGTGTGTCTCCAGTTCGGAGCGGCATTCATGGCGTGGCGCTTGATCCGTGTGACTGGAACACACGTCGCCTGGCTCTTCATAGCAGGGGGGCTTCTCTTCATGGCGATTCGACGATGTATGTCATTTCTCTGGTTTGTCGAGGCGCAACACGCAGGGCTTCCTGCCGTTACTGAGGAAATCACGGCGTTTGCCACCTCGCTTCTCATGTTTGCGGGAGTTGCGGCGATTCGGCCGCTGTTCGAGCGCATGCGGGATTCGAGAGACCTGCTCGCAGAGGAGGTTCGAGAGCGCACCGAAGCCGAAGACAGACTCAGACGAAGCGAACAACGGTACCGAAGCCTGTTCGAGAACTCGCGTGATGCGATATGCATTCTGCGCAGAGACGGACGATTCATCGATCTGAACCCGGCTCTGAGCTCACTGTTCGACTGTCCCAGACCGGAAATCATGGCCATGAAGGTGGCCGACTTCTTCGAGACCCCCCACGACCTTACGAGATTGCACGCGGGATTGGAAGGCAATGGGTTTGTGAAGGACCAGGAATGCCAGATGAGAAGCAGGCGAGGAATCACCAAGACCTGCCTCATCACCTCGTCGGCTCACGCGGCTGTCGATGGAACCGTGCAATATTACACGATGTTCAGGGACGTCACCGAGCGAAGACAAGCCGCTCTGACCATCAAAATGGAGAAACAGAAGTTTGAGTCGCTCGCTGAGAACGCGCCCTTCGGTCTGCTGATGGTCGATCAGGATGGGGCGTTTCGGTATGTGAACCGTAAATTTCGGGAACTGTTCGGGTATGAACACGAAGACATTCCCCGCGGCCGGGAATGGCTCAGAAAGGCCTTCCCTGACCGCGCATACCGCCGAGAAGTCATTCAGACATGGATCAAGGACCTGCGCGGTTCCCAACCGGGGGAGCAAAGACCCAGGATCTTCCGGGTGCAGTGCAGGGACCAGGCCACGAAGATAGTGCACTTCAGACCCGTCCAGTTACCCACGAACCAACACATCGTCTCTTGCGAGGACATCACCCAGCTCAAACACACCGAAGAAGCCCTCGTGCAGAGCGAGCAACTGCTGCGCACCATACTGTCGGCCACCCCTTCCGCGATTACCTACCTCAAGGACGGAACGATACGCTGGACCAATCCGGCCATGCTGACGATGTTCGGGCTCGCAAGCGAGGAGGAATGTCTCGGAAAAAAGGCGCGGGAGTTCTACGGTTCTCAACAGGAGTATGAAAGGGTCCTGGCCTTGTTCAAGAAACGGGTTCATTCGTGCGCACCCCTCGAAACCGAGGCCCTGTTCAAGCGCAAAGACGGCGTGGTATTCCACGGGGAACTCAAGATCAAACGCCTCAATGGTCCGACGGGCGGGCGAGAGCTGATCACGTCCATTACGGATATTTCGGAGAGGGTCAAGGCGCAGGAGGAGCTCAGGGCCAGTGAAGAAAAGTACAGGCATCTGTACGAAGAGTCAAAAAGACAGTACGAGCTGTACCGGTCTCTTCTCGACTCGTCTGCCGACGCGGTGGTCGTGTACGATCTGGACGGGTTTGCGAAATATGTGAATGACTCATTCACCGAGATGTTCGGGTGGACCCTGGAAGACGTTCGTGGCCGCCGAATACCGTATATGCCCGATTCCGAACGAGAAGCGAGCATGGTCTTCATAAGAAGA
>JBFMAA010000247.1:0-5549 GCA_040755955.1 Thermodesulfobacteriota bacterium
CAGGCATATCGGCACCGCTCGTACGCCGGAGTGGCTCCAGCGCCAGGTTTTCGAGGGACTCAACACCGTTTCTTCAGCGAGGCGCCTTCGGGGCCTCCCCCGTACTTGTTGCAGATCCCGGCCGGGCTCGTTCTCGACAGTTACCACAAGCGCGCCTGCCTCACAAGCGTCCATCGAAAGCACCACCCTGCGTCACATGGTGCGGATAACCCGAGGACTACCATGCGCGCCGGACGTGCCATGGAGCCACTGTATGCGAGTACCGCCCAACTGTCACGAATAAATCGGCGATATGTCCCGCGAAAGCGGAAGTCGAGCCGGCTTACACCGCCACCGGTGTCAAGGCAAAAAGTCCGAGCAAGGCGTGCAGCGGTCTTCATGTCGCCACGCCTCAACGCTTCTCTTACGTCGTCCAGTCTACAGGCGTCTTCCACGGACAAGTAAGGAGACCAACTCTCATCTGAATGAATCAATTCCACATCCACTTCCGCGCGAGATAGTCGCCCTCTCTTACCAGTTTCGTGCATGGCTTTGCGTTCATTTGCGTCTCCTGAGGAAATCAGCTATCCACGTCTGAGCATCCGGCCTGTAAGCGGTAATGAGTACCGCCGGAGAAGCTTTTCCCTTGGGCACGCCCCATACCACATGAATGGGTCTACCTTTTCGATCCGTCTGCAGGACCAGGACACAAGGTCCTTTGTGGTATACCGGTTCTCGAAAGTAACTTCCGATTCGTGTCAGATCAGGGCTTGTGGGGCGGGCTTTCCAGCCCGCCAATCGGTGGAAACTAACGAGAACCCCTATAGTACGGGTAATCCTCCACCACGATTGCATCCACGGCCGAGGCCAATACTTCCCGGGCAAATATCCCGTCTTCCGCCGGCTCAGACGCAGGAAATCGTCGAGTTTGCTGATCCAGTCACGCGTGTACATTGCCTTGCGGTCGAGCGCTTGGAGTTCGGCGAAATCAAGATAGAAAGAGACAATGCGGTGTAGGGTGTCGAGTTCCTACTCACTGAGATAGTTTTTTGCCACGGCAACGTCAGACTTGATGGGACGAGCGCCGGTCCAGGAAGTGAGCCCCATTTTCGGCTTGGACGCGTCGGAGCGAGCAGCGATAACTTCGGCAGCGGTGTGACGTCCACGACCCAGTCATCTTGACCTTGCTTTCCGGCAGCACCAAATTGTGAAAGGAAAGTCGATCAAGGGGCACTACTCGGCGAACTCCGAAGTATTCGTACCGGACCGGATGCATCCGGCACCTGTGGAGAATGGCTGGCGCAAGACCAACCTCGCTCCGGGAGCGGCTCATTGAAGAGGCGACGGATCCCATGAGACCCCGCGTCTCAGGGCATGGCTGACCGCTTGATCGTTCGTCCGGGATATGACTCCGGATTTGATCGACGCACGTCGACAGAGCGCTCAAAATGAGCAGAGTGCTCTGCGCCCTTGGTCCGGAGGTCACATGACCCCGCAAGAACAAGTGATGGACACACCGACGCGCGAGACCTCGGTTCGTGCGCTCCTCGACGAGCTCCTCGGCATGCCTATGGAGATGGGCCGCTTCTTGCGCCTTGCCGTCGGGATGGGCGCCGCGGTCGCCGAGCTGCACAGGCAGGGTATTATCCACAAGAGCATCGAACCGACGCACACACTGGTCGATGTCACGACAGGGAACGTCCGCCTTCCCCAGTCGTCTCCTGCCCCAGGCCTGCCTTACGAGAGCGTGCCCGACGGAAACCTCCCCAGGTCCGCTGCGTCTCCGGCGTACATGTCTCCCGAGCAGACGGGCCGCATGAACCGGGTGGTCGACCATCGAACGGATCTCTATTCGCTGGGCGCCACGTTCTACGAGATGCTCACCGGGGAGCTCCCCTGCCGGGCCGACGACATACTGGGTTGGGTCTACTGCCATGTTGCCCGCGAGCCGCGGTCACTTCTCGAAGCGTATCCCGCGATTCCCGCAACCGTCTCTGCCATTGTCATGAGACTTCTGGCCAAGACTCCGGAAGAACGCTACCAGACAGCGCTCGGTCTGAAACTCGACCTGGAGAAATGTCGCACTGAGTGGGAAGCCTCGGGGACCATCGCTCCCTTTACTCTGGGAGAATGGGACGTGTCGGAGCGACTCCTGGTTCCTCAGCGGCTCTACGGACGGGAAAAGGATGTCGAAACCCTTCTGAGCGCGTTCGAGCGGGTTGTCATGAAGGGGACCCCAGAGCTGATCATGGTGGCCGGGTATTCGGGGATCGGCAAGACATCGCTCGTTCGTGAGCTTTGCAAACCCCTTGTGCAGGAGCGAGGCCTGTTCATCTCCGGCAAGTTCGATCAGTACAAGCGCGATCTCCCCTACACGACGATTGTGGAAGCTTTCCAGGGACTCATACAACACATACTGACGGAGAGCGAGGAACGACTTGCCGAATGGAAGCTCACCCTGTTGGAGGCGGTGGGCATGAACGCCCAGGTCATTATTGACGTGATTCCTCAAGTGGAACTGATCATCGGCACACAACAGCCCGTCCCGGAAGTGCCGCCGACCGAAGCCGAGAACCGATTCAATATGGTGTTTCGGCAATTCCTGGGAGCATTCACCACGCGGGAACACCCCCTCGTGCTCTTCCTGGACGACCTCCAATGGGCGGATTCCGCGAGCCTCAAACTCCTCGAGCACATCATCACATCACCCGACACGAGTTACCTCTTCCTCATCGGTGCATATCGGGACAATGAGGTAGACCCCTCGCATCACCTGATGCACGCATTGGACAGAATCCGCAGAAACAGAGTGCGTCTTCGCACCATCACGCTCTCTCCCCTGTCATTTCCGGATCTGGGTCGTCTCATGGCCGACAGCTTTCGCTCCAACGGAAGACACTCCGGACCGCTCACCAGCCTCGTGTACGAAAAGACTGCCGGCAACCCGTTCTTCGTGATCCAGTTTCTCATGATGCTCTACGACGAGGGGCTGATCGACCTCGACAGGACGGAAAAGGCCTGGAAATGGGACGTCGATCGCATTCAGGCGAAGGGTTACACCGACAACGTGGTCGATCTCATGGTTCGGAAACTGATCAGGCTGTCCCCGAATGCTCAGCAAACACTGAGGCTTGCCGCATGCATCGGCAACACCTTCCACGTGCACACCTTGGCGGTGATCAGCAAGAGTTCGGACGAGGATACCAGCGAGGATCTCCACGAGGCGCTGCGGGAAGGCTTGGTACTCCGTCTGAGCGACAGCGCGTACAAGTTCCTTCATGACCGGGTGCAGCAGGCAGCCTATTCGTTGACCCCGGAAGATCGACTTGCAGAGGTGCATCTGCGCATCGGCCGTTTGCTCCTGGCCGACGCTTCCCCGGAAGAGTCCGAGGAACAGGTTTTCGACATTGTGAACCACCTCAATCTTGGTGCCGCGCTGATCACCGACCGCGCGGAGAAGGATCGGCTGCTGCGGCTGAATCTCGCTGCCGGACGCAGAGCCAAGGCGTCGATCGCCTATGTGCCGGCTTTGAATTTTCTGTCCGCAGCGGTAGACCTCCTGCCTGAGGACGCTTGGGAGAGTCACTATGATCTCACGTTCTCCCTCTTTGTGGAATACGCTGAGTGCGCCTATCTGTGCGGCGACCACAGCAAGGCCGAGCAACTGTTCGCGCCGGCCACGGAAAAGGGTCGCACACGTCTTGACAAGGCCGTCGTGTACAATTTGCGGCTAAGGCTCTACCAAGTGGCGGGAAAATACGATGAAGCAGTGACACTGGGCCTGGAGGCGCTCAGCATGTTCGGAGTCAAGCCGCCGGAATCCGACCAGGGCATCCAGGAAGAGATCCGGGAAGAGCACAGAGCCGTGCAGCACGCACTTCGCGGCCGAAAGATCGCTGAGCTTGTCGGCGCTCCCGTGGTCACCGATCCGGAGATCAAGGCCATCATTGAACTGCTCTCGAGCCTGTGTCCCTGCGCGGCCATGGCCCGTCCCATGACATATCCGTGGTACGCGACCAGGATGGTCAACTACACACTCACCCATGGGAATACGGAAGAGGCCTCTGTAGCCTACATTGGATACGCGCTGTGGCTGATCGGCACGTTCGGAGAGATCGGAACCGCGTTCGAGCTTTCTCAGTTGGCCCTTGAGCTCAACGAGCGTTTTGACGGCCGCCCTCGTCGGGGAAGACTGCTGTTTCTTTTCGGTGATCTCGTGAATTTCTGGCGACGTCCCTGGGCCACCGGTCTCCCGATCCTCGATCAAGCCTTCTCGGCCTGCCTGGATGTGGGCGACCTCCTGCATGCGGGTTTCACGAGCACCGCGACCATCTGGCACATGGTTGAAAAGGGTGATCCTTTCGATGAAGTGCTCAGATTATCTCAGAAGCACGCGGTATTGGCTCGGCAGAACAAGAACGAGGCAATTTTTCAGACCATCAGGGTCGCACAACAGTTTGTGGCGGCTCTCAAGGGATTGACCAGGGGACCGCTCTCTCTTGACGATGAGGGCTTTGATGAGTCCGCGGCCGTCTCCACGATCACGCAGGCGAACTTTAGCTGGGGGATTCTGTTCTGTCACGCCATAAAACAGATCCTCGCCTTCACCCACGGACGTTTCGCCGATGCATTCAAGTCTGCGACGGAAGCCGTCAAGGCGTTTCCATTGGGAGCGATCAATCCCATAGGAGCTACGCAGACATTCTATCACGCACTGACTGCGGCCGCGCTCCACCTCTCGGCACCGGATGGCAATACGTCGGAGCTCCTTGCGATCCTGGACGGCGGACTGGAGAAGTTCAGGCGGTGGACGGACCATTGCCCCGAAAACTTTCGCGCACGTTTGTTGTTGCTCTCCGCGGAGCGGGCACGGATCACAGCCAACGATCTTGAGGCCATGCGCTTGTACGAAGAGGCTGTTCGGTTGGCTCACGAAAGCGGGTTCGTCCAGTATGAGGCGCTCGGCTACGAGCTTGCTTCACGATTCTACCGTGAACGCGGGTTCGAGAGATTCGCCGATACCTACCTCCGGGAAGCTCGGAAGGCCTACGTGCGCTGGGGCGCGGACGGGAAAGTCAGGGAGCTTGATCGAGCGTATCCCTGGCTGGCGGAGGGAGTCGAAGCCGCTGCATCCAACGTGGTAGCCACGCAGGTCGCCCGGGTGGATGCAGTGACACTCGCAAAGGCGTCTCAGGCCATTTCCGGTGAGATCGTCCTCACCAATCTCCTCGAGACGCTCATGCGCACCGTTTTGGAGAACGCCGGCGCTCAACGGGGCTGCTTGATTCTGCAACGGAACGGCGAACTGTCCCTTGAAGCGGAAGCGGCTCTCGATGGCCGGGAAATCAAGGTTGTGCAACCCGGCCCGGCACTGCTCCCTTCGGCCCTCCCGTTGTCGATGGTCAACTATGTCGCGCGTACGCGCACCAGCGTGATCTTGGACGATGCCTCCCAGGACGAGATGTTTTCCTCCGACCCGTACGTCGTGCAGCACAAACCGAAATCGGTGCTGTGCTTACCCCTGTTGCGGAAGGCCAAGCCGGTCGGCATGCTCTATCTGGAGAATGCCT
>JBFMAA010000248.1:0-5523 GCA_040755955.1 Thermodesulfobacteriota bacterium
GGCTCCCGCTGGTCGCCGCCGCGGGGTCCTGCCAAGCCCCAGCCGGACGGCGTCGCAATGCCAGAGTCATTGTGGCGTGCGCCACATTGGCTCCACGGGGAAATGCACCGCATATTCGTCAGCCGTGGTCCGGCGTGGCTGAGTCGACGCTTCACCTGAAGCCGACCACGATTCTGTAGGAGTTCCCCACCTTCTCTTTGATTTGGACGCGAGGGCCAAATTTCACGCCCAGGATCACTTCCTGAGACCCCACATCATAGGCCGCTCCCTCGAGATTGGGCACTGACGGGTTTGCGTTCCAGAGCTTCACCGGAGCCCTTCCGCGTCGGCATTCGGGGACACTGTCATCCGCGTACATGATCAGCACGCCGCTCCCGGGCAGCACCGCGTCGAAGCCGATGGGTTGGCGGTTTTCAATCAGGTAATAGGTGTGGGGCCCCTCAGGTATTCTTGCGACGAGCACCTCCGACGAGCCGTCTTCGAGCGGACCGAGCACGAACTCAGTCATCTCGCGGGGCTTTATGACCTTGACCTTCGATTCGTCTATCCAGTTGAGTCGCAGTTTGGTCCAGGACGAGATCCCCGGCGGGGGTACCCCCCACCGGTAGAAGTGGCAGGACATCGGGTCCCAGAACCCCATGTTGATGGTTGCTTTGACAAAGGTTTCCCGTCTTGGGCCCGGCCTGGCTTGGAGGTCGTGATCGTAGAGGCACGGGACCATCCTCTTGCCGTCCTTCACTCCGCCGAGTATGTGAGCGACGTCATGAAAGAGGGTCCCCAGATGCGCCCGAAAGCAGAAGATCGCCACTCCGCCTTTGATCCGCCGGCCGGATTTTGTCTTGAGGGCCGCCTCTGAGCTCCACCCGAGCATACCGGGGTATCCGCAGAGGCCGATCATGCCGTAATCCTGGACTTCCGCGGCCAGTACGATCGCGACGAAGTCATATCTTGAGAAGTCCACCTCTTGATCCACAGCAGCGAGCGAGTCATCGATAAGGCGGCGAATTCTCGACCTGTCCACCTCGAGATTGCGCGACGAGATCCGGTATTCGGCAATCGGCCGGGGCAGAGTGTGCCACTTCTTCGTCACGTCAACGCTCAAAGCGGCTTTCTGGTAGGACATCTCCTGCACGTAGGCGTTCAAGTGCTGCGAGAACCTCATGCGGACGAGATCCTTGTCCACCCGGTGCGGCACGTCCGGAAACTCGACGAGGAGCACAAACCCTTTGTGGACTTTCGGCGCGGTGGCTGCTTCGGTCTTCGTTGCGGGCGGCTGCTGCCCGTGCACCGCAGCCGGAATGGAGAGCGGGGCAAGGATAAGCAACCCAATCACTGCGAAAACGGCAATCCGCTCACGACTACGCGGTTTCATCGCGTCCTCCGTGCTCGCGGTACTCCTAGAACACCCCCTCTTCTCGGGAAATGATGGTCTGGAGTATCTCTGAAGTGCCCCCACCGAAGAGCAGGAAGCGGCAGTCGCGGTAGTACCGCTGCACATCGTACTCCATGGAGTAGCTGTATGCGCCGAATATGCGGGTGGCCTCGTCCGCACAGCGACACGCCACCTCAGAGGCGAAATACTTGGCCATGGAGGCCTCTTTGAGAGCGCGCTCGCCTCGGTCGATAATCTCCGCGGTCTTGTAGATCATCAATTGCGACGCCCAAATCTCGGTGGCCATGTTTGCGATCTTCTGTTGGATCAACTGGAAGCTTCCTATGCGCTTCTTGAACTGCACCCTTGCCATCGAGTAGGTCTTGGAATGCTCGAACGCGGCTCGCGCGAGCCCGAGGGACAGCGCTGCGGTCATGGTGCGGATCACCGCCAGGATGCGCATCAGGTTGGACACGCCCCTGCCTTCCGTGCCGAGTCGGTTTTCCATCGGGATACGGACGTCCGTGAAGGCGAGCTCGGATATCTCGGTGGCTCTGGTGCCGAGCTTGTCGAATTTCTTCGACACGTGCAGACCGGGCGTGCCGCGCTCGATCAGGAAGAAATCGAGCCCTTTCAATCCCTTGGACTTCTCGGTCTGGCACAACACCGTGAAGAAATCCGCGACCGGTGCGTTGGTAATCCAGGTCTTTGACCCATTGATGATCCACGCATCGCCGCGGCGTTCAGCGACGGTCTTGACGCTTGCCAAGTCCGTTGCCGCGTCCGCCTCGGTGAGCGCAAAGGACGCGACCTTTTCTCCGCGGAGCGCGGGTTTGAGCAGTCGTTCGTGTTGGTCCGGAGTGCCGTACTCGAACAGGAAGTTGGTCCCCATAAGGCATTGCATGGCAGTGAACGCGGCGACGCTCATGGAACCGCGCGCCAGTTCCTCGACCATCGTGCAGAACTGGGTGGTGTTGCCTCCCGCCCCTCCCACGGAACGTGGGTACCGGATACCGTACGCTCCTGTCTTGGCGATTTTTTCGAACATCCAGCGGGGGAAATGCCCTGCTTCGTCCATTTCCCGTGCTTTGGGGACGATTTCCTGGTCGGTGAACCTGGCGAAGGTCTTGCGAATCAACGCTTCCGGAGTCGGTAGGGGAATATGCGGCACTTGATCACCTGCCCGAAGGTGTTTCCGCCGTTTCCACACCCGGGCTATGGGCGCGAACGGTCCAGATCACCCTCCCAATGTCATAGAATCACAGTATGCTTCACACCTAGCACGGTTCCAAGCCCCTGTCCAGCGCAAAGCCGACCTGTTCTCACGGAAAAGAGAGCGCTGGGGGAAGGGGCGTTTTGCAAAACGACGGCTGGGAGCCGCAACCAAATTCGCGTCCGCCTTTCTCGGTCCGCATGAAAACCGATGGCGGGGCGAGTTGGTTCTCCGCAACTGAAGAAAGGCACGTTGCCTTCTCCCAGAGCTACTCAACTGAAAATTTCTTCTCGAAAAAAGAAGAAATCGAAGGTTATTTAGTAAAACGCCCCTTCCCCCAAAACTCTTGGTGCTGGGCGGCCCCCGCTGGTCGCCGGAAGGGTGTGCCTGGAGTGGGTGAGCTTGCATTCCCACCGTTCATGCGCCCCGGCTCCTGGGAGGGTGGTACTTACCCCAAAGTCCGAGGCACCGAGCGACACGCCAGTACGACATTGGGTAGCCCGGACGTTACAGTCCGGGCCGCTAAGCGCCAAGAGGTCTCGCCGGTGTGAGCTGTGATCCACGAACCATCTTTCCGGTGAGCTCTTGGGACGCACACACGCGGCGTAGGGCGATCACTGGGTTCCGGCGCATGCTCTTCGCTACTGGAGAAGGATTTGAACCGTAGTCCAGGTCAGGCCGTGCGGAGCGCCCCCGGGGCCAACGGATCGCAGATTCGATCAAATTCGGATCGCGGTGACGATGCCGTGGCATTTGCAGGAAGTTGCCACGAGATAGCGGCCCGCGGCACAATGAAGTCCAAGGGCTCGAAGTTCGCCCAGAGGATAGCCTCCAATTCCGGGGAGTATCTGGCCGCTTCGTTGCACAAGCGTCACATAGCCGGGAACGCGGACAGCTTCGAGGGTCTCGGAGAGCGGTAGGTCTCGTGGCATCCCCGTGACCGAACAGAGGTCCCCCTCCGGGCAGTCGTCCGGGCAGAGAAAGTCCGCTCGGCTGCAACACAGGGTGCACGCGTCCACCGGAACGGGCCGGCTAGTGCTCCCAATGTTGAAGGTTGCGGCAGATCTCACCCTCCCCCTTTCCCCTCCCATCAAGGGAGGGGAAACCGAAGCCATCTCATCCGTCGTGAGAACTTTCTCATCCGTTGTGAGACCCGTCTCCTCAGTCGCGAGGGGCAACGTCGAGGCAGGCGTGTCTGCGTCATGGACAGAGCGGCCTTCAGGAACCGTGACTCCGGAAGCGTCGCCCAATGATCGCATTTCCTCCGTTCGGTTCGCATGCGGTTCGCGGGCGAGCCGAGTCGGTTCTGCGGAAGGCCTCCTGTCCCGCTGCCGACGCGGCACATCGGTTTGCGCGTCTGCCGATGGCGAGGCGCTTCTCGACGGGTCTTCGCACTCGGACGGGGTTTCGCGCTTGAGCAGCACAGGGTTTGGCAGGCCTCTCTCAATTCCGGGAGGCAGGGGGATCTCCGCGGCTCCCGGGTTGACCGCGACCAGGAACCTCGCAGCCACGTTGAACGGGACCATCGGCACCACCATGTCATGGTCGTGAAGGGCCGGATCCCGGGCAAGGAACTCGACTGCGTCCGCGCGGACGAACTCGACCCGAGGGCTAACCTGTGCAGGCCAACCCTGCGTCGCCGAAATGCCGTCAGCAGCCGGCACTGATCGAGTCGAGCGTGGTGGGTCCGCATGCAGTCCCATGACGGGAATAGATGGTTTTTCGCAGGTCCGAGCGCGGGTAATCTGCTCGACGGCTTCGTCAAGGGCCGGCGATGAAGTGGGTTCCGGCTGCAAATCGAACGGGTGAAGCACAGAGTCCACCACAATCGCGGCGGAATCAGGAATCGCCTCGAGTATCCTCTCGAGCGCGAGTCTCCCGAACTTCCCGTATCCAAGGATCACGAAGCGCATTTCTTGCCTCGCACGACTCTCGCCTTGCCTGCGAGGTCGAGAATCGAGCGCACGTCTCGGAAGCCGTCGCCTGTAAGTATGGCTTCCGCGTCGCTCTTCTGGCCGTCACCGATTTCGAGCAGCAGGACTCCCCCATCGAGGAGGTACGCCCGCGCTGCCCGGGCGATCTCCCGCACCACGTCGAGGCCGTCCGGGCCGCCGTCGAGGGCTCGCATGGGTTCGTGGAGGGTGATCTCCGGGTCCAAAGTGGGGATGGTTCCGGTCGGGATGTAGGGAGGGTTGGAACAGACCACGTGGAACCGCGGCATCGGTTTCAATGCGGAGAAGAGATCGCATGCCACACACAGCACCGAATCCTGCACCTTGGCGCTCTTCACGTTCAGGGCCGCGACACGCAGCGTCTTGACGTCCACGTCGGTTGCGATAATCCGGGCCTCTGGCCGTTCCCGGGCCAACGCGGCCGCGACTGCGCCGGAACCTGTGCCGAGTTCCAGCACGTGCGGCTCCTGTATCTCCTTGATTTCCCGCAGTATGGCCTCCACGAGGGTCTCGGTGTCCGGCCTCGGAATGAGCATTCCAGGCTCAACCCGAAACTGAATGGACCAGAACTCCTTGGTGCCGGTGATCAGTGCGACCGGCTCTCTGCGGGCTCGGCGCGACACCAACTCCCGAAACCTTCCTCGTTCGAGGGGAGTCAGCGGCCTCTCAAGGTTCAGGTAGAGGTACAGCCGGTCAACTCCCAACGAGAAGGCGAGCAGGACCTCCGCATCCAGACGTGGGGTTTTGATCCCCTTCCCTGCGAAGTAGTCCACCGTCCAGGCGAGTATGTCCCTGATTGTCCAGCGGGCGCGGGTGTGTGGGCGTTCCTGCATGCGAGGTTCCTGGGGAAATGGGAATTCTGGGGGAAGGGGCGTTTTACTAATAACGTTCGATTTCTTCCTTTTCCGAGAAGAAATCTTCAGGCCGGCAGCTCTGGGAGAAGGCAACGTGCCTTTCTTCGCTTGCGTAGAACCAACTCGCCCCGC
>JBFMAA010000249.1:0-5429 GCA_040755955.1 Thermodesulfobacteriota bacterium
TCCCCCCCCCTCGACCCCCGGGCGCCCCCCCCCCATGTCTTACGTTTCATTGAACTCCTCGTATGCCTTGCTGATTGCTTCGCACATCTTCGCGATGACCTTTTCCACCTTGACCCGTTTGTGCTGGGCCATCATGACCGGAGTGAAGGAGATCACGCCCTGTTTGGCGTCGAGCGCGATTTGTGCGGCCCCTGCGGAGATGATGATCGAGGCCGCACCGGACTTGTCGTTGACGTCCATGAGGATCGACGGGCCGATGGAACCGTTCTCGCCGGCAACGAAGAGCGCGAGTCTGCCTGCCTTGTCCGAAGCCACGCTCACGGTCCCCTGACCGTTGAGATCGCAGAGCCGCACGAAATGGGCCCCTGCCGCAAGGAGCTCTTTCGGCTTCTCGGACGTGCCCGTGACCACCATCTTGGTGCCCCGACGCTCCCCTTTGCGGGGTTTGGAACCGTCGCCCGTCTTCTCCTTCTGGTCCTCTTTCTTCCCTGGAGCGACCGTGAACAGACCCGATCCCGTCCAGTCCATAAGCGCGAGCTTCTCTTTGCCGCCCCGGTCGTCCATGAGCAGCGTATGACCGGCTTCGCCCTTGATGGTCCTGATCCGGGTGGCGCCGCGGCGGTCTTTCTTCCCGACGATCTTCGGCTCCAGGGGCGTGAGCTGCTTGTTCTCGCCCTTACCGTCCTGGCACGGAGGCCCGGGGATGCACCACATGGCGAACGGATCGCCGGACACAAACCCCACGAGCACCGACTGCCCGACCTGCATCGGCCACCAAATCCCCTCATCACCTTTGTCGTTGTTGCTCCCCAGGGGCGTGCCCGCCACATCTATCCAGTCGGTCCAGTTCTTCTTCCCCGTGGAATAGAGGCCCGGCACCTCGACACACACGCGGCCGCGGCCCTCCGGGTCCTTCACATCCCGCACCACTCCCAGGTGAAACGTGCAATACTGCACCATGAGCTGCGGGGTAGGTCTGAATGGGGTGTGGCCTTTATACATGCGTCAGCTCCCGGAGCCTTTCGAGGTTCCTTCCTCGTAGGCGTCCCACCTCTTGCGGGGGTCCAGCCCCTCGCCCTTGGACTTCTTCGGTTCCCCACCGTGCCGCTGTTGCTGAGGTTTGCAGTGGTATTTGAAATTGACCAAGTGTTCCCCTTTGCCGTATTCGAACGTCGCCTGACTGCCGCCCGACATCTTGCGAGGGCCTATGTAAATGCTCGACTTCTTCCAGATGTCCGCATACATCACCGTCGGCGGGTTGGACCCTGCGCTCCCCTTGCCCGATCCGCCCCGGATGAGGTCTGCCGTGGTCTTGTAGCCCTTGCCGAGACCCCACTTGTGGGCGCACTTCTTGACATAGTATTCGCCCGACGCCTCCGGCCCGACCCCGAGCATGGTCACGCATTTCTTAGCCCGCAGCGTGGGGAAGCCCTTGAGTTCCAACGTGCCGGTGATCGGCTCGCCCCCGTGTTTCCCCTCCTGATTCTCCCCCCGGTTCGTGTCCCTATCCTCGCCACCCTCGGGGATGCGACACGCGGAACTGAACTGATGCCCTTTGTCGTTCCCCTTCCCGTCGAGCGGAGACGAGGGGCCTCCAGACCCGCCTGCACCTTTGGTCCGCAGGTTTTGACCATATTTACAGACACGCTCGTGGGGGTTCTCGTTTGCCACGGGCATTTTCTTATGTTTTGTGCCCGACCCCTGCACATCCCCCGTCAGTCCTGCGTCGGTGAGCGCATCGTGACAGCCCCGCGAGTCATCTCCCTCCCCCTTCATGCCCTTATCCTTACCGCCGGCCATCTTGGAGGACTCGTCGCGCCCTTTCACCGTAATGGCCGGTTCCGCACCGGTAGGGTAATCCTCTTCGACCTCAGCTACCGGGAGGTATGCCTTGCCGCTCAATTGCCCCGCGTACCCGAACCGGATCTCCAGGTCCTGGTCGTACTTGAACTTCCCGGAGAGCTTCATGTCCGGATTCCCGAGCTTGATCGTGATCTCGGACATGTCCTCTTCGTCATCGACGAACTCCCATTCCATGCAGTACGGCACCACATCCTGACCGTTGATCGTGATCAGGAAATCCGGATCGGCTTCCATGGAGAGGTTCGCAGCGATGGATTGATCAAAGCTCAGCATCGAAACAACCCTCGAAAAAGAACTCACCGCAGAGACGCAGAGAGTAAGAAGAGAAGAGGAAAATCAACCACAAAGTCACCAAGCCACAAAGAAGAGCAAGAACTTTCTGATTTCGTTGTGTCTTTGTTCCTTGGAGGTTCGCTCCTCTTCTCTTCTCGCTTCTTCATCTTCTTTGCGTCCTCTGCGTCTCTGCGGTGCAATCTTCTTCTCTTCATCTTCTTTGTGTCTCTGTGTCTTTGTGGTGCAATCTTCTTCTCTTCATCTTCTTTGTGTCTCTGTGTCTTTGTGGTGCAATCTTCTTCTCTTCATCTTCTTTGTGTCTCTGTGTCTTTGTGGTGAATTCCTCTTCTTCTATCCCTTGTACTCCCATAAGAGCACGCTTACGCTCGCTCCGTACGGCTCCAGGGTGAGCGGATTGAACTGACCCTTGAATACCGGGTTGACCTCGGCCACGATGCAGGTGCGGCGCAGAAGGTTCCCGAACAGGAACTTCACCCGGGGAGGCCGGTTCACGCCCTGGCCGCGGACCGTGGGTTTGGTGAGCCGGACCAGGTTGTCCACCACGCCCTTCACGTATCCGTCTCCAAAATCCGACCTGGACAGCTCCAGATCGAACCTGATCGAGATGACATCCCCGTTGGAATACTGGAGGAACGGCGTTTCCCGGCCTGCGGTCTTGATCTGCGCGTATTCGGCTTTTGCTCCGGGCCCCTCGATCTGTTTCGGGTTCCACTCGAATATGATGGCCTGCCCGCCCCCCTCCAGGGGGAGAATCATGCCTCGCATGAACGGGATCAGAGCGGACATGGCTACATCCCACCGAGGAAGGTGTCACCCGCGCCGAACCGTTTACGGGCACCGTCGGAACTGATCTGCTCCTTCACGCGTGCGGCGATCTCGCTGCCGTCGAGATATACCTGCACCTGGCTCTGTACCTGGGGAGCCTCAACGTTGATCGGCGGCGCCGAAAAGAGGCCCTTTGCCTGCTGTTCAAGGGATTGCATTCCTAACAGCCCAGGTCCTGCGCTTCCCGCCGGGGAAGGCATCACCGGTCCTGACGGCTCGGCAACCCTTTGCAGCGGTGGGGTCGGGCGAGACAATGCGCCCTCTGCCATGCGCTGACGCATGCCCACCTGATACCACTCCGGAATCTTGCCGGGGCCGAAAAACTCCATTGCGGCGGACGCACCCCCGACATGTCGTCTGCTCACCTTCCCGGCCGGGGCATCATCCGGCCCTGCCGGCTTGCCCTTCAACCTCATGAGCTGGGCCATGTCATTACCCGCGATCCTGTTTACCCAGGAATCGCCCGTCACGAGATCTCCCAGATAGCCGAGGCCGTTCCCGATTGTGGTAATCATCTTCACTATGGGCCCGAGAGCGGCTGCCAATTCCTGCACCGATGCCACCAGCGGCCCGAGCGTGGTGCCGGCGATACTGCCCAACTGCTCCCCGAGCTGTTGCCACTTAGTGGGATCCGGTTTGCCGAGCGTCTCGATGATTGAGCCGAGGGTCTGTTCCAGATTCGTGGAATACCCCAAGGACGACAGGAACCCGGATTTGAGTGACCCGAAAAAGGCCTCAGCGTTGGCCGTGATCCCGCCGCCGAATTTCACCCACATATCGGTCAGTCGGGATACCGCATCACCCCACGGTCCGAGGAGGTGGGTCGCCAGAGCATTGCGCGTGCGGCCGATTTCCGTCCAGAGCTGCCCGATCTTCTGCTGGAACACGACGATTTTCGATTCCGCACTCTGGAAGCTGTTTGTCAAATCCTCGCGGGCCTGGCCTGGGTTTTGCGTTGCGCCCTGGAACTCCTTCTTCAATCGGGCCACCTCACCTGTTTTCCCCATGAGAGCCCGATTCAGGAACACCGAGACCGACTCCAAACCCACCGCCTTCCCGATGCGGTCCATAGCGTCAGGCTTGACGGACTTCATGGTCTCGATCATGTAGTTCATAGTCTCGAAATATTTCTCTGTGTCTCTCGCGAACAGCCCACCGCCAACCTCCTGCCACCTCTCCTCGTTGTCTGCTTTCTTGCCGGCCCATTCCTTCTTCTCATCTCCGGACCATTGCCAGTGTTTCCGCCCCCGCTCTGTCTCCTCCCGGGCCAGCGCATACTCCTCCTGCATCTTTGCGTAGATCTCCCCAGGCCGCGCACTGATGTTCTTCATTGCCGTGCCGCCCTTCTCACCGCCACCGGCAGCGACCACCACCGCGACCATCTCCGCATAAGCTTCGTCAATCGACTTTCCCGCTGCTGCAAAAACCGGCCCCACATTTGTCAAACCGGCCATGATGTCATGCGGCGTTGCGTCACCCTCTTGTTGCGCCTTCAACTGGAGAGCGGTGAGCTGCTCGGGGAATCGCTGCTGTTCCTCCGGCGTCTTTGCCGCTGCGAACATGGCGTGCATAGGGGAATAGAACTTTGCAGCGGCGTCGGCATTCTGCCCCAACACCACCCCCAAGTCGGCCATGACCTCCTGAGCCGATGCTACTGCCTGTTTGCCGAACCGTTGAAATTTCGGGGCCAGTGTGTACCACGATTCAACAAATGCCTTCTCGTCGAATCGTGGAATTTTGCGACCGAGGTTACGGCTCTGTTCCCGCATAGCTTTCAGGTCATCGTCTTTGGCTCCGTGCAGACGGAGAAAATCCTCCTTGGCACCGACCCCCGGCGGCTTCGGCCCGGCGCCGAGTCCCAGCAGGCTCTGTGCGGCCCGTCCTGCGAGTGCCCCTGCCATCGCGGTCTTGGCCATGGACATGGACCGCTTGATCTGATGCGCGAGCTTGTCCACGCTTTGGGACATCATCTGCGTTTTCCGCTGGAACTGGGAGGCCTCGTTCCCCACGGTCCGGTTCAGGCCGGAGAACGCGCCGGAAAGGTTCCGCAGCTTGGACATTGCGGCCTCGATACCCTCCAGACTGAATTTCGCCCCTACCTGCGCCAGCATCAACAGCCTCCCGGCGGCTGGATTCCGGGGGGAAACCCTTTTGCAAAAGGGTTGTCCCCCCGGACCCCCTTTCCGATCGGCTGGGAGCCGCAGCCAACAATCGCATCAACCTTTCTCGGCCCGCACGGGGACCCAGGGCGGGGCGAGTTGGTTCTACGCATCCGGAGAGAAACGATTGCACGGTTCCGGAGATTCAGGACCTGAGCATCCTTCTCGAAAAGAGAAGTGACCATGTTTCAGTCTCCCAATGTGTTGCGGCGACCAGCGGGAGCCGCCAGGTACTAAAAGTTTTAGGGGATGGGGGTCCGGGGGAAGGGGCGTTTTTCAAAACGCCTC
>JBFMAA010000250.1:0-5428 GCA_040755955.1 Thermodesulfobacteriota bacterium
CTTCTCTTTTCGAGAAGAAATCTTCAGTTCAGCAGCTCTGGGAGACGGCAACGTGCCTCTCTTCGCGTGCGTAGAACCAACTCGCCCCGCCTCGGGTCTCCATGCGGGCCGAGGAAGGTCGACGCGAGTTTGGTTGCGGCTCCCAGCCGCCTTTTGAAAAACGCCCCTTCCCCTAAAAACTTTTGGTACTGGGCGGCTCCCGCTGGTCGCCGCGCCCGATAGCGGGGGTGAAGTTGGGACGATTCCGACCGAATCCGACCTTGTGGGGCAGATCTGCGGGCCTGCCAGTCGGCCCGCATGAGTAGAAGCCGGCAGTTATCCCATTTCCATTGGTCTTCGTCGCCCATTTCGGGCGTGAGAGTTCTTGGGTCGCATGCGTTATTCAGGATAGGGTTCCATCAGGGGGGCCGATTGTCAAGAGGACGATGGAAGGACCCCTCGCTTTAGTCGCGCGCCTTGAAATTCGCAGCATAGTTCAACGCATTCCTGAAGACCGGGGTCACGGTGCCTCGCACACGGTGCTAAGGCACCGTGCTGCTAAGAGAAAAACCCTGCGGGCTCTCGAACACGTCCTGAGTCCCGGCAGGGGCTTTTTACTAATAAGGTTCGATTCCTCCTTTTTTTCGAGAAGAAATCTTCGGGCCGGTAGCTCTGGGAGCAAGCAAGGTGCCTTCTCTTCGCTGGCGTAGAACCAACCGGCCCCGCCCTCGGTCTGCATGCGGACCGAGAAAGGTGGACGCGATTATTGGCTACGGCTCCCAGCCGTTTGGTTGCGGCTCCCGGCTGCGTTTTGATCACTAACACAGCCGTTTACGGCCGTGAGACGACAACGGGCAGATGCCTCCCGCCGTGTTCAACGCTGGGCACTATTGCGGTTCCGCAGACCCTCGGCACGCCTACCGGATAGCCCCCCGGGCCGCCGGGTTGACAGGTTCCTGCGGTTCCGGTACCATCCCGGTTCCAGTGGCCTTCCTTTCAAGGCGTTCTGCGAGTGACCCGTCGGGTTTGTGGGAGGGAGTATGCGAAAGTTCAGCCTTCTTCTCTTGCCGGTTCTTTTCCTCTTCCCGTGCGTGTCCCATTCCGGTGATGCGGTCTCAGAGGCGCACGCGGACTATTTGATCCAACTGACACTTCAGCACTTCTGGGGCAAAGCCAAGCTCTTGAACGGCGAGCCGGTCCAGCCCAAGGACGAGACCGAGCGGCGTACGGTGCCAATTCCTCACAGCGAAGCGGTCCGTGTGGTGCGGGCTGCCTTTCCTGCGGGTCTGGGACTCTGGTGTGGTGCGGACTGGAAGCCGTATTACGTGGCGTTCATGAAGCGGGAACAGGTGAAACCCTGGTCGCAGAAACAAATCGCGTTCGTCGGAACCCTGTTCGGAGCCACCCAGGGGAATATCCGGAAGACGATGACCGAATCGGGCAAGTGCTCCGGTACGGATTCCGCGGGGGTGAAGAGGCTCCTTGATGAAGCGATGCGCAAACTCGCGTCGGGGCCTTCTTCCGGGTCAAAGTTGTTCCGGCATCCTTCCGGGGTCTTTGAGATGGCCGTTCCCGGAGAATGGGAAGTGAGTCGACCCGTGGGGGGAACCAGTGTAACCTCGTTCAGGCCCAAGGATGGAACTGCCGGCCTCACCGTTTCCGTGGTGTCCAATTTGAAGCTTCCGGCCGAACTGCCGACTTCCTTGCTCGCCAAGATGTTTCCCGACGGAAAGGCCATTTCGGAGGTGGAACGACGTGAAGGCGCGAATTGGCGAGCCCTGCGACAGGATTGGCAGGGGATCAAGGAAGGAAGAGAAACCGTGTGGCTTGCGACGTTGTTCGGGTCCGGCAGTCACGTCGTGGTGATCACCTTGTCCGATGAAAAGGCGCGCATCGATGGGCTCAGAGCCTTGTTTGGTGAAGTGGTCGCATCCGTGAAGTTCAGGTAGCTTCGACATCGAGGGAGTTCTGTCATGAAAAAGGTAACCGTTCACCGGGCAAAAGAAACACCGCTGAGGCACAGAGGTCCGCAGAGACATCCCAGAGATATCTTCTCTTCGCAGGCTGTTTCTCTGCGTTCTCTGCGTCTCCTCGGTGAACTCTTGCTGAAGACGAGTGTCGTGTTACTTCTCTTCGGCCTCTTCGTCATGGTGAACGGTGCGGTCGCAGGGGAGGAGGCAACGATCAAGGAGGCAGGGATTGCTTTTGCGTTGCCTGACAGGTGGGAAGCCAATCCTGCCCCTGAGAATCGGATTCCCCCGACCATGGAGAGTTTCGACCCGTTGTTTCTTGGCTGGCAGCGTGAGGCGATCGTCGATTCCGCGGGAAGGCGGGTGCGGCCGGGCATCAATGCGGTCGTGTTCAAAGTGCCAAAGGATACGGACGTCACGATGTATTCCCACCAGCTCATGCAGCAGCGCGGGTGGCCCTTCAAGGGGTTCCTGACTGCGGAAAAGGACGGCCTGAAGCTCCCGAATGCGGTGGGGTATCTCTCCGAGTTTTCTCCGGCCAATGACATGCTCTTCCGCGTGTTCGTCATTCACGCGGTGCACGACGGCAAATTCGTGGAGCTCGTCTTTTCCGCGACCACAGAGGTGTTTCCGTCGGTTGAGGCTGAGTTGCGCTCGATGATTGCGAGCCTGCGTGTCGCGAAGTAAGTCATGGCGTGCCCCGCGGAAACGAGTCGGTGCTCCGGGCACGTTCTGTTTCAGTTGAGGTGAACCCATGGCAAGGCACATCCCTGCATCGTCGGCATCAGATCAACGCAGCGGTTGTCTTCAGTGGATCGGGATCGTGGCTCTTTGCGCAATTTCCCTGGCGACAGCCTGTCGGGTTCCCTGCGAAGCCTATGAGACAATGCGATACCCGATCCTGTCCGGACCGGTCAGTGTCGATGCGGATCTTTTCCGCTGCCCGAGCGTGAAGCCCGGCGACGCCTCGTCAACGTATTGCCTTTCTATTCTCCTGGTGACCCATCGCGACGGCAGCTTCACTATCTCTTGGCCGACCTTTCGGCCCGCCCCAACCGTCAGTAAAGCGATTTCCCGAATCAAGGAGAAGACGGGCTGGAAAGGGGAATATCTCTTTGTGCCCGGGTCCGGTGGGGGCCGTGACTCGATTCACGGTGAACTTGAACACGTATTCGCCGTGCGCGACGACGATCTCGTGCATATCGGAGCCGTAGTCCCCGGCCTGACTGAAGAGAGCGGCCCCGGGTCCTCCTTCGATGGCAATTTCTTTTACGACACCTTGGGCGCGCCGGGCCCGGCTTTCGTGACGCAGGCGGCTTCTCGGTATCGTGTCGCCATGGTGGAAAAGAACGGCGCTTTCGTAGCTGACCTGGAAAGAACCTGGAATCTGAACCGAAGTCGGTACGCCGAGAATCGCGGGGAGCTCTCACGGATTCGGAACGCACAAGAGGGACAACCCACCGACACCGCCCCCAATGAGCTCGTCACTCTCCTCCATTTCAACGCGGGTCTTGCCCGATACTGCGACCGTGCGTTGGCGCTGAGACAGTCTCTTGCGGGCGCCAAGGAAGTATTGGCCCACGATGAATACGCACGGTTTGTCCAAGCCGTGATGGACCTGCCGCCCGCGGAAGTTCCGTACCAAGTCGAGCTGACCCGGTATGAACACGTCCGGTACCCCATCTTATCCGGGCCTATCCGCGTCGACGCAGATCTGCTGAATTCAGAGGACGTTGCAGACGAGGAACTCCGGGCGCATGCATATTTCAGTCTTGTGGTGTCCCATGGTGACCGGCAGTTCGTGCTCTCTACAGAGATCGCGGGGGGCCTCACTGTTTCCCAGGCTGTCTCAGACATAAGACAGGGCACGGGATGGAAACAAGGCTACCTCTTCGTGCCCACGTCTTGCGGAACGGGCAACATGTGGCGCTGCCACGCGGAGCACGTATTCGCGGTGCGGAAAGATAAGCTTGTGCATTTCGGCACCGTAGTGCCGATGCCCGAGAGGAGTCAAGGCCGCGGCCCGGGCAATGCGCTCCAAGACGGCTTCTTCTACGACACGCACAGTGTGCTCGAGACAAACAGGCTTACCTGCCACGCGTCCGCGCCGGCGATCGAAGTTGCGATGGTTGAAAGAGACGGTATTCTTGTGATCGACCGGGAGAGGACATGGCAGATACACAAGAGGCGTGCCGACAGTGCGGGCGGGACTCCCAGGATCCCGGTCCCCCCGGACGTTGAGAGAGAGGGAGAAAGAGCCGGCTTGCTCTTTGATGCGGCACTTGCGTTGCTGTGCGGTCGCCGGGAAGAATATGCAAAGGCCCACGCTGAAGCGAAGAAGTACCTGATCGAGGATGAGTACGAGTTTTACATGCAGGCTCTGTCGCCGTTGCTGCCACCAGATCCGGCGGTTAAGGCCAAGCCCCGCAAGGTGTTACCGCCGATTCGGCCTAAGCGGTGACTCACACCTTCGATTCCGATGACTTCAGGGAAGAACGTCCTGGACAAGACCGAGAACTGAGACCCGCAGGCGAGGACAGTCCCCTCGGCACTCGCAGGCTCGAGTCCCGAAGGGACTCACCATGAATAGCAGTAGGTTTCAATCGACGGGAGGCACGAAAGGGTGTCCGACAGAGTGCCGACAAAACACCACCCCCCAAGGCATGACGAGGACTCAGCTATGTCCACACAAAAGGTCTTGTTTCTCTGCACCGGAAACTCGGCGAGGAGCCAGATGGCAGAAGCGTTCCTGAGGAAGTACGCGGCGGAGAGGTTTGACGTTTCCAGCGCGGGCCTGGAACCCAAGGACCTCAACCCGTTCGCGCGACAGGCAATGGAAGAGCTCGGCATCGACATGACCGGGCATTTTTCGAAGTCCCTGGACGAATTCCTCGACAAAGGGGACTTCGACTACCTCATCACGGTCTGTGACCACGCGGCCGCGAACTGCCCGTTCTTTCCCGGCTCGGGCACGAGGCTGCACTGGTCTTTCGAGGACCCCGCTTCCTTCGAGGGCACCGACGAGGAGAAGCTCGCCAAGTTCCGCGAAGTCCGTGACCTGATCAAAGACCGCATCATCGTCTGGCTTGCCGAGACCGCGTAGGCATCGCGGCTGCCTTTGGAAATGCGAGCGCTGGTCGCCGCTCTCCCTGCTCCCTGGGCTTATACGGCAAATCGCATTTTCAGTGTTCGTTGTGCCGCTAAGCGCCGAGGATGTCGTGAATTACTAAACGACTGCGGGGAGCCACAACCAAACATGAAGATTAGAGGACGGAGCCATCAGAACTCGGTTGACGATGAGAACAAACCAATATTTCAAAGGTTTTCGGAAAGGGGTCCGGGGGACAACCCTTTTTCTAAACTGAAGTTTTTTTCCAGAGAACCAAGTCTCGTGCGGCTATCTCCTCGTCACAATTGAGGAAACTTTGGGTTCGGTTTAGTCTTCAGGGTCCACGTTACTGGCTACATTTCTACCCCCC
>JBFMAA010000251.1:0-5257 GCA_040755955.1 Thermodesulfobacteriota bacterium
CGGACCCCCATCCTCAAGAACTCTTGGGATAGTGCGGCTCCCGCTGGTCGCCGCGGTGAATGCCTTTTGCTCATAACTCCCATGGGGTAGCATTTTCATCCGTGGTTGTGGCCGCCTGCGGTCGTAGAGCTGCTGAGCTAAAGAGTCCGTCTCCCACGGGACAGGCACACTGAATGCAACCCGGACCACTGTCGGAACACCCTTGCGGCGACCAACGGGAGCCGCCCAATCTCAGAAGTTTAAGGGGATGGGGGTCTGGGGGAAGGGGCGTTTTTCAAAACGTCCCTTCCCCCAGCGCTCGCATTCACATGAGAACGGTTGCCATGTGCGGTATTTGCGGAATATTCCAGCTTGACCATTCGGCGCAGGTGGATCGCCGGCTTCTGGAGCGGATGAATCGGACGATGATCCACCGGGGTCCGGACGACGAAGGATACCTTGTGTCCGGGAATGTGGGCCTCGGGATGCGCAGGCTCAGTATCATCGATCTCTCGTCGGGCAGGCAGCCGATTTCCAACGAGGACGGCTCCGTGTGGGTCGTATTCAACGGAGAGATCTACAATTTTCAGGAATTGCGAGATGATCTGGAGGCCAAGGGGCATGTGTTCAAGACCCGCTCCGATACGGAAGTCCTCGTCCATTTGTACGAGGAACTGGGGGAACGGTGTGTAGAGCCCCTGAACGGAATGTTCGGCTTTGCCATTTGGGACGCGGCGAAGAGGCGCGTGCTGCTCGCCCGCGATCGGCTCGGGATAAAGCCGCTGTTCTATGCGCACGACCCCGGACGAAGGCTTGTGTTCGGCAGTGAGATCAAGGCCGTCCTCGAGGCCGGTGTCAGCCGCGAACCGGACCGCCAGGCGCTCTACGACTACCTGTCGCTGATGTACTGTCCCACTCCCGCGACCGCGTTCGCGGCCATCAGGAGGCTTCCGCCGGGCTGCACGCTGAGCGTCTCGGACACGGACTTCACGATACGGAGATACTGGGACATTCCCCTGCCCGAAAACGGCGACGAGACCTCCGTGGACGACGACGAGCTTCTCGACCTGATAGAAACCTCCGTCCGGAGGCACATGATCGCGGACGTGCCGGTGGGAGCGCTGTTGAGCGGCGGACTCGATTCGACCATGGTGACTGCGATCATGGCGAAGAAGCTCAACGTCCCGGTCAAGACATTCACCATCGGCTTTGCGCACCGCTCGTACGACGAGTCGGCAGAAGCCTTGCTCGTTGCCGCAACACTGGGCACCGAACATCGCGGGGAGCTCGTCACTCCCGGAATGATCGAGTCCATGCCCGAGCTGTGCTGCTCCTTCGACGAACCCTTTGCCGATTATTCCGCGATTCCGACATACCTGGTATCGAAGATGGCTTCCCGGCACGTGAAGGTGGTGCTGACCGGCGACGGAGGCGACGAGGTCTTTGCCGGATATCCGACCCACGTGGCCTACAAGGTGGCAAACCTCTACTCGAAAATACCCCTTTTCATCCGCCGGGGGCTGATCAATCCACTGGTGATGGCGCTGCCTGCCTCCATGGAGAGGATCAGCTTCGACTACAAGGCCAAGCGTTTCGTAACCGGCGCGGACCTGCCGTTCGAGCGAGGCCATTACTGGTGGAAGGTGATCTTCAACGAGGAAGAGAAACAGCGGCTCTGCACGCGGGAATTCCTTGCACACGGGTTCAGAGACACCTTCGAGGTGTTTGCCGAGCACTTCCGGCGAGCCGCGCATGCGCACCCGCTCAACCAGCTCCTGTACGTGGACGCGAAGACCTTCCTGCTGGATGACAACCTCACCAAGGTCGACCGCATGACCATGGCCAACTCCCTCGAGGCGCGGGTCCCGTTGCTGGATCACGAGCTGGTCGAACGCGTGGCCGTAGTGTCGCCGTCGTCCAAGGTCCGAATCCTTCAGACGAAGCGGCTGCTGAGGAGAGCGGCCAGGCGGTTACTCCCCAAATCCATCAGCAGAGGCAAGAAGAAGGGGTTCACGCCGCCGCTTCCTTTCTGGATCGGCAACGAGCTCAGGGGACTGCTCACCGACTTCTTCTCCGAGCCCCGGCTGCGTGCCACGGGGATACTTCAGCCCGCGTATTGCATGAGTCTGCTCGACGAGCACCTCCACGGCATCCGCGACAACAACCGGCAGATATGGACCATCTTCGCTCTGCTCTGCTGGCAGGAGAAGTTCGGGGTCCGGTGAACGCTCAAGATCTGTGCCGGGAAATGGACCGTGATGGACGGGGTTCACGAGATGAGTTGCCTGCTTCTGGGCAGGCTTTCCATCCTGTCAATCCGCGTGAACTGATGGCACCGCAACATTCGCCACAGCCCTCCGGAGGAAAAGTGGGTTGACGTTTCTCTCTGCCTGTGGTACGCGCGTGCAATTGGAATCGTTTGAGATTATCGGCGAGATCACGGAAATCGAAGTCATGGCTGTGGGCACCGCCATCCGTGAGATTGGTCGATTACGAAAGCAATATGGCGACGGTCGTTGGAGGAAGCTTAAGGGAATTGCTATGATTCGTTTGGAAGGCGGTCGCATACGACGAGCTGAAATCCATTGGTATCAAGCCCATGGGATCGGTAAGCAGGAATTCAAACGGAAAGGCTATCTGGATTAGGAACATGAGAACACGTTTTGCCGTGTGCGTTGACAACGCTGAGTATCCGGCATCCCTGGAAGTCCACAAGATCTATCGGGTGGTCCCTGATCAAGATGCGGAGCGGGACGGAGATCTTCGCATCGTCGATGAAAGCGGAGAAGACTACCTGTACCCCGGCAAGTACTTCGTGACGATGGACCTGCCGGAAGAAACCCAGCTCGTCCTGACCGAGTCTTTCGACAGACGTTAAGGACTGTGTGGAAGGGATGGTTTCCAGCCTCGCGAACCGAGCTCAAGGAAATCATGGGTCTTGTGGTAATAAGAAGGCCAAGCCCCGATCTGAGGACTACTACCGGCGAAAAAGGTGAGAACATGGAACCTGAAATGATTCCGGACCCTCCCGGGTTCAACGACCTGTCAAAGGGAGAGCAGATCCGCTATCTGCAGGGACTCTGGGACCGCATCGTCGAGGAACCCGGTGAAATTCCGGTTCCCGAATCGCACCTTGCACTCGCGGAGGATCGGTTTGCCGAGTACCGCCGAGATCCGCGCCGAGCACGACCGGCCCGTGACGTCCTGGATCGGCTCGCGAAAGACGAACGGTGACCGAGTATCGCTTGCTTGCCGAACCGAGTGCCGATCTGGACATCGAAGCTGCGTTCCACTGGTACGGGCACGAGCAAACCGGACTGGGCAGACAGTTTCCGGACGAGGTGCGTTCTCCGTACGATCGGATTGCCCGCCGTCCGCTCGTGTACCGGGAGATTCGATCAGGAATCCGACGAGGGTTGGTGCGGCGCTTTCCGTATGCAGTGTTCTTCGCGGTGGAAGGCGATGTGGTAGTGGTGCTCGCGGTCATTCACGTACACCGAAACCCGCGGAATGGCAGCGACGAAGGGGGTGACTTGAGTAGTCCTCGTGCCTTGGTCTCTTCATCGGAAATCTTTAAGAATTGCCGCACTTCACGGTGAATGATTGCGAGGGAGAACAGCTTGACAGGTTTCACCGCTTGTGATACCCGGAGAGATGGGAGTCCCGGTAGGTAAATATCTACCCAGGATTAGGTTTGCATGGGTCGAACATTCGACCCGATTCCGGAAGAACCCCCGGGGCCGCGAATCGCGTGTTGCGAGGAAGAGGGGAAGGCATGAAAGGCAAGAGAGTCCGGATTTGTCCGAAGATGCGCGAGTTGCTGATCAACGGATTTATGTTTCCGGCCTTTCACGCCGGCGACAGGGGTTCGAATCCCCTTGGGGACGCCAAAATAAGACACTGATATTACAGGGAAGTTGGGAAGCGCCGACTTCCCTGTTTTCGTTTAGGCTCGAATATAGGGCCCGTCCAGGGCCTAAATGAAATTTGAAGTGCTTTTATGGGCTATCAATTTTCCGATCACCATTCAGGGACCGCATTCACAGCAAAAAATTTTGGGCGATAAGCCTGAACGACCTGAAAGGAATTTCAGTCAATCGAGGCTAGAACATGCAAGAGTCAAGACGTGATTTCTTCAAGGCTACGGCAACGACCGGAGCGATCCTTTTCGCGACCGCTGTCTCTCTGCCGGCGCGTCGGGTGCATGCCGTGGAAAAGACGGAATCCGGTGACTGGAAACCCTCTTCGGACCGGAAGGGTCTCCCCCTCAATCATCAGCAGATCCTGAAACATCTGAGGACGGCCAATGAGGTCGCCAAGGAAACGGCGGAATTTGACCACCACCCCTTTGGCGCAGTGCTTGTGGCGCCGGATGGCGAGAGGGTGCTGATGAAACAGGGAAACCTGAGTTCGATCGCGCATGCCGAAACAGAGCTCTCACGGCGGGCATTCGCGCAGTACAACCCCGATTACTTGTGGACATGTACCCTGGTGACGACGTTCGAACCGTGCGTCATGTGCGCCGGAAACATCTATTGGGCCAACATCGGAAACCTGGTCTATGGCGTTGAGGAAACCACATTGAAGAAACTGACCGGCGCCAACAAGAACAACCCCACGATGAGCCTGCCGTGTCGCACGGTGTTCAAGGCGGGGCAAAAGCCCATCCTGGTGGCGGGCCCCTTTCCGGAACTGGAAGACGAACTGGTCGCCCCCCACAGGGCCTTCTGGAAATGAAGCAGCCAAAATAACACCCTGATATGACAGGTAAGTTGGGAAGCGCTGACTTCCCTGTTTTCGTTTAGGGGCAAATATAGGGCCCGTGTAGGGCCCAAACGTAATTGAAACGGTGTTACGAAGTAATTTTTCTTGCACTCTGGGTAATCAGTAAAAGACACAGGGAAATTCCCTCATGGCGAAAGAGCTAACTTGGCGCAAGGCTGTCGAGAAGATCCTTACCGATGCACCCGGAGCTGTTCATTACAAAGATATCACCGACAAGATTATTGAAGATGGTCTCAGGACAAATCTGGGAGCCACTCCGGCTGCGACGGTAAGCGCTCTCCTAACGACTGCCATCAAGAATGAGGGGGGACAATGCCCCTTCCAAAAAGTCGGAAAGGATCTCTATATTTGGAAGAAGAAAGCGGGAATGGGGGTATCCACTTCGGTCAGGTGACCACAACATCTAGTGGTTTGTCTGGGGCTGATCGGCCTACCAGCTTCCAATACGGTTGCGGTGGGGCTTCACAAACTCCCTGGACCAGTCTATAGAATA
>JBFMAA010000252.1:0-5174 GCA_040755955.1 Thermodesulfobacteriota bacterium
CACATTTCTTGACATTACATGGCTACCCCTGAGCCCGTTTTCGGCAGTCTTGTGTTGGTATAATCACGGAAATATGGTGGGTTGTAAAGGTTGCCGCAACCAGTTTCGAGAAGAACTTCCGTCTAAAGGGGGTTAGGGGGATTTTCAGTGCACCACGTATTTCCGGACAATCGCTTAGCGTCACACCGCCGTGAAACTAGCGGGATCGTGGACGAGGGAGAAATCCCCTTCACCCTCTCTTCTCCCGCCACTGGAGGGTGTCTTCTGTTCCCCTCCCCTGATGGGCGGGGCAAGGAGCGGGTGGAACTCACCCCAACGCTCCACGCGGGAGACCGTTGATCTTTCCGCATCACTGTTTCGGTGCGTGTGGGCATTCCGATTTTGTGGTGCTTCTCAGGGAAGGGTCCACCATGAGGGTGTTGGCCATGAAGCTCCTGCCCAAAACCATCGGACACCGGAACCGGCTCCTGTCAGCGAGGGTCACCTCGACCTCCCGATAGATAGTGCCCAGGCAAACCCCCATGGAGACTACAGGTCGGCTCTGTGTCGTGCCTCCCGGCTTCTTGATTTTCGCCGTTCGTACGAGTCTTCGCTCCAGAGTCACCGGTTCGCCGTCTTCGTCGAGCGTCTGGAACCTCACCCAGCGCTCACCCTTGCGCTTGAACCTGGTGATCGCCACCGCATGCAGGGACGAGTTGTCCGCGCCCGTGTCGAGCTTGGCCAGGACGAGGATTTCGCCCGGGTACAGGCGGACCTCCTCCACGAGACCGAATACCGGTGGGGTGTCGGATCCGCGTGCCGGCTGGGGCATCACGATTTGGATTGCCGTCAGTATCGAGACAAGCACTACATTCATTGAGCTTCCGGTTTGGGACTGTGCATCCCTTTGTGTCAGTCTCTCAATAAGTATCGCACTCTCCAAGCCTGAGATGTAGGAGGTTGCGTCCGTCATTCCGGCGGAAGCCGGAATCCAGTCTTTCCGGCGGGACCTGGAACCCGGCTTTAGCCGGGGTGACGAGCGGGTCGGATTGGCCCAGTTATTTCGGGACAGGCCCTTTGGGTTCCACGAGGAACTGTGCGCCGGGGTTGACCACCACGCGGTCCAGCAGAAAACTGCGGCCTATCAGCAGTGGATAATCGAGCCGTGATCGGTCCGCCAAGTTGACGAGGGTTTGACGACACTCGCTTCCCAAGCAAAGCTCCATGATTACGAGGGGGCGTTCTTCGTGTTCTCCGTAATGGCGGGGGACCACTTCTATTCCCACTTGTTCTCTTTCAACCTGTATTGATTGGCCCTGACGGTCGCTCACCTGAAAGCGGAGTATCTTCCGACCGTCCCGCACAATCTCGGTGATCTGTGCCGCATCGATCGAGGTATTGTCTGCCCCGGTGTCCACCTTGGCCTGCAGCGTAAGATTCCCCGGATACACGATAGCCCTCTCCACCCAGCCCACCACCTGCTTCTGGGCGTCCGCCTCACCAGCGACGCACAGAAGAAGTGCCAAAACCGTTATCACACGGGAAATATCCCTCAAAGAAGCCTCCTCATCGGGTTCACGTATCTCTCGAAAAGAGAAGAAATCGAGCGCCGGCAATAAGAGTCCGTGCGCTCGCTATTTCATCACCGCAGCGGAAAGAGAAGTCCCGTCCGTGAAATGGACTCTGGCGGTGAGACGAGCTTCGGGTTTCGCGAGCAGACCGTTGTCCGCGGCATACAACTGAAGGTTCTTCTGACCTGAGGCCTCCACATTGAGGGGGCCTCCACCGGAGTTGAGCAACACGTACAGCTTCGGATATGCGGCAACTCCCAGAAACGCGGCTTGCCCCTTTCCATCGCTTGACCAGCGAACTTTTCCGTTTCCGTCCAGGATCTCCACCTTAGCGACGGTCTTTCGTCCGACTTGAAGTGAGAGGGTTAGGGCTCCGTCAGGAACACCATCTTTGCCGGGCCTTGTGGACGCGTTCACCAGGTCCAGATCCGGAATGATTCCCACGAACTTGCAAGTCATGAGCCCAACGGCCGCGGACGAGGCATCGCCCGGGGGCTTCGTGGGAGAGGCCGTCCCATGCGGACCCCGAAGAAATTGCTGGAAAGACATCCCGTCGGCCAAATGGACAATCACGCGCAGACGATGGTACGAGGTCTTGATATCCCCTGGGTCCGCGACATAGAGGTAGAATCGGGACCTTCGGCTCACGGGAATGCGTACGGCACCGTCAGCGTAGTTGAGCAACCGGGAAGGTTCGCCCTGAGAAGTCACGGCAAGTCCCCAGTTGCCGGGAGTCGTGCCGCCGGTTCCCCACGACGCATACTGTCCTCCCAGGCTGTTGATCTCGATGCCCGCGAGGTAGCTCGGAGGAGATATCTCGATATCCAGTCCAACAACCGCGTCAGTCTGGCCGTCAGGCTTAAGCGAGGGGTATTTTCCGACCGCGTCGGGGATAAGAGGTCTGCCAGACGATGGGTCTGTCACCTGAAACCCTTCCCACGTGGCCAGGAAATTGACCTGAGGCTCAGGTCCTTCAGTGCCCGTGGGAGCGGTCTTCTTTTCCGGTTCGGCCTTCCTTTCCGGCTCAGCCTTCTGAACCGGGCACCAGGCTATCTCGCCATCCTCGAACGAAACCATCACACGGTAGGTGGTCCTCCCTTCCGCAATACTGCCGTCGTCGGCCACGTAGAGGTTGAGATCGATCTTCTGCTTCACGGGGATACTCACAGTTCCGTCCCGGTGATTGAGCAGTCGCACCGGTTCAGCGACCGAGGCCACCCCCACGGGCGCGTTCCTGGTTGACGGAACGGTATCCCAGACAGTTTCTTTCCCCCCCTCCCGGCGGATCTGGATGCCGTTGATCACTCTGTCCGCGGCCTGAATGGAGAGCACTAACAGCCCATCGGGCTTGTCGTCGCCTTTGATCGTCTTGTCAGGACCCACCGCGTCGTACTTGGACAGGCCTCTGAGTACCGCGGACATCCGGACCGGGTAAGACCCGCGGTGCGCAGGCTTTGTGTCCTCCAAAGGCTCTGGGGACTTGGTTTCTACTGGTGAGCTCCAAACGTTGCCGTCCTGAAATTTCACATCAACGCGATACGTGCGATCCTTGTCCGAGAAGTGTCCGTCGTCAGTGACGTAGAGCAGGAGATCAGCCGCTTCGGAAAGGCCTATGTTGAGCGGCCCCTTCTTGCGATTGATGAGGTCCGACGGGACTTTGGCCTTGGCCACTCCAATGTAGCCAACCCTTCGGCCGTCCGACGGAGCCTTCCAATGGCCTGGCTTGCCGGTCACGGTTCGGAGCTCGATCTCCGTCACGGTCCGTTTTGGAGACGCGCGCAGCTTGAGGGAAAACACCTTGTCAGGCGTGCCGTCGTGTCGAGGGCCGGTCTTGCCCACGATATCGGTGGGGGACGCGGGTTCCATGAGGCGGCATTCTGCACTGGTCTGGGCATGGACACACACCCACACAGCGGGGGGAGCGAGCGGTCCCGCAAGGATCACGACTATGCCGAATATGAGGAGAAATGTGCGTTGCAGCAAGAGCCTCCCCGTCCGACCAGTGGGGGCTGCGAAAGTCCCCTGATAATCCGCAAGCTAGTCTACAACGCCTCGGAATGTCAATTAATTTGTGTGAGAGTGACACTATTGACACTGGGCTGCTCGGTGCCTATAGTTAACTCTTTATTCCGGGCCGCTCCCAGACCATAGTGCTCCGCCTTGAAAACTGCGGAGAGTCTCATACTCCTCTTACCCCTCACATCGAGGGAGGGGGAACTCAGACTCGCTCCCCCGGCGGGAGAGGGCGGGGTGACGGGCAATTCCGGTGACTTGAGCCTCCTGTTGCAGGAGCGGAAGCCTGATCCGTCATTCCTGCGGCACCAGGAATCCAGATTTTCTCGGGCTTTCTGGACCCCGGCTTTCGCCCGGGTGACGATCGGGGCTAACGAGTTCCTTCTCAAGTCGCCAGCGATGCGGGTGAAGGGGGCATCGGCGCTAACCTGGGGTGCCTCGCATGCTCCCCCGGCCTTGAAAGGCCCGGCTATTGTCAAACATCCCTCCGGGACGTCGGCGTTCCCAAGCCCCACAGGGGCGACTGAAAATAGCCGGACGCTTCAGCGCCGGGCAAGAAGATGGAGCCCCTGTCGCCTGTGCAAGGCCGAAGTTAGCGCCTATGGGTGAACGAGGATCGTGGCTACCTCAACGATCCCACGGATCTCAAAGAGGGCCACTATGCTTTCTGTGGAGTTATTCCCCTATGCCTCACTACTTGGAGCTCAAAACATGGTGAAGATCGGTATGATCGGTGGGTCAGGGTTCGATGACCCGGATTTTCTCTCCAACGTCCGTACAGTCAAGATGGGGACTCCGTTCGGGCCGCTCTCCGGTGATCTGCTGGTCGGTAAAGCCGGTGACGCGGAAGTGGTGTTGCTCAGCCGTCACGGGAAAGGGCACAGGATTCGTCCCTCTGAGGTCAACTACCGGGCGAACATCTGGGGCATGAAGCAGGCCGGAGTTACTCACATCATTGCCACCACGGCCTGCGGTTCGCTTCGGGAAGAGATCGAACCCGGTCATCTGGTGTTTCCCGATCAGTTCATCGACATGACGAAGACGCGCCAGAGCACGTTTCATGTGGGCGATCAGGTCGTGCACATTGCGGTGGCAGATCCCTTCTGCGAGAAACTCCGTCAGATACTCATCTCCACCGCGGTGGAAAAAGGTGTCCCGCACCACCCTCGAGGCACGGTCGTTACCATCGAGGGACCAAGGTTTTCCACAAGGGCTGAAAGCCGCATGTTCCGGCTGTGGGGCGGGGACGTGATTAACATGTCCACGGTGCCTGAGGCGGTTCTGGCCAGGGAGGCGGGGATCTGCTATGCGGTCGCGGCCATGAGCACCGACTACGACTGCTGGCACGAAACAGAAGCCCCCGTAACCTGGGAGATGATCGCCCAGACCATGGCCAAGAACGTGGAGCATGTCAAAGCGATCTTTTTCGACTCGCTCCCCAAGATAACCTTCGAAGACTGCGCGTGCAGGTCCGCCATCGACACCGCATCGGTGTGATACGAAGTTCCGGAGAAATGTAGTTTCGGGGGGGGGGGGGGGGGGGGGGGGGGTGGGGGGTGGGGCGCCCCCCCCCCCCCCCCCCCCCCCTGCCGAGGAGCAGGCCGCCGGCGG
>JBFMAA010000253.1:0-5036 GCA_040755955.1 Thermodesulfobacteriota bacterium
GGGGAAGGGACTCTTACAAGAAGTCCCTTCCCCCGGAAATCTCCTTTCCCCATGACGGTTACACATGAACAAATGGCTTGTCACCGCGTCCGTCATGATTCCGACCATGATCGAGATCCTGGATACCAGTGTTGCCAACGTCTCCTTGACCCACATTCAGGGGACGCTGTCAGCCGGCCAGGAGGAGGTCACGTGGGTGCTCACGTCGTATCTGGTGGCGAACGCGGTGGTGATCCCCATGAGCGCGTGGTTCGCGCGTCTTATGGGTCGCAAGAGGTATCTGCTTGGATCGCTGGTGGTGTTCACGGTGAGCTCGATGCTCTGCGGCGCGGCGACGAGTTTGGAGCAGCTCATTCTCTTCAGGGTGATTCAGGGGATCGGCGGGGGCGGACTGCAGCCCATGTCGCAGGCGATTCTGATGGAGACATTTCCTCCGAGCCAGCGGGGTCTGGCCTTGGGCATTTTCGGTATTGGCGCAGTCAGCGGCCCGATTCTCGGCCCGTTGCTCGGTGGATACGTGACCGACAACTACTCGTGGCGATGGATCTTCTACATCAATCTGCCGGTGGGGATTCTGGGCTACTACATGATCATGAGCTATGTATTCGATCCGCCGTACCAGCAGACGCGGTCCACGGGCGAAGGAGTCGATTATGTGGGCATTGTGTTGTTGTGCCTGGGGCTGGGGAGTCTGCAAGTGGTGCTCGACAAAGGCCAGTTGGAGGACTGGTTCAGTTCGGACTTCATCGTGGCACTGACCGTGGTGGCAGGTGTGTGTCTGGTGGCTCTGGTCATCTGGGAGCTCAAGCAAGCGAGGCCTATCCTGGATTTGCGCATCTTCCGGCACCGAAGTTTTGCCACCGGTTGCGCGGTGATGTCCATGGCATTTTTTGCGTTCTTTGGGTCGATCGTGCTTCTGCCGCTGTATCTCCAGACGCTCATGGGATATACCGCGTTCCTGGCGGGAATCGTATTGGGGCCTTCCGGCGGGGTGGCACTCTTGATGCTCCCCATCGCGGGGAAACTCACCGAACGCATCGATGCTCGGTACCTCCTGGCATATGGTCTGATCATGACCGCGTATTCGCTCTATTACATGTCGGGGTTCAATCTCGGGATCGATTTCGGGACCGCGGCCTACTCCCGGATGTTGCAGGGCCTGGGGATGCCCTTTATTTTTGTGCCTTGCGCGTTCCTGACTATGGTATACGTCCCGAAAGAGCAGATGAACAACGCATCGGCAATATTCAACCTCCTGCGGAACCTTGGGGGTTCGTTCGGCGTCGCGTTCGTCACGACCTTGCTTGCAAGGCGTGCGCAGTTCCATCAGCACCGTCTGGTAGAGCATCTGACCCCGTACGATCCCGGATTTATGATACGGTTGGGTGAACTGAAGGGAGGCTTGGCCGTGAAGTTGGGCGATTTCGCGGACACCGCGGGGCTCGCGAGTGGCGCCGTATACCAAGCGCTTCAGCGGGAGGCCGCGTCATTGGCGTACAACGATGCGTTCTATGTGCAGGCGCTCCTGATGCTCGCGATGGTGGGCACACTCTGGATTATCAGGAAGCCGCCTGTGGGCAGGCCCATGGGATCGGGAGACCACTGATACCAAGTGGTTTTCCGAAAGGGAAGATTCCAGGGGAAACCCTTTTAAGAAAGGGTTTCCCCTGGACCCCCGTTCCAAAAACTTCTGTAATATTGGGTGGTTCTGACCATGGACACGGTTCTTTTGAACTCAAGGGACCACCTTTGTGCCCAGTCCTGGCGGCCGGGCATGACTTTCCTCGGTCGACCGTTCGGACACGCCCTTCCATCCGAGAAGGGGGGTTCCCGAAATCTTACTTGACGTCCGCAGTTGGTATAATCACTGGGACTCCGAAGTATGGTCACGCATCGGACCATGAAAAGGGCGACTCTTGCAAAACACGCTCAGAGCGCAAAGGAATTCTTTCTTTGCGTGCTTTGCGTTCATTGCGAGAGAATATCTCTTGGCATCTTCAGGGTTCCACCACAAACGAAGACCTTGGGAGGATCTGTCACTTGGTCCAAGCCGCACATTCGCACAAACGAGGACACCCAGTATGCGCCAGTCTTGACCGTTGCAGATCGCTGCTCCTGGTGAACGCGCTCGTGCTCGCGGCGTTTCTGTTGTGGCATGTTTCCCATGGGTTCTCTGTGGGCGGGATTCTCGACGGGTTCTACGAGCTGCAGGCCAATTCGCTGTCTCACGGACACCTCGACATCATCCCCGGACCCCAGGAAATGTACTGCCACGACATACTTATCTACGGGGGCAAGTACTACTTTTACCAGGGTCTGCTCCCTTCGATTCTGTTGTGGGGATCTTCACAGGTGCTCGGACGCACGCTCGCCCACTACCTGATCACATACGCGTTTTTCTTTCTGTTCGTATTCTCTGTGCAGAGGATACTTTCGAAACTCACTTCGCCTCATGCGAATGGGATTGCCGGGGGAAATGGTGGTTCGTCGGAACACGATCGAGGGAGAACTCAGAATCCGGCGGTGCTCAGTGAAAGATCCCTTGCCGTTTCTGTCGAAGTGCCGTCGAACTCGCGCGAGACGGGCAAGATGCCCATCCCACCGGGAGAGTCGCACGAGTCTTCGTGGCAGGGCGTGCGGGACCTCCTGCCTGCGTTGCTGTTGGTGTGGGTGCTGATCCTCGTGCTCCCTTTCCGGTTCGAGAAACACTACTTTGAGGAAAGGTGGTTCTTTGCTCGCTTTGTCATCTACGAACAGCAGATCTTCTTTGGACTCGCGGTTGCCACGGCAGGGGTGTTCCATCTCATTCGGGGAATTGGGCAGAGGTGCGGTCGGGATCTGATGTGGGCCGGCGTCCTCTTTGCGCTCGCAGCGTGGATCAGGGTCACGTGGTTTCCATTTGCCGCGCTTGCGTTGCCCGTGATGGTCTCGCTCTGGTGGAAGTGGACGCCCCCGGACCAGCGAGCCTTCCGGTTGGGAAACGGGTTCCTTCTCGGAGTGCTTGCCGGCACGCTCCTTGCCGGGCTGTTGTTCCTGAACTACATCCGGTTCGGATCTCCGTTCGATTTCGGCCTCCAGCACATCAGCATGGGGAACTACGGGTATCAGCGGGACGTGAAGCAGTATTTCTCCGTGGCCACGAAGTTCTGGAATTTCTGGTACAACATGGCTCTCTATTACGTGTCCCCGGACTTGATGGAACGCCTGGGCATGACGCGCCTCGCTTATGCCCAGACCATAGGCTATGCTCCCGCGTTGCTCTGGAACAACCCCCAGTTTGCTGCCATGTTGATGCTGGTTCCGTGGGCGATGGTGAGGGCATACCGGAGGTTCAGGGAGAGCCATGGCGTACCTCGGCAGCCAAGCGGGGAAGTGCCGTTGCGTTCGATCGCAAACGGGCCGCCGGCAGCCAGTGGGAGCCGCATGCCCCAAGAGTTCTCGGCGAAGGGAGCCGGGGGCATAGACGCTCACTTGACGACAGGGGAGTTCGACAATTCAGGCAGTTACCCCCCTCCCCCTACCCCCTCCCACGAGGGGAGGGGGATTCTGAAGTCCTTTCCCCTGTCTGGAAAGGGCAAGGTGCGGGGGCAGGATGTTAAGGCAACGCAGGCTCTCAAGTCAGCGCCTACGGGTTTCCATGCAAACCTCTTTGCAGGGCTCGCGGTGCTGTTGCTGGTGGTGGTCTATTTCAACGTGCTGCTCGGCGCAGTGTCCTCTGTGGTGGTGCTCCGCTACTTCATGGATTCGTACTACTTTCTGATGCTGTTGTGCGTTGCCGCGCTCTCCGCGTTCATGAGGCCGGTGTACGTCCTGGTGATCATGGTTGCCGCGCTGTCGTGGCACATACCCGGGACGGTCGAGTCGTTCGGGGCCGTGCGGCCTGAGCTCAGGACTGTCCGGACGGACTCGGGTTTCCCCATCAGAGAGCAGGAAGGTCCCACGTGGTTCATGGAACCCAACCCGAAATGGCCCAAAGGCTCGTTTTCGGTCGACCAAATCGACTTGATGACTCGATACAACGCGGTCGGCATCGAGGGCGAGATCGACGGCAATCTCTTCTCAAAGGACTGCTTTGCCGTGTATCTCAGACCCGGGACCCCCGAACAAGCCCGACCATACGGACATCTCACCATCAGAGGTCTTCGAGCTCTCCGAACGCCGGGGAGCTTGCACCTCTTCTTCGAGCAGAAGCCCGTGGCTCAGCTCCCGGTCACCCCCGGAAGCAGTATAAACGGGCAGATAAGGCTCCCATACCGCCTTTCCGGCGACGCTCCATACCAGATCCTGGGCCTGTTCGTTCCACAGGGGCACTCGCATCTGACTCCGCGGCCGCCGGGCGAGCCGGTGATCCACTTCAGGGAGCTTCGTCTCGAACAGTCGGTATCGCAACCCTGCCTGATGCCGAAGCGTCTTCAAGGAGGGAGTCTGCCCGATGAACGGTTCCTTCCTTTCTTAGCGAAATCCGGGGCAACACCCCAGGAAGAGTTTCCTCCGCGCCCCCTTCTATGCTATCCTACCCAGCAGAACGTGATGTCAATGTCCACTGCGCCATTCATAGACCCGGCAACCGTGTGCCGTGAGACGGAAGAGATCTTTGCCGATCCCGAAGTCCGGAGTGAAACATGCAAGACTACAGAGTAGAAACTGAGGTTTCGTGCGATGGTTCACTTACCATAACGGGTTTACCCTTCCAAGCGGGAGACAAGGTCGAGGTCGTTATCCGCAGTCGTGAGCACCGGAATGTAAAAGATAAGAGCTATCCTCTGCGTGGGAGGCCGATTCGATATACCGACCCATTTGGTAGCGTTGCCGAAGAGGATTGGGAAGCTCTCCGATGATCATCCTTGATACCCACATTTGGGTGTGGTGGGTACATAGAGATGAGCACATCACTACAGTCGCGCGCTTCGAAATTCGCGGGACCGTGAAAGTAGACACAAACCCACTCTCCCTTCCCTACAACCACTAGGCGACAGGGCTTGCTATTCCCCTCCCTTGATGGGAGGGGTTAGGGGAGGGTGAAAGTTCCCGCAATT
>JBFMAA010000254.1:0-4960 GCA_040755955.1 Thermodesulfobacteriota bacterium
TTTTGCTCCGTTTGTCGCGTTCTTTTTTTCCTCTGGCAGGAAAAAAGGTGAAAGCTGCCAGTCAAAGGGACACTCGAAATGAAATGACTCCATCACGATGACTGTCCCGGCTTTTTTGAGATGTTACGGTTTCTTGCCGTCATAATTGGCAATTTTACGATGTGCCCCGGTGATTAGCGATGTTCGAGTACGCGAAGGAACGGCCCCCACTCCAATGGCCTCTTCACGATTCTGAACGCTTTGCGGTCAAATCAACCCCGGCTCGAAACACCATGGCTGCGATGATCAGCAACACCGCCACGATAGCGAATGGGATCCGATAATCGTTGCCGGAACCGAAGATCCCGATGAGTAATCCTGCCAGCAGTGGACCTGAAGCATGGCCCACGTCGAATATGGTTCCAAAGGTCCCCATGGCGCACCCAAGTTGGTCTTCTCTACAGAAATCAGCCACAAGGGCGGCAGCAGAGGAGGTCACCACGGCTTCTCCTAAGCCGAAGATCGCAGCGAGAACAAGTAGTGCGCTGAAACTGCTGAACCACGGTATCAGGGCGAAGGGGATAGCGCATACGAACATTCCCCAAAAGAGAAGACTCTGACGGCCGTGCCGGTCGGAGATTCTGCCCATAAGCGGCTTGGTCAACACCGTTGCCGCCATCTGGACCCCCCAGAGGAGCCCCGCTTGAAACGCACTGAAGCCACACACCATTACCGCATAGATTGGCAGAAAGGCTTCCAGAGCACCCACGGATAGATTCTGGATCCCTTCCATGTTGCTGGTCAGCAAGACCCGTCTGTCCATGAGGATTTCCTTCACACCGCAGCGAAATTTCGTCCACACGGCAGAGAGAGTCCGACCGTCTTCATTGTTGGGAGCGTCCCAACGCCCTTGCATGACCCAAAGTGCGATCAAGAGAGACCCCATCCCCATCGCTGCCACCACACCGTAGATGATATGGAAATCACGGAGAGTAGGCTCCTGAGTCCCGGATAGGGATGACAACAGAAATCCGCCAAGTGGCGCTCCTAAAAGCGTTCCCAGGATCGTCACGGACGAGAACCAGGAGAGCATTTCCCCGCGCTTATCTCCGGCCACGCTTACCACCACTGCCATAACCACCGGGCCGTAAACGGCAGTGGCGAACCCGTGAAAGAAGCGGACCACCACTAGCGCTTCGTACGTCGACACGAACAGATACGCGAAGGGCACTAACGCGAACACGGCCAGCCCCATGAACAGCGTCCTCGTCCGGCCTATGACATCCGACAGTACGCCCGCGGGCATTTTGAAGAAGATTCCTGTGACGGTGGAAATGGCCACGGCAAATCCCACGGCCTCAGGCCCCGCTCCCAAGGAAGCGGCGAAGAGGGCCAGGACCGGTGTTCGTGCCAGACCGTAGGACGCTCGTGCCAGAAACCCCACCGCACAGAGCCCCTTGAAAGTGCTCAGGAAGCCTTGGGCGATCGATACACCGTTGACCGGCGATTCCAGTGCTCTGGTGTCAGAGGCGTTCATTTCAATTCCTCCATGAGGCTTCATGCCTTGCCCTTCATGAGCCCCTGAATCTCTTTGTGATACTTCAGGTGCCGGGTAAGGGGTTTCTCCCCTTTGCTCAGGGCAGGATAGACTTTGAGTATCTCTGCGAATCGTTCTTCTGCCTCCGCGTCGTTCGCAACCAGTCCGTCGGGATGGGAAACGATGTCAGAGAGCTTGTCCGCGTATATCACGATCCTTTCCTCCAGCCGGGTAGGAGTATAACTTGTCGGCGGTAAACCCAGTTCCGTGGCTTCTTCCGCGGTGAGCCCGGCATTCACGTGTCTTTCCATGATGGCTGTGAGGGCATCAGGCAATCCCAGGCTACGGCCCAGTTGCGCTCCGGCCACACCGTGATCGAATCCTCTCCCTTTGGCCTTGCCCAGGTCATGGAGCAGCGCGCCTCTCCCAACGAGTTCCATGTCCACCGGGACGGTCAATCTCACGGCCACGTCGAGGGCTTTCAGAGCCACCCGGATTGAGTGCCCCAGGTCCTTGTCTGAAAGCCCGGCTCTCTTGAGTAGATCAATGTCCGCCGTGCTGAGGCCGTAAGCCTTCTTCTTTGCGTCAGGGTCGGGTTTGACGCCGAAGTAGGCGAGGGTATCGCCGATGGCCTTTTCCACATCCTCCTTCACATGACCAAATCGTGCCGTGAAGTCGTCATGAATGTGCCGGAGGTACTCCTGAAGACCTTCCGGGCCGTACTTCTCCTCCATCATCTTGCCGTATTCGTAGATCTTCGTGATATCGTGGCGTTCCACCTTCTTCACGGGGTCCTTGTCAATCCATTCGTGGAGTTCAAGATAGTCCTTTCCCGTTCTCCTGCGACTTATTTCCACGTGTTTTTCGATGCTTGGCATTGTAAAATCCTCCTGGGAATCATGTCCTACGAAAGAATTCGTAGAGGTCGTCGAAAAGGGTTGAGCCTCGATCCAACCGAGCCTCGTCGGCCTTGCGCGATGCCACGATGCCGTCCAGCAACGCTGAGACTCCCGCTGTCTCGGGTCTATTGAAAGAAGCCTCTTTCAGATCGAGGTCGTGCACGATCTTGCCGATTTCTACGAGGGCCTTGTCTTGCACGGAGAAGCGCTTAAGCAGAACCTCGAAGCTGCACAGTTCCCCCTCGTGGGTGAACTCCCCTTCAAACATGTCGAAGCGCAACTCGTCTGCTTTGGGACGGTACCCGCGCTCGGAAACGAACCTGAACGAAGCATCAGGATCAATGAAGCGCCGAATGAGCCACGCGCATGCAATACGGTCCACGTACACTCCCTTGCGCGTCACCCACGTACGTCCCCGGAACTGATCGACATCAGACGTGTCGAGAGGCTTGCCTCCGCTGTCAGCCAGACTTCGTGCTTCGGCCAGCCGGAACTCGATCTTCTCCAAAAAGGTAGTAGCGGGTTCCCGACCGACCGCACCGAAAAAATCCAGGCTTACAACGCCTGCATACCTCTTTCTCAGGCGAGTCAATGCAGCCTCTAACTGCGAGAGTTCCTCTTCCGCCATGGCCGCGGCCGGAGGTGTTGCATCCACAATGGCCTTGGCTTCCTCCGCGATTTCCGCATAGTCGGAGTCACGCGCCGCCCGGAAAAGATTCTCCACCTGCTCGTCTGTAAGTCCTTCCACAAAGCTTGCCGCGCAGATCGAAGCCTCAGCTCCCGCCTGCACGATTTCTCTCAGAACCCATTGAAAATCCTCCAGAGTCTGTTCGTTTCTCGGTATGACGTACACGGAATTCTTTATGGCAACTGCTCCCAGTGCCTGCAGCTTTCTCCAAATCTTGACCCTGAAGTATCCGGGCTTTGGAGGGATCTGATGTATGAGGAGCAGCCATTTTCCTTCTATGCATTCTTTCATCGCCTGACCTCTGTGCAACACTTGACATGATAATGATGCAGTTGTATCTTAGTGTCAAGAGGCCGGAGAGATTGACAAAGAAAATCTTTCGAATGAGGATTGGAGAGACAACCCTACGAACGATTTCCAACGCAACGAGTCTCCGAACCCGAACTGACCATCCGCTACGGGGCAAACCAAAAGGAGGTATTTGCCATGTCCGAAAGAGATGAAAAGAAATGCCAGGTTGAGGAAACCGCACCGGCAGGATCGGCGGAATCGCAGGCAGGAGATCCCTGCGCACACATCGAGGACCCAGTAAGAAGAGGCCTGTGTCGCGTGTGCCAAATGCCCGTCGTCGGAGAGGCTCCTTTCTGCAAAGACCACGAGCCGCCTGTCCCATGACGAATTCACGGTGAGGGATCGTGCAGTGCGCGGTTCCTCCCACAACGGACTATTTCAGCAAGAGAGGGGATGGACAATGGCCAATTCGATAACTCCCGAGGAACTGAGAACCCTCATGGACAGCGACAAGAAGACAACTGTCTTGGATGTGAGGAGAAAAGCGGACTTCGAGGCTTCCCCCAAGAAGATCGGAGGAGCGGAGTGGTGTAATCCTGAGAAGGTCGACGAATGGAGCGTCGGAATCCCTCAGGACACGCAGGTTGTCTTGTATTGCGTCAAAGGTGGTTCCGTGAGTCAGTCGATCGCTGACCGCCTTCAGCAGGACCATCCTGACGTAAGGTTTGTTCAGGGCGGAATCAAGGCGTGGGCGGAGCTTGGTGAGCCACTGGAAGATTAGGGGCGCAACGAACGTCAAGCCAGGATGGTGAGCTGGATCGCATTACCTGCCCATGCCCTAACAACGGTTCATCGACGAGAATTCCTTGAGAGGCCGAAGGGGATTGCTCTGTCAACTGAGGAGATATTGCATGGATTCAGCAACCAAGAATCAGAACCCTTCACATGAACCGGTCTGTGAAGGCGTGCCGCTCAGAATGGTCACATTTCGGGAGGCCTTTTGGGTCTGGGTCAGGGTCGCGCTCAACAGCTTCGGCGGTCCGGCTGCACAGATAGCGGTGATGCACCGATATTTGGTGGAGGAAAGGCGCTGGATCAGTGAGGAGCGCTTTCTCCATGCGCTCAATTACTGCATGCTCCTCCCCGGACCGGAAGCTCAGCAATTGGCCACGTATATCGGATGGCTCCTACACAAGACTAGAGGAGGTATCGTGGCAGGCACGCTGTTCGTGCTACCGGGCTTCCTCTTCATGCTCGTCTTGTGCATCCTGTATGCCGGTTACCAGAATCTGACCGTGGTGCAGTGGCTCTTCTTCGGTCTCAAACCGGCTGTTCTGGCAGTAGTCCTGGAAGCCGTCCTCCGGATAGGCAAACGGGCCCTGAAAAACAGGCTGATGATCGCGCTGGCGGTCGTCGCATTTGTGGCGATCTTCTTCTATGACTATACTTTTGCCTTTCTCGAATGTTCGACATCGCACGGAGAGCGTGCGGGTACGTTTTTCGCGTCACTTGCTTGTTTCCCCGGCTCGCGCGAAATTGTGTGGGCCATATGACTGCGGCGGGCCG
>JBFMAA010000255.1:0-4647 GCA_040755955.1 Thermodesulfobacteriota bacterium
CGGATCGAGGCCGGGAACCCTCCTCGAGCTCCGATTGCCTTTCTCCAGAGGGTGGCCCGACGCCAGATCGGGCGGCTCATCATTCGCGAGCCGGCGGAGATACTGGTGGAGCCGCGAATGATGGATACTCTACCAGCTCCGGTGTTCGCACTCGAGGAAGAAAACGAGCCGGGTCAAGGTCCTGGCGAGAAGCGAGCTCGTCTGATTCAGGAAGCCATCCGGTGTGCGAGAACGAACCTGCCATCTCTGGGTCGTGGGAAGATCCGGATGGTGATGAATAGCCGGCTGAACACCATCGAAGCTGGTGAGCCGGACCGTTCGGCGGCATCCATTGGCGCCTCCCTCAGAATGAGCGCTGTCGAGGTGCGGGTGTTCGAGAGCCGGGGGTTCGCCCGACTGGCGAACCAGATGAGGCTTCAGCAATACAGGCTAAACCCTGATCCAGAGCCTGTTTAACCCCAAAACTGTTACGGGGGGGGCACTTATAGGTGGGGGGATGTTGATCTCGATGATCGACGTCGGCGGACCTCGACCGAGGCGGGTAGTGGTGCTACGCCTACATCAACATCGTTCTCACGTAGAAGGGACGGGGCGCTCAGATGGACAGAGTATCGGCTAGGATGTCGTTCCAGCTCGCGATTCTGGCCCTGATCGTACTACCCGGTGTTGTGCCGGGAGTCGCCAAGACCTCCCAATCACTCATTCTGGAACGTCCTCTGCGTCTAGAGCCTCCGACCACCTGTTCCGCCCTCCCACCTCCCGAGAAATACGTCCGCATTCACGATGTGCTCAGGATCCGACTTGTGAAGCTTCCGTCCGGCGCCGGATATGAGAGTTGGGTCGGGTCATGTGCGAGTGGTGGGATTGAGGACGACAAGCTTCTTCGGGGTGCCCCGATCTCTGGACCCATCCCCTGGACCCTAGCAAAGAGGATTCTGGTGAAGGGACAACCGGTTCTGCCCGTTGGCTTCAATATCGAGATCGGCAACCAACTGACCATCGCCGGGAAAGACGAGGCGCCAGATTTGGCATTGGTCCCAGTGAGTAGAAACGAGACGCTGACCACGACTCTCTCGGCTCGCGTCCACCCACATCCCATAACGCCATCTTCCCCGGGCGTCATCCGCGACCTTCACGGGATACGCGTCTCGCTGACACGCAGAGCGGCCAGTTCCAACATCGTGGATACCCTCGACTTCCGCCAGATCGTCTATCGCGTCGAGTTGCCGCTCGGCGACGTCAAGTCGGCTGTTCAGGGTGCTTCGGTGTCGTCAGGCTTGGTGCGGCTCCAGAACGTTGCTCCACCTGCTCCTCCTCCGCCACCTGACTGTCCCCCGGAGTCGACGTCTGGGTTCCACGAGGGTTTCGACAGGGCCCCGTGCCCGGCAGGTGGTTGCTACACCGTCTCCCACTCTGGATCCATGGTGAGCACCGGCCCGATGTGTCCAGTCACGACGGAGGTATGGATCAACTGCTTCGCGCCGTACGTTGAACTGTACGATTGGGCTGACACGACCACGCTGTGCTGGAGCTTCGAGCCACGACTCGATGGAACCTGCCCTACCGTGGGGGAACCCGTCCCCTGGGCTGTGTACTTCCAGTTCTCGTGGACCAAGAGCTACCAGGCGACCCAAAAGGATCCCATCTGCCACGGTCAGCGGACGACGGTCAGCACAGACACCCTCTCCGTCATCTACGATCCTCCCGAGGGCGGCCCCGGGACCGGTCTATGGAACGTCGTGACAGCCAGCGGTGGCCTGCCCAACAAGGCTCACAAATGCTCCTTTACGGTTCATCAAGGGCCGGGGAGCGACCTGGCATACCCGATCGAATTCAGAGCCACTCCGGGTCACCTGAAACAACCTGTGCTCTATATCGGCAAGTATACCCTCAGGTCCGGCGATCCCACCGTCTACGTCAGCCACACCGTCGAAGGCACTTTCGTGTCGGGCGACATGCCCGGGGACGCCACGATACACGCTGGGAGTTCCGATCCCATCTACATCGAAAGCGTCCTCGGTGAGATGACCATCACACCTACGACCAAGGCGCCTCACTGTCCAACCAGTGCAGACCCGATGGGATTCGTGGTGAAGCGCTTCTACGAGGAGATTGTGTACGACGAGGAGGACGAGGACGACGAAGATCAAGACGACGAGGAGTACAGGAAGAAAGCGATTCCTGGGCATGTCATTCAGGTCAGTGCCTCCTCGATAGAACCTGCTACCTCTACGGTCACTGTGCAGCCTCCTGAGGGGACCTCCGGCGATCAGGTCGACCCGGGCACTTCGCACACAGCCACAGTTCAGGGCGTTACATCTTTCGCATTGCGGGTCACGGACAAGAGTGTATTCGAAGGACCCAACCTCAACTTTGTCGTTCAGACCACCGAGTTCCTGGCGAACGGCCCTCCCATGGTTCAGATCGAGACACCGTCCGAGGGCGCAAAGCGCTGCTCGACGACCGAACCTGTTGATTTCCTCGGATCGGTCACGGATCCGGATCAGCCTCTTTCCGATCTGGACATCACGTGGACGATCTCAAGCCTGTTGCCGAACGTCGAGCCAGTCATCGTGAAGAACACGCTTCAGTTCACCCGGGCTCTGGGACCTGGGCCGTACAGCATCAAGCTCGCTGTGAACGATGGATGCTCGAACATAACGGAGACCAGGATTCTCGGTGTGAACCAACCACCCAGGATCCTACAGCCCCAGGATGGAGCAGCCGTCTGCATGACCACCACGGGAGTCTCTTTCCAAGGCGAGGTGGATCAGCCACCCAATGGGCCGAGCTCCCTCAACGTCACCTGGAAGATCCAGCGTCTGGACGATCCGAACGCTCAGCCGATCGAGAAAAGCGGTGTTCTGAGTTTCACGGAGCCACTCGCCGCAGGGCGGTACCAGGTGACGCTCCAGGTGATCGACCCCTCCGGCTGCGAGAGCCCTCCCGCGGTACACTCGTTCAGGGTCACCAAGCCAGTAGCTGTCATCGACGTCGCTAGAGGAGAGTATTCGGAAGAGGGCGGGTCGCTCACTCTCGATGGAACCAAAAGCGAACTCCAAGGTGGGGATCAAGGTGGGTCCCCACTGAGTTTCCAATGGACGATCCCCGGGTGGACTCCTCCAGATCCCGCCCTTCTCACTCAAAGCAAACTGGACCTGATCCTACCTATTGGGCGATACAAGGTGGCGTTGAAGGTCAGTTCCTCCCCGGATTGTTCAGCAACGGTCGAAGGAATCGTCGTCGTCTCGGGCCAGCCGCTGAAAGAGACATGCGGAATAAAAGCAACGACCTGTACCAAGGAACGAGACAACCCTCTTCCTGACCCAGAAGAAGGCACGAGGCTAGCTATTTGCTCCCCCTGTGGATGCACGCTGGGAAGCGCGAGCTCTGAGACGGGCGGTCACTCTGCCCCCGTAGTCAGCGATCCGGTCGTTCTGTCGAGCGGGGATCTGATGGAGGCGTTCAACGATATCGCCTGGCCCGTTCTGGACGGGATGATGGTGTTTCAGCGAACGTACATCAGCAGTCGCACACGGACGGGACAGCTCGGCATAGGGTGGTCCCACACGTTCGAGGAGTATCTCGAGGACAGAGGAACTCAGGGCGTGGTCATCACCGATGCCCAAGGATTCGAGCTGGTCTTTCCGAAGAACTCCTCCGGCGGGTGGAATCCTCCTTCGACAGGAGGCGCCACGATCCAGCACGAGCCGAACGAGACCTGGGTGGTTCGGTATCGCACAGGAGCGGTTGCCCGGTACCGAAGCGACGGGAAGCTCCTCTCGTACTCTGATGGGAACGGCAACACCTTCACGTTGGGGTACTCTCCATCCGGAGACCTCGTGAGCGTGGAAGACCCCTTCGGCGGTCGACTGGAGATCGAGGTGTCGGGTGGGTTGATCCGGAGCCTCACGAACAAGGCTGGACACAAGTGTCTCTTCACCTACACCCCCGATCGCAGATTGGCCACCACAACGGACGTCCGCGGAGTCACGACTGCATACGCATACCACCCCGTGACAGGGATGTTGACCCGAATTCAGCATCCGACCGGGGACCGTACAGACTTCGGGTACGATGTCGAAACTCAACAGGTCACAGAGATCCGACAGACAGCCTCAGACGGACGAGCGACAGTCGAGAGGATCGAGTACCCCACGGCCCAGACCCGACGGTACATCGATGCCATGGGCCACGTCACAGAGTACGAGCTCTCCAAGGGTGGACGGTTACTCAAGAAAACGGACCCGGACGGGGCTCATATCACCCTCGTCCGGGACCGCGTCGGTCGCGTGACGTCTCAGGTGAAGTCGGACGGCACCACACAGGCCTGGGCCTACGGCGCCGACGGACAGCTTGATGCGTATCAGTCGGCTTCCGGAAAGATCAGTAGGGTCGAACGAGATCCTGCCACCGGTGTCATAACCGCCGTCGTCCACCCGGACGGAACTCGAGAGCTCAGACAGTACGATGGCGCTCTCAACTTGATCTCGACGACCGATCAACTCGGTAGACGCACAACCTACACGAGAAACAGCCGTGGCCAGGTTGAGACCGTTACCGATCCAGCGCAACGGGTCACCCGGTACGAGTACTCGAACGACGGATACGTGTCGGCGACCATCGATCCCATGGGGCGGAGAACGA
>JBFMAA010000256.1:0-4546 GCA_040755955.1 Thermodesulfobacteriota bacterium
CCGTGAACGTAGACACAAACCCTCTCTCCCTTCCCTCAACCACCAGACGAAAGGGCTTGCGATTCCCCTCTCTTGATGGGAGGGGTGAGGGGCAATGCTGTTGCCTTAAGGATGGTAATCTCTTCCCCGCACCGGGGGTTGAAACCCCCGGCTATGCACGGGAGGCTCCTTCGGGGCTCACAGACTCCCGTCCCGAAGGGACGGACTGTGAATAGTCGTAGGTTTCAACCTACGGGAGGGAGCAGAATCGTGCTTATAGCGGTTCTCGTTAGTTTCCACCGATTGGCGGGCTGGAAAGCCCGCCCCACAAGCCCTGATCTGACACGAATCGGAAGTTACTTTCGAGAACCGGTATAAGTCAACAGCATTGGGGGTTAGGGGAGGGCGAAAGTTCCCGCAATTCTCAACGCGTGGCACTATAGTGGTTTGTTTTCAAGACGGAAGACTGATGCCCGCCCAAGGGGTACATTTCCGGGATGCTCTGTCTCCCTTGAATCACAAAAATGCGTACCCCCCCTCCGAATCTGTGCTTGACGACCGCGGATGAGCATATATAATGGCCCCCGTCGGTTCCGAGACCGGCATAGTTGCGGCTCGTCCAAGCATGAGAAGCAGCATAGGAACATCGAGGTCGGTAGATGAACATTTTTGTGGGCAATCTCAGTTACTCGTCAGGGGAAGACTCCATCCGTTCGCTCTTTACCCCGCACGGTGAGGTGGAGTCCGTGAAAGTCATCGTTGACAGAGAGACAGGACGTTCCAGGGGATTCGGCTTCGTGGAGATGCCGAACGACGACGAAGCACGAGCCGCGATCGAGGCTTTGGATGGGAAGGAACTCGAAGGGAGAGCCCTGCGGATCAACGAGGCTCGGCCCAGACAGGATCGCCGCACTGGAGGCGGTGGTGGAGGACGATCTCCCCGGGTCAATCGCTGGTAATCTCGGTGCATTGCCGTTGACTTCGGGCTGATTGTCGCAAGCTGCATTCTTGGGGCAGGCATGCCGCCTGCTCCTGCCCATGACGCGGGGGGCTTGCCCACTCATGAGTCGACGGCATATCCTGTTCGGGGGGGCTATGCGCATGACTGATTACGCCATTTCGCAGATGGAGTGACGTATCTCTGGTCGGTATGAGGCGCGTCCTTTGGCCGTAACTCCGAAGGGATTCGGGTGGAACCGGCATCTTGCCCGTCATTCCTTTGTGGATGTGCGAGACACGCAACAGTCCGTGTGCCATTGGCCGCTTGGTGCCGCATCGCAGAGGTTCGGTGAGGTATTCGTAGGATGTCGGAGAGCGAAGCGAACCGCATCGGTCGTGCCGAGCCTGTCGATGATGCGGTTCCCGTCGGTCGCCGCATCCTACCCCGGCCTACGGAAGTTCATGACCCGACTGGCGAAACCGTCTACTTCGGTCCCGCGAGCTCGTCCCCTCGGGTGGTGGCTGCCCGAATCGTTTCCATAAGCACTCCGCGGAGGCCGGCTCGTTCCATGACTTCCAGGCCCGCAATGGTGGTCCCCCCGGGAGAGGTGATCTGATCCTTGAGGTCACTGAAGGCCGCCTTTTGTCCCGCCATGAGCGCGGCTCCCAGCATGGTGTGAACAGCCAGGACCCGAGCCGTCGGTCTGTCCATTCCCATGAGCACGGCCCCGTCCACGAGCCCCTCCAGCATCACGAAAAAATACGCGGGCCCACTGCCGGACAGCGCGGTTACCGCGTTCATCATCTTCTCGTCGACCGACGCAACAGCTCCAAATGCAGAAAACAGGTCCATGGCCGTGAGGAGGTCAGACTCGTCCGCTGCTCCGCCGGTGCACAGCGCGGTGGCACTCTGACCCACCATTGCCGCAGCGTTCGGCATGGCACGTATGACTCGGGCTCTTGGCCCCAGTTTCGCCACGATGCGATCTGTCGTGATTCCCGCAGCGATGGACATGACCAGCGGCCCATGTGACATGTGCCCTGCCAACTCCCCCAGCACCCGATCCATGATCTGGGGCTTCACGGACAACACGAGCGTCTCCACGTCGGGGGCAGCCGCGTCTCGAATGCCTCGAGCGGGGACAATTCCCAGCTCGTCATGCAGGCGCCGGACCTTTTCCTCGTCCACATCGAACGCGGTTATCGAGTCGCCTGGTGCTTTTCCTGAAGCGGTCAACCCTCTGATGAGTGCCGACCCCATGTTTCCTGTGCCAATGATACCGATCTTCTGCAAAGCTTCTCCTCATAAAGTCAATGTCTATGTGTTGAATCGGTTTGTTCTATGCAAGTTGCCTCCCGCGTGTTAGAATGGGTCGACCGGCGGAAAGGAGCAACTTATGTCCCGTCCAATTACCGTAGACGCACGCGGCCTGCAATGTCCGCAACCTGTTCTCTTAACAAAGAAGGCCATGGAAGACAACAGCGCTTGCGGGTGGGTGGTGCTTGTAGACAACCCCACGTCCACGGAAAACGTGAGCAGATTCGCCAGGAACCAGGGCTTTGCCGCAGAAGTCAGGGAAGAGAGTTCCGGGCAGTATTCGATCACCGTGCTCAAGACGGATTCCGCGGCAGGCCCGCAACAGGAGCTTCTCCCTTGTCCGGCAGGGAAGACCGTCGCCGCCGCGGAGAGGGGTCATGTGGTCTACATAGGCACCAACTCCATGGGCAGCGGAGACGAAGAGCTCGGCCGAAAGCTCATGCGCGGCTTTCTGCGCACGTGGATCGACATCAAACCGCTTCCCTGGCGCATGGTGTTCATCAATTCCGGGGTGAAGCTCACCAGCATCGATGAGGAAGCGGTGGAAGCAATCTCCATCCTGGGCGAAAGAGGCGTGGAAATCCTGTCCTGCGGCACTTGCATCGAATATTTTGGGCTTTCCGACAAACTCCGCGTGGGTCGAGTCACCAACATGTACGAGGTCATCGAAACGCTCACCACAGCCGCAAAGGTGATCAGCCCTTCGTGACGCCGCGCAGCCACCCATGCCGAAAACGTGTCATGTGATTGAAGTTTCCGGGGGAAGGGACTTCTTGAAAGAAATCCCTTCCCCCGGACCCCCATCCCCAAGAACCGTCATGGCTTGCCGCCACAACCAAGCATGAAAGTCACCGCCCGACATCCCGAGAACCCGCGACATGGTCAGAACCACCCGATGTTTCAAACGTTTTCGGAAGGGGGTCCGGGGGACAACCCTTTTTCAAAAGGGTTTCCCCCGGAAGACTTTCATGGGAACTTCTGGAGCATGGCGGCTACCGCTGGTCGCCGCTGCGGGCTCTGACTGTTGCTCCGGATGTGGGGTGAGCCTGCATTGCACCGGTCTGTTCAGCCGAAGACGCTATTTACGGGTCAGCGGAAACGGCCTTCTGCATGCCCCCCTTCCCTGAAAGACCGCATTCTGTCATAACGGTATTGGTTGTTCGAGAACATGGTTGCTTCAACGAACATGAAGAAGAGGACTCGCGTGACATGAGGATCGGAACTCTCGAAGTGAAAGGAAACGTGTTCCTGGCGCCCATGGCCGGAGTCACCGATCCCCCGTTTCGGAAGGTCGTGCAGCAGTTCGGAGTGTCCGCGGTCTGGACGGAGATGATGAGCGCCCAGGGTCTGGTCAGGAACAGGCACGCGTTCGGCACGATGGACGTGGGTGGACATGTGGTTCCCACGATTTTCCAGCTCTACGGGAGGGACCCAGAGGTGATGGCTGAAGCCGCTCGTCTGGTCGTGGACCAAGGTGCCGCGGCTCTTGACATCAACATGGGGTGTCCGGTCCGCAAGATTGTGGCTAAAGGTGCCGGCGCGGCTCTCATGCAGGACATCCCCCTCGCGTCCCGAATCGTTCGCTCAGTTCGGCGAGCCGCACCAGTGGCCGTCACCGTGAAGATCAGATCAGGATGGGACCCACAGAGCCAGAATGCTCCGGAATTTGCCCGGGCAATGGAGGCCGAGGGAGCGGACGCGGTAATCGTCCATTCCCGGAACCGTGCGGTCAGGCACTCCGGCCCCGTGTCCCTGGATATCTTGAGCGCGGTCAAGGATGCCGTGCACATCCCTGTCATCGGCAACGGGGGCATCGCCGGGATTCAGGACGCGCTCAACATGGTGAATCGTTCCGGATGCGAAGGCGTTATGGTGGGAAGGGGCGCGCTCGGGCGTCCTTGGACCCCGGGCAGAATTCTCAAGGCGTTCGCACAGGGGCCGGAGATCGACGAACAAACGATTTCGGTGCCCGCGGTCATTGGCACGCATTTCCGCTACCAACTGGAACACGTCGATCCATGCCGGGCCGTCCGCAGGATGCGCAAACACCTGGTGTGGTACTCGAACGGTCTCGCCGGCGGCACGGCATTTCGGAGGCAGGTGTTCCGAGAGGAAGACCCCGATGTGGTGATGCAGCTCGTGGAACAATGGTTCGATCACGTGACCGCCCAGGCGTGACCCCGGTTCCTATGTGAATTTCCCGTTCCCAGGCACCACGCCCGGGGGCAAAGCTCTTGAGACCTCCCCGTGGCGAAGCCTCGGGGGGTCCTTATTCCGGTTTTCTTTCGACGCATGGGAGTCATCACCTTC
>JBFMAA010000257.1:0-4519 GCA_040755955.1 Thermodesulfobacteriota bacterium
GACCCCCATAGGCGCTAACTTGGCCACGGCCGAATTCGACATTTCAGGCAATTATCCCCCTCCCCCTACCCCCTCCCACGAGGGGAGGGGAATCCGGAAACCCTCTCCCCTGGCGGGAGAGGGAAGGGTGAGGGGGGCATGCGAAGGCTGCGCGTGCTCTGAAGTTAGCGCCTATGCCCCGGACCCCCTTCCGACAACTTTCGCAACATCGGGTGGTTATGACCATACGGCGAGTTCTCGGGATGTCGGGCGGGCACTTTCATGCTTGGTTGTGGCCGCATCCGGCCGTCCTGGTCTGTAGGGAAATGCGGCTTCCCCGGGAGACCCCCCGGCGTGGCCTCTCGCTGTCGTGTGCGCCGCCCGCCCGGCCTTTCAGCAGTACGCTCCGATGGACCATCCCATGCCCGAACGAGCGCCGATCTTGTCGAGACTGAATCAGACCCCCGGAGACCTCACCTTTGTGGGGCTTCTGCTCTGCTGCGTACTCATGGCAGTAGGCGGAATCCGATGGAACATCGAGAAGCAGACCTCGGCCACCCAAGCCGGCGGAGCTCGCAGGATAGACCTTCCCCAAATCCGCAAGCAGATCTCCGAAGGGGAGCTCTCCTCGAAGAAAGCCATGTTCTTCAGGAAGGTGGCGCCCTACTCCCAACCGCCATCCGAAAGATAATGGTTCACCACAGAGACGCAGAGGACACAGACAAGTTCGGGAAGATCTGTAGCTTTCTCGGTGTTCTTAACGGCCCTGGGGCAAGTCTTCAGTTCTTTCTTCCCTCAGCGCATTTCCGTGCAATGAGGCAAAAAAAAAGCCCGTTCTGTGACGGGCAAAAGGAAGGATTAGGTTTGGTCTGTCGCTGGTGGGAAAAAGACCATATTATGGATGTGTTGTCAAGGTTTTTTCATAAACCGTGTCACTTTTATATAAACCCTGAAATTATCTAGCTTTCTTAACCATGGATTACCACTCACGATACTTGTTACTGACCCGGGGGACCTGAAGTCGGCTCCAGGAGCCGCTTCCCGCCCCCTTAACGGGCCTTACCGGCATGAGTATTTTACTTTGGAGTTACGAATCGTTGAGCGATGAATAGAAACTTGTTGTAGAGATCTGACGCCGCCCGACCCGAAATCGGGGCTCAGACGCTTGTCTTCGTGCCATCAGGACGGTATCCTGTTTATCGAGAACCGACTTGAACTATCCGACCACTACCATAGAGTCCCGCGTTGATCATTACGGCAAAGTTCACCCTCCCCTTGCCCCTCGCCTCAAGCGATTGGAACGGTGAACCCTCTCCCCTGGTGGGCATAGGCGTTCACATGAGGGGCACAGAAGCCACCTCTGCTCCGTCTTCTTTTCCGGCGCTGAAGCATCCGGCTATTTTCAGTCGCTCCTTTCGGGGCTTTCGAACGCTGAAGTCCCGCAGGGACGTGTGAATTAAGCCGGGCCTTTCGAGGCGGGGTGAGCCGGTGAGCGTGCCAAAGTGAACGCCTATGCCCCTGCTGGGACACGGAAGGGAGAGGGGGGCCGTATCCACTTTCGCAGTCAGGCAAATTTCGAGGAGCGACACCACCGCACCGAAACAGACACCGGGCTTTCCCGTTCCCCCGGATACTCTGATGAGGGTTGATCTCCACTGCCACGGCGCGTACTCGCACGATAACCACGTCGACCCCGGGGACCCGATCCGCAGGGCAGTGATTCATTCCCCCCGCCCCCGCGCTGAACACTCACCCGACAGGGAGCAAGACCCGCTCCAGCACTTCGCCCATTTCGTCGGCCGGCACGATCTCGATACCCAGAGTGAGTTCCTCGGGCAGGTTCTCGACGTCGACTTCATTGCCCCGCGGGAACACGACAACCGTCGCGCCGGCCCTTTGCGCAGCCAGGGTCTTTTCGCGAATCCCGCTCACGGGAAGGATTCTGCCGCTAAGCGTCATTTCTCCGCTCATGGCCACGTCGCGCCTGGCGGGACAGTCGGTGAGCAGGGACACCAGGGCAGCGCAGATCGTTATCCCTGCCGAAGGCCCGTCTTTGGGGATCGCGCCCGCGGGAATGTGTATGTGAAGGTCCGAATCGTCGTAGAAGTCAGGGTCGATGCCGAGTCCCTCCGCATGGCTTCTGATGAAGCTGAGCGCAGTCTGAGCCGACTCCCGAAGCACCTCACCGAGGGAACCGGTGAGAATCAGCTTCTGACTCCCCCTCATGCGCGCGGCTTCCACAAAGATGATCTCCCCCCCGAATTCCGTCCACACCAGGCCGGTGGTGATCCCCACACGGTTGGTTCCTTCCGCGACTTCGTGCCTGAACCTCCTCGGGCCGAGAAAACGTGCGACCATAGCTGCGTCCACGGTCACTGGCCCTTCTTGTGTGCCCTGGCTGATGCGGAGGAATGCCAGTCTGCGGCACACGTTGGCTATTTCCCGTTCCAGGTTGCGCAGGCCCGCTTCTCGCGTGTAGTCTCGAATGGTAGCCATGACCGCGTCATCCGTGAACACGATCCCGTCTCCGGCCAGGCCGCAATCATTGAGCTGCCGCGGCACGAGATAGCGTTGTGCGATTCGGGCCTTTTCGGGCTCACTGTACCCGGGAAATCCTATCACTTCGAGCCGGTCCAGAAGCGCAGGAGGAAGGTTCTCGACCACGTTCGCGGTGGTGATGAACATCACCGCGGAGAGATCGAACGTCACGTCCAAATAGTGGTCTCTAAAGGAGCGATTTTGCTCAGGATCAAGGATCTCAAGGAGCACCGAAGCCGGGTCGCCCTTGAAATCCTGCCCTATCTTGTCGATTTCGTCCAACATCAGCACCGGATTCTTCAGGCCCAGGTTCTTGATCTCAGTGATGATTCTTCCCGGCATGGCCCCCACATACGTGCGTCGGTGCCCTCTCAGTTCCGCTTCGTCGCGTAGACCTGCGAGCGAGATCCTCGCGAACTTGCGTTCCATCGCCTCCGCTATTGCCTGACCGATGGAGGTCTTCCCCGTTCCCGGCGGGCCGGCGAAGCAGAGAATCGGCCCCCGCGTGAACTGCGCATGGCGCTTCTTTTCAAGGACACGGCGTACCACTGCGCGCAGCTCATCAAGCTTGTACGGCTTGATCAAGTAGTACGCGGCTCCCTTGGTGAACGCATCCACCGCGGAATCCACGGTCGCATGACCGCTGACCAGCACGATCTCCACGGAAGGTGAAGACTTCTTTGCCGCTTCGAGTAGCTCGATCCCGTTCATTTTGTCCATTTTCAGGTCTGTGACGACAAGATCGAACGCGTGCTGCTGAAGGTGATGAAGCGCTTCCAAGCCGTTGGCGGCCGTGCTGACCTCGTGTCCCTCCTTGCCGATGACATGAGCCATATTGGTCCGGGCTATCTCTTCGTCGTCCACCACAAGCACCCGGAATCTCTTGACACTTCTCAGAGCTCGCACGGCCAGGAATTCGAGCACTCTCTGCTTGGCCTGGTGCAGGCCGTGGTGCTGACGCTCCAGTATCTGCTCAGCTCGCATGAGGTCCAGGTTGTCATCGGTGAACCGATTCCAGGGCAGCGACAGGAGATAGTCCAGATACGTCAGGCCGATCACGTGTTCGGGCATGGACGGGTCTGTCTTCTCGATGCGGTCCAGCTCCTTGCGCGCAGCCGCGGACGCATGGTCCGGCAAGGCGGCCTTGTCCAAGGCGGCACGAAGATCGATCAGTTCCTGAGCAATCGCGGGTTTCTCGTCGTGATGTTTGCGAAAGAGCGACATGGTGGCGGGCTCCTCACGCTCGGGGCTAGGTAGCCGCGCATTATAGGCGACCCCGTTGCAGCACACAAGATCATCTCACGCTCTCCTCCCACGCGCAAAGCGCGCGCAGAGAGACATGCGTTGCACATTGTAACAGAAGGCCGGTGAAACGTAATAGCAGCTATGACGTTGAAATCCCAGTGGTAGCGTCCTTTGACGCCTCTCCCGTTTCAGAGTGCAACAACCCCAACATTGAGGCCAATCGTGTCGAATGCCATATTGACACGTCTTTTCAATGAGATGAGGCCCATCGGGGAATGGTACGGAAATTGATTGTACCAGTGCAGAACGCAGGAACACTCGGACCATACCACTCCAAGGAGTCAGACAATGTTCAGATGGCTCAGAAGAATGGAAGCAATGGCAGCGGCAGCGGCATTCGCGGAACATGGCGAATGGCAGACTGCTCGCGAAATCCTCAACCAATCCAGGAAGAGATCGGAAAGCCGGGAGACCGATCGCATGAGAAAACCCAGACAGCGAGCTCGAGAACAGTCCTACCGTGCCTGAGCCCTCCGAGTCGCATCGTACGCAGGGCTCAGGGTATGAGGAAAGGGATTTGCCCCGGCCTCTCCGATACCTTCTCTCACTCACCGCAGCGCGGCTGGGAACCGCTATAGTGCCACGCGTTGAGAATTGCGGGAACTTTCACCCTCCCCTAACCCCTCCCATCAAGGGAGGGGAATAGCAAGCCCTGTCGCCTAGTGGTTGTAGGGAAGGGAGAGTGGGTTTGTGTCTA
>JBFMAA010000258.1:0-4467 GCA_040755955.1 Thermodesulfobacteriota bacterium
GGGCGGGGGGTAGAAATGTAGCCAGTAACGTGGACCCTGAAGACTAAACCGAACCCAAAGTTTCCTCAATTGTGACGAGGAGATAGCCGCACGAGACTTGGTTCTCTGGAAAAAAACTTCAGTCTAAGCGGTGACTTCAGGATCCGGGTGGGACAGGCATCTTGGCTGTCGCCCTGAGGTTCACCTCACCTGTCTGACGTGGCATTGGTATGAGCCATTACCTCGGAAGGTAACCGGTTGCCGGGAAGACACCGGATTCGACACAGAGGCACGCAGAAGACAAAGGAAGGATGGGCTGAAATGACCGTTGCCGCATAGAGCGAGGGTCCGCAACTCAATAGAGCGGATCTCGAAAATGATTTCCGATTCCCGAACTGCCTGATTCTGTGGGGCAGGCTTTCCAACCTGCCAATCGGTGAAAACTGAAGAGAACCGCAGGAAAACCGGTATTCGCGGCTCACCTGGGGAGAGCCTGATGGGTGTGGAAGTTAGGGCTGTATCACATCCGAATTTGGGCCGGAGAATATTTCGGCGTACGGTGAGGATCGCGACTGCTCTCGTGGTTCTCCTGTTGGTGTGCATGGTGGCAAAAGTCTTGTGGGTGCGGGTCTACGCCACGGACGCGGCTCGGCTCCTGCACAACCGCGAGAGCGAGGACTTGCTCGCGAGACGGGCGTACCTCGTAGATAAGCTGCGGGACGGAGCTTTCCACCCGAGCCGCATGCCCGGCTATCTGGACGCTCAGTTCAAGGGGGAATGGGCGCTCGGCACCTGTTCCATGACCGCGGCAGCATTGACCAATCTTGCATTCCAATTCCCCGAGACTCGTCCCTCATCAGTTCCGTTGCTGCGCGATCTCGTCAACCTCGCGCTCTGCCCCGGCCTGCGCGGGTTCGACCACTCAAGGTGGGGGGAAGATCCCATCACGTCCCTGGAAGGCCCCAAAGGACACATCGGATACCTGGGGCATCTTAACATGCTGCTTGCCGCGCACCGGATAGCCGGCGGAACGGACGAGTTCGACACCCTTCACCGACGGATCAACCTGGCGTTGGCGAGACGTGTGGAAGAGGCCCGCTTCCCCTACATCGAGACCTATCCGGGAGAGATCTACACCTCGGACAATGTGGTCGTGGCGGCTTCATTGCGGTTGTTCGATCAGGTGTCGAGATCGGATCACGGGGCGCTGTGCCGCAGGTGGCTCGCGTACACCCGTGAGTATCTGCTGGACCCGCGCACGGGGCTCGTGGTGTTCGGCGTCGACGCTTTGGGCCGACCTTTGGGGCCGAGCCGAGGTTCCGGGGTAGGATGGAACAGCTTCTACCTCCCGTTTGTGGATAGGGAGTTCGCGGACGAGCAGTACCGTTTGGCCGTGCGGCACCTGGCCGAGAGTCTGCCGATCGCGATGAAGGGCCTGCGCGAGTTTCCCGAGGGAGTCTCGGGCACCGCGGACGTGGATTCCGGGCCGGTCGTCCTGGGTCTGAGCACCTCGGGCACCGGATTCATCATTGCCGGCGCACGGCATGCAGAGGACTTGGAGATGCTCAACGGTATGCTCTTGACTGCGGAAGCCGTCGGGAGCACGATCCAGACCAAAGGCCGGCGGAGATATCTCCTCGCGCCGCTGGTAGGCGAGGCGATCATGCTCGCCATGAAGACCGCGCAGCTTTGGGACAACCGTTACCTGCGCGTCAAGTGAATGCGAATTCCGGGGAAAATGTGTTTTGGAAAAGCCCCTTCTGTCAGGCGCCCTTTGCCCAAACCGACCATGACCGCGAGAGGTCAGAACCAAGCATGAAAATCAGCGCCCCGCATCACAAAGAGAGCGGCGGATGGTCAGAACCCCCAATATGAAAAAATCCTTCTGGAGGAGGGGTCCGGGGGAAGGAACTTCTTATTAATAACGTTCAATTTCTTCTCCAGCCGAGAAGAAATCTTCAGCTCAGCAGCTCCCGGAGTGCGCAAAATGCCTTTCTTCGTGTGCGCAGAACCAACTCGCCCCGCCCTGGATCTTCATGCGGACCGAGGAAGGTGGACGCGAATTTTGGTTGCGGCTCCCAGCCGCTTCCCCCGGAAGACATTCTGATAGAGCTCTTAAGACCGGCCGGTTTCTGACCGAAAGGGGTCTCCTGCATGTCGTTACCACGAATTCTGGTCGTAGAAGACGAAGCCAAAATAGCCAGGCACCTTCAGCGGATACTCGTGCAACTCGGTTACGAGGTCGTTGCCGCCGTCTCTACCGGCGAAGAGGCATTGAGTCTGGCAGAAACGACCTCTCCGGACCTCGTGCTGATGGACATCATGCTTGCAGGCCAAATCGACGGGATAGAGGCAGCGGAACGGATACACTTGCAATGGAATATCCCCGTGATCTACCTGACCGCGTACGCGGGGGACAAGATGCTCGAGCGGGCCAAGATCGCGGAACCTTTCGGATACCTGCTCAAGCCCTTCCGCCAGGAAGAGCTCCACACCGCGATAGAGATGGCTCTGCACAAATCCAGGGCCGACCGCTTGCTCCGGGAAAGCGAAGAAAAACACAAAGAGCTCGCGCAGCTTCTTCCTCAATTGGTATTCGAAACAGATACGGAAGGAGTCCTCAGCTTTATGAATTCACCGGGACTCGGAGCATTGGGTTACCCTGAACAGCAGCTCGCATCCGGCCTGAACATCTTCCAGCTCGTACACGCAAATGACCGGGACTCTTTCGTGGCACATATGAGCCGAATCCTCAACGGGGAAAGCCTCGAGGGCCTCGAATACATCGCGCTGAGAAAGGATGGCTCTGCGTTCCCCGCGGTCGCGTACTGCACGGCCATAGTCCGTGACAAGAAGGCCATCGGGGTCCGAGGGGTAAGCATCGACATCACCGAACGTAAACGCGCGGAAGAACTGCTCCAGCGATCTCACGACGAGTTGGAAACCCTGGTGAGCCAAAGAACCGCGGAACTCAATCTTTCCAACCAGGAACTGGTGCACGAAATCACAGTCCGCCGTCGCGCTGAAGCAGCCGCCAGACAGAGCGAACTGCTTTTCCGGACGGTATTCGATTCTGCCCGGGACTGCATCTTCGTGAAAGACCTCTCTCTGAAGTACATCCTGGTGAATCCGTTCATGGCAAGCCTTTTCGGCGTGCATGAGTCCCACATGGTCGGTCGAACCGACGAAGAGTTGTTCGGACCCGAAGCCGCGGATCACCTCAAGGAGGTCGACCTGCGGGTACTCACCGGAGAGACGGTCGAACGGGAACACTCCCTGCCTGTCAAAGGTACCACCATGATCTTCCTCGACATCCGTGTCCCCATGAGGGACGCGCACGGCGCGATCACCGGAATATGCGGGGTTGCTCACGACATCACGGGTCGGAGGAAGCCCGTGGTATGGGAACTCCCCGGTGCGACCCAATACCGATCCGATGCGATGCGCAGCGCCTTGCAAGCCGCGACCGTAGTGGCACAGACCGACAGTACCGTGCTGCTCACCGGAGAAAGCGGCAGCGGAAAAGACTATCTCGCCCGGCATATACACGAACACTCCAAGCGTGCCGGCGGTCCTTTCTTTGCCGTCAACTGCGCGGCAGTGGCTCCTGAACTCGCAGAATCGGAGCTCTTCGGCCATGAACCGGGTGCGTTCACCGGAGCCCGTGGCCGTATCAAGGGCCTTCTGGAACTCGCGGAAGGGGGAACCCTGCTGCTCAACGAAATTGGTGAGTTGATACCTTCCCTGCAATCAAAGCTTCTGACCTTCCTGGACACTCGCTCGTTCACCCGAGTGGGAGGCAGGGAGCTCGTCCGCGTCAGTGCCCGACTCATCGCGGCAACAAACCGGGACCTGGAGAAAGAGGTGGCCGACGGTCGTTTCCGACAGGATTTGTACTATCGACTGAACGTGTTTTCCATTCGGGTCCCCGCGCTCCGGGAAAGGCTTGAGGACCTGCCGGCTCTGATCAAGGAGATCCTTTCCGAACTTGGCGCTGACATGCAACTGACGGCTCTGCCTGAAATCGATGTCCCCACGATAGAGAGGCTCAACCACTACAACTGGCCCGGCAACGTGCGAGAGCTGCGCAACGTGTTAGAGAGGGCTCTCATCATTTCACGCGAGGGGAAACTGGAGGTGGACCTGTTCGGCACGGAAGAGAAGGTCAGCCGAGGGTGGTCTCTGACCGTGGACTTTCCTGGTGAGAAATCTCTTACCCAGATACTCGACGAGCTTACCGACTCCATGGTTGCCGAGGCCCTGCACCGATCTCAGGGAAAGAGGCAGGAGGCTGCCCAATTGCTGGGTATTTCTCGTCATGCCCTCAAGAGGTTTCTGAAAAAGAAGGAAACACTCGACGAGCACTAGCCTGAAGTTTTTTTCCAGAGAACCAAGTCTCGTGCGGCTATCTCCTCGTCACAATTGAGGAAACTTTGGGTTCGGTTTAGTCTTCAGGGTCCACGTTACTGGCTACATTTCTACCCCCCG
>JBFMAA010000259.1:0-4404 GCA_040755955.1 Thermodesulfobacteriota bacterium
TCAGTCAGGCGCTCAAGACAGCCGCTCAGTACCAGGAACCATCGTTCAGGGCAACTACTTTCCGGCCCCCCCGCCTCAAAGTCAGCCCTTGGTTCTTGGAACATCATACAAGGGGGTCCGGGGGAAGGAACTTCTTGCAAGACGTTCCTTCCCCCGGAATCGCATTTTCTGATAAAGGGTTTCCCCCGGAATCCTGCCTTCCGGAAAGCTGCTTGGTATCAGAGCTTGTCGGCCCAGCGGTAGATCTTCTCCGCGGCCTTGAAATGGTTGCGGGTATTGAGCACCACCACCATGTAGTCGGTATCTTCCCCTTTGAAGCGCGCTACTATGCAGCGGCCAGCCGCATCTGTGTATCCGGTCTTTGCCCCTTCCACCGGGAGTTTTGTGCCGAGCAGTCGATCGTTGGTCCACAGGTTGTACGTGCGAGGCTTGGGGTTGAGGGTCTTGAACGAGTAGCTCCTGAGCGTCGATATCTGCCCGATCAGGGGATACTCGAAGGCCTTTTCCGCGATCAGGGCCACGTCCCGGGCCGAGGCAACGTTCGAACGCTTTGCTTCGAATTCCCTGCCTTGCTTGCGGCCAATGATGATCTTCATATCGAGGCCGCTGGGAGTGCGGATCGCGGTGTGAGTCGCTCCGAGTCTCGCAGCCCACCGGTTCAACGCGCTCACAAACCCATGTTTGCCGCCGTGGGGATAAGCTCGAGCCAGCACTTCCGCGCAGTCGTTTCCCGACGCAATGAGCAGACCATGAAGCAGGTCCTTTGTCCTGATCCGGTCTCCGGGGCGAATCCCCACTTTGTGGCGCGGGACGCTCAGGATGTCAGAGGGCACTTCGAGCACTCGATTGAGGTCCATCTTGTCCACGACCACCATCGCAGTGAGTAGCTTGGTGATGCTCGCGATCGGCAGAGGCTCGTCAACATTGTAGGCGAGGACCACCCTGTTGCGGGCGCAGTCGAGGCAGAGGAGGGCTTTGGCATTGACTTTCACGCCGCGAGATGCGGAGCCTTTCTCCGCTTCGATCCCCAGTGCGCCGATCAGGCTGTCGAGTGCCGAAGGAAGCGTACCGTATTCCTCGTTCCCCCGACCCGCGTCTGATGTGCCCGGTGAGCGGCGAGCCTCGCCTCTCTGAGCGGGGCCGTGAAGTATCATATCGAGGCCGGTCAACGGTGTTGGTTCGCAGCCTGCCCCCCGTCCACTTCGAACGGCTGTCGGCGTCCCGGTCGCGTGCTTCGCGGAGACTCGGACCGCGGTCTCGCCTCCGGTAATCTTTCCCAGAACGTCGTGCCGCGGCTCAGCTTGGACCGTTTGTGCGAGGCAGCACAGGCACCACACGACCGCGGTCAACAGAACCTCGATTCTTCTCGTCTTCATCGGCATTCCCATCCCAGGGGCCTGCATGGTCATTCATGTGAGCCGGTCGGGGCCGGGGAGATATCATGGACCGCGGATTCGGGGCTCACTCAATGAGCACGGTGCTTTCGTGCAGTGTGGGGAGCAGTGGTCACGTCGGCCTTGAAGCATGGGTTGAACCGCCCCATGGGTTTCAAGGAGGGTGACTGTCGCTACCGCGTGCCGTTGAACTTGTTCGGGACCACACCCTGCACAAATTCAGGGATCGGAGAGAAGTTCTTCTCTATCAGCGCGTACGCACTATGGTTGTGGATCGACTCGAAGTTCTCGGCTTCGATTCGGTACCAGGGGAAGTTGTCCTTCTCCCTCAATCTCGACAAGGCAGATCTTACCACATCTTCCACGAACATGGGATTATCATATGCTTTTTCGGTGACATATTTTTCATCCAGTCGTTTCAGCATCGAGTACACCTCCGAACTCACCGAGGATTCTATGATCTCGATGATCTCCTCGATCCAGAAGAACTTCTTGAATCGAAGCTGCACCCTCACCAGGCCTCGCTGATTGTGCGCGCCGTACTGAGAGATTTCTCTGGAACACGGACATACGGTAGTGACCGGAACCTCCACGCCGACGATCAAGTCGAACCGCTCGGCAAGCGATCCGCGCATGAAACACGTGTACGACATCAGCCCCGGGGTTCCCGTAACCGGGGCCTTTTTCTCCATGAAATAGGGAAACTCCACGTTCATATGCGCGCTCTTCGCGTCGAGTTTCGTCTTGATTTTCTCGAGGACGTCCTGGAACTTCTCCATGGAGATCTCGCCCCGGTAGTCGTTGAGCACCTCGATGAATCGGCTCATATGCGTGCCCTTGAAATTGTGGGGGAGGTTCACGAAGAGATCGAAGAGTCCGACCGTATGTTGTCGGCCCTTGGCCCGGTCCTTCACGGTAATCGGGTATCGCAGACCCTTGACCCCCACTTTGTCGATGCCGATATTGCGCGTATCAGGGAGGTTTTGTATGTCAGGAATGAATGGGGATTCTACGACCGAGCTTCGGTGCACACACGTGTGCATGGCACCCGTGTCGGCCCTGTCAATGAGCGAGACAACCGGGATATCCCCAGAAAAGTGATCAAGTGGTTCTCCAGGCATGCGTGCCCCTTCCCTTGTCTTGAATCTGTGGCATAATAGCGGCTAGTCCCCTATGAAAGTGGCCCGGGACGAATCGGATTCCCAGACGGTGACGCTGTACGGACGCCCGGCCGAATCGCCGAGCCGGACTGTGACGGCCTCGAATATGTGCGCGGCAAGATTCTCCGCGGAGGGCTCGATCACGTCGAAAGGAGCAATGTCGTTGAGATAGGAGTGATCCAGAGTTTCCAGGACCTGGTTCGTGGCTGCCTTGAGGTCTCCGAAGTCGATGACCATCCCCCCGGGGCCGGGCTTGTCGGCTCGAACCGTGACATGAACCCTGTAGTTGTGACCGTGAAGCCGTTCGCACTTCCCCTTGTACTCTCTGAGCCGGTGAGCGGCCGAAAACGTGGTAATGATTTCTATCTCATACATCGGCTACCTCTGAACGAAACGCCCTTTTATTAATGCAGTGCATTAGAAAAATAATCAAACCCATGGATTGTGACTGCAAATCTCTTAGAAAAAAAGCGTTGACAAGGCCGTGAAGAAAGTTCTATACCCAGCGTCGGCGCTGACGCAGACTTCACCCGAGCTCGCCGCGGCACCATACCCCGGATCCATGCCAAGGAGTTGGTCAATGACCGCCCTCCGTTACGCTCTCGTTGCCACATTAGCACATTTTGTCCTCGGATTGTATCTTCAACCCGTGTGTTGCTTCGCGGAGGATCTCAAGATTCGCCGGGCCGCGACCCGCCCTCCCAGTAGAATGGTAGCTCCGAGAAGGGCCGAGCCCGTCACCGAAGCCCGAGCCGCGGACATTGACGGGAAACCGGGTCCGACACATTCCCAGACGGTCCGGGAGGACCGCACGGACGGCGACGACCGCGTTCGGCCCCGCAATACGGTCATGCCCGATGTGAGGGAGGTGATCCGCCGAGTGAATCAGTCCGTGGTTGCGATCCGGATGCTCGATGGAGGGAACGCGTGGTCACTGACCAACCTTGAGCTTTCAGGGCGCAACGCGGCTTCGTCCAAGGCCATGGGGTACGGCTCGGGGTTCATCGTGTCGAGCCGAGGACATATTATCACCAACGAACACGTGCTGCGCAACGGTTCCCAGATCGAGGTGGAGCTCCTAAGCGGCCGGAAATACCTCGCGCACACGTTGCACAAGGATGCAAAGAACGACCTGGCCCTCATCAAGATCGACGCCCAGGAGAAGCTGCAACCCGCGCGGTTCGGGGATTCCGACTCCGTGGAACTGGGCGAGTGGGTAGTAGGCATCGGCAATCCATTCGGGATCGGGCAGTCGATCATGATTGGGATAGTGAGCGCCAAAGGCCGAAAGATACCCGGATCTGGTTACCCCCCGCTGATTCAGATTGACGCGGCAATGAATTTGGGGAACTCGGGAGGTCCTTTGTTCAACCTTGACGGCGAGGTGATCGGGATCAACACCATCCTCCTGTGGAAAAGCCAGGGTATTGGCTTCTCCACCCCGATCAACGTGTGTAGAGCCTTCATCCAACAACACACCGCCAGACATGCGGAGGCCGCGTCCCCGGACGGTCCCCTGGGCCCGGTAGCGGATCGACCGAGATCCGTGGCGGAATCCTTCAATCCGCTCGCTCCTCCGTGGAAGCGTTCCCGCTGATCTGCGAAGAAGGACAACCGTTCGTACGACATAGATGCAGAATTCATCACAAAGGCGCCAAGATTGCGGAGGAACAATGAGCTGAATCCTTCATGAGAAAACCGATGCCCGCGCCGAGGGCACGACGAAGCATGAAGAGTCAATGCCTCCCACTCGTGGAACACCCTGCGGCGACCAACGGGAGCCGCCATGCGCCAAGAGTTCTTGAGGATGGGGGTCCGGGGGAAGGAACTTCTTGCAAGAAGTTCCATAC
>JBFMAA010000260.1:0-4348 GCA_040755955.1 Thermodesulfobacteriota bacterium
AGCCATAAATGCTATCCTACATGGCTACGCATAACGCAACCGCAGCACCATACCCCTACCATTTATTAACTGGAAGAATGCTGGATTACAATCTTCTATTCACTTTCTATATTAGGAAAACTTCAGCCTAATGGATGCGGTCAACAGCGGTCGGGCCGATCTGGTGAAACTGCTCTTGGAAAAGGGGGGGCGGTTCAATCCAGCGAGCGCTTGGGGCCGAGCAGCCCTGAAAGTCGCGCAAGAGAACCACCCAAGAATTCTGAATCTGCTCAGGGCCCACCAGGCCGAGTAATCGAACGTCGCCATTCCGCTTTGAGGGGGTGGGTCCTCTGAGATCTCCGGAACGCGATTAGCGGTCGCAAGCCGCAATGAAAGTGAGGGGCTTTCTTTTCATGAAATCTGTGTGCCCACTGTTGTTGTCCCTGTTGGTGGCAGGGTCCCTCCTCCCCGCTGCTTCGACGAAGGCATATCTCGACCCGGCAAGTGCTTCTGGTACGGGTGGATCTCCCACACTGAAGTCTCCCCACAAGCAGATACGAATGGATCTCGAGGACGTGACGATTCGCCTGATGCCGAGGCGCTACAGGGTAGAGGCCCTGTTCGTATTTCATAATACCGGTCAGACGACGACGGAATGGGTTGGGTTTCCCAGGCGGGGGGACCACACCGACTTCTTGCGCTTCGATGTCTGGGTCGACGGGAAAAGCGCGCCGCTACTTGAGTGCTCCGATTGGCCGAGTGCGGAGTCGACGGTTGATTCAATCCACCGAGAGAAGCCCGAAGTGAGGCAGCGGTATCGCATGAGCCTCTTACTGCTAAAGGTCACTTTTCCTGGGCACAGGGCCACCATACTTCGAGCGATTTACGAAGCACGATATGGTGGGCTCGCCGCAAGCTATGATTTAGGGGGTGAGCCGTGTTGGAAGGGACCCATAGGAATGGCAGCAGTCACTGTGATCCGCAGTGGCATTGGGGGCATTGGCCCTCTCGAACTGTCTTTTGACTCGGTGGCGAAATGGCGAAGGACAGGCACTAAGGACGCAGTGAGGATGGAAACCACTGACTATCTGCCCCGCATCTGGCCCGAGTCAGTCACAGTCTTGATGCAAGCCCACTGATTGAGGAATCCGCAGGGGACACACGTCAACATGCTCACAGGCCACTGAAATGACCCTCAGCGGCGACAACTCAAACGTATTGCCCGGGACACTATGAACACTCATCCGGCCCCGCCAAACGACGAGACAAACAAGCGACGAGGAGACACCGATGCTGATCTGCCCAAGTAACTCTGAGCCCATTGAGCGAATCCTTAGTGCCGCCCAAGCCTTCGGCGGCTGTGAAGCCGTCCCTTACCCGCGTCCTGGTCAGCGTTTCGAATATGGCAATAATTCCGGGGGACGGGGGCTCTTTGATATAGATCCTCGCAACGGCTGGAAGGAGATAGATTGCCACTGGTTGGTTTACCGAGCCCTCTTCAATGCGGGTTTTCGATTGCAGGCCAAGTATATCAGAGCCAAGCACCTAATGCCCCTCGGTTTCTGCAAAATCCCTGTCAACGGTAACATCGGGCCGGGCGACATCGTTTCCATGCACAATGTTGGTGTGTATCACCCTTCTGGCCAGGTCAGATGGCACATTGGCATCGTTTCTTCCGAGCCCGTCAGAAGTCCCGGTCTTCTGCGAGCAACCCTTTATCACAGCCGAAAAGGGTTTTTCGGCACTGACGATGTGGGACAGCGCGTCATAGGCGGTCCCCGCAACAACCAATTTCTAGACTATATGGGCAATACTCCGAACACCCCCAGCCAGGGAACCAGATATGATGTTGTGGAAAGACCGATCGTACATGTCTTGATTACCGGATACTGGCGTCCGCGTGAAACGCCGATAGCTCCGATCCTTTCTGACAAGTGGAAAGTTGATTACCAACCCCCGGAAGGTCTTCAGCGCCGCGACCCGCTCGTGTTGGATCTCGATGGCGCCGGAATCCAGACCGTGGGGTTGGACGCTTTGAGGTACTTCGATCAAGATGGAAATGCGTTTCAAGAACTTTCCGGCTGGGTCTCGCCTGGAAGCGGACTGCTCATGGTCGACTGGAACGGGAACCACGTTCTCGATTCCGGGACCGAACTCTTCAGTGACTCGGCAATTCTTCCGAACGGCCTGCGGGCAGCGAATGGTTTTGACGCACTCGCCCATTACGACTCCAACCATGACGGCAAGATTGACGGGCTTGATCCGATCTGGTCCCAACTGAAGCTGTGGCAGTACGATGATACATCGGGACTGTACCTCTTCGAGTCAGAGGACGGCGGCAAGATAAGTTCCGTGGATGAAGTAGGTCTGTCCGCCATTTACCTGGATTCTGAGGCCAAGAACAGCACCGACACGCAAGGAAATACCGAAGTGCGATCCGGGTCTTTCGAGTGGAAGGACGGTAGGACCGGTACTATCGCCGAATACAACTTTGCACGCGACACCTCCGACACAATCGCCTCAGAATTCCTGGATGTTCCCGAGGACATCGAGTCATTGCCCCAATTGGCGGGCTACGGCAACGTCCACACACTTCATCAGGCCATGGTGAGGGATGCTTCGGGTGAACTCAAGGCTCTGGTCGAAGCCTTTGCTTCCGAAGGGGTTCCTGAGAATCGGGCGGCAATTCTTGACCAGATGATTTTCAAATGGACGGGCGCCGATTCGGTTCAACCCGACGCCTACGGTACCCTGATAGACGCCCGCAAGATCGTCGCACTTGACCGTTTACACGGTACCGAGCCACGCAGAGTAGACGCCTCGCTTGCCACGCTGGCCGATCAAACGTATCAACAGGACTTCGAGACGTTCTATTCGGTCTTGATGTCGCAAACGCACCTGAAAGACCTGTTTGATTCCATCAACTATTTCTTCTGCGAACGGGTGCAGGAACGAAGAGGCGACACGTCCGCTGTAGTAAACGAACTGCGGAATCGTCTCGCGGCAAACCGCGAGCAAGGCACAGTCGACTTGGCGGAATTTGCTCGAACCGTGAGAGGCCTTCAAATTGAAGAGAAACTCAACTACCTGTCCTTCCGCGAGACGTTCATCCAGCAGGACCCCTTCCTCGGCTGGGTGATCGACACGGGGGGCTTGCCGGTCGTGGAACGGCTCGGGCCGGGGACCTCGCACTTGCTGGGCACCAACGGTTCGGAAGCTGTCAGGGCGAATCTCTTTGCCGGTGACAACTTCATAAACGGGCTTTCAGGCGACGATGTGATATACGGCAGTGCCATGGATGAGTGGCTTATCAACGAGACAGGAGATGCTCTCATCGTGGCGGGCGGCGGCAACGACACGATCACTGCCGGTGATGACGACGACATCCTCGACGGTGGGCCCGGCAATGACCGGCTGTACGGAGAGGGCGGCAATGACACGTACATCTTCCGCAGAGGCTCCGGCCACGACAGAATCATCGACATTGATGCGACCGCGGGAAATGTGGACACCATCTGGCTGGGGAGCAGCCTGACACCTGAAGATATCACCCTGAAGGCTGTCGGCACGGATCTTGTGCTCAAGATCAACGACACCGGCGATACTCTTGCAGCCACGAGCTTCTTCGATGAGACCAGACCCATGTTCCGTATCGAGCGCATCCAGTTCATGGACGGAACGGTCTGGAACGAAACCGACATACACTGGGCGATCTACCGACCTTCCGAGGGAGCGGACTACATCAAGGGAACCGCCGGCGACGACGAGATCAGCACACTCGGAGGCAACGATGCGCTGTTCGGAGATGAAGGCGGCGACACGCTCCACGGCGAGGCCGGCGATGACACCCTTGCAGGCGGGGCAGGCGATGACCGGCTCGTGGGAGGCCCGGGCCAAGATCTGCTTGACGGCGGCGCCGGAGACGACATCCTCGATGGGACATCCGGAAAGGACACCTACGTCTTCGGCCGCGGCTCGGGGCACGACAACATAGACGAACTGCCGACGACTGATGGGACCTGCAATACAGTGGTTCTGGGAGCGGGGGTCTTACCGACCGACATGGTGCTTGAGCGTACCGGCTATGGCCTGACGATCACCATCGCGGACACCGGCGACAGCCTGACGATCACAGCATGGGGAACACCCTATTCCCCCCGAGAGCTGGTGGACACGATCAGCTTTGCCGACGGAACGATCTGGGGCTTGAGCGAGATCTCGTCCATGCTCGGTCTCCATGGAACGGACGGTGATGACGTAATATACGGCTTTTCCACGCCCGACGCGATTCAGGGGTTCGGCGGCAGCGACCAATTGTACGGCCTCGGGGGCGAGGACACCCTCGACGGCGGCCCCGGTATTGATGCGC
>JBFMAA010000261.1:0-4255 GCA_040755955.1 Thermodesulfobacteriota bacterium
ACCCCGATCAGGGCTTCTTGAACAATGGATTGAAACGACCCTCCGGGATCGTCTCAATCCCTATTGGTTAGTCTCAAAGACCCGGGACATCGTCCCGTTGCGGAATTGGTTTCGGAACTGGAGGAGCTTTGCGGTCTTGCCATCTGTATCCTTTCGTGTAGGATGTCCTTGTTGATACCCGGGGAGATCGTGCCCATCTGTTCACTGAGCGGGTAAGCCGGCGCGTCATTTACTCTTGAACCGGAGCGATGTAACCCTGGGATCCCTGTCAACCGGGAGGTGCCGAAAATGATGAAGCTCGAAGAGCTGGAAACGGCTGTCGACGCCCTGCCTGAGGGGGAATATCGAGAGTTCCGCCGCTGGTTCCTGGAGAAGGACTGGGATAGGTGGGACAAGGAGATCGAGGAGGACTCTCAAGCCGGCAGGCTCGACTTCCTGGTCAAGGAAGCGCTTGATGCCAAGAAGGAAGGAAAACTCCGGGACCTATGAGCCGCCGGACGGGGCCAAGCTTATGGGACCATTATTGGAAACTCCCCAGGGATGTCCGGGATCTTGCTGACGAGAACTTCGAACTCCTGAAAGAGAACCCCAGACACCCCTCGCTTCAATTCAAGAAAATCGATAGGTTCTGGTCAGCCAGGGTTGGGCTTGCTCACCGTGCCCTGGCGAACGAGCGCGCACCCCGCACTCGGACCAAGCCACAGTGCGGTCGGGAACACACCCGGTTGCTCAACTTGCTAGCCCAACTTCCTCATTTTAGTGACGACAATTGAGTGATATCAATGGCTTATGCCGTTTTTTCGTCACTATAATACGGCTTTGCTTCGGACCATGTTTTCTTGGGGTTGATGATCTGGGGGGATATCCCCAACAGCTTGTACAACTCCTTGTGTTTGGGTTCAGGCGTTGAACCTTTGCGAATCCGAAGAACCGCCCCGCTGTCCGTGGGCATCACCACGGTGCAGATGGTGTGGTCCTTGAGGGTCTCGCGCACCGTGGCCCAGGAGGTGTACATCCCTCGGTCTCTCAGCGTCTTCTCGATGGCCACCAGCAGATGGTAGGCCATCACACAGAGCAAAACGTGCGTCTCGGTGCGGCTCTGAATCTGGTGGAAGATCGGTCGTTCCGCAAGGGGGCTCTTCATCGATCGAAAGGCACTCTCGGCTCGGGTCAGAAGCATGTAGGTGCGCCATCCCTCATCGGCCGTGAGGTCCTGCCGATCCGTCTTGAGCAGATACGTGCCGTCGAGCCGCTCCATGGAGGCCAGTCTTTCTTGGTGGATCTCCCACAGCAGCCCACGGCCTGCCTCGTAGCTCATCTCATAATAGCGGGCTACCCGGGGATAACGCTCCCTGATCCGCCCAATGGCCTCGAAGATCTTCCGATCCTTCAGCAGCCTGCCGGAGTCGATACGCCTTTGAAGTTTGACCAAATCCTCCTGGAGCCTCCTCTGTTGCTTCTGGCGAATCGCCCGGTCTTTCTCCACACGCTGCTCGCCCCAGCACAGCACGTGCGTCTCATCCTCCAACCGTCTCATCTGCACACGTACAGCCGATTTCTTCTGATACGGGTTGTTGGGCGAGGGCATTCGCTCCACGGGAGCAAAGCCCTCCGCTTCCATGAACTCCCCAAGCCACCGATCTCGCTCCGACTGCCGAGTCGCCACCAGGTAATGCAGTCCCCGCGAGCGGATCTCCTCGATGTTCTCTTCATATGCCATCCCGCGGTCTACCACCACCGTCTGACCCTCTCGAAGACCCACTCGCTCATCGAGCAAATCCAACATCTGCCCCAGGGTCTTGCGATCCTGCACATTGCCCTCGAACACCTCGTGGGCCAGAGGAAACCCCTCAGCGTCCAACACAAGTCCCACTACGATCTGCTTGCAGTCCGGCCGCTTGTCCCTCGAATAGCCCCGCTTCGCCTTCGGGTTCTTCAGCGCCTGGCCCTCAAAATAGCTCGATGTCAGATCGTAGAGCAAAACAGCCCCGTTGAGGCCAAACAGTTCCCTCGCTCGCTTCGCCGACGCCCCCTCGATCACCCCTCGGGCGGGATACAGCTTGTCCATGTTGCGATACAGCCGGTCCTCTCCCACACCCGCCAGGTTCAGCCCCACGATGTCTCCCACCGCGCTGCTTTCCAGCCATTTCGCCATGGCGTGCTCCGAACACGGCTCCACCAGCCGGTTCATCACCATGGCACAGCTCAGCTTCCTTGCCTTGGGCTCCAGCCCCGCCTCAGCCAGCACCTGGTCAAACCTCAGCCGTTGCCAGAACTGATACCCCACGTGCACCGCTCCCGCCTCGCGGTGCTCCTCGGTGCTGACTTGGTCCGCCAGAACCCCCACAACCTCTTCGCCTTCGGTCGCCTTCGGAACTCGCCGCTTCCGTATTTTTGCAACAATATCGCCAACTTCTTCGTCATGTTCCTGAAACAAATCCCCCTGCCCAGCCAGCGCCTCCTCCACCTTGTGCACCAGCTTGAGCCACTCCCGCCGGGGGCGCGGTCCCAGATCCCCCAGAGAGCACACCGTGTTCTGCCTCGGCCCCTTGGGGGTGCTCACCGACTCCACCAGCAGGTAGTTGGTGTAGATCTTCCTCTTGCCCTTCTTGGTGGTCTTGCGCATATACATGGCCACTATACTAGACCATATATCCCAATTGTCAAGCCAAAAATCGAATCATAATTCGTCACTATTTCCCGCGAACGAAAAACCACCATGAATAATTTCAGCTACTTGCAAACCCAACCCCCCTCCGAAAATACAGCAAACGTCTAAAAAGACAAAACCTCGTGAGGAAGTTGGGTTAGTAGAAAACAACCGGCCACCGGGTTCAGGCGGCGGCCGGGTTCGTCATTCCCGCGAATGCGGGAATCCAGGGTCTGCACCACCCAGACAGATGGATCCCCGCCTTCGCGGGGATGACAGTCCAAACCAACGTACGACGTTTTCACCCCTTCGCGGGTGCAAGGCGGCGCATTTGGAATTCCTTTATACCCAATGCCGTTGATTTAAGGAACTAAACGAAAAGAGACTTGCCTGCGCAATTCGGCATGGCCTTGAAATCCCCCCTCGCCCCCCTTTGCAAAGGGGGGATGGGGGGATTTGAACCGTGGGCAAGGAGCTGTACCCGTCTTAAGTCAGTGCTATTTCCTTTATACCAGAAACCGGTCCGAGCGAGGCAAGTTTTTCTTGTCACGAACTCGTGGCTTCTTTAGCATGAGATGGTGAAGCAGCAATTCAACTGTGTGGAGATGTCATGAGATCCATTTCCATGGACGAGAACGTGGTGCTCTTTGGCGCGGATCCGACCCCTGGCATTGTGGCCGTGGAGCCGATCGGAGACCGAACCATGCGGTTGTTTCGGAGGGAAGCGGATCGGGTAATCGAAGACGACGTGCCCTTCACCCCTTGGATCCTCCTTGAGGATGAACGGGCACTCGCGGCGTACAGGGGGACCGTCACCGTGGAGCCGCTCGCGGGGGCTAACGTCTACCGGTTCTTGGCCATCTTCGGGAGTTGGTCTCACTGCCTCAAGGCGAGAGATCATCTGCAGAGGGAGACCGGGCAGACCCCTTTCGACCCGCGAGCACCGTTCCTGTTCATTTCAGACCCAGTTCAGCAGTTCCTCCTCCTAACCGGCAAGACCTTCTTCAAGGGCCTGCCTTTCAGGGACCTGCACCGGCTGGCCCTTGACATCGAGACCGCCTGCGCTCCGGGCTACGAGTTCTCCAACCCCGACCGGGAGGAGGACCGGATCATTTCCATAGCGATCATGGACAGCCGGGGATACTCCGAGGTCCTCTTTGGCCGCGAAATGGGAGAAGAGGAGATGCTCAGGGCACTGAGCGAGCGGATCTCCCGGCTGGATCCCGATGTGATCGAAGGTCATAATCTCTTCAACTTCGACCTTGAGTACATTGTGGCGAGGGCGAGGCTGCACGGGGTCCCGCTTTCCTGGGGGCGGGGGGGGAAAGAACCCCGCATCCGGCGCTCCAGATTCACCGTGGCCGAGCGGATCATCGACTATACCCGCATGGAGCTCTTCGGGCGGCACGTGGTGGACACCATGTTCCTGCTTCAGTATTACGACGTGACCGCCCGGGAGCTGGAAAGCTACGGCCTCAAGTCTGCAGCCCGCCACTTCGGCCTGTCCGATGAGGACCGGACCTACATCGAGAGAGAGAAGATAGAGTGGTACTATGAGCACGACCCCGAAGCTCTCCAGCGGTACAACCTGGACGACGTGCGAGA
>JBFMAA010000262.1:0-4209 GCA_040755955.1 Thermodesulfobacteriota bacterium
TAAAAGGGTTTCCCCCGGAATCTTACCTTTCGGAAAGCGACTTGGAATGAGCTCACACTCCGGCCTCGTGCAGGTCCTTCCTCCTCGGGTCTTTGAGGTGCTTCCCCGTGAGTCGCGCGTACAGCGTCAACGGAGAACACGCCACGAGCGCGCCGATCGCCAACAATCCGGTGATCACCACCACCGGTATCATCGCGAGCGTGAACCAGATCATACGAATCTTGCCTGCCCAGAAGGCGTTCACTCGCAACGACATCGGGCTCGATCCTAACGCCGAAACACGTGCACATTCAACTTGTGCCCGTGCTTGGTAGTCAGAAGCCCCGACACGGACCCGTCGGCCAGCAAGTTCCCCTGGAACCGGTGCCCGCTGTGGTGAGCTCCCTGGACCCGTGACCCCTCCACCGAACCCTTGAAATGGTACACGGTCTTCTTGCCGAACGGACTGAACAACCTGGCTACGCCATCTATCTGGTGACCATTCTGGTTTACGTCTATTTCCACCGCATGGGCCATGACGGAGCCGTTCCATCTACCGGAGAGATTCCCCGCGTACGCGACCAGGGCCGCCAGCATCAGACCCATCGCAACGGCAATCGCCATGCTTCTCCTCACCATGTATCGCCTCCGTAACATATCCGGATCCGGAAGTCCCTGATTCTTGCTCAAGGGACATCCAGACGAATCATCCTTGTGAAATACCGTCGCATCTGCCGGACAACCCGCCGCACCCGGGCAGGGTCCCCGACCGCAAGGATCCCCAACCTGCCGGGAATCGAACGGAACACCATGATTACCGGCTCAACCGTCACCGTCCGGCCGTTACGGACCAATTCGACCTTGGCCTCTTTCGTGAATCCTACCAGATCGGGGTCTTTCTCGTCGACGGCCAATGCCGCAGCTTCGGCCAGCCCGAGCAGCACGTGCCTATCGGGACGCGGTCCGCCGTCGGAAAGGTGAATCTCCGGGGGTAAATCCTCATGGGCCTCGATGACGAAGTCCATCTCGTCGCGCAGGACATCCAGCGGTACTGACGGCCAGGTGAGCACTCTCACGATGCGCCCCTTTGACGAAGCGCCTCTGCCAAGAGGACCGTAACCGCTTGAGCCACATTGAGGGAGTCGATCCTCCCTTTCATGGGAATACTGATGCCGATGTCACAGTGTTCCCGCACGAGCCGCCGCACTCCCTTGCCTTCCGAGCCCACCACAAAGGCCACCGGCCCTGACAGATCCTCCAAGAAGCAGGACCTCGATGCACGGGCCTCGGCGGAATAGATCCAGTACCCGGCCTTCTTCAGTTCTTCCAGGGTCCGCACCATGTTCGTGACCCGCACCACCGGCACGTGAGCCGATGCCCCGGCAGAAGCCTTCTCCACCGCGGGGGTCACTGCCACCGATCTGTCACGGGTGAGCACGACCGCACGAACTCCAAGACACTCGCCCGTGCGGAGAATGCTGCCGAGATTTCCCGGATCCTGGACTTCATCGAGCAGCACCACAGGCTCCTTGGCCGTTCGGTCCGAATCGAGCACGTGTTCCAACTCCGCGTAACGGAACGGCCCCACAGCCGCGGCTATCCCCTGATGGTAAGGCGAGCCTGCAAGCTCGGCGATCTCCTCCGATGACGCGCGCACCACTTCAATGCCAGTCGCGTGCAGTTCAGCGGAGATGCGTTTCCCCGCAGCCGACCCCTGCGCCACGTACACCCGGTCCACTCGCCGCCGACCGGCCTTGATGGTCTCCCATACCGGGTGCAGACCGTACAGGACGATGCGGGTCGGGTCCGACTGCCTTGGCTTCTTCACCGTTTCTTCTTCTGGACCGTGACTTTCTCTTTTTCTTCCGGCTCCGCTGCCTCCGGTCTCCTGGACCTCACCTTGCCGCCCGCGATCTCTCGCAGGGCCATGACTATCTCCCGGTTGTCCCGGGACCCGACCATAAGCGGTGCGCCTCGCTTGAGCTCTTTGGTTCTCTTCGAGGCCAGGATAACCAGCGCAAATCTATTCTCCACCTTTTCCAGGCAGTCCTCAACCGTTACTCTTGCCATTCTCGGGTCTTTCCATTATTCGAGGTTTTGGATCTGTTCTCTGATCTTTTCCACTTCAGCCTTGATCGTGACCGCATGTCCCGCAATGTCGGTAGATGCGGATTTCGCGGAGATCGTGTTGACTTCCCTGTGGATCTCCTGCAGCAGGAAATCGAGCTTTCTCCCCACCGGAGATCCTTGTGTGCGTGACGCGAGAAACTGGTCCACGTGGCTCTCCAAGCGGGTGAGCTCCTCTGTGGTGTCGGCACGCTCAGCGATCAGCGCGACCTCCTGGAGAAGACGGTCCGGGTCGAGCTCCAGTCCTCCGGTGAGTTCCTTGACCCGCTTTTCCAGACGTTCTTTGGCCACACGGCTTACCTGTCCCACAATAGGTGCGATCAAAGACGCGGTTTCTCGTATCTTGAGCAGCCTTGATTCCACATCTCGCCAGAGTGCTTCTCCTTCGGCGATTCTCATGCCGTCCAGTTGCTCGAGGGCCTGGGTCAGGCACAGCCGAACCTGCGCCCACTCTTGTTCGACCGCTTCTTCCTTCTCCATCGGGAGCACGACCTCCTTGAGGGTAAGCACGTCGGATACCGTGATCTCTCCCGAGAGGCCAAGTTCCTGTTTGAGTGCCGTCAGACACTTGTGATAGTTCATTGCCAGGTCTCTGTCGACCATGACGTCCACCAGAGAGCCGGTCCCGCCCTTGCGGGTGATTACCAGGTCGAGCCGCCCTCTTTGGATGGTCTCGGCAATGATTTTGCGGATATCAGGCTCGAACGCGTTGTAAAGCCTGGGGATTTTGAGCGAAATATCCAGGAATCGGTGATTGACGGAGCGCAATTCCGCCACGAATTCCACACCTTCCGTTACCAGCCGACCTCGGCCGAAGCCGGTCATGCTCTTCATGGAGTTGGAGTGTGGCCGTATTGTTTCAGTTGGCACTTATAGCCCTCCCTAAGCCGGTTGAGTATCTCCAGGAGTCGGGCATCCGCGTAGTCCGGATACGTCCATTCGAGAGGGCGATACCTTCCTGCAACGTACATCAGGGTCAAGTCCGCGAATATTCCGTCCCTCAAGTAGATTCGATTGGCCCTGTTCTTGCCCGTCGCGAGGACCAGGTTCTCGAGGCTCAGTAGTCCGGGGTCCAGGTTGAATTGTCTCCTGCCCTCAATGGTATATAATTGCTCCAGGCGGTTCGTCAAGCACTTGATGTGAAACAGCCTCTCCCGGTCGACGAGTTGCTCGAAGATCCACAGCCATCGGCGAATCCCCGGGCCCATCTCTTTTTCGTAGTACGTGGTGAACCCGAACTCGATAGGTCCGATCTCTTCCCTCAGCGGTCCAAGTTCGCCGATGAGTTCGGGGAGCGCCTGGTCGGCAAGGTCTTTTCGGGGGGTCAGGAGGCTGACCAGCACGCGAGCAGGCAAGGGGATCTTCGGTACACTCAATAGTTCACCGCGGAGAACGGTCCGGATCGAACGAAGACGCACGATCGTCCAACGGACCTACCTTAGTCCCTGACGAAGGGGCCGTCAAGCTCCTTCCGGTCCTGAGCGAGTTGGTGCGGGTTCACCGCAGAGATCGCAGAGGACGCGGAGAAGAACCCGAATCGCCGCTTGTTCTCTCACTTGGGGCCTGTCCCACAATAACCGTATGAATGCAGGCGGCCCGTCGCCCTTGGAAAATCCTCCCTTTTCTAAAGGGGGATTAGGGGGGATTTTCGGTGCACAACTTATTTCCGGAGAATCGCTAACCCAATCAGACAGCGGTCTTTCAGGTCAGAGTCAAGGCTGCAACTCGTCCTTCTCGTGGAAATACGGTTTCCATACGAGCGGCTCCGCGAGTTGTTCCCGAGAAAATTCCTAGGATTTTTCTCACGGCCATTGACCCGACCATACACCCATGCCCATCTTCTTTCCATGCTGGAAGACACATGAGAAGACCCATGCCCCGTGCGGCCGCCACAACTAACAATGAGAATGCAACCCCCACGGGGCATCCCTGCACCCCACCTTGGCGGCGGCGACCAGCGGGAGCCGCCCAATTCCAAGAGTTTTAGGGGATGGGGGTCTGGGGGAAGGGGCGTTTTGCAAAACGACGGCTGGGAGCCGCAACCAAATTCGCGTCCACCTTTCTCGGTCCGCATGAAAACCGATGGCGGGGCGAGTTGGTTCT
>JBFMAA010000263.1:0-4170 GCA_040755955.1 Thermodesulfobacteriota bacterium
CTGAAATGTCGAAATGGGCTGTCGCCAAGTTAGCGCCTATGGGGTCCGGGGGACAACCCTTTTGCAAAAGGGTTTCCCCCGGAAGACTTTCATGGGAACTCTTGGAGCCGCCCAGTAACAAAAGTTTAAGGGGATGGGGCGCATTCCATGAGAACGAGAGTCTAATTTCCCTCGGTCATGTTGAAGGTGAGTCGTGTGCCCCCGATGGCGATCTCGTCCCCGTCTTGTAGCTGCACCTGTGATGAGACCGAGTCGCCGTTGACCTGTGGCTTCTTAGTGCCCTCGTGGTATTTGAGGAAAAACCCATACGGTGTCCGGTTGATTATGGCAGCCATCTTTCCTACCAACATACCGGAACACTTCACATCTGCCTCGTCCGATTTTCCCAGCGTGGTGACCATCTTCGTGAGATCAATGATCTGAGGCACACCTCCGGAGAGTATGGTCAAAGTTCCTTTGAGTTCGGGTCTCTTGGTTCTCTGCGGCAAAGGTTGCTCGGGCTCTTCGACCACTTTCATCTCTCCCTCGGTGGGTGCAAGTTCGAGCTCCGGCTCCTTTGCGGGGGCTGACGCGGCTTCCTGCGCGGGTGCCCTGGGCTCCGGCTCTGGAGGGGGTAGCGGTGCCGCGGGCGGGCCTTCTTCCTTGGGCTGTTCTTTCACGATTTCTTTCGGCTTGGCCTGTTTCTCGTCCGGTTTCCTTTTCGCGTGGGCGGCCTGCTCTTTGCGGGGAGCTTTGCCGAGATCTCTGAACTCGAGATGGTGTTTGCCGATCAGAATCGAGTCTCCGCTATGCAGCGCTTCTCTGGAGACTTTCTTGTCGTTGACGAACGTTCCGTTGAGAGACTCGAGGTCGACCAGGACGTACCTGTCCGCTCCTTCCGTCTCGATCTGGGCGTGCTTGCCGGAAACGGCCATGTTGTCGATAGCTATGTCGTTTCCGTCGCGGCGACCGATCGTGACAGGAGAGTGCTCGAATACGAACTCCTGGAGGACCGTATCCTGGAACTTCAGGATGACTTTGAACATTGATAGCCTCCACGCGTGGTAGCCGTCATCGTGAAGCCTCGGCTATTTCGGAGGAACTACTCAATTGGACACAAAAGACTAGGATTCGGTTTCCTTCTGTCCTGCCGAATCTTGCAGAAAGACCGTGAGAGCCATGGTGATGTTGTCCGGTCCGCCCCTCGCGTTGGCTTCTTCCACCAGTCGCTTCAAGGTCTCCGGGCCGGGAGGCTCCTTACTGATGTGGTCAAATATCTCGTAGTCCTTCATCACGCAGGTAAGCCCGTCGGTGCACATCAGGAAGGTGTCTCCAGGAACCGCAGTGAGCTCATCCATGTGGACTCGTATCTTGTTGTCGACCCCGATGACCGACGAGAGAATATGCCTCAGTTGTGACTCTTGGGCCTCTTCGCGGCTCATGATACCTCGTTCGATCTGGTCTTCGGCCAGGGTATGGTCTCTCGAGATCTGCTCCATCGACCCGTTGCGGAAGAGGTAGAGCCTTGAGTCTCCGACGTTTATCATAGAGACGACCTGATCCTTGATGGCCATTGCCGCGACCGTGCAGCCCATACCCATAAGCTCCTCGTTCTCGAGGGAAGCTTGCAGCACCACACGATTGGCGTGGTACACGGCCTGTCTCAGGAGGTTCGCCTGGTATGTGTAGTCGTCGTCATAGTTCTCGAATATTTCAAGCGGTTCTTCTTCTTTACCGGAGTGGGCCTTGTAGAATGTCGAGATTGTCTCCATTGCCAGGTCCGCGGCCACTTCTCCAGCGCGATGTCCTCCCATACCGTCCAGGACGAGAATCAGCTCACCGTCCGGGTCCACATAGTGACAATCCTGATTTGTTTCCCGTTGTCTTCCCACGTCTGTTGTTGCCCACGTTTCTGAATACACTAGGCCTCCGGCTTCCGCGCCCAAGTGGAATGTCTCCGAGTCCCTTTTTCGTGGGCTGCCGGGGGCAGACCGCCTGAAAAAGACACTTCTCGTACCATGGACCGAGAATTTATCTCATTTGAGGATTGAAAGCAAGTGTTATCCTGAGACCTTCTCTGCTCCCGAGTAGGACGTGGCGCACATACGCTTCCGAAATTCTGCCGAGAAATGGGGAGGTGTACTGGTAGGGGCAAGCGTCCCTGTCGGGCCACTGACGGCCGGCATGGAGGCCGGTCGACACGATAGAGCACCTGGAGAATAGGTCATCCGATCTACGCCACAGAGCGGCTGGGAGCCGCAACGAATAATCGCGTCGACCTTCCTCCGTTCGCACGCCTTCCGATGGCGGGGATGGTTGGTCCCACGCACGTTCAAACCGCGCACGGCCACAGGAGAAGCACAGCCATTTACCCCTCTGCTGAAGCGGATTCCGACAACAAATCGTCGCGGCTGGCCAAGATCCTGAAGGATAGGAGTGCAGAGCGCCTTGTGGTCCGCAGCCCGGTCGCGCGTACCTGCATTTTTCTGCATCATGGAGTTGATTTCATGATTTATTAGATATAGTGTGAGGTCTGGTCCTAGTCCTGGAGGAATTACCCATGATATCCAATAACATAGCGAAAACAATCGCTATTATAGTAATGTTGGGCCTCATTCCCATCGCTGGCTGCCAAGAGGTCAAGACCATCAAGCGGGAAATGGAAAACAAACTCAAGCAGAAGTGGACCAAGAGCAAAAAGCCGTTTGAGCCGAGAGACGGTATCACGGTTCGCGAATGCAACCTCCATCAGACCGCGAACCAGAATTCCGAAGTGGTGCACAAGCTCCCTGCCGAAACCCAGATCCATCTGGTGGACAGAATCGGTGAATGGTACCGCGCTCGGACCCGCGACGGAAGAGAAGGCTACCTCGACCACAAAGTGGTTGGCGGAGAAGAGGTCATTGCGATGACCAGGGAGTTGAGGAAGTCGATAGAGGGCATTCCCCCGCAAGCAGAGGGAGTCACCAAGAGCAAAGCCAACTTCCGATTCGAACCCGGCCGACAGTACCCGGTGGTCGAAGAGCTGCCTGCAGGCAAGAAGTTCGAGATGTACGAGCGCGTAGTGACCGCCAGGCCTGCCCAGAAGACCGGGCGTGTGCACAGGCCGCAAGGATCGCACCCCGACGGGCCGAGTCCGGCCGGAAGCTCCGGTGCGCCGGCGGACCCAACCGATGACTCGTCCAAAAAGGACGTATGGTACAAAGTCAAGATCGATGATGGAAGAGTGGGCTACGTGTACACGCACAACCTGCGTCCCACCCCCAACCAGGAGATCGTGCGGGAACTTGGGCACCTGCGCATTGTGGCCTGGCGCCCCGTGGGCGCAACCGACGACCCGGACACCGGAGCACAGAACAACTACGTGGTCGCGTGCGTGCCAAAGGGAAAGGACCCCGGTTGCGACTACACAGGTCTCTATTTCCTCTCGTGGTCTACCAAAGCCAAGAAGATGGTTACCGGATGGCCTCAGAAGGTCAGCGGAGTGTTGCCTATTACGAATTTTCAATTCGAAGGCAGGCCTGGATTCAGCATGCGACAGCTCCACCCCAACAAGAGGGACAAGCTCATACTGACCCATTTCGTCCACTCAGGGGGGAAGATACGGAAAGTGAGCGAAGAGGAAATCTCCATACCCAAGAAGCCCGATCCTCCGCGAGACTCGACGGACGAGGCGTCCAGGAGAACTGGCGCAATGCGCGGGTCCGACGAGAATCCCCAGCTTCCCGACCGCCCGGAACATGACGAAGAGTAACCGGTCAGGACCCGTTACCGCATGCGCAAACCCTATAGCGGTTCTCGAAAGTGATTTCCGATTCCAGGTCGGCCTGATCCTGTGGGGCAGGCTTTCCAGCCTGCCAATCGGTCGAAACTAGTGAAAACCGCTTTAGTACACCATTTCACCAACGTAGTCACTGATTTGCCCCCGAAAAGACGCTCTTTCGCGAAGCACGCCAAGCGCGCAAAGGAAGTCGTTCCTTCTTTGCGTTCTCTGCGTGCTTCGCGAGGAGTGCCGCGCACGTCGGTGCCCTGCTGATGCCACGGTGCATTTCTGCAACCCGGGACTTACGTCCCTGCGGGACTAAGCGTGGGCCTCTGGAGCCCCGGGAGGGGCGGCAGATAGTAGCCCGGTGCGTGAGCGCCGGGCGCCGGAAGCAGTGAAACGGATACAAACCCTCAGAGGAGTTAATT
>JBFMAA010000264.1:0-3997 GCA_040755955.1 Thermodesulfobacteriota bacterium
CTTTGGACCGGCCTGCAACGCCTGGCCGACATAGCCAATACTTATAAGGTCTTGATTTCATTAATCGTCCCACAACTCCCCGATCCCTCGGTGTCCAGCGGCCTACCATCTGGGTAAGGCTCAGTTTACCAAAGGGGGGAACGGCGAACCACCTTACCAAAGGAGGGAACAGCGGTGTCCTTTCTTTCACCCCCCCTTTTCTAAAGGGGGGCAGGGGGGATTTTTGCCGCCCGTAAATGAATGGCTGCTACGAAAGGGTTACACAGGTGGATTCAGGCAATCTTGAACAGAAGCCAGCGAAAAACGGCATGGTATACCTTGTCGGCGCAGGACCCGGCGACCCGGGACTGATCACCGTCAAGGGGCTTCAGAAGCTTCGGGAAGCGGACGTGGTCGTGTACGACTACCTCGCGGATGCCGGCATTGTCAGGGAAGCACGCGAGGACGCGGAGCTCATTTACGTCGGGAAAAAGGGGAAGAATCACTCCGCGGAACAGCCGGACATCAACGCGCTTCTCGTGACAAAGGCCAACGAAGGCAAAACCGTCGTGAGGCTCAAGGGAGGAGACCCGTACCTCTTCGGCAGGGGAGGGGAAGAGGCTCAAGAGCTCCAAGTGGCGGGCATCGCGTTCGAGGTCGTGCCGGGAGTCACTTCCGGTATCGCTGCTCCCGCGTACGCAGGGATTCCGGTGACTCATCGGGATCACGCGTCCATGGTGACGTTCATCACCGGCCACCAAGACCCCTCCAAAGAGGAATCCGCAATCGATTGGGACGTGCTGGCCAGAAGCCGGGGCACTCTGGTGTTCCTGATGGGGGTCAAGAACCTCGGGAACATATCGGAATCACTGATATCGCACGGAAAGCCCCCCGGCACCCCTGCAGCGCTGGTTCGCTGGGGGACAACCTCTCGGCAGGAGTCTCTGGTGTCGACCGTGGCAAGCATTCCGGACGACGCACATGCCCGGGGATTCAAACCCCCGTCGGTTCTGGTGGTGGGACATGTAGTCAGTCTCCACCGGGAGCTGGGCTGGTTCGAGCGGAAACCTTTGTTCGGCAAGAGAGTCCTGGTCACCCGGGCCAGGGAGCAGTCCCGTAAGATGGCAGACCGCATTCTCGAGCTCGGAGGCGAGCCCGTGCTCTTCCCCACGATACGGATACTCCCGCCGGTGGACCTTGCCCCTCTGGACGCGAGCATCGCTCGAATCGGGTCCTATGACTGGGTCGTGTTCACATCGGTGAACGGAGTAGACAGGTTTTTCGAGCGATTCTTGCAGGTTCGGGACGACATCAGGGAGATGGCGGGCCCGCGAATCGGCGCCATCGGCCCCGTGACCGCGGACCGCATCAGAGCCCGAGGCATCAAGGTGGAACGGGTCGCCAAGGAGTTCACCGCAGAGGGAGTGCTGGAGCTGCTTTCCGGGGACGATGTCCGCGGCAAGCGCTTCCTGATCCCCCGTGCCGAGAAGGCCAGAGAGATACTCCCCCAAGGCATTGCCGAGTTGGGAGGGGAGGCGGACGTGGTCCCCGTGTACCGCACAGGGTTGCCTGACGATGCGGAGGTGGCGCGGATTCGTGGCATGCTCGAGCGCGGCGAGATCGATGTGATCACGTTCACGTCGTCCTCAACCGTGAGCCATTTTGTGGAGATGGTCGGGCTTGATGCCGCACGGAGGCTACAGGAAGGCGTCCTTGTGGCCTCGATCGGGCCGGTGACCTCCGAGACCATCCGGCACAACGGGCTACCCCTCGGAGTGGAAGCGGAATCTTACACTGTAGACGGCCTGCTCGAAGCGCTCGTCGCGCACATGCAGCGCCAGAAGGTAAGCGCTTAGCAGGAGGTCAAGATTGCTGAAGCAGCAAGACACAGGGAAACTGAATACGGTAGTCCCCAGATTCGGTCGCACGTGTTCCGCTGAGGAATTCTCAGCAAATGATGCAGAAAACGCAGATAAATCTTCTTGTTGCGATGGCCTGCGTGATCGGGAGATCCAACGACCGAACTCACGACAGAGAGCACGAAGGGAACCAACACTTATTGACACCGGTGGAAGGGACCAACCTGAAATTAGAGGGATTTATGGGTGACCTCATGTCGGTGATTATTGGGGGCGTGATCGGCATAGCTGGCGGCCTTGTAAAGGATTACTGTAGCAGGAAATGGGACAAAGAGAGGTGGCTCCTGGATCATGAGGCAAGGGAATGTGCGGACTGCATCGACCTCCTCTGGGCGTCTCTTCCCCCGGAATCGCAATAGGATTTGGAGAAGCGAGGCTGGAAGTCTAGCGATTTTAATGGTAAAATGGATTCGCTTAGGAGAGTTCCCGCAAAGATGGCTTCTCTCATTCTGTACCAAGCCCACAGAGGCAAGAAAGGCACTGACATTTTCGGTCAAGCAACTCTGGGACACTACAGTGTTCGTCGACTATTCGGGGGGATTCGCAACAAAAGTTGATCTGAAGGGCCATCTAATGCAGCCAACTGAGCGTGCATGGATTGGGTCAAGACAAACCTGATTAGGAAACTGTCTGGCCGACGTGTTTCTTCATGACAAGGAGGGGGCTGCGGTGCGATCCGATGTGTGACCTGATCGTCAATTCAAACGTGGTGGGGGAGCTGGCCTCGGAGGTCTTGGGCCGAGGAGGAGACTTCTGCCTTGGGGTACACGGAAGGAGCATGCTTCCGTTTGTGCGGCACGGAGCGAGGCTTACGGTGAAGGGAGTCGCTCCGGAAGCGCTCAGAGTCGGCGACATTGTTCTGTATCGCTCGGAAGGCAGACTCCTGGCCCATCGGATCGTGAACGTAGAGAATTCCGGAACACAAGAGCGCGTGTACGCACGAGGGGACGCCTTTTACGGCCGGCCGGATGCAGTGCTCCCCGGACAGATCCTCGGACTCGTGGTTCGGGTGACCCACGGCAGCCGCACTATGGACCTCCGAAGCACGCTTTGGCGAATCCTAGGGAGGGCCTGGATCGCTGCCACTCCGGTGAGTCAGGCTTGCCTGGGCGTGGCCCTCAAGGCAAGGAACAGGTTGCGGCGTCTGAGCAGAAGGCTTTCGGGGCAAACATCAGGCGCGACGCACCGTGAACCCGATAGTTGAACTGACAGAACGTTGAGTGGGCCCGTTCGCAAATACGGTTCCGGATTGGCATGGGCGTTGTGAGGCCTTTGCAGGGGCCGGCGTCCCTGCCGGCCTACTGCCTACCCACCCGGAGGCCCGTCGCTACAAAAGGAGAGTCCGGAATATGCGTGACCGAACTTATGAATGAGACCACCAAGTGCCGGAGACACGAAACCGGTCTGAAACCAGGAGTCCAACTCATGGCCATTGACGAACTCGTCAGAGAAAAAAGGGAAGAGATTCTTCGCCTTGCGGCAAAATATGGGGCACGCAACGTGCGTGTGTTCGGGTCTGTTGCCCGGGGAGAAGCCACACCGGAAAGCGACGTGGATTTGCTCGTCAACTTTGAACCAGGCACGACCCTTATCGACCATAGTGCTCTGATGCGGGAGCTGACGAACCTGCTCGGCCTCGATGTCCAGGTAGTGAGCGAACGGGGCTTGCGTCCCCGGGTGAAGGAACGAGTGATGAGGGATGCCGTGCCGCTATGAGAGACGACCTGGACAAGCTACGTGACATTCTCGACGCGATTCGGCACATCGAAGAACGTCAGCCCGACGAACCCGACGCCTATTACGCAGATGTCTTGATCCAGGTCTGGATCATGCATCATCTCCAAATTGTCGGAGAGGCGGCGGCGCGCCCCTCAGCAGGTATTCGGGAGCGATACCCTGAAGTTCCGTGGTCCGACGTTACAGGCATGAGGAATGCTCTCGTGCATCACTACTTCGGAATAGATCTGGACTAAGTGTTCCGTTTCCTAAATACGGTCACGTATGTTGCAGATCTTCTGTCGTAGCGGCCGGCCTCCGTGCCGGCCGGCAGGGACGCCGGCCGCTACAAGTTCCTCTCAACAACGTTGGGGCCTGATTTC
>JBFMAA010000265.1:0-3953 GCA_040755955.1 Thermodesulfobacteriota bacterium
CCGCATGCAGACCGAGGGCGGGGCCGGTTGGTTCTACGCAAGCGAAGAGAAGGCACCTTGCTTGCTCCCAGAGCTGCCGGCCCGAAGATTTCTTCTCGAAAAAAGGAGAAATCGAACCTCATTAGTAAAAGGGTTTCCCCCGGAAGACTTTCATGGGAACCTCGAAACGTGGCACGTCTTCCACGCAGGCCGGCACTCACGTACCGGGTTGAACCATGCCGCGAATTTCAATAAGCGTCACTGTCGTAGCCGAATCTTGCCGGTGCTCCGCCGGCAGGGCGCTCGCTGTTGCATGTCCGTAGCCCCCCCAGGAGCCGCTTGCTTCCGGGGAAAGGGTGCATACACTAGTTCAGAAAGGAGTGACCGAGGATGGCCAATCACCCCGGAATGACGCGACTTCTCACCGCGGTTCTTCTCGGAATAGGAGCCGTGGCGCTGGGCGTGAACGCCTCCGGAGGAAGACGATTCCCCACTCGCACGGTGGAATCGGACATATTCGAATTCGATCCGGATTCAGGGACCATCCTCTGGAAAGAGACAGGGGATTCAGAACCGTTCTTTCTGACGATTCACGGGATGGTGGAGGAAACCGTGAAGCTCGGCTACCGTGAGCTTGTCGGCTTGCCTGCCACCACGCAAGTGGTCGACTTTCACTGTGTGGAGGGCTGGACCATTCCCGACGTATCCTGGACCGGCCTCCGTTTCGAGGTGCTCCTCGCGCTCGTGACACCGCTCCCGGGCGCGGACTACGTGACCTTTCACGCACTCGGTGAGACGCGCGCAAAACCTATGGATCAAGGCTGGTACAGGGAGTCGTTCAGGTTATCAGACCTGCTCGACCCCGGGCAGCGAATCCTCCTCGCGTCGCACATGGACGGAGAACCCCTGAGCAAACAAAGAGGCGCGCCCCTTCGAGTGATAGCGCCATTGCGGTTGGCGTACAAGAGCATCAAGTTCGTCCACAGGATCGAGTTCACCGATACCATGAATCCAGGATGGTGGACCCTTGCCAACCCCGTATACGATATCGACGCCAACGTCCCTTCCCCCCGCCTGAGGCCGAGACCTGGGACCGATGATGCGTAGGACCGCGTGACGGAAGACGGTCAGGCATTCGAGCCTGCTACGGTTCAGGGTCCTATCGACCGGCGGCGCCGGGAAGAGAGGAGACCTGACCATGCACACCGCAAGCGAGCACCCGTCACCGGACTCCGGCCGCATACCCGCCGAAGCACCGGCTAACGCCCTGATACAGGAGAAGAGCCCCTACCTTCTTCAGCACGCACACAACCCCGTCCACTGGTATCCCTGGGGGGAAGAAGCCTTTGCCAAGGCTCATGGGGAAGACAAGCCGGTGTTCCTGTCCATAGGGTATTCCACCTGCCACTGGTGCCACGTCATGGCGCACGAGTCGTTCGAGGACAGCGAAATCGCCGCGGCCTTGAACGATACCTTTGTCTCCATCAAGGTCGACAGGGAAGAAAGGCCCGACATCGACCACCTGTACATGACCGTGTGCCAGATCATGACCAAAAGTGGCGGATGGCCGCTCACCATTCTCATGACACCGGACGGGAAACCCTTCTTCGCTGCGACGTATCTCCCGAAGCGGAGCATGTTCGGAAGACTGGGACTGCTCGATCTCACCATGCAAGTGAAGAAGCTCTGGAGCGATCGCCGGGCAGAGGTCATCGAGTCCGCGGAGAGCATTGCCGCGGCTCTCCGACAGACTGCCTGGGAAACTCCGGGAGAAGCCCTCGACGAAACCGTGCTCAACACTGCGTACAGGAAATTCAGACAGGTGTATGACCCGGATCATGGCGGTTTCGGGAATGCCCCCAAGTTTCCCACTCCGCACAACCTGATGTGGCTGCTCAGATACTGGAAACGTACCGGAGAACCCATGGCTCTGCACATGGTGGAACAGACCCTTCAATCCATGCGAAGGGGCGGCATCTACGATCACGTGGGATTCGGTTTTCACCGGTACTCGACAGACCGTACATGGCTGCTCCCACACTTCGAGAAGATGCTCTACGACCAGGGCTTGATCTCGCTGGCCTACCTGGAGGCTTTCCAGGCAACCGGAAAGCCCGAATACGCAAAGACCGCGGCCGAGGTGTTCGCATACGTGCTTCGGGACCTCACGTCACCGGCAGGAGCGTTCTACGGAGCGGAAGACGCGGACAGCGAAGGAGTGGAAGGGAAGTTCTACGTCTGGAGCTTCGAGGAGATCCGGGAAGTCGTCGGACCCGAAGATGCGGACCTGATGGTCCAAGCGTTCCACGTGCTGCCCAAGGGGAATCATCTGGAAGAAGCCACAGGCCACAGGACCGGCACGAACATCCTGCACCATCACGAACCGCTTGCGATGGCCGCCGTGGAGATGGGAGTCACGATCGAGAACCTTACCGACCGCCTGGCACGGGCACGTCGACTCCTGTTCGAGTCAAGGGAGAAGCGGGTCCACCCCCACAAGGACGACAAGGTCCTGACCGACTGGAATGGCCTTATGATCGCGGCCTTGGCACGGGGGGCTCAGGTGCTTGGTGATCGGGAGTATGCCTCCGCGGCCCAACGAGCCGCGGATTTTGTGCTGAAGACCCTCCGGGACGAGCGCGGCAGACTCCTCCACCGATATCGGGACGGAGAGGCCGGAATTGCGGGGTCGGTGGATGACTACGCGTTCCTGGTATGGGGGCTCATCGAGCTCTACGAGGCCACGTTCGAGACCCGGTACCTCCGGGCTGCGGTGGAACTCACCCGGGAGATGCTTGCTCGCTTCTGGGATGACAAGGCAGGGGGGTTGTTCTTCACGCCCTTGGATGGGGAAGAGCTTCTGGCACGCAAGAAAGAGATCTACGACGGAGCGACTCCTTCGGGAAACTCGGTGGCTGCCCTGAACCTGCTCAGACTGGCACGGATCACGGCCGATCCTGACCTGGAACACAGAGCAGCCCGCATAAGTGGAGCATTTGCGGGCTCGATCCGGGAGTTCCCCACGGGGTATACGCAGATGCTGATCGCTCTTGAATTCGCGCTGGGGCCAAGCCGAGAAGTGGTGGTCGTGGGCAACCCGGAAGCGGACCCGACCGGACGCATGCTTTCCGCGTTGCGTGAGGCGTTTCTCCCCAACAAGGTGGTGGTGTTCAAACGAACCGACACCCCTGACCCGGAGCTGATCGAACTGATTCCCTTTGCCGCGAACCTGACACCCCTCGACGGCAACGCCACCGCGTACGTCTGTGAGAACTTCACCTGCGATCTGCCGACCACGCACCCGGAAGAGATGCTCCGGAAGATGGCATGACCCCCATAGGCGCTCACTTGGCAACAGCCGAATTCGACATTTCAGGCAATTAGCCCCCTCCCCCTACCCCCTCCCACGAGGGGAGGGGAATCCGGAAACCCTCTCCCCTGGCGGGAGAGGGAAGGGTGAGGGGGAGGAAGCTAAGGCAACGCGTGCTCTGAAGTTAGCGCCTATGCCCCGGACCCCCAAAAACTTTTGAAACATCGGGTGGTTCCCACCATGTCGCGGGTTCGCGGGATGTCGGGCGGTGACTTTCATCCTTCGTTGTGGCGTCATGCCATGACTGTTCTCGGGGATGGGGGTCTGGGGGAAGGGGCGTTTTTCAAAACGACGGCTGGGAGCCGCAACCAAATTCGCGTCCACCTTTCTCGGTCCGCATGAAAACCGATGGCGGGGCGAGTTGGTTCTGCGCAACTGAAGAAAGGCACGTTGCCTTCTCCCAGAGCTACTCAACTGAAAATTTCTTCTCGAGAAAAGAAGAAATCGAAGGTTATTAGTAAAACGCCTCTTGCCCCAGCGCATTTCCATGAGAAGAACCATGTCCCGCCGGGCCGGGCCACAACGAAGAATGAGAATTCCCTCGAAAAAGGGATCATGGCATACTCCTCAGTAGAAAGCATTCAACAACGAGAGGAGTACGCTC
>JBFMAA010000266.1:0-3802 GCA_040755955.1 Thermodesulfobacteriota bacterium
GACGGGCAACAAAATCAACCAAGAACGCGTTTCGCTCCGAAAACCAACACGGACATGTCTGTCACCCTGGGGCCGGCTGTCATTTCTCAAACATTTTGCAAGAGGCTCTAATAACCTTCGATTTCTTCTTTTTCCGAGAAGAAATCTTCAGTTCAGTAGCTCTGGGAGAACGCCACGCGCGTTTCGTCGTTTGCGTAGAACAAACTGGCCCGCCATCGGTCTTCATGCGGACCGAGAAAGGTGGACGCGAATTTGGTTGCGGCTCCCAGCCGTCGTTTTGAAAAACGCCCCTTCCCCCAGACCCCCATCCCCTAAAACTTTTGGTACTGGGCGGCTCCCGCTGGTCGCCGCGACCTTGGTCCAATGAGTCGGAATTGCTTCTTGGGGTGGCATTCTCATGGTTGGTTGTGGCCGATTCGCGCACACCGTTTTGTCCGGCGAAACCTGATCCCTGCACCGCGCGCACCGGCCTAATCTTATCAAAGCCCCTCGGCGACTCTTGCCATTGCTTTACATTGACCGCACGTTGGAGTAAGTAACCACCATTCTGACTCTGCTGACGAGGTGCGCGTGTGGGAGCAAAAGACATAATCATTCGAGGGGCTCGCGAGCATAACCTCCAAGACGTTGACGTGACCATTCCCCGAGACAAACTGGTGGTCATCACGGGTCTGTCGGGCTCGGGCAAGTCCACGCTTGCCTTCGACACCATCTACGCGGAGGGACAAAGGCGATATGTGGAATCGCTTTCCGCGTATGCGCGGCAGTTCCTCGAAATGATGGACAAACCCGACGTGGATCTCATCGAGGGACTCTCGCCGGCGATCAGCATCGAACAGAAGACCACCTCCAAGAACCCTCGATCCACCGTCGGCACCGTGACCGAGATCTATGACTACCTCCGGCTGCTCTATGCCCGCGTCGGCATTCCCCACTGCTGGGAGTGCAACCGTCCGATCCAGTCCATGACCATCCAGCAGATGGTAGACAGCGTCATGGAACTGCCCGAAGGCTCGAAGATCCACCTGCTGGCACCGGTGGTCCGGGGTCGAAAAGGTGAATACACGAAAGACCTCAAACGCCTGGCACGGGAAGGCTTCGTGAGGGTCAAGATAGACGGCGTCATGAGAGACCTCGCGGAAGAGATCGCGCTGGACAAGAACAAGAAGCATACCATCGAGGTGGTGGTGGACCGCCTGGTGGTGAAGACCGGCATCGAAAGACGGCTGGCGGACTCACTCGAAACCACGGTCCGCATGGGAGACGGGACCGCGTTGGTCGAAGTCCAAGACGGGGAAACGCTGGTCTTCAGCGAAAAATACGCATGCCCGGAACACGGGGTGTCGTTTGGAGAGATATCACCGAGGCTGTTCTCGTTCAACAATCCGTTCGGCGCGTGCGAGGTGTGCGGTGGGCTCGGCGCACAGATCCGTGTCGATCCGGACCTTGTGGTACCCAATCCGTTGCTTTCTCTCCAGGATGGCGCCATCGTTATGTGGGAACCCCGCAATTCGGTCTTCGTTGAGCAGATGTTCACGGCCATGGCCTCGCACTACAAGTTCGACCTCACCACTCCCTTCCAGGACCTGCCCGAGAAGGTGAGGCAGGTGCTGCTTGACGGGTCCGGCGACGAACAGATCGACTTCCACTACGAACGGGACGATCGACGACGATACCTGCGCAAGTCCTTCGAGGGTGTCATCCCCAACCTCGAAAGGCGATACCGGGAAGTCCAGGCCGACCGCACCGAACGCCGCAGGAACGACAACAACAACCACGCGGGGTTCGGAGGCGAGGATCTCGAGCGGTATTACGGGCGGTTCATGGCGAGCGTCCCCTGCCCGGCATGCGAAGGGGCACGCCTCAGACGGGAAGCCCGTTACGTGCTGGTGGGAGGAACTCCCATCCATACGTTGTGCGGTCGGACCGTGCGCGATGCCGCGCGCTTCATGGAAGACCTCGAGTTGGACGAACGCCGCACGGAGATCGGGCGTCGCATCATCAAGGAGATCCGCAACAGACTTGGATTCCTCGAGAAAGTGGGGCTGGGATACCTCACCCTCGACCGGTCTGCGGGCACCCTTTCCGGGGGCGAATCGCAGCGTATAAGGCTCGCCACGCAGGTCGGGTCGTCGCTGGTGGGGGTGTTGTACATCCTCGACGAGCCGAGCATAGGACTCCACCAACGAGACAATCGGCGACTCCTCTCGACCCTTATCGACCTGCGCGATCAGGGAAACACGGTCCTGGTGGTAGAGCATGACCCGGAAACCATACTCAGCGCGGATCACGTCATAGACATGGGACCCGGAGCCGGTCAGATGGGGGGCCGCGTGGTCTTCTCCGGCACCCCGGAAGACATACTCAAATCGGACGAGTCCCTGACCGGGAAGTTCCTGTCCGGCCGTGAAGTCATCCCCATCCCCCGAAAGAGGCGAAAACCCACGGTAAAGAACCTCGTCGTGCGGGGAGCGCGGGCACATAACCTCAAGAACATCGACGTGACCATACCGTTGGGGCTGTTCACATGCGTCACCGGAGTCTCAGGATCAGGAAAGAGCACCCTCATCATGGACACCCTGTATAAGGCTCTGTCACAACGACTTCACGGGAGCCGCATTCGCCCTGGACAACTCGACGACCTCGAAGGGGTGCACCATATAGACAAGGTGATCGATATCGACCAGAGTCCCATCGGACGGACTCCCCGGTCGAATCCCGCGACGTACACGGGAGTCTTCACATTCATTCGGGACCTGTTCGCTGCCACTCCGGAGTCCCGTATGCGCGGGTACAAGCCCGGACGATACAGTTTCAACGTGAAAGGCGGCCGCTGTGAAGCCTGCGCGGGTGACGGCATCATCAAGATAGAAATGCATTTCCTGCCCGATGTGTACGTCAAATGCGACGTGTGCAAAGGAGAGCGATACAATCGCGAGACTTTGGAGATCAAATACAAGGGGAAGAGCATCGCGGATGTGCTCAACATGACGGTGAATCAGGCTGCGGAGTTCATGTCGAGCATTCCGAGCGTGCACTCGAAGCTCAAGACCATCCAGGATGTGGGCCTGGGGTACATAAGACTGGGGCAGTCGGCCACCACACTCTCGGGGGGGGAGGCTCAGCGGATCAAGCTTTCCAAGGAGCTGTCCAAGCGCAGCACCGGAAGAACGCTGCACATTCTGGACGAACCTACCACAGGCCTACATTTCGCGGACGTTCGCAAGCTTCTCGACGTGCTTCAGAGCCTCGTCGAGGCGGGAAACACGGTGGTGGTCATAGAGCACAACCTCGACGTGATCAAAGTCGCGGACCACATTATCGACATGGGACCCGAAGGCGGGGATGAAGGAGGCACTATCATCGCGACCGGCTCCCCCGAGGAAGTTGCCCGGACGCAGGGATCCTACACGGGCCTGTACATCAAGGAGGTCCTCAAGGGCGACACTGGCAAGAGCACGGATCCGGCCCAATCGCTGGTGCCCTCCGTAGAACAGGCTGCCCAAGAGCCGGTGCGTACTCGGAACGGAAGGAGTGCGCCCACGCGGCCAAAAGCCAAGCGTGAGGCCAACCCGGAGAAGAAAGCCTCGTCCAAGACAACGGCTGGCGCCAAGAAAGCTCCGACCGGGACCCGGAAACGCACGGTGACCTCCGTTACACGCAAAGCCCGGGCAGTGCGCTAGCCTGAAGTTTTTTTCCAGAGAACCAAGTCTCGTGCGGCTATCTCCTCGTCACAATTGAGGAAACTTTGGGTTCGGTTTAGTCTTCAGGGTCCACGTTACTGGCTACATTTCTACCCCCC
>JBFMAA010000267.1:0-3570 GCA_040755955.1 Thermodesulfobacteriota bacterium
GGTTGTCCCCCGGACCCCTTTCCGAAAACTTTTGAAACATTAGGGGGTTCTGCCCATGTGCCGTTTTCGGAGGTGTGGGGCACTGACTTTCATGTCTCGTTGTGGCGGCAAGCCATGACCGTTCTTGAAGATGGGGGCCCGGGGGAAGGAACTTCTTGCAAGCAGTTCCTTCCCCCGGAATCGCATTTTCTGATAAAGGGTTTCCCCCGGAAATCTTTGGGGGAGAACGGGACGCTTTGACATCGGCCGGTTTTCTGCTAGGATTCCCGAGGCCCCGTGGAGAACGGGACCTTGGCTGATCGCCGAGCAGAGGAACCATGTTGAAGCCCACGAGACCCGTGAACAACCAGAATGCGCTTCCGCAACTGGACAGGCGTTCCCATGCCGGGACCGGTTCCGATAGAGAAGAGACTACGGAGCAGACTGGGCTGTTCTCCGTGGAAGGGGAAAGCGTGGATCTGTTTGGCTACGGTTCGGTCCCTGCGCTGGATCAGGAAGCCACGAACAGGTTCCAAACCAGGCTGCAGAAGGGGAAAGTCAAGCTGTGCGCGAACTGCAATGAGGTGATGGTCAAATCGTCCCGCATGGTCCTCTCCCCGTTCGCGGGCATAGTGCTGACCCTGTTGGGAGCCTCATTCCTGGTCGGTTACGGTTTTGCCGTCAATTTCCTGCAAACCCCCTGGTACGTGAAGTTTTCTCTGCCCGCAATGTATTACGTCGGTGCGATCTTCATCGGTGTGGGGATCCTGTTCTTCTTCATCCGGGAAAAAGTCTGGTTTTGTCAGGGGTGCAAAGACGTTCGCAAGCGAAGATAATGAGACCGGAATCACCAGATCCTCAGGACTACCTTGCCTGTAACGACGTGGTCGATTGGACCGATCCCGAGGTCTATGACGTCGCGCAGCAGATCGCCGGGCAGAGGCAGGGAGACATAGAGATCTCACGTGCGCTCTTTGAATGGGTCAGGGACCACATTGGCCATTCCGTGGACATCGCCGCGGAAGTCGTCACTTGTTCGGCGAGCGAGGTCCTCAGTGAGAGAACCGGCCTCTGCTATGCGAAGAGCCATCTTCTTGCCGCGATGCTCAGGTCTCGGGGAATCCCCGCAGGGTTCTGTTACCAAGTCCTCCGTAAGAACGAGCAGGACACGCTCCTGGTACTTCACGGATTCAACGGGATCTACCTTGCGTCGCGGGCACGGTGGATACGGGTGGATGCCAGGGGTAACACCGACGACATCAACGCGCAATTCGGGATCGAGACGGAACAGCTCGCGTTCCCGGTACGACCGGAACTCGGCGAATTCACGTACGAGACGATTTTTGTGACGCCCGCGGCGGGAGTGGTCCACGCACTGAGGAAATACCGCAGGACCTCGGACCTGTTGCGCGACGTGCCCAACAGCCTGTGACAGACCGCGCGAAAGGGGAAAGACGCCATGATAAGGACCAAGATCAGGGCTGAAAATCCCAATGCCAATATGAAGTCATACTACCACACGTGCAAGGAATTCTCCTGGGACGACGTGGAGAGGCAATTCCCGGGCTATGATCCGACGCGCACCAACGTGGCCGTGTACGCATCTGACAGATGGGCCGATGATCCGGATAAGAAACGCCATTGGGCCCTGGTGTTCGAGAAGGGGGGAAAGGTCGAGACGATCTCCTACCTGGACCTCAAAGAACAGTCCTGCAAGTGGGCGAATCTCCTGGCATCCAAGGGCTTTCAGAAGGGCGATCGCCTTTTCGTCATGCTTCCTCCGTGTCCAGAGGCCTATTTCACCATGGTGGCGTGCGCGAGGCTCGGGGTGATCTTCTGCAACGTATACCCGACCCTGGGCTTCGACGAGCTCGAATGGATACTCCTCAACGCGGACCCGCGCGGGATACTCACCCATCCCGACCTGGTGGAACGGTTGTCCCACGACGCGGTCGAGAAAGTCGCGCAGGTGCTGCTGACCGGTGAATCCCCCGCGGGGATCTATCCCACGGAGACCCTCGCCAAAGACGTCATGGACGACATGCCGTCGGACTTCACCAACGTCCTTCTCCCGTGCGAGAGCCCCTTATACATCCTCTACACGTCCGGTTCCACGGGCCCGCCAAAGGGAGTGGTCCACGCGCACGAGGACATGCTGGGACATCTGATCACCGCGAAGTACGTGCTGGATCTCACCTCGGATTCGGTGCTCTGGACGAACGGAGATCCCGCGTGGGTGCTCGGTACGGTCTATGGAGCGTTTGCTCCGTGGTTGTGCGGCTCGACCACCATGATTCAGGGGGACCCGTTCTCCGCGTCGACGCTCTACAGGACGCTCGAACGGCATCGTGTATCGATCTGGTACACCACGCCCTTGACTATCCACCGGCTCATGGAAGCGGGAGACGATCTGCCGGCGCGCTATGACTTCTCGCACCTCAGACACGTGTGCTGCGTCGGCGAAGCGCTGGTCCCCGACCTCTTTTTCTGGGTGAAAGAGTACATCGGCCTGGCGCCCCACGATACCTGGTGGATGACCGAGACCGGCATGATCTGCATTGCGAACTTCCCCTCGGAACAGGTCCGTCCCGGGTCCATGGGCAAACCCGTCCCCGGCGTGGAAGCTGCAGTGCTCGACCTCAACGGCGAACCGCTCCCCATACTCACCATGGGCGAGCTGGCACTCAAGGTCGGGTGGCCGTCGATGATGCGCGGCATCTGGCGGGACGAACAGCGGTATGCCGCGTATTTCCGCAACGGCTGGTTTCTCACCGGCGACATGGTGATCAAGGACGAAGACGGGTACTACACCCACCAAGGACGAAACGACGACCTGATCAAGGTGGAACAGAAATTCATCGGCCCCTACGAGATCGAAGCGGTGATCTGCATGCATCCTGCGGTGGCGGAGGCCGCAGCCATCGCGAAGGGAACCAATGTGGGCAAGCCGAAGGTCAAGGCCTTCGTGACCCTGAATCGGGGCTTGACCCGGTCCGCAAGACTCAACCACGAGATTCGAGCATTCGTGAAAGCGAACCTCCACTCGGACGTGCCGCTCAGCGAGGTCGAGTTCGTGGACGAACTGCCCAAGACGCGGTCCGGGAAGCTTCTGCGACGGGTCCTCCGCGCCCGTGAGCTGGGACTCCCCTCCGGCGACCACAGCAAGCTCCAGGAGTGAGGGACCGGACGGCGGTGGGAATCAACCACGAAGACACAAAGACACGAAAAACGCGATTCTTTGTCATCCTGGTACGCAGATTGCCTATTGATTGCTTTGTGTCCTCGTGCCTCGTGGTAACCGTTCACGGGGTTGGCCAACAGGGTGGAGTTACGATGGGGGAGGTATGGAGGGAGAGATGAGTCTCCCCCCCCATGGCAGGCCGTGCGCAGAGCCGCCTCAAGCCGGCCTGAACGGATACCCCTTGTGGTGTATTGTCAGGGCGGAAGGCGGAAGCCCCCGAACGCTTAGTGTTCCGTTTCCTAAATACGGTCACGTATGTTGCAGATCTTCTGTCGTAGCGGCCGGCCTCCGTGCCGGCCGGCAGGGACGCCGGCCGCTACAAGTTCCTCTCAACAACGTTGGGGCCTGAT
>JBFMAA010000268.1:0-3561 GCA_040755955.1 Thermodesulfobacteriota bacterium
ATTTGTTGGGGACCAGAAGATTGATAGAGCGATTCACCCGCGTTCTGGTATCCTGACTGCCCACAACAACACAGTGCAAAACTATGGAGAGGGTGTCGCTGGATATGCGTACAGGGCTCGTTCCGATTATTACGACTATTTCAAGAACTCATGGCCGGCATGTGATGGCACTCAATGGAAGGTATGTAGCGGGTCTTTTGCGTACGCGTGTAAGGAGGACTCGGAGTGCGCCGCGGTGGGAGCTGGCGAATGCACAAGGAGATTCTGTTCAAATTCAAAGGATACTTTGTGTACAACCGATCGAGAGTGCCCTGCGGGAGGAACATGTAGTGTGTTCCTGGACGGACGCGGCGGCATATCTGAGAGTTATCCCTGCCGAGATCAACCGGGCATCGGGCCGGGCGGGCAGAAGGCCCAGCCTATGATGGGTTGGGGGAACAAGTTCTGTTCGGATGGGCCGGGGTGCACTCCTGTGGACAGGGTGGACTTCATCAAGGGGCGGGACTCGACTCAGGCGGACAGGGACTACTTCAATTGCACATCTCAGACCGATTGCGAGTCCAAGACCGGGACGAGCTATAAGACGTATGCGTACCCGCATCCTTTGACAACGACAGGATCGTTGGCAACCGGGACCGGGACCGTTACCACCGCACCAACGCGACCGAGCACGAGAACATCCCCAATGGATAGAACAGTACCGAGAGATAGGAGAAGTCGGTAAGACTGCGTTAATTCATGATCGAAAGAGAATGCGGCACGCCTCGGTTTCTCCCGCGGGAAGTTCTCTCGCCGGTAACCGGTCACGGGGTCATGTGCCGTAATGATCAACTCTGGCTGATTCACGCTGGATTGGGGGTATCTCCTTGGAAGTAGCTCTGCACCGCGTCTACCAGCACGGAAAGGTTAACATGCCCCGGAGCCGACAGGTCTGCCTCAGGGTTAGGAGCCTTTCCATTCAAAGGTCGCTCTTTTCGCTGCCGGTGCCGAAGCTGCGTTTGCGCCAAGGAGGCCCCAAGCGCAAGAGCGTTCGGCGTGGTTGTTGGCGGGCTCAATCTCACTCAAGGGAAGCCGAACCAACTTCCACACGACTTTCACAGACGCGTAGGTGAAATCTAACTGTCGCTGTTGGTGGTTCCACGGATTTCCGGCGCTCTTGCCCGGAAAAGAACTCAACTAAACCATGATAGCATACTCATGGCCATTCTGAGATCTAGGTCTGACCAACTCGGGCTTCTTCAGCACCATGTTAGGGTATCCGATCACAGGGGTGTAGACACTGGTTGAAGATTTTTTACAGAACCCCCTGTTTTGGAATGTTTTTTTTGTTGTACCTGGTCGAGGTTTGTGGTATACATGGGTCTTATGGACACCAAGGATCCCACGGACCTCGGGACCTATCCCAGCTTCCTGATCGGCAAAGACGGCATCCCCGTGGTTTCGGAGATGGATTGGCAGCTCACTCCCAAAGCTGTTCGTCTCTTTGTGTTGAGGCTGCACGCCCTGGTAGGCGAGGTCGAGCAACTTCGGCGCGAGGTGGACCGACTGAAAGGGATTGTCCGATCGGATTCGTCCAACTCCAGCAAGCCTCCTTCTTCGGATAGCCCCTACACCAAAGGTAAATCCCCCGAGAAGCCCCATGGGAAACGGGGCGCCAAGAAGGGCCATACGGGTCATCGCCAAGCCATGTTGGACCCCACCGAGACCAGGCACCTCAGACCGACCCAATGCCCCTGTGGCAACCGCGAGTTTCCCGAAACCGCACCCTACTATACTCATCAGGTCATTGAGCTTCCCGAGATCAAGATGGAAGTCACCCATTTCGTACTGTACAAGGGCCATTGCCCTTGTTGTGGGAAGCTCAACAAGGCCCTTATTCCCAAGGAGCACCGCTGCGGCTACGGCTCGAGGCTCACCGCCATGATCGGCGAGATGGCAGGCAACCAGGGCGAGAGCCGAACGCTCATCCAGGGCTTTTGCTCCTCTGTCTTGGGCTTCTCCATCAGCCTTGGCGCCATTCAGAAATTGATTGATCGAGTAACAAAGGCCATAGAGCCTCACTACGAACGGATCGCCCAACAAGCCAGGAAGGCCGATGTCAACCACGTGGACGAGACTTCCTGGTTCCAAAACGGCGTGTTGATGTGGCTGTGGGTCATGGTCAGCTCCAAGGTGGCGCTGTTCATGATCCACTCCAAGAGATCCAAAGCGGCCTTCGACAGCCTGATCCAGGACTGGCGGGGCATCCTGGTCAGTGACGGCTATGGGTTGTATCGCAAGTGGGTGGGGCTCAGGCAGAGCTGCCTGGCCCACCTGATCCGAAACGCCAAGGCGCTGGGCGAAAGAAGCGATCCTGAGATCGCGGCTTTTGGCCACTGGGCCACGGCTGAACTCCAACGGCTTTGCCATATGGCCCATGCCCCACCCACGGTAGGCCAGTGGGGGGCCTTCTACGCTCGGCTCATCCGTCTGATCTCCACAAACATCCACCGCAAGGACGAGGCCGGCAAGTTTGCCCGCCGTCTCCTGAAGGAAATGGATTCCCTTTGGGTCTTCCTCTACGAACAGGGGGTGTCGCCTACCAACAACTTCGCCGAGAGGATCATCCGCTTCGCCGTCATATGGCGCAAACGCAGCTTTGGAACCGCCAGCGAAAAAGGAAACCGCTGGGTCGAAAGGATACTCTCGCTCAGGCAGACTTGCCGCCTCCACGCCAAAGCCACCTTCCCCGTCCTCGTCGACGCGCTCAACAGCTACTTCCAAGGCACAACTCCTGACCTGGCGTGGATCGGTCAACATTCAACCGCACTGCCCCAAACGGCACCCCCGTGATCGGTTACAAATCCAGCGTGGCCTCCCGCGCGTTCGAGGGAGGAATTGCGTATTCCACGCCGCAGTGCAGAAGCAAGGGAAGGGCCTTCCCCGTCGGGCCCAGTCGCGCGAGAGACCCCATGGCCTTGGCGGCGCGGGGATCCCCAAGATCAATGCCCTGCGCCGACGGCAGCCACTTGATTAGAACAGCGCCTTTGTCCACGCAGTACTTGACCCTGTCTTCGAACTTGTCGTCATATGGATGGACAGAGGCCCCAAGAAGCACCTTGTCTCCCAGGCTGCGCCGCAGTTCGATGACGTAGTCGTTGTCGACCCACATATGCGAGAGACCCTCCCGGCGATTGCCCTGCGCGTCGTACACGGGATCCAGCGCGAGACAGACCACGTGATCAACCGCCGTCTCGGAGATGACGCGCTCGGTGGCCTCGCGAAGCGTGCGGTCGCAAACCTGATCCGCAGCCAGGCGGCCGTACGTGAGGAATACAGCGTAGGAGGGCTGTCGTCGGAAGTGCCCTGAGAAAGAACCCCACTTGGGATACCTGTCACCCGCAAGCCCCACGTGCACGTGGACGTCAATGGTCTTCCCAGCGAGCGAGCCCATCGGGACACCTCCCTAGATCCGAAACGTGTTTCTTTGCAGGCACAGATCCACTTGGGCCTGATCCGGCTCCATGCCGGGGTTTTCGATCTTGACCTCGACGTTCGCAGGCAGGTACGGGGGGGCATACA
>JBFMAA010000269.1:0-3499 GCA_040755955.1 Thermodesulfobacteriota bacterium
GCGGGAGACGAAGGGGTGAGGGCATAGGCGCTAACTTGGCGACAGCCGAATTCGACATTCCAGGCAGTTATCCCCCTCCCCCTCCCCCTACCCCCTCCCACGAGGGGAGGGGAATCCGGAAACCCTTTCCCCTGGAGGGAGAGGGAAGGGTGAGGGGGAGGATGCTGAGGCAACGCGTGCTCTGAAGTTAGCACTTATGGTGGTGAGAGGGGCTTGTCCACTTCGGCAATGCCGCGAATTCGAAGGAGCGTCACCGTAATACCCGGCTTTGCAGTCTCTGCGTGCGTTGCGGGAGTCCATCCTCTCGGGTTCGAGTGAGGTCGTCCGTTTCCAGCATGAGGAAGTCTGCGGTATGGCGCTCGGCGAACGCGTACCAATGCGCACATCACGATTCTGGTCAATCAGCACGTCGATTGACGGAACGAGAATCAGGAGGGTCTGTTGGCGCCGATACTAGAGGTGAACAACATCGAGGTCGTGTACAAGAACGTGATTCTCGTCCTCAAGGGCCTGTCCTTGAAAGTGGAAGAAGGAAGTATCGTTGCCCTGTTGGGCTCAAACGGAGCCGGCAAATCAACCACACTCAAGGCCATCAGCGGACTCCTCCCACTCGAGGACGGCGAGATCACTGACGGGAGCATTCGTTATCAGAACCGGTCTTTGGCTGATCTACCGCCCCACCGGATTGTGCGGCAGGGCGTGTTTCAGGTCATGGAGGGCCGGCGCATCTTCGAAGACCTCACCGTGGGCGAGAATCTGGCCTGCGGCTCGTACATCCGCAGGAACCGAGCCGGCGTGTCGGCGGACTTGGAAAGATGCTTCGAGTACTTCCCCATACTCAAGAAGCGCATCAAACAGACAGCGGGTTATCTCAGCGGAGGGGAACAGCAGATGCTCGCCATAAGCCGGGCCCTTCTCGCCAAGCCGAAGGTGATGATGCTCGACGAACCGTCCCTCGGCCTTGCCCCGCTGCTGGTTGAGGAGATCTTCGAGATCATCTGCAAGATCAACCGCAACGAGGGGACCACCATCCTTCTGGTGGAACAGAACGCTCGGATGGCCCTGGGAATCAGCTCTTACGGCTACATCATGGAGAACGGCCGCGTGGTTCTGGACGGGCCGACAGACATCCTGCTGCGCGACCGCGATGTGCAGGAGTTCTATCTGGGAATGGGCCAGGCTGCCGGCAAGGCCAGTTACCGCGAGGTCAAGCACTACAAGCGGAGGAAAAGATGGCTGAGCTGACCGGAAAAACGCTGCCGCAGGTCTTCCTGGCACGCGCGAGCGAACGTGGAGATACGGTGGCGCTCAGGGAGAAAGATCTCGGCATCTGGCAACGGGTGACATGGAATCAGTACCGGCAACATGTCCGGGACTTTGCCCTCGGTCTGCACTCTCTGGGGTTCACGCGGGGCGACCACCTGGCCATCATAAGCGAAAACTGCTGCGAGTGGCTCTACGCCGATTTGGCAGCCATGTGCCTGGGCGGAGTGACCCTTGGTGTGTACCCGACCAGCCCGTACCCCGAGGTTCACTACGTTGTCAAACACTCGGATTCGGTGATCGTGGTCTGCGAGGACCAGGAACAGACGGATAAGATACTCGATGTCATGGACGATCTTCCCGCGTTGAAAAAGATCGTGGTGAAAGACATGAAGGGCCTGAGGCACTACCCGAAGGAGAAGATCATCTCCTTCAAGGAAGTGGAGGACCTGGGGCGCGAGCTTGCAGCGAAAGACCCTGAGCTGTTCTTCACGGAAGTGGCCACCGGCCGAGCGGAAGACGTGTGTATCATGATCTACACGTCCGGCACCACCGGCCCGCCCAAGGGAGCCATGGTGAACCACCGAAACGTGGAAGCCACAACCTTGGCCGCCATCGAAGCCCTGAAGATCACCGACCACGACACCGCGGTTTCATACCTTCCGTTGTGCCATGTGGCAGAGCAGATCTTGAGTCTGTACCTTCCTATGTATGCGGGCTCCACAGTCAGCTTTGCCGAGAGCATCGCCACCATCCAAAGCGATCTCCGTGAGATCGCCCCCACAGTTTTCCTGGGTGTGCCCCGCATTTGGGAGAAGTTGCAGAACTCGATTGTGGTCGGCATGAAGGAATCGACCTGGATCAAGCGCCGGCTCTTTGATGCATGCATGCGCGTCGGTTTCAAGGTCGCGGGCCTGCGCCTGGCACAAGAAAGGATGGGGCTCTGCCTGAAACTCGCCTGGTGGGCGGGATATTGGTTGACGTTCCGGGCTTTGCAGAACTACGTAGGCCTGCGGAAAGTCCGCTTGTGCTTCTCTGCCGCAGCCAAGGTGAGCCCGGAAGTGCTGCGGTTCTTCCACGCCATCGGCATTCGGGTCAAAGAGGGGTACGGCATGACCGAGTGCACGGGCCTCTCCTTCATTCACATGGCTGACGATATCAAGCTCGGTACTGTGGGCAAACCGGTGAGCTGCATCGAGTTCAAGATCGCGGCCGACGGGGAACTGATGAAGAAGGGTCCGAGCATCTTTGTCGGGTACTACAAGAATCCGGAAGCCTCCGCGCGCACGGTTGTCGATGGTTGGCTCATGACCGGCGACATCGCGGAAGTCGACGGAGACGGGCACCTGGCCATCGTGGACCGCAAGAAGGACATTCTCATCACGTCAGGCGGCAAGAACATCGCGCCTTCTCTGGTCGAGAACGAGCTGAAGGTCAGCCCGTACATCAAGGAAGCCATCTTGCTCGGGGATGGAAGGAACTTCGTCTCCGCACTCATACAGGTGGACTTCGAGAACACGGGCAAGTGGGCGACGGACAATCGGCTGGCCTACACGAACTTCAAATCGCTCTCCTCGCTCCCCGAAGTGAAACGGCTCATCCAGGAGGAAGTGGACAGGGTGAACGCGAAGTTCGCCCGGGTGGAGAGTGTGCGGAAGTTCCTGCTTCTGGCCAAGGAACTGGACCACGATGACGATGAGATGACCGCCACGATGAAGGTGAGACGGGCCAACATCTACAAGAAGTTCGCCAAGGAGATTGAACAGATCTACGGAAATGGCCGCTGACACCGACCGCTTCACGTGGAAGCAAGATTTCGGGAAATTGCACACGGCGCTGAAGCACCGTGCTACTCGCAGAAAAGCCCAAGGGGCTCTCGAAGGCGTCCTGAGGCGCGTCAGGGGCTTCTCTATGGCTCTCCCGGCCGTTTACTGCCGTGAGAGGACAGGTGACCCAGGCTTCCCGCGGTTTTCACGGAGCGGGACTACATGGTTAGATTTGTTGTTCCTGTTTCGAGAAGAAATGCGCGGCTCAGAAGCTCGAGGCGTGCGCACAGCGCCTAATACCGATGCGATTTCAGACAGGTGAATTGAGTTCATTTGACCGCGAGCGGCCACAACCAAGCATGAAAATGCTCCCCCACCGGCGTCTCGACGAGCCGGCTTTCTCTGCGGCGACCAGCGGGAGCCGCACTATCCCAAGAGTTCTTGAAGATGGGGGTCCGGGGGAAGGAACT
>JBFMAA010000270.1:0-3443 GCA_040755955.1 Thermodesulfobacteriota bacterium
CTTTGGACCGGCCTGCAACGCCTGGCCGACATAGCCAATACTTATAAGGTCTTGATTTCATTAATCGTCCCACAACTCCCCGATCCCTCGGTGTCCAGCGGCCTACCATCTGGGTAAGGCTCAGCCCCTTGTGGGAGGGGGTAGGGGGGAGGGGGATAACTGCCCGAAATAACGAACCTTGCCGGCGTCAGGTGAGCGCCCACGAGGGGGCGGGGGAACCGCTATTTCACCAGGGTTTTACCCCGGTCACGGCGAATCTACCACGAGGGTAACGGGTCCGTCGTTCACGAGGTCGACCTGCATCATCGCGCCGAAGACCCCTGTGCGGACGGGTATGCCTTTGGCTCTGAGGGCTTCTACCAACTCTTCGTAGAGCCGCTTCGCTTCTTCGTGAGGTGCGGAGCCGGCGTACGACGGACGTTTCCCTTTGCGGCAGTCTCCGTAGAGCGTGAACTGAGAGACCACGAGCATCTCACCTTGGATGTCGGTGAGTCCCAGATTCATCTTGCCGTTCCCGTCGGCGAATATCCTGAGTCCCGGAAGCTTGTCGGCCATCCACCGGACCTGCTCCGGACCGTCTCCTTTTGCCGCGGCGAGCAGCACGAGCATACCGGGTCCGATCTCCCCGACGGTTTGGCCGTCGACTGCGACACTGGCTCTGGATACTCTCTGGACCACGGCTCTCATGTGGCGGCTCCTCGCTCAGCCAAGACCTTCAGGGTGTGACCGAAAACCGCAGCACGAGTCATCAACGGTGCCGCCCGAGCCGTCTTCGATGTCTTGACAGGCAACCAGGGGCGAAGCCAGGCGGTGCTTAGTGCCTCGGTTATACGTGAATGACCGTTAACACAGAAAGCTCGGCAAAGGCGTCATTCTTATTCGATGTTCCTCGACCACAGAGAAGTGTCCCGCCCAATCCGTACGACTCGCCAATACCGAAACGGCGACGTCCTTTATCCATCCTGACGATTTGGGCGTGATACGGAACAGGATGACTCCGTTCGTAGAGGGACGACCGAGGCGGAAGGCAAGCTCGCCGAAGTCCTTGTCGAAAGTGAGGAGGATTCGGTTCTCGGCCTGAGCTCTTGCTAAGACTTCCCGAGCACTTATGCCCGGAGAGTCCGTACGGACCCAGAGTACATCGTGTCCGGACTCTCGAAGAGCGGCAACCGCCTCTCCAGGGAAGTTCTCGTTTGCAAGGAGTCGCATCTACTGCAGTGCCAGAGGATATATCTTTTGAGATTGAAGTATCGCACTCGCGTATCTCAGCGAGGCTTGAATGTCTTCCTTGACCAGCCCTGGATAGTTCTTCAGAATCTCCTCTTCAGACCATCCTTCAGCCAACAGCCCGATTACGAACTCCACGGCAAGTCGCGTGCCTCTGACGACGGGCTTCCCACCAGGACTTCGGGGTCGAGCACAATCCGTTCCTGCCAATTCATCTCGCCCCTCCTAAGCGTAACGGAGCACTAACTGGGTGTCTTCGGCGGTGATTGCATTTCCGAAAGCGCCCCCACGGTCTCATTCTCCAAGTCCACGGTGTTCCTGTCAAGGAAAATAACCTCACCGTCGTGTAACGGGGAACACTCAACCTCCACTCTCTTGGGGTCCTTGATGTCTAGGTGACTCTGTGGCGGTCTTGGTATTCTCTTCTTACTCTCTGCGTTCTCCGCGTCCTCTGCGGTGAATCGTTCCGGTTGGGTGAACGATTACTTCGCGACAGTTCGTCACTGCCCACCCCGCGGCGCCTGCCGGGCAAAGAAGGCCTCCAGAGCTGCCGTATGTTCCGGACTGTGGTGGCACAGAGCCTGGAAGGAACAAGAGAGCTCCAGCGTTTCCTCGAGGCTTCTCCCCTGAGAGAGGTAGAACAGACGTTTCGCCAGACGGAGGATTCGAGTCGGGTGTTGCGCAATCTCCTCGGCAATTTCCATTGCGCGCGCCATTAGCCGTTCCTGTGGGGTCACTTCACTCACCAATCCGATGCGCAGGGCTTCAGCCGCATCAATCACACGACACGTGAACGCCAGTTCCAATGCCTTGGAAAAACCCACAACCCGAGGAAGCAAGAAAGCTCCACCATCTCCGGGAATCAACCCTACCGCGACAAAAGTTTCGCCGAAACGCGCGAGCTCGCCGGCAATACGAATGTCACACATGCACGTAAGGTCGCAGCCCGCTCCCATGGCGGGGCCGTTCACGGCAGCAATGGCAGGGACGTCCAGGTTCTGGAACGCGCGGGTCACTCGCTGGATTCCTTTGCGGTAGTGCTGGCGCACGTCGTTCGGATCGCCCGAGAACATCCCTTCTTTCTTGTACATGTCCTTGACGTTTCCGCCGGCGGAAAACGCAGAGCCTGCTCCGGTTACCACAAGCACGCTCACCGTCTCGGAATCCTGAACCCTTTGGCACGCGTCGACGATTTCCTCGATCATCTCCTGGTGGGTAAAGGCATTCCGTATGTCGGGCCGGTTCAATGTGAGAAGTGCGATTGCGCCGTTCTGCTCGAACATGATCTCTCGATATTCCGCTTTTCCGGCACTGCCTGTGCTCTCCGACTGCGCGGGAGCTCTTCCTTGCTCTCTGTTGCTCGCCTGTCCGTCGTCTCCAGTCATTCGGCCTCCTGTTCGTTCCTTCACAGAGCGGCTGGGAGCCGCAACCAATAATCGCGTTGACCTTGCTCGGCTCGCACGCAGTCCGATGGCGGGGATGGTTGGTTCCACGCACGTTCAAACCCCGCACGGTCACAGGGGAAACACAGCCATTTATCCCTTTGCTGAAGCGGATTCTGACAACAAATCTTCGCGGCGGGCCAAGAACTTGCACTACAGTGTACAGCAGCATAACTCTTTGCTGTTCTTCTCTATTCCTTCTCCGCTTCCTCTGCGTCTCCGCGGTAAACTCTTTCGAGGAATCGAGTCCTTCCGGTCGGTGCCGGCAGGAGGACTCTTGCGTTGATCGCCTCACGAGTGCAATCATATATCATCATGGGTGACGAATGGTAAGCGTCTCGACAATCCCGTTCGCGTCCACCGGGAGGTGCGACCATGCGCGTGAGATGCCCTCTGCCAACCCGCGGAGGGTCGAGTAAGATTTCGGGAACTTCTCTTCTGAGATGGAATGGCCACCCCGAACGGCCTGACCAAGGAAAGTCATGCCTTGTCGCCGGGACGAGGGACGAAAGTGCGCCCCTGCGTTCAGAGGAGCCGTCCGTATGGTCAGAACCGGCAGATATTCTAAGAGTTTTCGGAAAGGGGTCCGGGGGACAACCCTTTATCAGAAAATGCGATTCCGGGGGAAGGAACTTCCTGCACGAAGGTCCTTCCCCCGGACCCCCATCTTCAAGAACTCTTGGGATAGTGCGGCTCCCGCTGGTCGCCGCAGAGAAAGCCGGCTCGTCGAGACGCCGGTGGGGGAGCATTTTCATGCTTGGTTGTGGCCGCGTG
>JBFMAA010000271.1:0-3420 GCA_040755955.1 Thermodesulfobacteriota bacterium
ATTGCGGGAACTTTCACCCTCCCCTAACCCCTCCCATCAAGGGAGGGGAATAGCAAGCCCTGTCGCCTAGTGGTTGTAGGGAAGGGAGAGTGGGTTTGTGTCTACTTTCACGGTCCCGCGAATTTCAGAGCGCGCGACTGTAGCCGTCAGAATAAGGGCAACCGTCCCTCATTACCCGGCCTCAAAAGGTCCGGCTATTAGTCAGCCGTCCCTTCGGGACTCTGCCATTCCAAAGCCCCGCAGGGGCGACTGAGAATAGCTGGACGCCCCGCCCCTCCACGACAGACACCCTACGGCTATTCACAGTCTGCCCTTACAGGGCAACAAAGCCTCGCGCCCTTTGCGGGCGCACTTGGAACAGCCATGGGTTTCAACCCATGGATAGGGGGAACGAGACATATAGCGGTTCTCGTTGGTTTCCACCGATTGGCGGGCTGGAAAGCCCGCCCCACAAGCCCTGATCTGACACGAATCGGAAGTTACTTTCGAGAACCGGTATAACTGAGTGGTTTCGCCACAGGCCCTTCGGGTTGCGGTCAGGGCAGGAGCAGTTCCTGACCCCGGTGCAGATAGTGTGCCGTGTCGATTGCATGCACCACCACCCAGGAGATCACTCCCACCGCGAGCGCATGGGGAAGTGCCCCCAGGAGAGCGGTCGTCGGCCTCTCCTCTGCCGCCCGGGAGAACCGATAGACCAGCACCAGAGTCCAGATAACCCCGACCAAGATCACCAGCTTCTGCACAAAAAACGTGGCCCACGGCGGCACGGTGATGATCAACTGACGAAAAATCGCCAGGTCGAAGTTCCTGCTCAACAGAATCGGTAGTTGCACTCCCAGATTGATCAAGTAGTACACATGGAAGGCGAAGAAGGCGGTCAAGGCAATCGGCAGCCACGCAAGGGCAAAACGGTTGTAGTTCTCCCGTATGCTGTCTCCCAGAATCCTTCCGGATACCACGGCTCCTGCCACGATGAGCGCGTTCACAGCGATCACCAGGACCGTGAACACCGCCGTGAACGTCACCACCTCAGGGAATCCCACAGCCTCGACGAACTCCTTGTATGACGGCCATTGGCTTACCAGTTCACTGAGAAGCGCGCCGAGCATACTCACGATAAGAAAAGCGGTCGCGGTGTTGGTGTTCTGCATCGCAAGCAGCTCCTGACCCGGAACCCTCAGATTGAGGTTGATTGCGCCATGGGGACAGTTCTTGAGACAGGCTGCGCATATCTTGCAGGTGAGGTTGCTCCGAATCGTGGGGGCCAATTGCCCGAAAGGACACCCTTCCTTATCCTTATTTCCGATATAACACTCATGAGACGTGCACCTGGACGCACATACGTTCCGATCCGCACGAAGTTCCACCACCGCGGTCTGGGCCAGGACACCCGTCATTCCCCCGAGCGGACAGAGGAAACGACACCAGGACTGACGCTCAAAGACGATCGACGTCAACACCGCCAGCACGGTGATGGTCCCGAGCAGAAGTCCCAAATTGAATGGTGAGCTCCTCATGTGCGTGGTGGTCTCCAGCCAAATGATGAAGAGCACCGCGCCGGCCACCAGAAACTCGCTGTACGTCTTGAGCACCGGGGGAAACGGACGCTCCAGTGCTACGACTCTCTTGGCAAGTCTCCCGAGTGTCCCCATCGGGCATATGGAACACCAGAAACGACCCCACAGGAACGAACCCAGCACCAGCGCAGGCCAACCCACTGCCCAACTGAAAAGCGAAGCCGGATTACGAGTCGGTTCCCCAGGACCCAGGAAGAACAGCACCATGAGTATGAAGAAGAACGGTGTGGCAGCGCTCTGCAGAATCGCCGGAAAGAGCGGGCTGAGCATCGCCTGCCTCACCGGTCTGAACCTGAGCAGATTGAGCTTGCCCTGGCCCTCTATCCGGGCGAGATCGAAGGAGATGTCCTCGGGTCTGAGGACGCCCCCTTCCGACAGCAGTACCGCCCTCTTGAGGGTGGTGGAGAGTTCCACGTCATTGCCCGGCCACGAGTAGTTCAGCAGCGTCTTGAGGGTCAGGTTCGGCACCTGGGGAATCTCTTTGCGGAGCTCACGGCCATGGCGGGCGATGTACTGGGTCACAAGTTCCGGGATCTCGCGCCTGCGTCTCCGCAGCGGGGGAATTATGAGAGAATACTCCCGCAGGCCGTGGATAAGCGGATGCCGTTCCGGATCGACCTCCGTCGGGTCGAGCTCAGTCGATATGATCAGCCGGAACCTGACCTCCTGAATTTCCTCGTTGCCTCCCACTTGAAACCGTCCCGTGGCAACCACGTCCAACAGGGCTCGCTGCATCGCCGCGGTGAGATGCTCCGCGTTTCTCACCAAGAGCGTGCCGTCTTGAGTCAACTGCAGGTACCCCGGGGTGTCCCTGGCGATTCCTTCCGAGTCGGGTCTCCCGCCACCGAAAAGCACTCGCATTTGCTCCCGCGTGCGCAGTGCGTCTCGGTCCGCGTCCGTGCCTGCTTCTTCTTCCGACTCCGCGTCAGGTGAAGACCGCAACAAGTCGAACAGCAGGAACACCTCCTTGTAGGTGTGGCTCTGCTTGAAGATTGCGTGGGCTAATACTTCCTTCCCAACCCCGGTTTCTCCGACCAGAAGGGCCGGATGATCAGAATCTGCGAGCTGATGCACGCGTCGAGCAAGGTGACGCTTGACGTACTCTCCCACCACGTAATCGGGAAATATGTGTTCTTCTCTGCTGATCAGTGACTTGAGGGCGCGCTTGTTGAGCTTGGTCTGCACTACCAGGTGATCCAGGCGGTCGACTTTGCGGGCGAGGGTCTTCAGAAGGCCCAAAGCAAGGGAAGGTTGCCCGATGATCGCCTGGTTCAACTCGTCAGCACAGACTTCCGTCACGTCGCAGGGTTCATCAGCCAGCAGCTCCAAATCCGATAGGGGACCCTTTCCTGCGAGCGCCGCGATCTCACCATAGAAATCACCAGGCCCGAGCGATTCCACGGAGATCTCACCGCGTCCGTCCTTTCGGTACACCACGGTAGCTCGTCCGGAGACAATGAACCGCACACAGTGCCCAGGGTCGTCCGCGGCCATCATGACGTCGCCCGGGAGATACTGGACGAGTCTCCCTCGTTCCTTGATCAAGATTCTGAGATCCTGCGGGAGGTTGTCCCAAGGATCCGCGAGGGCCTGGCCTGGGAAGGGGATATTCAGCATCTGTAGGACCATTCAACAGCGGAAGATCGCTTGTGCGGCCAACGGAGCGAAAACACGGTCGCACATTCGTAGTTCGACCGTGGGAACCCTGGAGATATTACAGGAGTTCTCACGCAGAGAACGCAAAGCACGCAAAGGACGCGAGAATTCCTTGGCGTGCTTTGCGTGGGGTGCCGCGCACTTTGGTGTCTTAATGATGTCACGGTGCATGTCTGCAACCCGGGAC
>JBFMAA010000272.1:0-3383 GCA_040755955.1 Thermodesulfobacteriota bacterium
GCTTGAGCCGCGCAGGGTGTTTTCAGGGGGCCGCACAGGAACAGGATGGCGACAAAGAACCCTATTGTCAGCCTGGCAAGGCCGATTTCGAAGAGTCGATTCATGCAGCCCTTTTCAGAACCTGCGCTCGCAGGTTTGATAAGCGTAATTTAACCACAAAACCCCCCTCTGGGTCAAGGTGAATCGTGGAGATGGGGTAAGCATTCACTTACGCGGGGGAAAGGAGCCTTCGTCCGCGAATTAGGAAGATCAGTAGGACCGGCATCTTGCCGGTCTAGTGGCGGCGACGCGCAATCCGCAAGGGGCCGGCAGGATGCCGGCCCTACTATTGGCGTTGAATCATGTTTTCCCGTTCCCCCGCGTAAGTGAGGGCTTACGAGATGGGGGTATCTATTCGGTGTTGAGTAGGCGGCTGCGGATCTTGATTGGGGTAGGAACAGCCGGTTACCCGGCCGCTCCCCCCACCGAACCGTACGTGCGGATCTCCCGCATACGGCTCTCCAGTCGGTGGTTCACCCCAGAGGGGACTGACTAACACCACAGGGGAGGCAACGGGAGAGCCTCCCAAGGGTAGCGAAGCGACAAGGCCACATTCACCTCCATGACAGAGGTAGTCAGCATGCGGTTGCAGGGTAATACACGGTTAATCTTGCCGAAGGCAGCAAGACGCTCCGGCGGTCTAGACCCGAAGGCCACTCGATACCGGGGTGACTTCCGTGTGCCTGCCTGTAGCGCATCCACCTCCCTGCCTCCCTTGGCTCCACGCCCATTACGACGCTTCAACGCTACTATGGAGGCTCTGACTCCTGGTCGTCTCTCCCCGACGCACAGGTCTCCCTGCTTCACGCACTCACCCGTCCAGACCATTCCGTCCCCAACCACCCGGTGTCCCCCTATCGTCGCTTTATACCCGCTACCTTGTTCTCAGCTCGACAGGTTTCCCATCTCAAGACCCTTTGCCTTTTGCCTCGGCGCAGGCCACCGTCAGAATGGGTCTAGGCTTCACCATTCCCTAGCAGGCTCGCCGGAAACACCCGGCCGAAACGGGTTCGTCATCCTACGGACTGGTCGTTCACCTCCTGTTGCTCTCCACCCCGCCTCGCGGCGACGCAGTTACAGTCGGTTACAGGCTGTAGCGCAGGCCTGGAGAGGACTTGCACCTCTCTGTGTGAGTACGCTCGCAGGCGCACTAGGGCCGGCATCCTGCCGGCCCCTTGCGGATTGCGCGTCGCCGCCACTAGACCGGCAAGATGAAACTGTCTCAGAATTCAGTTTTGTCTCGCGATCTGAGTGAGGATTTACTATAAGGAGCCAAACGGATCAAGCGAGGTGGTAATGGGTCGCGAGATCAGGGCGGAATATGACCAGATGTTGATGTTTCCTCCTTCGGTGGAGGATTGGGTGGGTGAGGATCACCCTGCGCGGTTCATCAGGGAGTTTGTTGAGGCTTTGGATTTGGAGGAGTTGGGTTTTAGGGTTCCCAGTTCCGCAGTGGGGGGGCGTTTTTACGCTCCGGAGCTTCTTTTGAAGGCGTTGCTTTACGGGTATTTGAATCGGATTCGATCGAGTCGCAAGCTTGAGCGTGCGTGTCGAGAGCATATGGGGCTGATTTGGTTGACTGGGATGAACGCTCCTGATCACAATTCCCTCTGGCGATTTTTGGACACGAACCGGGGGGCGATTTCTCAGCTTTTCAAGCGGTCGATAAAGGTGGCTGTCAGGTGCGACATGGTTGGCATGGCGGTTCATGCCGTGGACGGGACGAAGATAAAATCTGGCTCCTCGTGGGGCAAGATGAAGAGCGCAGAAGCTTTGGAGAAGATGCAGGAGAGGTTGGATCATTCGATTGCTGATTTTATGACGGAGATTGAACGCTCAGAGCAAGAGGAGACGGGGGAATACAAGCTTCCTTCCGGGATGCATGGTGCGTTGAGGCGTAAGGAGAAGATCGCCAAGGCATTGACCGAGATTGAGCAATGTGGGCAAGAGCGCGTTCACCCATGCGAACCTGAAGCCCGGTTGATGAAGAATCGCCGTACGGTCGAGCTGTCGTACAATGCTCAGGCGGTAGCGGACCAAAAGAGCGGGATCATCGTGGCTGCGGATGTCATCAACGAAGGCTCGGACAACGGGCAATTGGTTCCCATGTTGGATTCGGTAAAGGAAAATGTGGGGGCCGTGGCAGGAGAAAATTTGGCGGACGGGGGCTTTTTTTCCGGTTCGCAGATCGGATTGGCCGAGGAGCGGGAATACGAGGTGTTGGTCAATCCGCCATCGAGCGAGACCGCTCCGTCTCAATCCTCTAAAACCGGCGTGTATCATACCAGAGAGTTTACCTATGACGAGGCTCGTGATTGCTGCGTTTGTCCTCATGGAGAAGAGCTTCCTTACCTGACGACAAAGGTGAGAGGGAAGAACAAGAATGGGTTTCGAGTATACCGATGCCGAAAGCACAAGAGTTGTCAGTATCGGTCAAAGTGTACGACGAGCAAACAGGGGCGCGAAGTAGAGATAAGCGTGAACCATGCTGCCATTGAGAGGCAGCGCGTCAAACGAGAAAATCCGGCAAACAAGCGTCTGCTGTCACAACGCAAAGCGATCATTGAGCCCATCTTTGCATGGATAAAGCGCCATATGGGCTTTAGACGCTGGACGGTGTTCGGGCTGGAAGGGGTGAGATCGCAGTGGTTCCTTATCTGTGCCACGATCAATCTAAGCAAAATCTATAAACGTTGGCAATCGGGGGGTGTGAATCTGGCAACCTGCTAAAGGGGAGCAAGGAAGGGGATATTGCCGCTGAGGAAGCTCAGCGGCGATCGAACCCCACTCCGGTGAGCGCGAGGTGGCAAGGGAATGCGGCTGGTCGGTACTAGAAGCTTCAGCCGATTTTACCCCTCCCCTCTCTCTCGGCGCCCTAATTCTGAGACGGTTTCAGATGCCCGTCCCACCAGACCGGCCAGACCGGCGTCGCCGAATTCATGCAACGGCACTGATCCGCGTGAGCGCGACCCCAAATCTTCCCGAATGTGGTATTCATAGCTTATGCTAGAGATGGCGGAGATTCCCCGAGTAGTTATAGCTGCTCACCGAGGAGGCGCGGGAAAGACGCTCGTGTCGGTCGGGCTCGTCGCGGCCCTGCAGCAGCGAGGTCTGTCAGTCGCGGCGTTCAAGAAGGGCCCTGATTACATAGATGCCGGGTGGCTTGGGCTTGCTGCGGAGAGCGATTGCCACAATCTCGACTCGTACCTGTTTGACGCAGAAGTCGTGCGGGCCTCCTTCCTGAAGCAATCGCTTGGCAAGCAGGTCGCCGTCATAGAGGGTAACCGCGGCGTCTTTGACGGGGTCGATTCCGATGGGAGCTACAGCACCGCGGAATTGGCCAA
>JBFMAA010000273.1:0-3380 GCA_040755955.1 Thermodesulfobacteriota bacterium
ACGGTACGGAAGCTCCAAGACCGAGGCTTCGCCCGACTGGCGAAACGACTCCGGGGCCTCAAAAAAAATCTTCAAAAAATTTCAGAAGTCCCGAAAGGCTGATCTAGAGCGCCGGTAGCACCATCGCGGGTCGCCAAAAAGTGTCTCGGGGGGGGCCCTTAATAAGTGGGGGGATGTTGATCTCGATGATCGATGTCGGCGGACCACGGTAACGGCGGGCGGTGGTGCTACGCCCTGCGGATATAGGGCCCCCTCGGTCGGTAGGGGCAAGGATCCGGAGATTCTCGTTCGGTAGACATCTGAAAGGGTCGGTGGGGTGATGAGACTGGTCCTCTCGCTCATTCTGGTCATCGTTCTGATCGGCCTCTCGACGGGTCCCTCCCTCGCTCAGACTGGGGCCTCATTCAAGCTCGACCATCCTCTCGTCATCGATCCCCCCATCTCCTGTTCGAAACTTCCCACCACCGGAAAGTACGCCCACGTCATCAACGTGATGAGGATCCGCCTCACCCGGTTGGCTTCCGGACCGGGCTACCAGACCTGGACAGGGTCGTGTGCCACGGGAGGAATCGAAGACTCCAAGCTCATCCCCGGGCCCGTCCTTCCCCAGACTCTACCCTGGGATTCCACTACCAGGATCACCGTCAAGGGGCAGCCCACCATTCCCATAGGTTTCCATGTCGCTGCCCTTTCCAGTTTGACCATTACCGGAAAGGGGAAGGGACCAGATCTGGTTCTCTCCTTGACCAACTCCACTGCCGACTCACGAACCGGAGTATCCCATCGCTACGGCCAACCACCCCTCCCTCGTACAGGAGCGAGTCCTCTTCCTGACCTACACGGGATTCGCGTCACGGCGACTCGTAACCCACGTTCTCCTCAGGACGTCGACACCCTTGAGTTCCGACAGATCACATACCAGTTGGAGTTCTCGGTCTCATCGCCCAAGACCGGGTCCCAAGTTCAACAAGCTGCAACCCCTGGGGTGCGGACGCTCAACGCGACCTCCTCCAGCAGCGGCTGTACTCCCGATCCAGCACCTCAGAATCAAGACACCACCTTCGAACTCTCCGGTGTGTGCGTCGAGGGGTGCGGACCCCAGTTTCACGAGGACCTCGAAAACAGTGGTCCGTGGGGCAGTTGCCCCTACGAGGGTGAATATGGCCAGTGCAGACTGGACTACACCCTCCACGTCAAGATGATCACCGACACACTGAATTGCTGGGTTCGACCCCAACCGTGTCACCCAGACATGCTACCTCAATGGTCAGTAGTCTATTCCCATATCACTATCCTCTACACCATCTCCTCGAAGGAGGAATGTCCCGGGGATGGTGACGGCAACGGCGATGGCGACGGGAATGGTGATGGTAATGGCAACGGACCACCGTGCCCAGAGTGGCTGCAGGCCAGAATCCTACAGCCCCAGGATGGAGCAGCCCTCTGCGCGACCACCACCGCCACAGACGTCCCCTTTCAGGGCGAGGTGGATCAGCCACCCAATGGGTCGAGCACCCTCAACGTCACCTGGAAGATCCAGCCTCTGGGCGATCCGAACGCTCAGCCGATCGAGAAAAGCGGCGTTCTGAGTTTCACGGAGCTACTCGCCCCAGGCCAGTACGAGGTGACGCTCCAGGCGACTCATCCCTGCGGTCGTCAGAGCCCTCTCGCGATGCACTCCTTCAGGGTCACCAAGCCAGTGGCCAAGATGAAGGCCCTCAGAGGAGAGTACTCGGAGAAAGGAACGTCGTTCACTCTCGATGGGTCCGCAAGCAAACTCGAAGGTGCGGATGAAGGTGCCTCCGCACTGAACTACGAATGGACGATCACCTGCAGAAAAGCCACGTCCTGCACCTCTCTTCCCACCAACCTTCCCAATCAAAGCAAACTGGATCTGACCCTCCAGGGTGGCCAGTACCAGGTGACACTGAAGGTCTCTTCCTCTCCGAGCTGTTCAGCAACGACTCAAGGAATCGTGGTCGTCTCAGACAAGCGCCTGAAGGTCACGTGCGGACCAGTACTCGGAGAAAAACTCTGTTCGGCCATGCCCTATCCCTCGCCAGAGGAAGGCTCACTACTAGCTGTCTGCTCGCCATGTGGATGCAGACTGGGAACCGACAACTCTACGCAAGGGGGCAAGAATCCCTCCGTAATCAGTGACCCGGTGAATCTATCGAGCGGGGACCTGATGGAGGCGTTCAACGACATTGCCTGGCCCATTCTTGACGGAATGATCGTGTTTCAGCGGACGTACATCAGCAGTCGTACGCGAAAAGGACAGCTCGGTATCGGGTGGTCCCACACTTTCGAGGAATACATCGAGGACAGAGGAACTCAGGGAGTGGTCATCACCGATGCCCAAGGATTCGAGCTGGTCTTCCCGAGAAACTCCTCCGGTGGATGGAACCCTCCTTCGATTGGAGGAGCCACGATCCGGCACGAACCGGACGGCACTTGGGTCGTTCGGTACCGTACAGGAGTGGTTGCTCGCTACCGACCTGATGGGAAGCCTTCCTCCTACTCCGATGCGAACGCCAACACCATTACGCTCGGGTATTCTCCATCTGGAGACCTTGTGAGCCTGGAAGACCCCTTCGGTGGTCGACTGGAGATAGAGGTCTCCGGAGGTCTCATCAGGAGTCTCACCAATAAGGCTGGGCACAAGTGCTTCTACACCTACACACCCGATCAGAGACTAGCCACGACAACGGATGTGCGGGGAATCACGACCTCATACGGATACGAGCCTGCGACAGGGATCCTGACGCGGATTCAGCATCCGACCGGGGATCGCACTGACTTCACATACGACCTAGAGACCCAACAAGTCATAGAGATCCGACAGACATCCTCAGACGGTCGAGCCACGGTCGAACGGATCGAGTATCCCACGGCACAGACTCGTCGCTACATCGATGCCATGGGCCACGTAACCGAGTACGAACTCTCCGAGGGTGGATCGTTGGTCAAGACAACGCATCCAGACGGAGCCTCCATCACCCTCATGCGGGATCGCATCGGACGCGTAACGTCTCACGTCAAATCGGACGGCACCACGCAAACCTGGGCCTACGGTTCGGACGGACATCTTGATTCGTATCAATCGGCATCTGGAAAGCTCACCACGGTCGAACGAGATCCCGCGACCGGTCTCATAACCGCCGTCGTCCACCCGGACGGAACTCGAGAGCTCAGACAGTACGATGGCGCTCTCAACTTGATCTCGACGACCGATCAACTCGGTAGACGGACGACCTACACGAGAAACAGCCGTGGCCAGGTTGAGACCGTTACCGATCCAGCGCAACGGGTCACCCGGTACGAGTACTCGAACGACGGATACGTGTCGGCGACCATCGATCCCATGGGGCGGAGAACGA
>JBFMAA010000274.1:0-3368 GCA_040755955.1 Thermodesulfobacteriota bacterium
AGTCGAGTCACCCGAGGGAACCGCCCCCTCGGGTGCTCACGGAACCGGACGTGAACGTCTCCGCTCATCCGGCTCTTCCTACCCAGCCTGCCCATTCAACAGCGGCCAATGTGCGAACAGCCCCGGTTGCCGCCGCGCAATGCGCTGCAGCCAGTGTTCCGCACGCCGTTTGTGGCCCCGCAAGCTCTTGAATTTGCGAGTCGCCCACCGAACGAGTTTGCGGTCAATATGCCGCAGGGTCCCATACAGCGCCGACTTATAGTAGGCGCTGTAATAGTTGACCCAGCCACGTATGACCGCATTGAACATCCGTGCCAGGTCCTCCAGTGACTTGTCGCTGCGCAACGGCAGCTTCCAACTCCGGACTTCCTGTCGAATCGCCTTCGCAGCCTTGTTGCTGACGGCTGGACTGAAGTTGACAAAGTACTTCCCCCGCCGACTCTTCGAACGTCGGGGACGAAAGGTGTACCCGAGAAAATCGAAGCTGTTAACGGGATAGTCCTGACGCCGATCATCGTCTTGGCAGTAGATGATCTTTGTTTTCTCAGGATGCAACTCCAACCCACAGTCGACAAAACGCTGTTCCAACGCCTGCTTCAGATGTTCGGCCTCTGCCCTGGTCCGGCAGTGGCAGACCGCATCATCGGCGTACCGTTCGAACGGAATGTGCGGATAGTGCCGCTGCATCCACGCATCGAAGGTGTAGTGCAGGAACAGGTTCGCCAGGAGCGGACTCACGACTCCCCCTTGCGGGGTGCCTTTCGTTCGTTCCTGGAGCGTCCCATCCGGCAACTGCACCGGCGCTGTCAGCCATCGTTCGAGGTAGAGCAGTACCCACTTTTCCCGGGTATGGTGGCGTACCGCACGCATCAACAAGTTATGGTCGATATTGTCGAAGAAACCCTTGATGTCGAGGTCCACAACCCAATCGCTGCGCCAGCACCGCTCCCGCGCCTGCCCAATCGCCTGATGCGCCGATTTGCCCGACCGATAGCCGTAAGAATCCGGATGGAAATGCCTCTCCAGTTCCGGTTCCAAGGCCTGCTTGACCACCATCTGGGCCACCCGGTCGGCTACCGTGGGTATCCCCAGCGGCCGGATGCCTCCGTTCGCCTTCGGGATCTCCACCCGCCTGACCGGCGGGGGCATGTAACTCCCGGAGGCCAGGCGATTCCAGAGCTTATAGAGGTTGTTTCCCAAGTCCTCCTCAAGCGCCTGCAACGTCTGACCGTCCACGCCTGCCCCACCCTTGTTGGCTTTTACTCGTTTATAGGCTTCCCACACCTGGCTTTTGGTGATGGGAAATGGCTTCGCCTGACTCAAAGGCGTCCTCCCCTTGCGGGTTGCACCTTCGCTTCAGGCCGGATAGGGCAACCCCTTGGCTCCGATGCCATTACAGCACCTTCGACGCTACTACGGGTTGCTCCGTCCCTGTACCTCGCATCGGTACTCTCACGCTCATGGGGCTTCCACTTGCGCTTCTCCCTTGACATCGAGGTGACAGGTTCCCACGTTCCGCACAAGAGCCCGGACCGCATTCTCGCCGCCTTCATGCCGGACGCCGCCTGGGCCATAATCAGGCACCTCCCAGACTTGTCCCGGAGTAACGACTCCCTCCGGTTTCGACGTCATCCCTACGCTTTCGACACGTCATCAACGGTTCACTCTCGTTCGACTCCACGGTCCTTACCTGATCCCGTCGAGCGGGACCTTTTCCTAACTCGCTCACCACCACGTCTCTTAAACGCAGCAGCAATAGGTGGTTTGAAGCCTCCGCCTGAACAGCGACTTCGAGGGGCCTCCCCTCATCTCTTGTGCAGCATGGCTGCACGGAGGACTTGCGTCCTCCCGTGCGCCTTCGTGGCGCACTGTCGTCAGCATATCTGACAAGACGGGCACCCAGCCGTTGTTGCAATCCTCGCCTTTCCCAGATCCTGTCCAGAATGTGCAGGTAGAGATTGGCCAGGAGCGGTGAGATAACCCCGCCTTGCGGTGTCCCTTTCCGATTGCCCTTGCCGCCGCCGACATTCCGTTTCGTCCCATCCTTGTCCATCTCCATGATCGGCGCCGTAAGCCACATCTTGATCAAGTGCAGAATTGCACCGTCACAAATGCGTTCGGCAAGCACCGCCAGGAGGTTGGCATGCGGAATGGTATCGAAATACTTGGAAAGATCGGCGTCGATGACTTCGCTATAACCGGTAATCATAGCCTGTGCTACGTCATCGACTGCGTCTTGGGCCGACTTTTTCGGCCTGAATCCGTATGAGGTGGCACAAAAGTCAGCTTCGAAGATCGGCTCGATGACCAGTTTCGTGGCCATCTGCACCACCCGATCCCGGATCGTCGGGATGCCCAGAGGACGCTTACTGCCGTCGCTCTTCGGAATCATCACCCGTTTCACCGGAGCGGGTTTGTACGTCCTGTTTCTCACTGCTTCCGCTAGATCCGCAACGAATGCGGTCGCCCCTTCCTGTTCCTCGATGGCCACGAAGGTAACGCCGTCGATACCGGCACCCCCTTTGTTGGCGCGGACAAGGGCATAGGCATGACTGAGGATGTCTGCCCGATAAACCTTGTCGTACAAGGCGTGGAAGCGGCAAGCTGGTTCCTGCTTGGCCTTGCGGTAGAGCTTCCTCTGCAGCGTCCTGATATTCTCCGGGGTCGTTAGCATTTCTGCAATCCCCCTATCCTCCGCTCTTTGGTTGCATGAACAAAGCAGGGTCCCTTCCCTCGGGCCGGGTTTTGTTGTCCCTTACCCTCAAACGGTACTATGAACCCCTCCGACTCCCGGCATGACCCAGCGTGATTTCGTCTCCTTATACACGCCGGTTGATACTCCTCACGCATCACCACTCCGGGCCTCCAGCACTGAGCTGCTAATCCTCCGCAACATGCCGCCCCTGCTACCCCGGAAGACCGCATGGGCCTATTCCGTTTTCCAGACCCCTGCGCTTCGGCCTTCCCCGTATGTCCACCGGGTCGGCATCTTCGGTTGAGTATAACGAGGCTACGTCCAGGTTCATTTGCATTACGGCCTGCTGCTTTGCCAATTGGAAACTTACGACCCCTGATTACTCAGACGCCGCTCCCTTGAACTACCGGGGTGAACGGACAACTCCCCGGACGGGACTTTAACCCGCTGGATTAACAACTGTTACTGCGTACGGACAGCATACAGAACTATATATGCGTCCCGACGGCAGGTCTTGCGTGCCCTTTTGCTTCCCTGGTCCGCCGAATGGCTCTCACCTCATTTTATTGGGAAAATTCTGGGGGCATTGGGCCGGATCGAACTGATCCTTCTGGCCCGGTCCGCACTGCGGCGCCTCGGCCGGACCCTCCTTGCCTTTTCCTTTTGCCTTGCG
>JBFMAA010000275.1:0-3343 GCA_040755955.1 Thermodesulfobacteriota bacterium
GCCCAACGCGGGGACCCCGGCCCCGCCGGAGTGCGGGGCTTCCGGCTTGGGCGGGGGCGACGGACGCAATCTCTAACGTCCCAGGCTCGGAGAGTGCGACCCTTATTTTGAGACGGACACTAAGAACAGGCATAGCCGCTCTCAGCCGCCCACGTTGGAGCCAAGCCGGCCTCATTCCCCCAGTGGTAGCCTCAAAGCCGATGCAAAGGGAGTTCCCATGATACTCCTGGTGTTTCATATGACGAATGGACCTGCCCGTCAAGGCGGATTCCGGCATACGGATGCGCTACATACCTCTGCGCGTTGGTCAGGCAAGTGAGCGTTCCCGCCGGCACCTCTGAATTTCGATATGTCTTCATCCTTAGACCTTCCCGGAACAGGTTTCTCGACGGGCTTGTGATCCTTGCACCGCGCCGGTATCTTGAGGAAGCCGGATCGGAAATCTTACCCGTCTGAAAGCGAGTTCGCATGAGTGAGTCCCTGCCAGGACGTCGCGTCAGAGATCTTCTCATCGGGCAGGTGTTCTCCGCAAGCCTGGCGGCAGCCGCGATGCTCCTATTCTGGGTGCAGCCTCTGATGGGGAAGAAACTGCTTCCGTGGTTCGGAGGAGCCCCCGCGGTCTGGAACACGTGCCTGGTGTTCTTTCAGGGTTGCCTCTTGCTGGGTTATCTGTATGCCCACTTGCAGGCGAAATTCGTCGGGCCGCGCTTCCAGGTCGGCGCGCATCTCGCCTTGATGGTGATCGGCTGGTCGTGCCTGCAGATCTCTCTGCCCGCGACCTCAACGAGCGCGGAGGTGTCGTATCCCACCGCTTCGCTGCTTCGTCTGTTGACGTTCACCGTGGGACTGCCGTGCATAATACTGTCGGCCACCGCCCCCCTCTTGCAAGTGTGGTACGCTCGGACCTCCGCAACCGGAGGCCCGTATTTCTTGTATGCGGCGAGCAGTATGGGAAGTCTTGTGGGGTTGCTCGGCTATCCGCTAATTATGGAACCGAATCTCACTCTGATATCGCAGGGTCAAGCCTGGAGCTTCGCGTATCTGGGTACCACAGTACTCATAGCCATTGCCGGCCTACTGGTGCGAGCCTGGGAATTGCCGTCTCTGCATAATCACCATGACCGCGAGGGGTTACCGCCACACCTGAAAGTCACCGCCCCACATCCCAAGCACTCCGTAGATGGTCAGAACCAATCAATATCTCAAGAGTTTTCGGAAGGGGGTCCGGGGGACAACCCCTTTTCAAAAGGGTTTCCCCCGGAAGACCTTCTGACAAAGGGTTCGAGCCCTTCAAGCCACACTCCTGTCTCCCAATGGTGGCGGTGGGTCGTCTATGCCGCAGTGCCGTCCAGTATGCTTCAAAGCGTGACCACACATCTGACTACGGATATCGCGGCAGTTCCCCTATTGTGGGTGGCGCCGTTGTCAGTGTATTTGTGGTCGTTCGTGCTGGTGTTCAGTCGCCGCCCACTGTTCCCGCACGCGGTGGTAAGCTCATGGACCCCGTTGGTTCTGGTTGTGGTGGTGGTCACGGTCCACTGGATGGGAGTGAAGAACATTCTGCTGCTAGTGCCCGTCGATCTCGCCGGACTGTTTGCCGTTTCCATGGCCTGCCACGGAGAGCTGTTCGGAATGCGTCCGGAAGAACACAGACTCACGGTGTTTTACCTGTGCATCGCTGCCGGCGGAGTCCTCGGTGGGCTGTTCAACGTGCTGGCAGCTCCCATCCTGTTCACCGGGATAGTCGAATATCCGCTCGGTATGGTGATCGCCGGGTTCCTGGTGCCCACGAATCACCGCCATATACGGGATCGTTTTCAGCCCATACTGGACTTCTTGTTGCCCGTGGTCTTGCTTTTCGCGTTGACGTTGGCCCTGCACGCGGCAAAGACCCACACTCCAGACTCTCTGCACGCAGTGTCTCTTGTGATCGGATTCGTCGGAGGGGTCGGGGTCTACATGTGCAGGGCTCGGTCCGTGCGGTTTGCGCTCGGCCTGGCCGCGCTGATCATCGGAGGCGCGTGTGCCGGCCTGGTCACGGGAAATCAAGCTCAAGAAATGCTGTATGCGCAACGGAACTTCTTCGGAGTGCTCCAGGTACGCGTGAATCGGACCCTGGACAGATACGAGCTCATTCACGGCAACACCATGCATGGAGGCCAAAGTCGCTCCATCTCCCGAAGTCGGGAACCGGACGCGTACTTCGTTCGAGAAGGACCTGTGGGCGATGTGTTCGAATGTGCGCACCGGACCCGCACGGGTCTGCGAGTGGCCGTTGCGGGGTTGGGCGCGGGGACCCTAGCAGCCTACGGACGGCCCGGGGATCACTGGGCATTTTTCGAGATAGACCCCGCAGTCCTGAAACTCGCCAGAAACACGGAATATTTCACGTATCTGTCCCAATGCCCGGCAAGGGTCGAGACCGTCCTGGGAGACGCGAGGCTCAAGCTGGCTGAAGCGCCAGCACACTTCTTCGATGTGATCGTGCTTGACGCGTTCAGTTCGGATTCCATTCCAGTGCACCTTCTCACACGGGAGGCCCTTGACACCTACCTGGCGAAGCTAGCCCCGGACGGCATCCTGGTATTTCACACCACCAACAGATACTTGGGGCTGTCCGGAATTCTGGCGAGCCTCGGCGAGGACCGGAACCTCGCCGTGCTTGGCGGTGAGACGCGCTTCATCTCGACGCGCGAACTGAAATCCGGAGCCTTACCCTCCACATGGGTCGTGATGGCGATGCAGCCGGAGCGGCTCGCGTGTCTGCGCAGGAAGAATCATTGGTATGCGCCGCCTCGGGACCGGGCGGCTGTGCCATGGTCTGACGACTACTCGGTTGTGCTCCCCTGCCTGAAGCTGTGGCCGGAGTTCGGTCGTTAGGGCTCCAGACATCTAATACCAATCTGCGTACCGTCAAGTAAGATTTCGGGACGCCCCCTTGTCAAAAGAAGGGCCCTCCAGCAAGAGCGTTTGAAACATTGGTGAGTTGTCTGTCGCTGGATTGGCGTTATGTCTTTGGATGACCAACCGATGTTCTAAGAGTTTTCGGAAAGCGACTTGGTATAAAACGCGCCCACGGCGGCTGGGAGGCGGGGCGAATAATCGCGTCGGCCTTGCGTGGCTAGCTCGCGTTCCCCCACCGGGGAAGGTTGGTTCAACGCACATGCAAACCGCAGACTGCCGCGGGGAAAGAACAGCCGTGCCCCCCCTACTATCAACTGAGCCTGCCCCACATTTTTTTGCTGGACACCGTCAGTGTCCAGTGATAAGAGGGGGGCATGCTCGTATGCGGACAAGAATTCAACGACCAAATCATCGCGCGGATTGACGCTACCATCGAATC
>JBFMAA010000276.1:0-3321 GCA_040755955.1 Thermodesulfobacteriota bacterium
CCCCCCCCCCCCCCCCCCCCCAAATCGCATTTTCTGATGAAAGGGTTTCCCCCGGAATAGTTCCTCGGAACTTCTGGGATATTGCGTCACTTTGCCAGGATTTTGGCGGCGTTGGCCAAGTATCGGAAGTGATAGTTGTTCCTGGGCGACGGTTGAGGCTGATTTCCCCTTGCCGTGGCGATATGTTCCAGGGCTTCCTGGAGAGCCATCCCCCGTTTCATGAGAATCAGCACCGCGGTGACCCCGGTTCTGTCGAGCCCGTGCCTGCAATGGAGGTATGTCGGCGAGTGGCCCTCCACCGCGTCGACTATGTGGAGCATCTGCTCGACAGGAGGAAGGGAATAGGTCCACAGAGGGAAGTTGAGATGCTTAGTGCCGTTCGGGAGATGTTTCTTGTACGCTCTCATGAAGCGGAGGAGTCGCTCATCCCACCGGGTCAGATTGACGAACGTTCGCACCCCTTGTTCGACGAGTCGCGGGATCATAATTCTGTCGGGGTACGGTCCGGCCCAGATCTCGTCGACAAGACGGTAGAAGGCCCCGGTACTGCCCAATATTGTGACAATCTTCATTTCGGCACTCGTTGCGTACAGTGGTCTTCCGTAAGAAGGTCCCAGGATAGTGCCAACTCGTGGTCAATGCAAGTCCTACTTCGCTCGACTTGCCCGCCCACGGGAGCGCTGCTATAGTCCCTATATGCAGAAAGAATCTCCATTCCCCGGGGCAACCACCACAAATCAGGAAAAAGTGCCAGCCTCCGACGGCATACGAGGGGGCGGCGAACCCGGAAATCGCGTTTCCATGAGACGGTCCGGAAAAGTAGTCTCCGTGGGCGTGCCTATCCTGCTCACGTGTGTTGCCGTGACCTGGCTGGTGTTGAGTCTGGTGGGCATCGGCGGAGTGTCGGTTCCTCCGGAACGCCTCGGAACCAGGCTGGTCTACCCTCTGTTAAGGATGCTGGTGTTTCTGGCAATCGGTCTCCTCGTGGGGCAGATCATAGAGAGCACCGGGTGGACCGGGCGACTTGCCGGCTGGGTACGCCCGGTGACTCGGTGGGGACATTTTCGGGAGCCAAGCGGCGCAGCCTTTGTGGCGAGCTTTGTTTCGGGGATCGTCTCCAACACCTTGCTCATGGGTTCGCACCGTGAGGGGAAGATTTCGAGGCGGGAGCTTACCCTGGCTTACCTGACCTGCAACGGCCTGCCGATGTACCTGGTGCATCTGCCGACGACGTTCTTCATTGTCTCGTCCCTTGCGGGTCAGGCCGGTCTGATCTATCTGGCCATCGGTTTCCTCGCCGCGTGCGTAAGGAGTACTGGAACGCTCCTCGTGGCCAGGGTGGTGTTGCCCGCCGCGTCCGAAGGGCCCGCTGAACCGGCCAAGAAGAAACCACCTCGTGCAACGCGATTGGGACGGGAGATCGTGGGCAAATTCCGGAGCAGGTTCCTGAGGCTTCTCATGTACAGCGTGCCTATCTATGTCATGGTCTTTCTGGCTGCGGAATGGGGAGTATTTGTTCGGCTGCGGAACCTGTTGGCAGGTTGGGTTTCCGTGGATTTCTTTCCGATTGAGGCCGCGAGCGTTGTGATCTTCGCTGTAGCAGCGGAATTCACGTCGGGTTTTGCCGCGGGGGGCGCGCTGATCGAGGCCGGGGCTCTGTCCGTGAAGCAGACTGCGGTCGCCCTCGTGCTGGGAACTATCGCGGCGGCTCCGGTCCGAGCCGTCAGGCATCAACTGCCGACCCATGCAGGGATTTTCTCCCTGGGGCTGGCAACCGAGCTTCTCATTATGAGCCAGGGCCTTCGCACCTTGAGCCTGCTCATCGTTACGGTAACTTACGCGCTCTGGGGTTAACGCCACTTGCCCGGGTGCGTCGGACATGTTATGGGTAGGGGATCGGAGCTTAAGCATATGTCCTGGGACTTCTTGGGCAAACTCGGGAGGATATGGATGAAACGTTTCTGGTTGATCGTGCTTGTTCTGCTATGGGTGGTTTCCGCCCCCGCGGTGCTTATGTCTCAGAAGACCCCGGTACTGTGCTGTCGAGACGTGTGCAAATGCGGCCCGGAAAGCCGGCTGTGCGATTACATGGATGCCGACAAATGCGCGAATTTGAAAGGCTGGGAAGTATCCGACTGCTCGGAATGCTACTGGGGTAAGGGCTCCGAGTGACCTGCGGGTGATCCTGGGTGATTGCGCTGGGGGAAGGGGCGTTTTACTAATAACGTTCGACTTGTTATCTTCTCGAGAAGAAATCTTCAGTTGAGAAGCTCTGGGAAAAAGCCACTTTCCCTTCTTCGTTTGCGTAGAACCAGCTCGCCCCGCCATCGGTTTGCATGCGGACCGAGAAAGGTGAACGCGAATTTGGTTGCGGCTCCCGCTGGTCGCCGCAGGTCATGGTCTCTTGGGGAGCGAAGGGGGCGGAGAAAAATGGACCTCTCTTCCCGCGTCCCGACAGACAATGGTGAGAATTGAGAAGAATGTTCTCTCGCAGAGAACGCACAGGAGAAGAGAGACTCCTTGACGTTCTTCGCGTGCTTTGCGAGAAAAGGTCTTTCTCTTTGTGCAATCGTCGCGGTGCCTTGTAGGAGCGGATCGTTACTATGGATTTTCTGGACATTCTTGCGGAAAAGGCTTTTCTGGGTCGTGAATTCCTCACCTGGCTCTGGTTCCGGTCCGAGCAGTCCGGCGGGCGAATCGAGATCTCCGGCAACAAAACCATCGAAGTGCACTTCATGGACCAGATGAAGCTTGACCTCTCCGGTTCGGACACCCCCCAAACCGTCATGGTCAAGGGCGAGCAGTCCCGTATGAGAGAAGGGATTGCCGCGCTCAGAGAAGGGAAGAAGATCGAGGAAACTCGCGTCTTGATCAAACCCTCGGAAAACGAATTCGCCATGGTGGTGAAGGGGACGTGGTTATCGTTCGGCTCATTGCGAACCCCACCCATTCTGCCTCAGGGAGAAATGGCCGAAGAGGAAGGAGTGGAAGTCGCTTTCCTGGAAAAGGTCTCCCTGATCGAGGAGGCGATGGAAGCCGTGGATGACCTGTTTCGGTATTTCCTTGGTCTCCGGATCTCGGAAGAATGGGAGAAGACTCACCTGCCCGCGATGAGGTCATGGATTGCCGAACCCCGGGATACGTGACCGCAAACGTAGTAGGGAAATGGGATTTCTGGGGGAAGGGGCGTTTTACTAATAACCTTCGATTTCTTCTTTTTCCGAGAAGAAATCTTCAGTTCAGTAGCTCTGGGAGAACGCCACGCGCGTTTCGTCGTTTGCGTAGAACAAACTGGCCCGCCATCGGTCTTCATGCGGACCG
>JBFMAA010000277.1:0-3258 GCA_040755955.1 Thermodesulfobacteriota bacterium
GGGAAGGAACTTCTTGCAAGAAGTTCCTTCCCCCGGGAAGCGCATTTTCTGATAAAGGGTTTCCCTCGGAAGACTCCCTGATAAAGGGGATTCCCCCCGGAAATCTACCTTTCGGAAAGCGGTCCGGTGTCAGGACTCGACGACCCATCTTCGTCACGGAATCCGAGCTTCTCAACCCATTGGCGCAGCGTGCGAAACTCCGCGTCCAATTGAGAGACCAGTGGCCCCAGATCTTCTTTGAGAGACCGTTCGGCCATGTGCTCTATGCGAGCCGCAAGATCAGCCAACCGCGTCGCGCCGAACGTTGCGGCCCCACCCTTGAGGCCATGCGACAGTTTGCGCAGCAGTCCCCAGTTTTCGGCCCGGGCGGCAGAGCGCACATCTTCTACCAGCGTCGGAGTGTGGGAAAGGAAGAGGCGGACCACTTCGGAAAGCGTCTCTTCGTCCCCACCGACACGGTCCTTGAGCGCCTCGAGGTCGAACACCTCAAGATCGACGGGCGGAGGCTCCGCCTGTGGGGTTCGTTCACGAGCGCGTTCTCCGGCACGATGTCCACGCGTGGCCTCAGGCGCGAAGCGTACCAACATTGCGGCCAATTCACCGGCTCTGATGGGTTTTGAAATATGTTCGTCCATGCCTGCCTGAAGGCATCGCTCTCGGTCTTCCGCGAACGCATGGGCTGTCTGGGCTATGATAGGAATTCTGCCCGAGGTCTCCCGGGCACGGATCATCCTGGTGGCCTCGAATCCATCCACTTCGGGCATCTGAAGATCCATCAAGATGATGTCAAAGCCTCCCGATTCGTACGCCTCCACGGCCTCCCTTCCGTTTGAGGCAACCTCAACGATACACCCCTGTTTCCTCAAGAGCTCGATCGCCACGGCCCGGTTGAATACGTTATCCTCGACCAGGAGGACCTTTAAGCCCGTGGGATCAACGGTTGTGGGCAACCGGGTCGGTTCTGCCGAATCCGTTTGCGCCATGGGGCTGCCTGGCCTGAAACGCGCGATGAAGTAGAAGGTGCTCCCCTTGCCGTGTTCACTTTCCGCCCACATTTCTCCGCCCATGGCCTTGCAAAGTTGTGAAGAAATGGCCAGCCCCAACCCTGTGCCTCCGTATTTCCGGGTGGTCGAGGAATCTACCTGCGAGAAACGGTCAAATACGGTGGTCAACTTGTCCGGAGGTATGCCGATGCCTGTGTCCGCCACGGAGAAATGTATGACGGCCTCGTCGGAAAGCGGATCTCGAGCGTCAGCGTGGATGGATATTCCGCCTTCATTGGTGAATTTCAGTGCATTGTTGCCCAGATTGAGCAAGATCTGACGCAGTCGGTTGGGATCACCCCGGAGATACCGGGGAACACGATCACTTACGGAACAATTGAGGACGAGCTTTTTACTCGTTGCTTTTTCGGTCAACAACGATGCGATGCCCTGCACCAATGCTCTGACATCGAAGTCGATCTCTTCCAGCTCCAGCCGTCCGGCCTCGATCTTCGACAGGTCCAGCACGTCGTTCACCAGGACAAGAAGCGTATCTGCCGCGGACTTCACGACTTCCGCGCGTTCCCGTTGGGGCTTGGTCAGATCCGAATCCAAGAGCAGACCGGTCATCCCTACGATCGCGTTCAGGGGGGTGCGGATCTCGTGGCTCATGTTGGCAAGGAACTCGGACTTGGCGCGGGCTCCCGATTCAGCGGCTTCCTTTGCATGCCTGAGTGCTTCCTCCGTTCGCTTCCGCTCGGCGATCTCGCTCTCCAGATCCCGGTTGGCCGCGACAAGCTCCGCGGAACGCTCTGCCACGGTCGTTTCCAGCGTCTGCCGGAAATTCTTTTGCATTAACGCGAATCTGTCGGCCAAAGCCAAGGAGAAGAAGATCCCTTGCCAGATGTACGCGGCCTTGCTCAGTTGCGGAACCAACGGATGGAACGGCAAGATCCCTACCAGGCTTGCGGCAACCACCGCGGCCGTCAATGGAAACTGCACATGCCCGAGAAACAGATACCGGGCATGAGGTTCGCCAAGGTACCACATCACTCCGAGCGTGACCGTCAGGGCGAAGGCAAGAAAGGGACCGAACATCAGCATAAGATAATTGCCCACGTAGAAATTGACCAGGTAGAGAACGGCAAGAGCCAGTGCAGCCACCAAAAGGACGTCCAGAATGCGGTAGAGTACGGGGTACTTGTGTCTCGCGTCCATGAATGAAGAGATGAACAGAATATTGCATATGCGCGCAAACGCGAAGGCCCCGGTGAAAAGATGCAACAGTGTTTCCGGACGGCCGAATACCGAGACGCGAGGGACGAGGCCATCCCAGGCCAATTGGAAGACCGAGATGAAGACAAGGAGCAGAATGTAGTAGAGGTACGCCCGTTGTTTCAGAATCGACCATGCGAACACATTGTACACAATAAGGAATCCCATAATCCCGTAGAAGATTCCCAGCACGAGCGAGGTATCCCGTTTGGTGCGCTGATACGCTTCTTCGCCGAGAAGACGGAAAGGCACCCTGATCGCGCTTTGCGATTGCACTCGGACAAAGATCGTCTTGGTCTCATGAGGGCCGAGTTGAAGTCTCAGGTCCGGACCACGCTTCCCGGGAACCCTGTCATCGAAGGGGACCATCGCGCCGGCACGGTAGGGTCGGAAACCGGTCTTCCCCTCGGATGTCACAAAGAATGCGATGACGTCGAGCCACTGATTCTCAATCTCAAGATATGATGCACGTGGTTTGGGATCAGGATTTGTTACGGACAGCCTGAACCAGTACGCGGACCGGCTGTGTCCGAAGTTCGGCACTGCCTGCACGCTCGGCACGAACCCCTTCGACTGGACGCTTTCGATTGTTTCCGTGCCTGTCTTGTCTTCATAGACCTCTATTTTTGGTCTCAGGCAGATCTCGTCGCCACTGGCGAGTGTATTCAGAGGCGGTCCGGTGGCACAGCTAGGAGTGCACGCCCAACAGCAGACGAGCATAAGGATTGTCAAGATGTTCCGAGCCACGCAGATTCTCCCGGAATGCGGTGGTGCCGCCGCCACCTTGGGCATTCCTGAGCGCAGGACAGGTCTTGTAGGAGGAAGCCCGTACTTGCCTTCCTGCCGAGTCGATGTGCGACGGTCCGCTACAGTCGCGCGCTTTGAAATTCGCGGGACCGTGAAAGTAGACACAAACCCACTCTCCCTTCCCTACAACCACTAGGCGACAGGGCTTGCTATTCCCCTCCCTTGATGGGAGGGGTTAGGGGAGGGTGAAAGT
>JBFMAA010000278.1:0-3158 GCA_040755955.1 Thermodesulfobacteriota bacterium
TTAATCGTCCCACAACTCCCCGATCCCTCGGTGTCCAGCGGCCTACCATCTGGGTAAGGCTCAGCCCTTGATGGGAGGGGTTAGGGGAGGGTGAAAGTTCCCGCAATTCTCAACGCGTGGCACTATACCACGTTGTGCCATTCCGAAATGCGGTCAGGCATTTGGCCCCGAAGAGACCGACTTTCGCAAAGCGCGCCAAGGAATTCGCTCTTCCTTTGCGGTCTTGCGTTCTTTGCGGGAGAATATCTTGTCAGATCTCCAGCGTTCCCCTGGTCAGGCTGCTGAAGAATCCGCGACCGTATTTGCAAACGAGGACTCATACCAATGCTACTTCAAACAGGTGAGGTGACCCACAGGATGACAGGCAAGATGCCTGTCCCATCCGGAGGCTGGAGTCACTCCTCAGAACGCGCATTGGTATCAGTGCTCTACGGCGCAGATCGGGTGCGTATTCCTGAGCGACATGAGTCCCGACCCTGAGCCGTGGCTCCGAACGGTTTCGGGTGGGACGGGGATCTTGCCCGTCATACCTTGGTGGACAGGCGAGACGCCGCTCCCACCCGTGACGTCGGGGATACGCTACACAATTTGTCCCACTGGCCACTGAGGGCTCTCTGGCGTCAATACGGTGACGTCTTTCCCGGGTGCTCTGTCGCAGCCACCGGTATCGGTGCCGGCCTAAGCGGATGTTTCAAGATGCCCCGACCCCGGAGTCCAGGAGCGGCCTGGCGAACGCGTGCGTTCAGTCTTGTGGCCCTCCGTACTGCCGCGGTCTCGCGGTTTCGTACGCGGATCGAGGCACGATGGAACGGGCTTGATCCAACGGTTGGTACGAGTAGCCGGCATGGTGATACGCCTGGTCATTGCCTGAGCCATGAGTCGCGGGCATCGGGGGGTACACACCCGCATTACCCGCTTCAGAGAATCGGCTCACCACACTCGCCGGTATGCTGAGAAACCAGTCCAAGACTTCAACAATAATATCACGCTGAGACTGCTCGGAATAGTACGGATTGTGATGCGGAGGGTATTGGTACATCGGCTCCGCGACGTACCCCGTGCGCTGTTGCCCATAATCCGTGAGCTGGTTGATCTGGTTCTTCGGGGCTCTCACGTGAAAAGACCGGTCAGCCTGCTGCGGGTTCATCCTTTGTGTTTGGGCCTGCTGATAGGCCTGCCATTGGCGATTCACCGCACTGGGGCCGGATGGGTATGCGTGCGCAGACGGCCGCACCTCCATGGGCCGTGCGTAACTCTGCACACTCCCGCGGTGTGCTCCGGGCCGATCCATTTGGGGATCGAGCCAAGCATGAGAGATCGAGCCCGTCAGAAGGACTGCGACCGAACAGGTCAGAACTGCCAAGTATGTCATCTCTCCCTCCTTGCCATCTTAGCTGGGAGAGGAATAGCGCCAATCGAGATCGTTTTCAATAAGTTTTTTCCATAATTGGAGACATTTTTTCATGTCACATATCAGGAAGACAGACGATTAACGGAGAATTACAGAAAGATACATCATGTCTTCCCGATTCCAGCGAACCGGCCGGTCCGGTCCTCATGAGGGATCACTCGGAACCCTCGTCTTCCGGATCGAAGCCCAAACCCGACTCCGCGAGCCGGCGGAGCACGCGAGTGAGGTGCGTGCCTGCCCAATAGATTCGCCCACATCGAGGGCACGCAGTGAATGCGGAGATGTGTCCGGCAATCTCCGAGGGCACGGATGAGAGCATCTGCTCCCCGGTGACATCCTCCACCGGAACATTGCAGATCAGACATCGGGAGAACAGCAGTTCCCGATCGACCCTCAAGTCTGCGGCCGCGAGAACCTGCGCCAACTGATCAACCGCGCTGCGACCGCTCACCTGGATGACCCACAGTCCGATCACTCGGGAGCGCGCGGTCACGAAGAAGCGGCCCGGTCTGGGCTTGCCGACGGGATACTCGGCGTCCAGGCCCACAATGCGAAGCCACTTTGCCAAGCGTCCCAGCGAACCGTCCACATCGAAGCCGGGCGTCATTCCCGCGGTTTTGTGTGACTTTGTCCGGAACGCAGTCACGCCGTTTTCCCCCAGCGCATTTCCATGAGATCGCGCGGGTCTTCCCCTCTCGCTATCCCTCCACGATGCGATGGACCAGAAACTCGGTCAACGCGGTGAGCCCGTGAGTGGGCATGAAGTTGCTCGCGGAGACATCGAAGAGAACCTTGCTGAATGCAGGGAACTCGTCGTCTCCGAACCAGTGAATCAGCGCCACAGGGACCCGAGGGAACAGATCGAACAAGAAGCCCTCTTCTCCCAGGTCAACGGGCCGCCCGCCCCACTGCATGGCCCGGGAGATCCGCGTGGGTCTGTCCAGTGAGAAGAACGCCCCGAGCGTGTTGCTGACAGACCTGGAAAAGTGCGCACCCAAGACTGCTCCGTGCTGAAGACTGCGGCAGTCTATCCAGGTCCCCATCACCTTCACTGCGCTCCCGTGATTCTCTCCCGCTGCCAGCAGGTGCTGCAGGAAGAGCACTTTCAGCGGCAGCGTGTCTACGACCTCGTGCTCACCTTTCACCCGGTACGGGACCAGGGTCAGGACAAACCAGCTATGCAGGAAGGGAACCAAGATTCTCGGAACTCCTTCGGCGAGGTATCGTCCGCCAGTTTCCTCGGCCAACGTGAGCGGATCGATGCGCTTCACCTTTGTCAGGAGCATGTCGTACGCCTGAACCAGCTCGCCCTGGTTCTTTCCGGTCAAGACACGCTCAAGCCACATCGTGTACTCGTCGGGCGCAAGGGAAATCCTGGAATCCGGGTTCTTGGTCGTGATGGTCGGGGTCATGTCCTGCACTCCCGTTTACTCGTAGGGTTGAACGTCTTCTTCTCCCGAGAAGCGGCTGGGAGCCATAACCAATAATCGCGTCCACCTTCCTCGGTCCGCATGGAGGCCCAGGGCGGGGCGAGTTGGTTCTACGCAACCGGAGAAAGGCATTTTGCACACTCTGGAAGCTGCTGAGCTGAAGATTTCTTCTCGGCAGGAGAAGAAATGGAACGTCATTAGAGGCTCTTGCAAAAGTCTCCTTTGAGATTCCCGGCGTTATCTTTGGTGTCGCGTCACGGGCGCGGCTGTGATAGTGTGAGTTTGACAAGAACGCACATTTTCACAGGAGAAGCCCG
>JBFMAA010000279.1:0-3140 GCA_040755955.1 Thermodesulfobacteriota bacterium
GAAGGAGAAACGCACAGCGTGGGATGTGGACATGTCCGATGCTGAATCCAAGCTAAAGACCGAATTATGGATAATGAACGCCGATGGGACGAACCAAAGGCAATTGACGCATTTCAACATTCCCGGTTTTCCCGAATACGTTGAGGGATCGAATTGTATAGTTGGCGACAGCACATGGTCTCCTGATGGCAAGAGCATCGTCACTTGCGTTTTCGCAATGAAGGGGCAGAGACGTAGTTCGCGGTTGGTTCGAATCGACCTGCCTTGAGTGAAAGGATTGATAGCAACCAAATCGGGTCCCCGTGACTGACTGAGGGTTAGTCAGCCAGCCACGGGTCCCACACCACCGGACATGCGGGTCCGCATCCGGCGGTTCCGATCAGGCGATCCGGGTTGCCCCCGACCGCACGGCGTGATCCGAAGACCACGCCCCAGGCATCCCATGCTTCCCAGCGGAACGACACGCATCGGCGACCTCGCCCGTTCGGGTGTCATCGGTTCCGATGGCCTTTCCGTGGTCGGATGCCAACCGACCAGTTCAGCCCTTCGCCAGATCGAGACTTCCGGTGTCTTCGTTTCAACGGGCGGTGTTCCGCCCCCGGCTCGCTACCGGCTGTCGGGTCGGAGGAGGCGCACCGACAGCGGTGCTGGCCTCCGTCCGCCACTCAAACTGGATGTGCGGTTTTCCCGCGTCCAGCTTTCACAAGAGTTGTTCATCTTCTTCGGATTCCGAGTGAAGGTATCAGCGCGATCAGATTGACCAGCCCCATCCTGCCATACAGCACCTCGGGTGGCAGATGGCGCCATCCGGTGTTACGCCACCGCTTGTGTCGATGCGACCAAATGCGGCGCTCGATCCACCCCTTGAGACGGTTGAAGAGCCTCCGAACGTGGGCCTTGCAATAGTAATTGCCCCAGCCACGAATGATCGGGTTGATAGCCGTGATCACTTCCTGACTACTCTCCCCATTGTTCCGACGGGTTTGTCGCCGGATTTGCTCCTTGAAGTGTTCAACGGATTTCTCGCGAGGATAGGCATAGGTCTGTCCCGATTGAACTCGACTGCTGAGTTTTCCGGCGGGCAGCCTCAATCCACGGCTCGCCTTCTTGATCTTGAAGCCGAGAAACTCGAATCCATGCTGGATATGCACGATTCGAGTCTTTTCCTTGTGGAGGGTTACCCCAAGCCGGGCCAGGACCCGCTTGGCGTTGTCCAACGCCGCTTGGGCTTCTGCCCGACTTTTGCAGGTAATCACCCAGTCGTCGGCCCACCGGGTCAACCGGTAGCCTTTCCACCGCATCTCCCGATCAAAGGGCGTCAGGAGGATGTTACTCAACAGTGGTGAAACCACTGCTCCCTGCGGAGTCCCTTGGTCGGTTGGATATCGTCGCCCTTGCGCCACGCCGCCGGCCTTTAACGTGCTCTCGATCAGCTCAAGAACACGGCCGTCTGCGATCCGCTGAGCCAGCAGGGACATCAGTTTTTCGTGATCTGCCGAACCGAAGAAATCTCTCAGGTCCGCGTCCACGATCCACTCGCACCCGCTTTCGATCTCCTTCCACACCTTTCGCAGGGCATCCTTAGGTGACCGTCCTGGACGGTATCCGAAGTTGGCCTCATCGAATACCGGCTCGAAGATCGGCCCCAGCCGGTTCAGCAGCGCCTGCTGACATACCCGATCATAAATGGTCGGGATGCCCAGCGGACGCTCTTTACCCGGTTGCCCCGGCTTGGGAATCAGCTTCTGCCTCACCGGTTGCGGACGGTATGTGCCGGTTTTGAGTTCCTCGTGAAGCTGATGCAGCTTGGTCTCCCATTCCGCTTCAAACTCCTCAAGGCTCTCTCCGTCAATGCCACCCGCACCCCGATTGGCTTTCACCTTTTTCCAAGCCAATTCCAGGTTCTTCATCTGGTATACCTTGTCCACTAATGAGTGGACCTTCTCTCGTCCGGTCGGGTTGAGCCAGTCCGCCAGTCTCCTCGGACGATGCCAGAGGGGTTTTTCACAAAGGGAACTGTTCCGTGTCACCGTCTTACTCACTGGTTTCCTGGTCCTTTCCCAACACTCTTGTCGATCGACTTCCCCAGTCCACCCGACTGTCCCCGCAGGGATCATGCGGCTTTCGCCGCGCTTCCGGTACTATTCGATCGTCCGACCACTGGCCGGGCATCCCTTCCCGTTTCGCCTTCGGCTTATCGGGTTGGTTATCCTGCTGCCATGCAGAAACCCGGCCAGTTCTCCTAGGGTCACACGCTGATCTTCCCTGCCGTGCCGTCCGCAAACACCTTGGTGCGACGGGGGAATGGATACGCCTTCGCCTCCATAATGCAGGCTCGACCGTTTCCCGTCTTTGGCCGACCGGTTCGTCAGCGGGGTAGCCCCCATTGACTACGGCCCGGCAGTTCTTCGCAAGCCCTTCGGATTCCATCTCGCGATGGACACCCTGCCCTCCCCGCTTTCTGTGGGGCCAGCGAGGCATTACCCCCGCTTCTTGAATATGGTTCCCTCCATTTGAGAACCAGAGGGACTTCAACCCTCCTGACCAGCGTGCTGCCCAGCACGCAGTATGGCCTCGGCTGACTTCCCGCAGCGCTTGCGCGCCCGGGATCTCCCCAGGTAAGAACGCAGTTCTCCCCCGCACAACCGCCACATTTACCTCCACGACGTAACCAAACGGCTTCGCTGTGTTGGGCCAGCTCGCCTCGTCGCGTCGGCCTTCTATGCGATTCTTGTTCATCAGCTCGCGGGTCTTGCCTAGTCTTCCTCCAGAAAGGCGGTTGCCCGCCCTTCCTTGACTTCGGCTAGTGTTTTCATGTTCCTTTTGGTTCATGTTTGGTCTTCACACAGGGGACTTGAACCCCTTCAGAACTGCGCCCATGCTGGGCGCGCACAAGACGGTCCAGCGAACTTCCCATCCGCGCTGACGCGCATGCTCGCTCGCTGAACTTCACGGTTCGCTATGAACATTTCCGAGTCGTTTCACTGCTTCAAATTAAACCCGTCTCAAGGTGCAAGCGCGCATTCCTTCGCCTTCGCGTTTCAGCTCATCAAAGGCCGCTATAATGGTTTTCAGGCCGACGACCAGGCGATCCAGAATACGCTTATTCAAGCAAAAGCCCCACAACGCATCCTCGACCT
>JBFMAA010000280.1:0-3088 GCA_040755955.1 Thermodesulfobacteriota bacterium
TGCAGCAGCGCGCTCTCGATTTGCTGGGGATCAAAATCCAGTGTGCCCAGTAGACTGACGAGGAAGACGGACCTTTCCATAGCACTACCGGGTACTTGCGCTCAGGACGAGAAAAAACCTCAGATTAACGTGGCACGCCAGACCTATGGGGGACCCTTGGTGCGCATCCGCGACCACTGGGAACCACAGGTCCTAGGGGAGCGTCGCGTGGGAGTAGTGAACCCGACCTTCGATCTTGGGCAGCAAATTGGGGTTCTCAGTGATGTGGGCCTCCCTGTACGGGACTACGTGCTGGGCTTTCAACTCGGGTATGTCTATAACAACGCTCTGGATTACATGACCGAGGATCCATATTTGTGGCTCCCTTCATGGAAAGCAGCCTACGGCCGGTGCCAGAACCTGCGGCATGCCCGGGCGCAATTCGAGAGGGGCCACACCGGCCCACTTGTCTTGTCCGATCCCCTCGTCCTGGACCTTGACGGTGACGGGGTCGAGACAACCGCGGTGTCAGGCAGTGCGTCCTTTGACCTTGGAGTGGACGGCTTTGCAGAGAAGAGCGGGTGGGTCTCTGCTGACGATGGTTTGCTGGTCATGGACCGCAACGGCGACGGTGTGATCAACGACGGGAGGGAACTCTTCGGAGATCAGACCATTTTGGCGAGCGGCCTACGTTCGGGGACAGGTTTCCAGGCATTGGCCGACCTGGATTCCAACAGGGACGGGAAGATCGACGCAAACGACCCGGCATTCTCCCTGCTGCGAGTCTGGAAGGATGAATTCGAGGACGGTAGCTCGTCCGAAGAGGAGCTTTATGCCCTTGACGGACTTGGGATCGCCTCCATCGACGTCCAATCCACCCCGAGCTCCCAAACCGACGCTCAGGGAAACACCCGCAACAGAATCGGCAGCTTTCAGTGGACGGATGGCAGCACCGGCCAAATGGCAGACTACACTTTCGACCGGGACGGGATGTATTCTTACGCGACTGAAGAGCTGGAAGTTCCCGAAGATATTGGGACCCTGCCGAACCTGTTTGGCCATGGAACGGTCTACAACCTCCAGCAAGCCATGGTGAGGGACAGCAGCGGCCACTTGAAAAGCCTCGTCGAACAGATTATTCAGGAGCCCGATCCGGACTCCCGGACCGCTTTAATGGACCAGATCCTGCTCGCCTGGACCGGCAGCGAAGCCGTTGTGCCAGGAAGCAGAGGCGCGCATTTCGACGCGCAGAAGCTCTCAGTGTTGGAGAAGTTCTTCGGCGAACCCTTTGTGGCCGCGGGCGGAGCGAACCCTATCGCAGAATCGGTTCCCGCGCTCAATCAATCGTACCGGTCGCTTCGCGAGACGATCTATGCCCGCCTCATGGCTCTGACCCAATTGAGCGATCTGTATGGGTACATTCCCTACACCTGGAAGGAGCACACTCACGAAGTCCGCCCCGATGTCAGTCATGTCATGGCCAAGATTCAAAACGCCTTCGCCCGGAATGCCGACCAAGGAAGACGTCTGCTGGGCGAGTTTGCTCGCACTGCTCGCGGTGAACAGCTCATGAACACCGGCGAGTACCTCACATTCCGGGAGACGTTCATCGCGCAGGAAGCTGAGCTCAGCTGGGTGATCGACAGCAGCGGGTTGCCTCTGATCGATGGTCCCCACCAGGGGCTGTTCCCGCAGGCGAGCCACGTGATCGGCACGCACAACGCTGAGGCGATCAGGCCTGTGGTCCAGTTGACCCCGTTCATCAACGGCGAGTATGGTGAGGACGTTATCTATGGAGCATCAGGCGATGACTGCATCATCCACATTGACGGAGACTCCCTGATCGTTGCAGGAGGGGGTAACGACACGGTCTATGCCGGAGCGGGAAACGACATCGTGGATGGTGGAGAAGGCCAAGACACTCTCTACGGCGAGGGAGGAAACGATACGTACATATTTCGAAGGAGCTCGGGCCAGGACAGAATCATCGACATTGATCCGACTGCGGGAAACGTGGACACGATCTGGGTGGGCAGCAGCCTCACCCCGGACGAGGTCCGCCTGCGAAGAGTTGGTGACGGTCTTGTCGTCACGACGCTCGACACCACGGACACCGTGCTCGGGAAGATGGCTGCATGAAGGCAAGAAGGAGAGCCGAAGGGCTACTCCGCCTGCGAGCACTCTGGGGACGGGGACGCCCCTATATGGGCATATAAAGGGGCGGAAATATGGCAGCTTAGCACTAATGAGGGGACACTTTACTCCCATATTTGCCGTTACTTACTTACTTACTTACTGCTGAGCGGATTTCTCTTGTCGCGAAGGGCCCAACATGGATAATCGATTCGATTGGTCGGAAAAGGCGAAAAGGGGCCTTGTAAGTCCACGGATCTGCTTCCGATGCCAGGCCGGGACCCACGTGATAGAATCGGAAGGCCCCCCTTCCGAGACCGAGGAAGCGGTCACGAACGCGCCGGGAGCGGGAATGTGGCTTTCGGAAAGGGATGTCCGGCATCCCCCGCGTGCGCGCTGGGCGACGCTGTGGGGTGCGTTGCGAGAGGGAAAGGAACATCAGCTATGCGTGAAAAACCCACATTGCGGTTCAGATGTATCCTCGCAGTGTCACTGCTCTTGGTCTTGGGCCAATGGTGCGCTCAGGCGGCTGCCCCGACGAACCTGGACAGCGAGTTGATCGACGCGGCTCTCAAGGGGGATTTGGCCGGTGTGAAGAGTGCTTTGGAGAAAGGCGCAAACCCCAACGCAATCGACGAATACGGCTGGACCGCTCTCATGGCCTCCTCCTGGAGGGGTGACGTGGAGACCGGCAAACTCCTCCTCGAAAAGGGAACGGATGTCAACGCAAAGAACAAGTTTGGCCGCACCGCCCTCATGAGGGCAGCGGAAATGGGTCATCTGAACATGGTCATACTGCTCCTGGAAAAGGGCGCGGACGCGAATGCAGCGGGGCCGGACGGCTGGACTGCTCTAATCTGAGGTTTTTTCTCGTCCTGAGCGCAAGTACCCGGTAGTGCTATGGAAAGGTCCGTCTTCCTCGTCAGTCTACTGGGCACACTGGATTTTGATCCCCAGCAAATCGAGAGCGCGCTGC
>JBFMAA010000281.1:0-3076 GCA_040755955.1 Thermodesulfobacteriota bacterium
TGCAAGAAGTTCCTTCCCCCGGACCCCCATCCTCAAGAACTCTTGGAGCATGGCGGCTCCCGCTGGTCGCCGCGGAGAAGGCCGGCTCATCGCGACGCCGGTGGGGTAGCATTTTCATGGTTGGTTGTGGCCGCGTGCGGTCATGGTGGTTTTGAGGAAGGGTTTCCCCCGGGCCCCTTTCCGAAAACTTCTGAAACATCGGGTGGTTCTGACCATGTGGCGAGTTCTCGGGATGTCGGGCGGTGACTTTCGTGCTTCGTTGTGGTGTCATGCCATGACCGTTCTTGAGTGGGGGTCCGGGGGAGAGGGTTTCCGGATTCCCCTCCCCTCGTGGGAGGGGGCAGGGGGAGGGGGATAACTGGCTGAAATGTCGAATTCGGCTGTCGCCAAGTTTGCGCCTGTACCCCGGACCCCCTTGTATGTTGTTCCAAGGACCAAGGGCCGACTCTGAGTCGTGGCATGGGCTCGGATCTCCTTGAGGACGGGCTCGACGGTATGGTAACATCCCGCAAGTCGAACCCGGCGTTTCCGCGGCCGAGATCAGACACCTCCTTGGAGCGATACCGCGGAGCATGAGGATGCCCCATGACTGAGAGCTGGCGACTCGTCATAGCCGAAGACCACACGATCATCAGGGAAGGACTGCGCGCGCTGCTCGCAACGGATCCGGGGTTCGACATAGTCGGCGAGGCGGCTGACGGACTCGATGCGGTCAAGTCGGTAGAAGCGCTCAGGCCGGATCTTGTGATCATGGACCTCTCCATGCCCAAAATGAACGGCGTGGGAGCAATCCGAGAGATTAAGCGGGTCGCGCCTGATACCAAGATCGTGGTCCTGACGGTGCACAAGAACGAGGAGTACATCCTGGCAAGTTTCAAAGCAGGGGCGAACGGGTATGTACTCAAGTACGCGACGCATGAGGAGCTGGTCTCGGCCATACGGACGGTGCTCAGAGGTCAGCCCTATCTCAGCCCCGCGGTTTCTGCGGTGGTGCTGGAGGGATATTTACAGGGACAAGAGAAACCGAGGCCCGACTCGTCCCTGGGGTCCCTGACCGCCAGAGAGACTGACGTGCTGAAACTGATCGCGGAGGGATACAAGAACAAGCAGATTGCGGAGCTGCTCGGTATCAGCGTCAAGACCGTGGAAAGGCATCGGGCCAACCTCATGAAGAAGCTCGACCTGCACAACGGGCCCGCGTTGACGGCCTTCGCGGTGGAAAAGGGACTCATCTCGACGAACCGGACACTTTGAGTGGCCACGATGCTCGTATGGCGGTTCCCACACCGGACGCTTTGCCCAAATGGAATGTTCCTCCCGAGAGCTCAGTGCGTTCCTTCATACTGGAAAGCCCGAATCCGCTGCCTCGCATCGAGATGGGCGCTTTCGCGGCCCGAAGCCCTACGCCGTTGTCTTCAATCGACAGTTCGAGACGGGACCTGTTCCTTGTAAGGGAGACGTGAACCCGTTCGGCCCGGCTGTGTCGGACGACGTTGTTCAAAGCCTCTTGGACGATGCGAAACACCACTATCTTGAGGTATTCGGGCACCTCGTGTTCTTCCAGCCCGATGCGACTCTCGAGCCGGATGTCGGAATACGTGCTTTGGAACTGCCGCAGGAACCACCTCAACGTGGCCACCAAGCCCAGGTCGTCGAGGATGAAGGGCCGCAGATCGACAGCGATGCGTTGCACCTCTTCCACGGTGCTTTGCACCATGGGTACCAGCAATTCCAGTTGTTCGCCAGCGACCGCGCCCACACGCTCTCCGATCTGTTTGATCGAGGTCTCTATGCGGAATTTGATCGCGGAAAGCGACTGACCTATTCCATCGTGGAGTTCCTGGGCCAGCCGTTTTCGTTCGTCCTCTTGCGCTCTGAGAAGTTGCGCGGAGAGATGGCGCAGTTCGTTCTCTGATTGTGCGAGGCTCTCCTCAGCCTGCTTGCGGGCTATTTCCAGGGTCGCGATGTTCCCCAACAGGCACAGCACGTCTTTTTCGGATTCCGAGAAAGATCGGTTCGACCGGCTGCCCACGCACAGCACGCCAATGGGCCGATTCCTCGCACGCAATTGAATGGCAATACCTGACACCAGGCCTTCATTGCGGAAATCCTTCTTGGCTGCACCCCTGAGATGGGCGAAGCACGTTTCCAGAGACTCGCCGTGGATCTCTGAGGGGCTCCTGGATTCCAGTGTGTCCAAGAATTGCGCGGGAAGTCTGCAAAGGTTTGCACGTCTGAGTCCCGATTGGGCGCACACGTGCAATCCCTCTGATTGTTTCTCCAGCACGGCGATGAGCGAAACGTCGGCCTCGATCAACTCTCGGCATTTTCCCACAAGCAGGGACAGATTCTCCTCCAGGGTGTGTTCCGCGGTCATTGCCATGGCAATATGGTAAAGCGCCTGGAACCGGTGGAGCTGCATCTGAAGATTGCGTTCAGCCTCGACTCTGGTGGTGATGTCGAGGATCGTCCCAATAACCGCGGGTCTGCCCCGGTATTCCGTGCGGGATCCGTACACCTCCACGTGCATGACTTCCCCCGAACCTTTGATGCCTCGGAAACGGTAGTTGAAGGACTCGACTTCTCCGGACAAGCGTCTCCTCAGATTCTCCCGGACCAAAGGCCAGTCTTCCTCCAACACGCATTCCCGAGGGCCCACTCGGTCAATCATCTCATTCACTGCATACCCGTACATTTCCGCCATCTTCGGGTTCACGTAACGGAATATCCAGTCCTGAATGAGGTACACGCCGCCTACCGATTTCTCGGTGAGAGACCGGAACATGCTCTCCGATTCTTCCAGCCCCTTTTCCGGCAATATGCGGCGAGTTCCCGAAGTCGTCCGGTGCGCTCCGCGCCTTCTGAGTCTCAGGATTTCCCTGTCCAATTCCCGCCTCGTCTTGCGGCGATCTCTCATCGCGACAACCCCGATAGCGCCCTATTGTCCTCCTGAGCCTGCCCCACATTTTTTTGCTGGACACCGTCAGTGTCCAGTGATAAGAGGGGGGCATGCTCGTATGCGGACAAGAATTCAACGACCAAATCATCGCGCGGATTGACGCTACCATCGAATCCG
>JBFMAA010000282.1:0-2766 GCA_040755955.1 Thermodesulfobacteriota bacterium
GCTGGTACAAGGCGTCCATGACCACCAGCGCCTTGGCGCCGCTGTCCTTGAGTTGGTACGCCATCTCTTTCGCAGTGAAAAGTGGTGACAAGCCCGAGACCGCACACCCCGCCTTGAGCGCGCCCACGAGCGCAATAAGATACTGAGGCGTGTTCGGCATGCTGACCGCCACCACGTCGCCCTTTCCGATGCCATGATCCGCCAGGCACCGGGCGAAGCGGTCGCCAAAATCCATGAGCTGCTCGTACGTGTGGGTAACGCCGAGGTAATGAAGCGCCGCGCGGTTACCAAAGTCCCGTCGCGTGGCATCGAAGCACTCGGGAAACGACTCGAACGGCGCAGTGACGTCCGATGGAACACCCGGGTCGTAGGACTTCCGCCAAAGCTGTGGATCGTAGATCATGGCCCACCCTCCACGTAGTGCCGGTAAACCGGCCGAGTACAAAAAACCCGTCGTTGAAGAGCAGTTTCGAAATGAGATAAGGGAACGTCCGGAGCGATTGTCACTTCAATTGCAGGCGGTGTCAAGAAGAGTCTGTATTGCTCAGGTCCGTGTGAGATGAAAAAATGACAACGGGGTGACGACGGGCGACCGATCCTCTCAGGTATCAAGCGCTACGGAACGAGCCCTCGTGACACCCCGTACACAGTGTCAAGACCTGTCCGTACCCTTTTTCCTTGACAGCGGCCCAATCCTTGATGACAAGCTATAGTTCTCTGCATTGAGGTACGCGCGAACGTGGTCAGCATTTCGGCCAAGGCATGATGGAGAAAGTGCGCGACAAACCGGCCCGGACGTGGTATCGAACCGTTGAAACCTGCAGGACGGGAGGACAACGGATGCCGAGAGCCGGGTTGCGACTTTCCGAGCACGAGCGAAGGGAATTGGCCACTGAATACCAGAATGCGCGATTCCACGATGACCTCGACAGGTGCCTGAGGATTCAGGGACTGCTTCTGGTCAGCCGGGGGAACCGGGAGACTGAGGTAGCGGAGGTTATTGGGGTCGGACGACGGACCCTTCAGGATTGGATTCACCGGTACCGACTCATGGGAATCCCCGGACTGACCAAAGGGCCGTTCCTGGGGTCGAAATCCAGACTGACCGACGAGCAAAAGGCGGAACTGTCACGCATTATTGCAGCCGGTCCCCAGGAAGCCGGGTTGGACACGGGGGTTTGGACTACCACGATTATTGTCAAGTTAGTAAAAGACCTGTTCGGCGTCTCATACCATCCTGACCACATGGGCAAGATACTTCACGGGTTGCGCTTCTCCGTGCAGTATCCTGGAAAACAGTTGTCCAAAGCCGACGAAAAGGCCCAGCAGACGTGGATACTCGAGGAACTCCCGGCCATCAAAAAAAAGCCCAAGAGGAGCAGGGTGTAACCGTCTATCAAGATGAAGCGGTGTTTCAGCAGGCCGGCACGGTCATCAGAACTTGGGCTCTCGTCGGCATCGGATTTCAGGTATTGAGCCCACCTGTTCGCAAGAGCATCAAAGTCATGGGCGCAGTCAGGATCGGAGCGAATCCCCAATGGCATTCCCGGTTCGTCGAGGTCTTCAACGCCGAGACCTTCATCGAATTCCTGGACCAACTTGTCCGATACTACCGTGGCACCAAGGTCCACCTGATCACCGACAACGCAGCGTATCACAAGTCACCAAAGGTCCGTGAGTGGCTGAAAGGCAAGGAGCATCTCATGGAGTTCCACTTCCTCCCTGCCTATTCACCCAAGCTCAATGCGGTCGAATACGTCTGGAGGAAAACCAAGAGGGCCATCACCCACAACAAGTTCTTCTCGAGGTTGCAGGACCTCAAGCAAGCCTTAGCCCGGCGATTCAATCGGTTCCAGGGGAATCCTCCTTCTCTCAGGAGCACTGTTCCCTATTTCGCATAAGCGCAGAGATCATTGCAGAGGTCTATAAATACGCGTAGTTTCCGCTCCTGATCGCATTCTTGACCGCATGCTCGATCGACTGTGCCTGTCGCTTGGTAGTGGCCTTTGTGGACATGAGGACTTCCGCCTTGTCCAACCAGAAACGGATGTACCATAGATTATTTCGAAACTTCACGCCCACCTCGGTACCCTTCCTTTCTATTGCGGGTGTCGGGATCAAACAGGAGATAGAGAGAGACTCCGTTACCATTTAGCGATCCGCTTTCGAACCTCCTCAATCGAAACATGCTTCTTCGGGACCGCTTCACGAGGATGTGCCGAGCGGACAGGCTGAGAAGCGGTGGCAACAGCCTTGATTCCCGGAAGGGCCTTCGATGAACTCCTCAATGTGCTTCAGCGTGCACTTGCGTTGCTTCTCGTTGACCTGCACGTGACCGAGCTTTTTCTCACGCCAAAGTCGGTAAACGTTTTGTTTAGAAACGCCCAGGCGTTCGGCCGCCTCGTCGGCATTCAACAGTACGGGTGTTTCTGCATCCGCGGATGGCTTATCTCCGCACGTTCCTCTTGCCACTGGCGCATTGTGCAACGTAAAGTTCGCTGCCAGGTATGCTCCAGGATTCAGGTACATGGCGGCCTCCGCTTGTGTGGCGAGCCTGACGTTCCTCAGAGCTATTTCCCAGGCTGCCTTCGCATCTTCCATCTCGGGATCGTACTCCCCAGGCCTGGCCTCCCGCATTCTTGTCATCTCTTGACCGCATTGGGGGCATGGCAGAGCCCCTGTAGGATATGAATGCTGCAAGACAACCTCGTTGATGATTCCGGCGAACAGGCATTTAGGGTTGTGGCACTGGTACAGCCAGCATTT
>JBFMAA010000283.1:0-2746 GCA_040755955.1 Thermodesulfobacteriota bacterium
CCCCGGACCCCCATCCTCAAGAACTGTCATGACTTGCCGCCACAACGAAGCATGAAAGTCACCGCCCGACATCCCGAGAACCCGCGACATGGTCAGAAAAACCTAATATCTCAAAAGTTTTCGGAAGGGGGTCCGGGGGACAACCCTTTTGCAAAAGGGTTTCCCCCGGAGGACTTTCATGGGAACTCTTGGGATAGTGCGGCTCCCGCTGGTCGCCGCAGAGAAAGCCGGCTCGTCGAGACGCCGGTGGGGGAGCATTTTCATGCTTGGTTGTGGCCGCGTGCGGTCATGGTGGTTTTGAGAAAGCGTGGTCACCCTGCCCCTGCGTGTGCTGTGCAGGCCTTCCGGCGAACGCGCTACGACGACTCCTCGGAGGAAATTGCGGCCGTGCCTGAGATAAGAATGGTGCCGTATGGTGAGTCCTGGTAGGCCCGGACAAGCTGCAGCTTCACCAGTTCGAGCAAGGCGAGGAATGTGGTCACCACGTGCAGCCTGGTTGAGTCAGTCTGAAAAAGGGAATCGAAGGTCAGCCACTCGTTCTCTCTGAGCAGGCCGAGCAGCTCGTTGATCTTGTCTTTCACGAGGAGGCGGTCGGGTTCCACCTCGAGAAGGTCCATCCTGGTCGTCCTTTCGAGTACGCCGCGGAACGCAGCGAGGAGATCCGCGAGGGAGACCTTCAACGGCTGGTGGGATCTCGGAAGTTCCGGTGATTCTTCACCGGGTTCTCTGAGAAACACGTCGCGCTCGAGGATCGGCATCGCGGACAGGTTCTGCGCGGCCTCCTTGTAGCGCTTGTACTCGAGAAGGTGGGCGACGAGATCTTGTCTCGGATCGTGGCCATCTGGTTCGATATCCGGATCGTCGCTGGCCGGTAAGAGCATAAGGGACTTGATATGGGTGAGGTACGCGGCCATGACCAGGTACTCACCCGCCACATCGAGATTCAGGGATTTCATCAGCTCGACCGCGTCCAGGTACTGGCCCGTGATCATCGCGATGGGGATATCGGTAATGCTGACTTCGTTACGGTGAATCAGATGCAACAGAAGATCCAGAGGCCCTTCGAAGACCTCCAGTTTGACTTCGTAGGACATGGAGCCTCTCCTACAAACCGAGGAGGAGAAGCCTGAACAAGAGATCCGCAGGGGGCAACACCGCGAGCCTCACGATGTCGAAACCGACGCTGGGAGCAACGAATAGAAGTAGGATGAGGATGAGGAATCCGTAAGGTTCGAGTTTTTCATATTCATAGGCAAGGTGTCTTGGAAGAAGTCCCGTGAGTATCTTTGACCCGTCCAAGGGATGCACCGGAATCAGGTTGAATATGGCAAGCAACACGTTAATCTTCACCCCGAACAACAAGATGCCGATCGCGGATCCCATTAGGGAGTAGCGCTCAAATCCTCGCAACTCAAGGATCAGTCCGATCAGATGCAGCCCTATCGCGAGCGCGGTGGCGGCAATCACATTCGCAGCCGGCCCGGCAAGGCTTATCCACATCATGTCTTTTCTCGGGTTCATCAGGTAGCGCGGATCAACAGGAACAGGCTTAGCCCATCCTATTGTCCTGGTGAGAAGAAGCACTATGGTACCGACCGGGTCCAGATGGCTGATCGGGTTAAAGGTCAGTCTTCCTTCGAGTTTCGCGGTGGGGTCTCCCAATCGCAGCGCGACGTATCCGTGGGCGTACTCGTGCACCGTGATGGCCACCAGAAAACCCGGTGTGATCAGCGCGATTTCCTGGATTATCCTCGCAATATCCATGGCACCGGAACTCTCTCCCTGGGCAAATGAGCTTCCGAGGCTGCCGTGACACCTCGCACGCTACCGCTCCAGACCACCTCGTGATCGGTTGCGAGCAGGGCCACGAACAAACCGTCGAACGGAAACAAGGCCACTCATACCAATACGTGTTCCGAGGAGCGACTTCAATCTACAGGTGGGACAGGCATCTTGTCCGACATCTTGTGGTAGCCCTCACCGGTGGGAAATCGCATAGGTATCACGCCTGAAACCGTCGGAACTCCTGACCTCTCGTCGGGACGCCAAAATTTCTTCACTTCCCGCGAAGATGCCGAGGCTCAGCGGTCCAGACGGGGTGCGCCTTCCGTCGATCAAACCCCTCTCGTACAGGAGTAATGCCCGGGCACCTCCCTGTCAACCCCACAGACCCGGCACCCGGTGAACTTCCATCCGCGAAGCGGCCACAACGACTATGGAAACGCAACCGCACCGGCGTCTCGACGAGCCGACTTTCTCCGCGGCGACCAGCGGGAGCCGCCGTATCCCAGAAGTTCTTGAGGATGGGTTTCCGGGTGAAGGAACTTCTTGCAAGAAGTTCCTTCACCCGGAAACGCCATTTTCATGGGAAGACCCATGCCCGCGCACGCGGGCACAACGAAGAATGAAAATCTTGCGCTGTGTGCCGTGTTCTGGTACGGTCGCTCAAGGCCGAGAGAAAACTGAAGCCATAGAGCGCGGATGGGAACATGGCCTTGTCGTCGCACGGCACAACAAACTGCAGGCTCACACTGAGACCGCGTATACAAACCTTACAGTGATGCGACGACTCCACAATTCAACCACAGTGTGGCGGCTTACACAACGCAGTGTGAGCCCGCAGCGGTTTTTTGCGCGCTTGTCTTCGGGCTTGGTTGGTGCCGGAACGCTATCGGTACCAGTGATTTCAACAAGTTACCGCGAGTCTCTGCGCAAAAAACCTCGCGCAAGATTTACATACAAACGG
>JBFMAA010000284.1:0-2743 GCA_040755955.1 Thermodesulfobacteriota bacterium
CCAGATACGTCCCGGTCTTGGTTACCGGCCCCCATATCTCGTTCGCGGGGTAGACCTGGGACTTCTCTACCATCCCCCATTTCACCGCGGCAGGATATGCCTGGGAACGTTCCACCTGCTCGTACCGCGGCGCCTGGTGGGGCTCCGGCGGTTTGTGTGTCACTTGCCTCCCGGCGAGGCCCCCGGTGCGGTGGTGTGTTGCGGCCCCTCAGCCGAAGTCTGGAGCCCCGCGGATTTCGCTTCCCGAACCTGCCTGTGCCGGTCCGGAAACAGGGCGAGCACCAAGAGTCCAAACCAGCAGAACAGCCCCAGAATCCCCCACGCACTCTCGTAGCCCTTGCCTTTTGCATACGCGCAGCATCCCAGGACGAAGGGTACGGTTGCCCCGAGCCAGAGAAGCCCGGCCAAGGCTCTCTCCGTTTCGCCCGGGTCATTTCCGAAATAGTAAACTCCCACCCACATGATAATGGCCAGACCGATTCCAATATTCGTCTTTTTCGCATATCCGGGTAGCATGGAGATACCTCATTCGGCGGGGCCGGCAGCCGAAGCCGACCGCGCATAACTTGAATGCGACCCCACAGGGCCGTCATGAGAAGAACACTGATTCGCGGGAGTGGCGCGCATTCCCCGGGACCGCGCGCCGGGTCGCCGGTGAAGCGCGGGAATTCCTCTGGTCATTCTTCTTCCGGGCAGATGTTCCCCGTGTATGGGCTGTCGGATGATCGAACGCGTCTTAGGCTGCGGACGCCAAGCATGTGAACAGGTGTTCCAGTCGAGGCTCAGCGGTCTTCGTGTGCTGCGCGAGAGCCTGCGCCGTCAGGTTCAGGCAACTTGGCCGGAGTGTTGTCGGAACTGAGCCACAGGCAGACTTTCCGCCGGAGCGCGCCATGTTCCCGGTACGCGGCTTCATGTGCAGCGCTTCCTTCCACCCTCTCTTGCGGGCGATTTCACAAACTCCACCTCCGCGACCAAGTCGTTGAAGTCCGGTTCACCTATGCCGTCGCTGCACCGCAGAATGAGCCTGTTTCCCGTCTCCTTCACCAGCATCCCCGCGTGGAGGCATCGCGCGAAAACGAGCCCCGAACCCTTCTCCCGCCATGCGTTATAGATCTTGACACGAGAGCCTTCCGACAGGGTCTTGTACTCGGGTTCCGCTCCCTCAACCACAGAGTCGGACCAGAAGCCGAACAGTTTCCTCTCTCTCTCGTTCCAGAGTATGGTCCCCTTCTCGATCTCCACCAGCAGGCCCTGGACAGGGGCATCCGCGGCCTGGAGGAATCTGGCTCTGACCTTGCCGCGGCCGGACACGTTTTGCACGGCCATTTGGTGGACCGTCTTCCCCTTGTACTCCACGGGTTCTCCCTTCGATGCCGCGAACATCTCCCAGAGCTCTTTCCTGCCGGCGGCCGTTCTCCGCGCCTTTGGGACCCGACGGTCCCGAGTTTTGGCGTTTCTGCCTGCACCTTCGAGGACGATGATGGACTCGCCTCTCGGTTCGTACAGTCCCAAGGCCTGAAGCGCTCCCATGAACCGGTTCAGCCCAGTTTTCGGCTGTCGGAGCAGAACGTCGAAACTAGAACCCCTGGGCGAGCAACCACCACTGGTCAGAAGCCCACCTCTTTTGCGCCAATCTATCGCTCCCAAAGACAAATGGGTTGTATCATACTTGCTGATATACCCGGTCACCTGAGCTCCGTACGTCGTGGCAACGCCCGGAATCAGCACTGCTCTCAGCACCTTGCAAAGCCGCCGGCACCATTCGAACAGACGTCTCGGATCGATTCCCCACTCCTTATACTGAACCTCGCGCAAAACGCCTACACACCCTTCTCCGAGGGCCACGTTCTCATATTCAATGCACGGGTCGTAATGCACCGCCAGAGAGTCGAGCAGCACAAGTTCGCGCTTCCAACTCGAGTTAACGAGATGCCATACCGGCTCTGAATGGATACAACGTTTGCCCACGTACACCGTCAAGGAACCAGGACCTTGCCAAGAGACCACCGCGGAAACGGCTTCGTCCAGCGAGCAAACCCGCGGAACGCTGCGAAATGCATCAACTACGAACCAATTGGCTTCATCACTGAGACATGATAAGAACCATCTGCGCTGCTCTTCATTCGTCGCGAAAAAATACAGATCCGACATCTGCCACCTCCGGCTACACCTCTCTTCTGCTGTTCTTTCTCGATGAAGAGGCTCAATCTATTTGAATATCGGCCAGATGATCACTTGGTTCCCTGTGCGACGAAGGTCCTCAACGGCCCTCAGCTCTTCTGGTCGGATGTAGCCGTTGGGACCGACTCTTATTGCCTGCCCATAGACCACCCTGCCGTCTGGTGTTTCCATAATCGCGTCTGGTTTTCTTGTGGATTTGTAGCCGTCAGTTGTCTTCACGTATTGCTCTTCCCGAGGCCTTCCGTCGGGATGCGATCCTCCTTTCTTAGGCTTATACCCGTACTTCTTCTCCAGGTATTCCATCCCCTCGCGGATAGTTCGTTGATGCCCCGGGTCGCCTCTGCTGCCCCATCTATTGAAGCTGGCGATGGTGCCCCCGACCCTGCCGCTTGCGGCCCGGGCTGCGGCTTTGGCACCGCCGCCGCCGGGGAAGGAGATGCCCGCCTGCCCGACCACCGTCTTTGCCAATTCCTGGACCGCGCGTCCGAACGTACCGCCGCCAAGCGCGTCGGCCAAACCGTCGACGACCTCATCCGGTGTCAGTTCCGGGGCATTCCCGGTC
>JBFMAA010000285.1:0-2613 GCA_040755955.1 Thermodesulfobacteriota bacterium
TGAAAAGCCGATTGCCGGGGGAAGCAACTTCTGGCAAGACGTTCCTACCCCCGGACCCCCATCCTCAAGAACTCTTGGGATAGGGCGGCTCCCGCTGGTCGCCGCCAAGAGGGCCTCCCTCTTGGGGTTTCCGAGGGGCAGCATTTTCATGCTTCGTTGTGACCCACAGGTCATGGAAGTTCACGGGAACTCCTCATGGCGGGAACTGACAGAGGCAGACAATAGGTCCAGAGAGGAAGCAACACATGGAACCTTGGAAGAAGACGAGTTGCGTATGCTGTGCCCAGAACTGCGGGCTGGAAGTCCTGGTGAAGAACAACCGCATCGTCCAGGTGCGACCCGACAAAGAAAACCCTCGCAGCCAGGGGTACGTGTGTCGCAAGGGGATGAAGGTCGCTCACTACCAGCACCACACAGAACGACTCACCCACCCACTGAGGAGGGCCGGCGACGGTTTCGAGCAAATCTCCTGGGATCAGGCATTGGACGAGATCGCTGCCAAGATTCGGGGCACCATCGACCGACACGGCCCAAGGGCTTTCGCATACATGGGCGGGGCCGGACAGGCGTGCCACTTCGAGGCCGCATTCGGAGTCCGTCTGCTGCGGGGACTCGGGTCCTACTATCATTACAGTCCGCTGGCTCAAGAGCTTACCGGCATGTTCTGGGTCCACGGGAGAACGTTTGGTCGGCAATACCTCTTCCCCATTCCTGACGAGCTCCACACGGACATGCTCCTGGCAATTGGCTGGAACGGCTGGATGAGCCATCAGATGCCCCAGGCGAGACGGCACCTCAAACGCATCTCAGAAGACCCGGACAAGCTCCTGGTGGTCATCGATCCCCGGCGTTCGGACACCGCCAGGCGGGCGAACATGCACCTTCCCATAAGGCCCGGCACGGACGCTCTCCTTACCAGGGCCATGATCGCGATCATTCTGCAGGAAGGCCTTCACGACGCGGAGTACCTTGCTGCACACGCCACCGGTTTTGACCGGCTGCTGCCTTGGTTCACGGATTTCGACGCACGCGCAGCGGTCCAGACCTGCGGCCTTGACTGGACCCAGGTCTTTGACCTGTGCCGACTCCTCGGGACTCGAAGCTGGTCCATGCACGCAGACCTCGGCACGCTCATGAACCGGCACAGTACGGTCACGTCGTACTTGCAGGTGATCCTTATGACCATCTGCGGCCGTATCGGCGTGCCTGGAGGAAACGTCTTCCCGGGGCATCTGATGCCGATGGGAGCCCATTCCGACGAACGTGACCCAAAGACCTGGCGTACGTTGGAAACGGATTTTCCCGCGATCATGGGAACCTTTCCCCCAAACGTGCTGCCGGAGGAGATCCTCTCCCCGAGGGACGACCGGATTCGTGCCGTGCTGTGCAGCGGCGCCAATCCCCTGAGGTCATATGCGGACACGAGCGCGTACGAACAGGCGTTCGACAAGCTCGAGCTGATGGTGACCGTGGACGTGGCCATGTCGGAGACCGCGGCGCTGTCCCATTACGTGTTGCCGGCCCGTTCCGCGTACGAGAAGTGGGATGCTGCCTTCTTCTCTTGGAATCACCCCGAGATCTACTTCCAGATGCGACAGCCCGTCGTCGAACCCGTGGGGGAACCCCTCGAAGAGAGCGAAATCCTGCTGCGGCTTGCCGACCGACTCGGGCTGATGCCTCCCATCCCCGAGTCCCTGTTCGAGGCGGCTAAGGGCGACCGGATGCAGTACGGCATGGCCCTTATGTCCTATGCGCAGGCGGAACCCCGAGCCATGAAAGTGATGCCGTTCGTACTGGCCAAGACGTTGGGGCCGGTGTTGCGATCGAACAATCTGGCAGCGTTGTGGGGGCTCTTGCAAACCGCACCCTCCGGCTTTAGGAAAAGCGCTGCAGCCGCGGGGTTCGAAGGCGGGCTCATGCAGGGAGAGACACTCTTCAAAGCCTGCCTTGACCACCCGGAAGGGCTCTGGATCGGGAAGACCGACCCGGAGCGGAATCTGTCGGCTCTGAAGACCCCGGACGGCAAGATCGACCTTTTCATCCCCGAATTGGCCGACATGCTGACAGGCATCACAGCCCAGTCCGAAGAGGAGGCCCTGGTCATACGCGCTGAGTACCCGCTGATACTTATGGCGGGCCGGCACTTTGACTACACCGCGAACACGATCATGCGAGACCCCGCGTGGAACGACGGGAAAGATCACTGCTCGCTGCTCATGCACCCCTCGGATGCACAGGCACTCGGCCTGGAGGACGGCGGTACCGTGCGCATCACCACAGACGCGGGAAAGGCCGAGATCCGATTGGAAGTGACCGACACCGCACATCCCGGGCATGTGGTGATCCCTCACGGATGCGGCATGGTACATCAGGGCAAGGTATGTGGCGTCAACGTGAATCGCCTGACCAAGAACACCAACCGGGACCCGATCGCGGCAACTCCGCTGCACAGGTACGTCCCGTGCCGGGTCGAACGGGCGTGAAACGAGTTCCTATGTGAATTTCCCGTTCCCAGGCACCACGCCCGGGGGCAAAGCTCTTGAGACCTCCCCGTGGCGAAGCCTCGGGGGGTCCTTATTCCGGTTTTCTTTCGACGCATGGGAGTCATCACCT
>JBFMAA010000286.1:0-2569 GCA_040755955.1 Thermodesulfobacteriota bacterium
GGCCTTTTGAAGTACAACGGAGAGGGTAAACGCCACTGGGACGCGCGTAGAACCAGCCTGCCCCGCCATCGGTCTTCCTGCGAGCCGAGGAAGGTTGACGCGAATTTGGTAGCGGTTCCCAGCCGCCTTCTTGCAAGAAGGGGCCTCCCCGCACCCCTCCACCAAGAAAACAATCATCGCGGAAATCAAGTCGAAAATTGACTGCCGGGCCTTGTATGCCCAAGAATTCCCCGACCATTATCGCAAAACGGGCAAAAGCGCATGTTTCAAGGGGCATGATTCAGCGACCCTGAGTCTGAGCGTTCGCCAGCGCGGGGCATGTTGCTTCGGGGCGTGCTCGACCGGCAACGGGCCGAAGAAATACGATTGTTTCGATATAGTCCGGGTCGCCCGCAATGTGGATTTCAAGACGGCCGTCGAGATTCTGGCAGAGGAATCCGGAGTGAGTCTCACGGTCACCACGCAGGGGAAACGAACCGCGGCGCGTCCGACTTACGCGATGAACAGCGCAGTTGATGCTTGGGACTACACCGACGAGCACGGCCGATTCGTTTTTCGCATGGCACGTTTCGACCTACCAAAGAAACCGCAGGATCGCAAGCTACCAAAAGAGTTTCGGCCTTTTCGACTGGAAGAGGGGACGTGGGTTCAGAATCTCAAGGGCGTTCGCCGGTATCTGTATCGCCGTCCGCGGCTCTTGAAAGCCGGTCCGAAAGGGGTGGTCCTGCTTCTCGAAGGCGAGAAGTGCGCCGATTGTGCAATCGACCTGGGCTTCGCCGCGACCACGAGTCCCGGAGGAGCGAATAACTGGGCGGCCCTGGTGAAAGACGGGGGGCACGAGCCCCTCCGCGGCAGAAACGTCGTGATTGTTCCTGATCGCGACAAATCCGGAGAGACCTATTGCCAGGCCGTCGCACGGTCGTTGCTCAACGTGGCTGCATCAGTCACGGTTGTGAGACTGCCCGGTGTCAATGACGGGGACGACATCGTCCAATTTGTCGAGCACCACGGCCCCGCACGCGCCCGCGAGGAGCTGGCCAGGCTGATAGAGGAAGCCCCCCAATACGAACCGGGAATGGACAGCCAGGGGAGCGAAATTCCAGAGAGCGCTGCTGAGGATTCGGGAGAGAGGACGCGGCCGAGCAAGTTCCGAGTGTTGCTCGAACAGCTTGATCCCATCGAAATCACCTACTTTCACGATCAGTTCAAAGCGGTGTGGGCCTGTATTCCCGTGGACAGCCACTTTGAGAATGTGCGGGTGAAGAGTGCATCTTTCCGAAACTACCTGACCCGCCCGTTTTTTCTCGCCACAGGCGAGGGGTGCGGCCGAGAAGTGCTCCAGCAGGTGAAGGACCTGTGCTCAGCAAGGGCATTATTCGAGGGCAAATGCCCGACCCTGTGGTACCGATCTGCCTGGCTTGACGACCGCGTGCTCCTCGACCTCGGCGGACCTGATTGGCGAGCCGTGGAGATCACTGCTGAAGGTTGGCGCGTGGTCACATTGCGGACGCCTCCATTTCGACGGTTCAGTCACGTGCGTGAGCTGCCCGAGCCGAAGCGGGGTGGATCGGTCCGAGAGATTCTCTCCGTCCTGCCCATCAAGGACGCCTCCACACGGGATCTGCTTTGCACGTGGCTAGCAACTGTCGTTGTACCCCACGTTCCAAGAGCGAGTCTGGTCGTTCACGGTCTTCAAGGTAGCGCGAAGACTTTTGTCGCTGAAAGTCTCCGAGAATGCGTTGACCCGTCGAGCGTGGGCACGCTCTGCTTGTCCAAAGATCCGACGGAGCTGGTTCAGTGCCTGGATCACCATTTTCTACCGGTTTTCGACAATCTCTCAACTCTCCCCCGGTGGGCGTCCGACGTGCTGTGCCGCGCTACAACTGGGCTTGGACATACAAAGCGCGAGCTCTTCAGCGACGATGACGACATTACCTATTTCGTTACGAGAACCTACATCCTAAACGGCATTTCGGTGTGCCCGTCGGCACCTGACCTTATGGATCGAGTATTGCTGATCGAAATGCAGCGCATTCCGGATAACGAGCGGCAATCGAAACGAAAGCTGCTATCTCGGCTTACACAAATCAAACCGAGCGTGCTGGGAGGGATCTGTGACGCTGTGGCGTACGCGCTGGCGAACTATACGGACGCGGACCCCAGCGAGCTTCCCCGGCTTACCGACTGGGCGGAATGGGCACTACCTATCTCAGAGGCTGTTGGAGTAGGTAAAGCCCGCTTTTTCGCTGCACACCGAGAGAACGTGACCCGACAACATCGGGAGGTCAATCAAAACGATCCCACAGCAGCAGTCATCGCCGCATTGATGAACGAGAGAGATGTGTGGAGCGGAAACCCGACCGATCTTTGCGGGCCGTGTTGCGACATAGCGGACGAGTTACGAATCACGGCAGAGAAGAGCTGGGCGAAATCATCCTCTGCGTTGGGGGTATCCACTTGACTCCGGTGACCACAAGATGTAGTATCCGGTCCATGGTCATAGAGTACTACCCAAAAGATGCGACGGGGTTCGGCAAGTTGTCTTCCGATGAAAATGCTTGCCTGCGGT
>JBFMAA010000287.1:0-2568 GCA_040755955.1 Thermodesulfobacteriota bacterium
GAAGTTCTGGGACGAAGCGCAACGGTGGCAAGGATCTTCACCGGAAGATAATCAAGCTCGCCAAACCCTCTCCCGCTGGGGGTATCAGGGGCCTTTGCCTGCCGGGGCGGGAAGCTGGGCCGATGCGATGAGGTGGTTCAGCACCCCGAGTTCCCGCAAGAGTCGAGAAGCCCAGGCTCAGGCGAGCTTCGACCAGGGAAGCCGGAACTTCGGCGAGATGATGGGGATGAGCGCGGATTTGAGCAGCCTCAGACAGTCCACCGGGCAGGGCGGAAATGACTTCTACGACGCGTGGCTTCCTCAAGTCGCGGGCGGCCGGGACTGGCAAGAGGCCGGGTTTCGCAGTCCGTGGACTCGATAGTGGGAACCGACTCGCCGGACCGACAAAGCACGCAACCTCAATGCGAATCTGATGTGTAGTAAAACTACACTGCGCGATCATTTCGCGTGCCTGCAAACCCGCACCGTGAGCCCCTCATCTCCGGAAAACGGACACCAAAACGGACAGTAACGCGCCTGGGGGGATTATAACCGCCCGAATCGCCTCCCTCTTTTCTTGACCCCCCAAGGGACTTTTTGTTCGTAGGTCTCATGTTCCGCGTTTCCCGATACCCCTTGCGCGCGCATTCAGAGCCGGGTTTGCGCGAGTGCCACACTTTTTTGTTGACAAGCCTCTGCACAATCTCGCACCATGGAGCAAACCCTATAAACTGGCACGCGCCGGGGAAGTATGGGGCTTCCGACAGCGCGCTGTGCCGCAACCTTTGAACACAAGGAGGCGACAATGGCCGGACAGTATCCTTTTCCCTTCACCGAGTCAATCCGAAACGCCTACACAAAATCCCCCGTGTGGGAACGCTTCGCGCCGGACTGGACGCCAAATAGTGAAGTTCCCTTGCACTTGGAGTGCATGTGCGGGTGGATGGAAACCGCCGGCGATATCATCGGTTTTTATTGGGATGTCCAGGAGCGGCTAATGGAAGACGGGAGCAAGTGGGCCGAAAACGTTCGGGTGTATACCAGCACGCTCAACAAGGCGATGCTTATCCTGGAAGAGTTGATCAACTTCGGAATGGACACGATACCGATTGACCCCGTTGTACTTCGGGCTGTCGCAAAGGCTCGAAAGAATCATCGGAACCTACTGCACCTCTGCGAGACAGCGGAAGAGGATTGCACGGACCTCCCGACAGACTCCCTTGACTCAGCCGAATCCGGACAATGTGACGCATGATGACTCGCATTCCCGTTCTCACAAGGAGGATACCATGTCGAAGGATCAAGACCGGCCCCGGCGAGCGAACGATGAAAAGCCCGAATGGCTTACAGCCGGGGAAGTGGCTACGCTGCTACGGATCAGTGCCTGCACGGTGTGGCGATACCGAAATGCGGGGTATTTGCAGGGCTACAAGCAAGGCCCCCGAATGGTGAGGTTCAAACGATCCGAGGTGGAACGGATGATCGAGGACGGACGGCAGGACTTCTCCCGAAATTTCAAACCAAGAAATACTGCGGGCATCAAGGTTGTTCGTCGAAACCAATGGCGCTGACCCCACCCCTGAGTCCGGCTTTGTTCCTCCTTGCCGGGCTCAACAACCGGAGCCCCGGTCCTGCCTGTATCAGTCCTACGACACACCGCGGGCTCCAATTTCCCACGGAGGTATCCCGATGAGACAGACCTCCCGAAAATCCCGTAACGTGATCCGCTTCCCCGTCGAACGCCTGGAACGGGAACCCCGACAGTGCCCGGCCGAGCCGATCCCCTATCGGTCAATCCCCTTCACCCCGAAACTCCAAGAGTTGATGACCGCCGAATACGGCGCGATTCTGCGACTGCACTCGGAACTGGAAGAGTGGCGCGGAGCACCGAGGAACATACTCAAGACCGCACGCCGGATAGAGGCACTGAACACGGAGATCGCGGATTACGTCATCCGCCTGCTGGAAGAAAGGACCGACTGATGCACGTGGCAACCACAGAGACGGCACCCAGAAGACGGCGCATCGTGCGACACGCCCCGACTCTCGAGAGATTCACGGACCGGCTGCTCTCACTACGACGACCCCACGATACGCAGGCCCTGTTCCTCGCGAGAATCGGATTCCGACGACAGCAACTCGTGAACTGGCGACGGGATGAGGCACGACTCGGATATCCCGGAATCAACGTCAAAACGCTCATGAACATCGCGGACGAACTCCACGTGAACCCGCAGTGGCTTCTTTTCGGAACCGGACCGCAACACGCGAACCCGGATTGAACACCCCACCGGACCCCCGATGCCCCATGCCCTTGGATGGATCGAGGGGTCCAATGTCCCGCCGCAACCGATCTGTCGAACCCCGATGCAGCTCCCATTCGCCTTTCGCGATGATGCTTTGACGCAACCCGATCTCTGCGGTATCATGTGGATGAAGGGGGCGGGAGTAGTCTCGTTCCCTGTGGAGACGGTCCATGCCCCCGACAAGCGCAAAGCTGGTTGCCGATTACATCCTGTGTTTCGCCCACGAATGCGGTGACCTGATCACCAACCTGAAGCTTCAGAAACTGCTCTATTACGCGCAGGC
>JBFMAA010000288.1:0-2567 GCA_040755955.1 Thermodesulfobacteriota bacterium
GTTGCCGGTGTGAAAGGCTCGTGGTTGGCCCTGGCACTCCTGGAGGCCGGCAGCGACGTGGTCGGCGTGGACATCCGGTGGCCCGAAACGGAGTCCAACTTCTTCGCGGCGGGGCGCGTCGGAAGCAGATCGACCACTTTCCAGGGTCAATCCTCTGGGTCTTGACGTCTCGAGGAGACACCGGAGATCACCTCCATCAAGAGACCGCCGGACACGTGTCGGGAGGTGCTCGCAACCTCGCGAACGAACGGATCCCCCGCTCGGAAGCGTCGCTGGAGGTCGAGTCGGGTGATGACGAAAGGCCCCAGGCTTGCCCCCAGCGAAACAGCTCTGTCCGCCACTTCACCGGCCAGCTCCTCCTCGATCGAGGCTTTTTCGGCTCGTCCTTTCACAACAAAGGCCATGTCCAGATCGCTCTCCGCCCGATCGGTCTCCTTCGCGACGCTCCCGAAGACGGAGACCGACAGCGTGGGCGTCCGGACCGAGGCTGCGATCTGCCGGGCTATCTCGCCGGGAAGGGCTAGCCGGAGTTACCTGGCTACCGGTTGATTCGGTTACTTTTTTCTCACCTGAGGCTGGATGGTTCATCCTGCCGAGAACATGATCTCATCGATGTTTTTTCGCTTCATGAAGCGAATTTCGGCCAAAATTCTCCTTGCTATTTGTCCCGCAGATGGAGTACCTAAATGGTATGATCTGCGTGACCAAGAAAATCAACGGACAGCCGTACCTCTACCTCGTTCGCAAGGGACGCAAGAACGGAAAGCCGACGAACGTGGAGACCTTCTACTTAGGCAAGCCTGACCGGCTCGCCGCGACTCTTGGGCTCGTGCCGGGCTCGGAGCCCGTGGCACTCTTCCCGGTGGGGGCAGTGAGCCGTGAGATTGGCGCCAGCGCTGCACTCTGGTGCGAGGCCCAGCGCTTGGGGCTTGTTGACCTAATCGATGACGTGCTTGAAGGCAAGGCCCGAAGAAGCGACTCCGCGGTGTCCTATGGAGAGTTGCTCGTGGCCCTCGCCATCCAGCGAGCCATCGCTCCACGGGCTCTCAAGAGCGTCAAGCAGCTCCGGTCCTGGTACGAGCGATGCGGCCTGAGAGATTTCCTCCCCCTTCGGAGTGCCGGCCTGGATGCGCGGAGGGCTGACGAGGCGCTCTCTCGCTTGAGGAGTGCCGATCTCGAGAAGTTGGACGCGGAGATTACGCGGCAGACCATCAAGATCCACGACCTGTCGCTTGAAACGCTGTCCTTTGACGCAACCAACTTCGACAGCTACGCGGCCGCAGGGACCAGTTGCTGTCTGCTGAAGAGGGGCAACGCCAAGAGCAAGAAGAAGAACCTGCGGGTGCTCGGTCTTGGGATGATGGTTACGGCCGACGGGGGTGTCCCGCTACTCTCGTTCGTATACCCAGGCAACAAGGCGGATGTCACCTCGTTCAAGTCGTTCCTGCGGCGGGTGAAAGCACGGGGGGATCGACTGCCTATCGACCAAGACTCCACGATCGCGTTCGATGGCGGCAACATCTCGGCCGATGTCGTCAAAAAACTGGGGGCTTCCTACCTCCAGTTTGTTGCGCGATTGCCTCACGAGCACGCCCCGGAGGCATCAGCTATTCCAACGCGAGAGCTGCCCTGGCTGGGAGGCAGCCTGGCCGGGAAAGTCAGGGCGAAGAAGGTGCGGACCCAGGTATACGGAATCGAGAGGACTGTTGTTGCGACCTTCAGTGAGTCCATGCGGCAAACCCAGCTTCCCGGGCTAAAGCGTGACATCCGAAGGGCCAAGCGAGAGTTGGCGAAACTCGACGATCGCCTGCAGCGGCAGGCTGCCGGCGAGCGCCATCAGCCACTCACCGTCGCCCAGGCCCAGGTGAAGGCAACCAAGGCGCTCGACCGCGAGCACCTGCCGCGACTCTTCCGTGTCGAGGTCAGCGGAAACGACGCGGCTCCTGCCCTCACCTACGAGTTCGGCGAGACCGCCTGGAACGACCTATACGAGAACCATCTTGGACGGACGCTGATCCTCACGAGTCGGGATGGGTGGTCGGCCGACCGAATCGTGAGGACCCTTAGGTCGCAGAGCCATGTCGAGGATGGGTTCCGCCAAATGAAGGACGAAGAGTGGGCCGCGTCAACGCCGCTTCGCCACTATCGGGACTGCCCTCTACGCGTCCACGGCTTCACCGGCGTGCTGGGGCTGCGTCTCTCGACTCTGCTCGTCCGGCGTCTGCGGAAGGCAGGCCTCCGAAAAGCAACCGTTAGCAACGTCCTGCGCCAACTGAGCGAGGTCCGCGCGACGAAGCTGCGCTACTCGAGCAAGGCACCGCCGGGGTTAAAGGCCCTCGCCAAGCGCTATGAGGCGGCTCCAGATCTCACCGCGGAACAGTCCAGGATCCTCAAAGTCCTGAAGTCAGCAAGGAGGCTCGTTTTAGGTACTCCACGTCTGAAGATGCCCAAGGCCGCCAGAGCAGCTTTCCGGAGGTCCTAATGGCGCTAGCCAGGAAACTCCGGCTAGATGCGCGGCGGAGCCGCACCTTTCTCGGGCGGGATGTTCACGAGAGCGACCCGACATC
>JBFMAA010000289.1:0-2535 GCA_040755955.1 Thermodesulfobacteriota bacterium
ATGTTGCAGATCTTCTGTCGTAGCGGCCGGCCTCCGTGCCGGCCGGCAGGGACGCCGGCCGCTACAAGTTCCTCTCAACAACGTTGGGGCCTGATTTCGTGATCGGATTTATGCCACCGATCACTGAGGCCGAGTACGATCAACTCGTGACGATGCTCGATACACTGGTTGACACGGTCCGGGAAGACGAGGCTCACCCTTTGGCCTCGCTCATGGAGATAATCGGCGTGCTTATCGAGAACCACGAGGATGAACACGTCCCTGAGATCGATGCCGTTCCACCTGCCGATTGACTATTTTCGGACCCGCCGTATATAGTGGCTCCGTTCTCGACTCACACTCAAGGACGGAACCGTCATGCCCCACGGAAAACTCGGCTCAGATACCGCTTCTGCGGACCCGGCCGACAGAATCCGGGAACTCCGCGACCTGATCCGACACCACGACCTCCGCTATTACGTGCTCGACAGCCCGGAGATCTCCGACACCGAATACGACAAGCTTTTCCGGCAACTTGAGGAGATCGAGGCGTCCCATCCTGACCTGGTCACCCCCGATTCCCCGACCCAGCGGGTAGGCGGCAAGCCGCTCGACAAGTTCGGCCAAATCACCCACGCAATTCCGATGCTCTCTCTTTCCAACGTGTTCGACGAGCACGAACTTCGAGAATTCGACGAACGGGTGAGGAAAGGCCTCCCGGACATCGATCTCGTATCGTACACAGTGGAGCCTAAGATCGACGGTGTCGCGGTCGGGCTGGTGTACGAGAACGGGCTTCTCGGTTCCGCGTCCACACGGGGGGACGGATACACCGGGGAGGACGTCTCCCTCAACATACGCACCATCAAGGCCATCCCGCTGCGGCTTGAGCAGGAGGGCTTGCTGGGAAGCGTATCGTTGCTGGACGTCCGCGGCGAGATCTACATGACCAGAGCCGACTTCGACGAGCTTAACCGTTTCCGCGACGAAGAGGGGCTTGCCTCGTTCGCCAATCCCAGGAACGCTGCCGCGGGCTCGCTGCGGCAACTCGACCCTCGAGAAACCGCCCGACGGCCTCTGAAGTTCTTCGCGCACGGCCTCGGTCGAGTGGAGGGCGCCTCCGCCGACACACACTGGGAGGTGCTCCAGGCCCTCCGAGCCCTCGGACTGCCGGTCGCGCTGGACCAGTGCGCGCGGTGTCGCGGAATCGAGGAGGTCCTCTCACACTACGCCCTTCTCCACCAACGAAGGGAGTCGCTGCCTTACGAAATCGACGGCGCGGTCGTCAAGGTGGACTCGCTCGCCGCACAGGTCCGGCTTGGAGTGAAGACCCGGTCCCCGCGCTGGGCCGCCGCGTTCAAGTTCGAACCCCTTCAGGCGCGCACGAGAATACTGCACATCGAGGTCGGCGTCGGACGCACCGGCACGCTGACTCCCGTCGCGGTGATGGAGCCGGTTGCCGTGGGAGGGGTCACGGTGAGCAGAGCCACCTTGCACAACCAGGACGAGATCGACCGCAAGGACATCCGCGAACGCGACACCGTGGTGATCCAGCGAGCCGGGGACGTGATCCCCGAGGTTGTCAGGGTCATAGAGGAATTGCGTCCGGCAGACTCGCGGCCCTATCTGCTCCCGGACATGTGCCCGGTGTGCGGTTCTCACGCGGTTCGCCCTGAAGGGCAGGCTGCCAGGCGATGCGTGAACGCGAGTTGTCCTGCCCGACTCAAGGAGACCATTCGCCATTTCGCGTCGCGAGGCGCCATGGACATCGAAGGACTGGGGACCAAACTCGTGGAACAGATGGTCGACAAGGACCTCGTCGACAACCCCGCGGATTTGTACACATTGGACCTGGACACGCTGGCCCGCCTCGAGCGAATGGCCAAGAAATCCGCATCAAACTTGATCGAGGCTCTTGAACAGTCCAAGCGTCCCCCTGTGGACCGCTTTCTGTTCAGCCTTGGCATTCCTCTGGTGGGGGAGCACGTGGCCGGACTCCTGATGGGGGCTTTTCACGATATCCAGACCCTTGCCGGCCGAACGTTCGACGACCTCGTCAAGATTCACGGCGTAGGCCCGGAAGTAGCCCAGAGTGTGGTCGACTTCTTCGGCGAACCCCGTAACATGGACATGGTGAGGCGACTCTTGGCCGCAGGCGTGTCACCGATCCCTCTCGAAAGGAGTGCCCCGCCCGCCGAGTCCCCCATGTCCGGCAAGACGGTGGTCTTCACGGGCACCATCTCCATGTCCCGGGCTGACGCGAAGAAGCTCGTCGAATCCGCGGGCGGCAAGGTGACCGGCTCGGTGAGTCGCTCGACCGACTACGTGGTTGCCGGCGAAGACCCTGGCTCAAAGTTTGACAAAGCCCGGCAACTCGGCGTGACGGTGCTCTCGGAAGACGAGTTCAGGGTGCTGGTGGGCATATGAGAACCACCATGTCCGCGGAGCAGGCACAACGACCCATGGATATGCAACCCCACCCACTGTCGGAACACCCCCGCGGCGACCAGCGGGAGCCGCCCAGTACCAAAAGTTTTAGGGGATGGGGGTTTGGGG
>JBFMAA010000290.1:0-2521 GCA_040755955.1 Thermodesulfobacteriota bacterium
CTGATCGAAAGGCTGTACCTGTTTATCAAGGAGATGAACGATTCGCCAGTCATCTTCCGCTGGAAATATAGACTGGATGAAGTGCTCATCTAACGTGTAAAGCTGTCTCTGAAACGCTATACTAGGTTCCGAGAAAACGGAGGGAGATTTCATGAGAAGCCGTATCGGGTTGGCTGTGGCGATGGTGGGATTCGCGTGTGTATCGTGGGGTTGGTTGGATGCCTGCGCGCAGGTCGCCGAACTCCGCAAGTTCCCGTTGGACGGTCTCGAAGGTGTGCTGACGAGATCCGGAGTGGAACTCGACAAGACTGTCTCCGCGGACGGCAAGGGTTCACTGAAGATGACCGCCAAGGAACCCACGGTTGTCCGCCTGTTCGAGGTCCAGGGCATCGACGTGGACCAGGCACGGTTGATCTACCAGGCCAGGCTCCGCACCGAAAACCTCAAGGGTCAGGCGTTTCTCGAAATGTGGTGCCGGTTTCCCGGAAAAGGGGAGTTCTTCTCGCGAAGTTTGCAGTCACCAGTGACGGGGACCACTGAATGGGCCAGCGCGGAGACGCCGTTCTTCCTGCAGAAGGGCGAGAAACCAGATCTGGTGAAACTCAACGTTTCGATCCAGGGGACAGGGACCGTGTGGGTCGACGATATCAAGCTACTCAAGGGTCCGCTGAAGTAAACGAACTCGCGAACAGGCGGGAGTGGACCGGCGTGCAAAGGAGAAGAGATGATACTGAGAGACGACGCACCCGGAGTGTCGGCCAATCGCTCACAAGCCTCCGAGGGCCACGGAGCTCCGGCTGCGGCCCCTTGCTGAGCACCCGCGCAGGAGGCTCGGGCGAGCCTTCCAAGCCTGACTCAGCCGTTTGTGGTGGATGCGGTGACCACACAGGTGGGAAAAGTGCCTCGGGTTGCTACGGAACTGCACACTCGTGACCTTTGGGGGACATTCAAGGCGAGATGGGGGGTCGGACGAATGCACTACACGGTCGACCCCGGACTGTATGCCGTGGGAACCCCGGACAGCGATTCACCAGTGCTGGTAACCGCGAATTACAAGATGAGCTTCGACCGCCTTCGAAGATGTCTTCGCGTGGGGAGTTTCTGGATATTGGCCCTTGATACCGACGGGATAAACGTATGGTGTGCTGCGGGTAAGGGGAGTTTCGGCACCACGGAACTGGTGAGCCGGATCGAGTCGACGCGCCTCACCGAAGTGGTCTCCCACCGGCGGTTGATTCTCCCGCAGTTGGCAGGACCGGGGGTCGCAGCCCATGAGGTGAAGAACCTGTCCGGATTCCGGGTCGTGTACGGGCCTGTCCGCGCGGAGGACTTCCCCGCGTTTCTGGCAGCGGGACTCAAGGCGACTCCGGAGATGCGGCGCAAGAGCTTTCCAGTGGCCGAACGAGCGGTGCTGATTCCCGTGGAGCTGGTGGATGCGCTCAAGTATGCACTGATGGCGATTCCGGTCGTGTTGGTGCTGGCCGGTCTGCTCGGGAAGAGTGCCTTCCTGGACAATCTAGTCGGACTCGGGGCCTTTGCCCTGGTCGGAATCGTGCTCGCTATCCTCGGAGGCGCGGTGCTCACGCCCATACTCTTGCCTTGGCTCCCGGGAAGGGCCTTCTCCCTCAAGGGGCTTGTTCCGGGATTGGCCGCCGCGGTGGGTCTCGCCGTCATGTCGTACGTCGGCTGGATTCCCTCTGCCCGAGGCGTGGAGCTCATTGCCTGGAGCTTCATTGTTCCCGCGCTGACGTCGTTCCTGGCCATGAATTTCACGGGCGCGTCCACGTACACGTCGCTCTCCGGCGTCAGGAAGGAGATGCGGGTTGCGGTCCCATTGCAGATTGCGGCAGTTGCGGTGGGGCTTGTCATATGGATGGGGTCCGCCATTGTCGGGTGAGGGCTCCGTAGGAGTTGACCACCAAGCCCCAAAGACACCAAGAAAGGCGGTTCCCAAGAACGACGGTTTCGTGATTGTCCTTTCATTTCTTTGTGCCGTGGTGCCTTTCTGGTTCGTTTCTTGACCTCTGTGTCTTGGCGTCTTCGTGGTGAGCTCTGATCGTTTCATGAGCAGAGCGCGTCAGCGACAGGTGAATGTTGATCCGCAATCTTCAAGCGTCCCGAAATTCGCGGAGCAGCAAGGAGGCTCCCATGTTTGGTAGGTTGGTGTATCTCAGCAACGTGGCAACCCTGACACTTGACCCGGAGAAGTGCACCGGTTGCGGAATGTGCATGGTAGTCTGCCCCCACGGCGTCATGGAACGAGAGAACGGTAGAGTCCGAGTCCACGATCTGGATGCATGCATGGAGTGCGGAGCCTGCGCGCGAAACTGCCCCGAAGCGGCACTCAGCGTGGTTTCCGGAGTCGGCTGCGCCATGGCCGTGATCAACACCGCGTTGGGACGGGATGCGGCTTCGTGCTGCTGCGTGATCGACTCGGGTTCCGACTGCTGCGACACTACAGAGTCCCGATGAAGGCTTCCGAAAGTCTTCCGGGGGAAGGAACTTCTTGCAAGAAGTTCCT
>JBFMAA010000291.1:0-2436 GCA_040755955.1 Thermodesulfobacteriota bacterium
CAACGACCTCGTCGCCCCGGCGAACGGCCATGACCCGTTTGGTCACAACGGATCATGAAAATCAGTGTCCCAAATGTGCTTGCAACACCCCCGGACTCGTCATCCCGACGGAAGTCGGGATCGTGCGCCTGCGGGCGTACTCAAACAGAGAGGTGCAAGTCCTCTCCAGGCCTGCGCTACAGCCTGTAGCCGACTGTAACTGCGTCGCCGCGAGGCGGGGTGGAGAGCAACAGGAGGTGAACGACCAGTCCGTAGGATAACGAACCCGCTTCGGCCGGGTGTTTCCGGCGAGCCTGCGATCCAATGGCGAAGCCTGGACCCGGGAGGGAAGTAAGCCCGAAAGGATAGCTGAAAAACTCGTGGGCGACCTGACGCGCTGAGCGGAAGCACGTAGCGTGACAAAGCGGCGACAGGGGAACACAAGGTGGTTGGGGACGGAATGGTCTGGAAGGGTGAGTACGTGAAGCAGGGAGACCTGTATGCTGGGAAGAGGCATACAGGAGTCAGAGCCTCCATAGTAGTGACGAAGCGCCGTAATGGGTGTGGAGCGAAGGGAGGCAGGAAGGTGGATACGTGAAGATCAGAAAAACGGACGAACAACCGACCCCAGTGCCTAGCAAGGCTAGACCGGCCGGAGAGATCCGCGACCGATGGTCTTGGGTTGAACCGAATGTCTGGACGGATCGTATGTTGACGGCCCTGGAAAACGGGGTGAGAGGAGGCAAGTGGCATAGTCTGAGGGACAAAGTGTACTCCCCGGCCAATCTTAAGAGCGCTTTTGCCTCGGTAAAGGCAAACAAAGGAGGTCCGGGGATCGACCATCAGACCATTGAGATGTTCGAGTCCCGACTGGAAGAGAACCTCGGCCACCTGGCCGAGGCGCTTCGGACGGGCACATACCGTCCCCAAGCCATCAAGCGGGTTTGGATTCCCAAACCGGGAACGACCGACAAACGACCTTTGGGTATACCCACAGTTCGAGATCGAGTGGTCCAGGCTGCGTTGCGCGCTGTTTTGGAACCGATATTTGAGAAGGACTTTGCTTCCCACAGCTATGGGTTTCGACCCGGCCGCGGCTGCAAGGACGCTCTGCGACGAGTATCCGCCCTGCTTCATCAGGGATATACTTTTGTGGTGGATGCGGATCTGAAGTCCTACTTTGATACGATTCCCCATGACAAGCTCATGGCCCGTCTCAGGGAAAAGATCGCGGACAATCCGATGCTTGCCCTCGTGGAATCGTTCCTGCGTCAACGGATCATGGATACGGCGGAAGGATGGACTCCTGAAACGGGCACGCCGCAAGGCGCCGTCCTTTCTCCGCTGCTCTCCAACATCTATCTTGATCCTCTTGACCACCTGATGGCCGGCCATTACATGCACATGGTGCGGTATGCCGATGACTTTGTGATTCTGAGCCAAACGGAGAGTGATGCACATCGGGCGCTTTCTCAGGTCGAGGCCTGGACGGCCCAGGCCGGTCTTACGTTGCACCCCACGAAAACTCGGATTGTCGATGTCACCGCCCCCGGCGGGTTCGATTTTCTGGGTTATCACTTCGAGGGTACAACTCGCCGCCCTCGGTCCAAGAGTCTTAAGCAGCTCAAGGACACGCTCCGAGCCAAGACCAGGCGCTGCAACGGTCACAGTCTTTCGGCGATCATCTCGGATTTGAACCGAACCCTGGCGGGCTGGTTTGAGTATTTCAAGCACAGTCATCCCCGGATCTTTGGCCCTTTGGACGGCTGGATACGTATGCGGCTGCGCAGTATCCTTCGCCAACGTCACGGGGGCACTGGTCGCGGTCGCGGGTTCGATCATCTCCGTTGGCCCAATGCTTTCTTTGCCGATCATGGGCTCTTCTTCCTTACCAGTGCCCATGCCTCGGCCTGTCAATCCGCTCGACGGTGAACCACCGACTGGAGAGCCGTATGCGGGAGATCCGCACGTACGGTTCGGAGGGAGGGGCGCCCGGGAGGGCGTTCCTACCCCTATCAGGCGGTCTGGATCCCGACTTCCGTCGGGATGACGAGTCCGGAGGTGTCGAAAGTACATTTGGGACACTGATTTTCATGATCCGTTGTGACCAAACAGGTCATGGCCGTTCGCCGGGGCGACGAGGCTCTTGTAGGAGCAATTGGGCTGACATCACGAGATCCCAGCCGCAAAGTCAGCGCCTGTGCCCCCAAACCCTGCCGGAAACTTTCAACATTTGCCGGCACCCCGGATTTCCTTCCAGGAAATAGGGGTTCCGGCGAGTGCTAAGAGTTCTTGAAGGGGAGTCCGAGGGGCAACTTCCAGCTGGAAGTTCTCCCTCGGGACACTCTCATGACCGCTCCTCCGTATCAGCAGCTCCGCTGTCACGACTTCGGAAACATCCGGCGGCCGTCTGTGTCCAAAGGAGTACGGAGGTGGGCCATGAAAACGTACCGCTTC
>JBFMAA010000292.1:0-2416 GCA_040755955.1 Thermodesulfobacteriota bacterium
AAAAGGGTTTCCCCCGGGAGACTTTCATGGGAACTCTTGGGATAGTGCGGCTCCCGCTGGTCGCCGCAGAGAAAGCCGGCTCGTCGAGACGCCGGTGGGGGAGCATTTTCATGCTTGGTTGTGGCCGAGTGCCGTCATCGTCCACCATAGGAGAGTACACTACATGGCAACTGAACAACAACTCAGAGAATTCGGACGTCTTGTCGCGGCAATAGCCCAAGGCAAGACACTCAGTCGCGAAGAATCACGCGAGGCCTATCGGCAGGTCATTCTCAACGAACAGCCGGAACTCCAGCAAGGCGCGTTTCTCATGGCCCACATCGCGAGGGGTCCAACCACGGAGGAACTGGGCGGCGCATGGGATGCCCTGGATCGGTACGATACCGCGAAAATACGCACCCAGAGATCCGGCGTCATTTGTGACATCGTGGGGACCGGTTCCGATCCTCTCAAGACGATCAACGCATCGACTCCCGCGGCATTGATCGCCGCGGCGTGCGAACTCCCGGTCGCGAAAAAAGGGGCTCGGCTCGTGACAGGAGTCGCAGGGGCATCGGACATACTTGAAATACTGGGCGTCGATCTCAACGCACCGCTCTCCAAGGCAGAACAGTGCCTTGATGAGCATGGGATCTGCTACCTCCCCGGGGAAGCATTTCTCAAATCCGGTTGGGCCAGGCTGATACGTTCGATGCGGTTCACGTCCGCATTCAACATCATAGGCCCACTCACGCGGCCGTGCGAACAGAACAACGCGATCGTCATCGGCGCGTACGCGCCAGGGGTCTGTGACCAACTCGTGGAGGTGCTCAAAGAGATCGGCATGCCCGCGGCGGTCTCACCGTATGGAATGGCAACCGGTGTGGACTGGGAACTCGGGATGGATGAATACTCGGTTTCCGGACCCACCAGGGTCGTCGAACTACGCAACGGTCACATCCAGACCTATGAGGTGACTCCTTCCGACTTCGGCCTAAAAGAGATACCCTTCGACCGGGTCCAGACCAGGAAGACAGCGGAAGCCAATGCCAGCGCAATCCGGAGAGTACTCGGGGGGGATTGCGACACCCCGGAAGCGGACTTCTTCTCGGTCAATGCGGCTGCTGCGCTGTATGTATCGGGATATGCCGCCACCTATGCCAAGGGTTTTGATATGGCGAAACAAGCCCTTGCTTCGGGCCGCGCACGTGAAAAATTGGAAGCGCTGCGGGATCTTCAGGGGTAAGTGCCCTCAGCAAAAATTGACCTTGCAACCAGGGCGAATTAGAGAACAGTATTCACCCGCCTCACTACCGTAGGTTGAAACCTACGGCTATGCACAGGCTGCCCTTTCAGGGCAGGAAGGCCCGCGCCCTACTGGGCGCACTTTGAATAGCCATGGGTTTCAACCAATGGACAGGGAGCACAAGACATGACAGAGCTATTTTGCCGCGGTCCCTGAGCGTTCAGCCTTTTCGCCCCCGGCCTGACCAGCTACCGTCAACGATACTCAGACCACCCGTACTCGCCGATGAGGTCCACGAAACGACACCCCGTGTGGCTTTCGATGTAGGTCTTCCGACCCTCCTTTCTCACCTTCTTGAGTGTCTGGGAAAACCGGTCTCCCACGGGAATGACAAGGCGCCCTCCATCAGCAAGCTGTTCCACCAGGGTGTCGGGGATTCGGGGGGACCCCGCGGTTACGATAATCCCGTCGAATGGAGCCTGAGCCGGCCATCCCCTGGTACCGTCGGCAACGAGGAAGCTGATATTCTCGTAACCACAGCTCGCTAACGCTGTCCGAGCCCGCTCGGAGAGGGAGCCAAGTCTCTCCACGGTGTACACCCATGTGCACAACCTGCTCAGTATGGCTGCCTGATACCCGGATCCGGTGCCGATCTCGAGGACGCGCTCTTCCCCATCCAGTTCGAGAAATTCCGTCATGACCGCGACCATGTAAGGCTGGCTGATCGTCTGATCTTCTCCTATCGGCAGCGGGTTGTCGCTGTAGGCATCGTTCCGGAGGCTCTTGTCGACAAAAAGATGCCGCTCGACCTCCTGCATGGCAGCGAGGACTCTCTTGTCCCTGATTCCTCGCGCGACCAGTTGTCGCGTTACCATCTGTGTGCGGGCTGCGGCGAAGTCCGTCATGGATTTCCGACCATTCTCGCGGAAATGCGAATTCCGGGGGAAGGGGCGTTCTAGTATAGTCACGCGCCTTGAAATTCGCGGGACCGTGAAAGTAGACACAAGCCCACTCTGCCGTCCCTCAACCACCAGGCGAGAGGGCTTGCTATTCCCCTCCCTTGATGGGCTGAGCCTGCCCCACATTTTTTTGCTGGACACCGTCAGTGTCCAGTGATAAGAGGGGGGCATGCTCGTATGCGGACAAGAATTCAACGACCAAATCATCGCGCGGATTGACGCTACCATCGAA
>JBFMAA010000293.1:0-2406 GCA_040755955.1 Thermodesulfobacteriota bacterium
ACGGGAAGATCGACTCCGGGGAGCTCACCTGGACGTTCGACCCGGCGGGGAACCGTGTCGAGGAGCGCATCGGCGGGCGAGTCATCCACGCGACGTTCGGGGCGGCGAACGAGCTGTTGACCCGCGGTGGAATCCGATTCGGGTACGACGATCGCGGCAACCAGACGGAGAAGATCTTCCCCAGCGGGCGAAAACACGCCTTTGCCTACAGTGCCGCCAACCGGCTCGTGAGCTTCTCGACGGGCCACGAGAAGAAGTGGCGATCCAAGCTGAAGACCGTAGAGCGGTACGTCTACGACACCGATAATCAGAGAGTGGCCGTGGAGGAGGTCAACGGGAAGAAGGTCACCTGGTTCCACTGGGAGGGCTCGAGGCCCATCGAGGAGTGGCAAGAGATCGGAAAGGGGCACGGCAAGAAGGAGAAGGGTGTCCTGTACTTCCGTGACCTCGGTGGTCAGCTCCTCGATCAGGTGCGGTACTGGCGTAAGCATGGCCGATCGGCTCCTGATCCTGAGAGGTGCGAGGACGATCCCGACGACGAGGACGATGACACGGGGCCGCTGGCGGGGCACCTGCACTACCTGCGGTGGATTTACCCAGATCACCTCGGCTCTACGAGCTTGATTGCGAATGCGCACGGGCGGAGGCTGGATCGGCTCCAGTACGGACCCTGGGGTGAGAAACTGGGTGGGGGACACACGCGGACCCGGTTCGGGTACACTGGGCACCAGAATGAGGCGAGGAGCGGGTACTGGTACTCGGTGTGGCGGTATCTTGATCCAAGGGCGGGAAGGTGGACGCAGAGGGATCCGATCGGGAACGTCGGTGCTCAGCATTTGTATTCGTACGCATTCAACCAGCCTCTTCACCTGACCGATCCCCTTGGGCTTAAGGTATTCGTTAGGAGCGCCGGCGGCAGCGTCGACACATTTGTGAGGTGGTGGCAGTCGATTATCCTTGGGAAGATCACGAAGCTGTCACATCCAAACGGATGGACGGAGCTGAAGCTCTGCGATCCGCCAATTGAGTCCGGCATTGCCTTTCAGACGTTTGACGACGCAGTTAGCAGCGGTCAGCAGATTCGGATCACTCTTGTAGAGAACACATCCACCTGGGTTGACGCTTTTGTGGGCATTGGACAGCAGAACATAGACATAGGTGATTTGGATGCGCTTGGGGACGCAGGATTAGACCCTTCGGGCGTCTACCACTGCAATGCCATGCGGCGAAGAGATGCCCTCGTTCACGCCATGGCCGAACAGCTCTATGCGGTCACCCGGGGCGCACCTTACGACCCATCGCATGCCCACGCCTTGAGCACGGAGGCCGCATTCCGTCAGGAGCGTGGAGCGGCCGCTCGATCAATATGGCCATTGCGCCCTCCGGGTCCGACTCCCTTTCCGGACCTGTACGAGCAGTGGAAGTTTGGCGGCACGATTCAAACTGTTGCGAAGACTCCACGGCTGACCATCATGTCAATTGTCGAGTCTCCGCGCTAGCCATGCCGAGCCAAGTAGCTTCCGATTTCCGTTCCCGCGTCTTAATGTGTCTGACGTGGTGTACCTTCCTGCTCTTGCACGTTCATACAACCTGTTTCTCCGCAGTGGCCGCCTCAGTACCAGCGGCGATCCCGCAGTTTCCGGCAAGTCAGAAACTGCAGGATGCCCTTCTCCGACGAGCCCACGTCGTGGTCGTGGCTCAACTGAGGTGGATTGGCGTGGTTCTCGGAAGAGCCAAGTACGGCGGCATCACAGCTCCTGTTCAACAGGCTATCTACGTTAGAGCTGAGACCTTGAAGGGGTCGATAGAGGACATCTTCTCTGTGCATCACCCGCTGATCGATTCTCCTTACGGATCCGGCCTCGGAGGTCTGGACAAGGCGCTATTCGCCCCCGACGCCACATATATTCTGCTACTCCGCTCGCCGGAGGAGATTGCTGAGCCGATACCGTACTTCTGGAAGGCATCTTCTGACTGGCAGACAAGTGTCAACGCTGTCGTCTCCGGTTACATCCCCGTCGCACCCAACAGGTTCGTTTCGTATTCGCCAATAGACGCGCGCAGCGGAGTAGTCAATAGGGGCGACGCAGCACGAGTGCGCGAGGCTCTCAAGCGTCTGGGCCACGGTGTGAGTAACCCACAAGGTAAGCGTGATTCCGTGCCGCCACAACAACCGAGCCCAACAAGGCGCTGAAGCCGACAATCGGGCTATCGCCCGATTGCGGCTTAGCTTATGCGTTGGGGGATGCCGTGAAAGGGGTGTCCATGCAGCCGGTGCAAGACCGGTCCGAGGAGTTATCGGTTCACCTCGGTAGCCACCTGGGCGGCGGGAAGGAGGACCGACCCGTCGGAGTCCCGGGGACAACGTCCGCTTTCAGGCGGGCCAGCAAGTGTGCGGGCCGTAAC
>JBFMAA010000294.1:0-2368 GCA_040755955.1 Thermodesulfobacteriota bacterium
ACGGGAAGATCGACTCCGGGGAGCTCACCTGGACGTTCGACCCGGCGGGGAACCGTGTCGAGGAGCGCATCGGCGGGCGAGTCATCCACGCGACGTTCGGGGCGGCGAACGAGCTGTTGACCCGCGGCGGAATCCGATTCGGGTACGACGATCGCGGCAACCAGACGGAGAAGATCTTCCCCAGCGGGCGAAAACACGCCTTTGCCTACAGTGCCGCCAACCGGCTCGTGAGCTTCTCGACAGGCCACGAGAAGAAGTGGCGATCCAAGCTGAAGGTCGTAGAGCGGTACGTCTACGACATCGAGAACCAGAGAGTGGCCGTGGAGGAGGTCAACGGGAAGAAGGTCACCTGGTTCCACTGGGAGGGCTCCAGGCCCATCGAGGAGTGGCAGGAGATCGGCAAGGGGCGTGGGAAGAAGGAGAAGGGTGTCCTGTACTTCCGGGACCTTGGCGGTCAGCTCCTCGATCAGGTGCGGTACTGGCACAAGGACGGCCGATCGGAGCCTGATCCGGAGAGGTGCGAGGACGATCCCGACGACGAGGACGACGACTCGGGGCCGTCGGTGGGGCATCTGTACTATCTGCGGTGGATCTACCCGGATCACCTCGGCTCTACGAGCTTGATCACTAACGCGCACGGTAACCGACTCGCTCGTCTGGATTTCGGACCATGGGGTGAGAAACTGGGCGGGAATCACTCGCGAATCCGGTTCGGGTACACTGGGCATCAGTGGGAGCGGGCTACAGGCAACTGGTACTCGGTGTGGCGGTACCTCGATCCATGGGCGGGGCGGTGGAATCAGAGGGATCCGGCGACAGAGGGGCCCGGGAGTAATCGCTATGTCTACGTTGACAACAGTCCTGTTGGTTCAATTGATCCAGCAGGCCTAGTCGCGTGGAGCGGCTTCCCCCCTTTCGAGAAGTTTGTCCTCCGTGCTTCTCTGCAAAACCCCCGGATCGAGTACATATGGCCCGCCTACGACGTCTCTGTGGACTTCACCCTTACCTGGACAAGACCTCCTGGCTACGCGCCAGACGCTGTGAAGGTGCTTCAGATCATCAGAAGCACATCTGGTTGGTGGGGCTGGGCGAACACGAGTAAGGACGACAATACAGGGAAACCTTACAGCGTCAGTGATATCCAGCTCTCGAGTGGCTTCTTCTTGGATGTTGGCAGTAAAACGTCAAGCAGCCCTTACTATAGCTCCTCGATTGTCGATGGCGTAACCGACACTCCTACTTTCCATAACGTTCACAACTGGCACCCCAGGAGAACCTGGACATTTGAAGGTGAGACTGCGGTGGTCTTCAAGTGTTCTGATGCTGTGAAGATAATCGGTGCGGTCCAGTGGGGCTTCACTTGGACAAAGGGAACAAACTCCGTGCCGTTGTCCGGGCCGTCACCCGAGATTGGGCGAGGGCTCAGTGAGCACTTCGTTCCTGCCTTGAAGCTCTTCCTGCAGCGCCGCCACTCAGACCAGTACCCCCTGTATGAGAATTGGTGGTAGTACCAGCCAGCCTGCAAGGTTGTATGGCAGGACGAACACTTCGAAGCGTGGTCTTCCCTTGGTTGTGGGGGCTGGGCTTTGGCACGGTGGCGGCAGCACTCCTATTCACATTCAATCAACAACTCACGGTGTCCCAGACTGGCGTCTCAATTGACCTTCCGATGTACACCTTCGGGGTTGCAGTGGCCCTTGGATGCGCCATCGGAGCAGTAGTCTCCACTTTTCTGCAGAAAGCTCATCGACACAGCCGCCTGTGCATATTTCTCGCATGCCTCATCTTCAGACTCTTCCTCTATCGAGTGTCCTTTCTATGCTTACATGCCCAGGAGCTACTTTTCTCCCAGGTACTACTCGAAATCACTGCCATTGGATTACTGCTGACAAGCTTGCCTACGTGCACAACTCACAGCCAACGTATCATCATCGCCATGGCGCTACACCCTCTGTGGTGCCTCATCGGCTTTCACCCACCAGTCGTCATATCCGGACCCTCGGAGAAAGTCCTTCAGCTTACTGCACAGGAACTGGCGGCCCAGTCCCTCTGGTATCTCTTCGCATATTTCCCCGGCGTCCTGCTCGCCATCTCATCTGCTCCCCCACAAGTTCAACAGGATCGCGCGGCGGGGCATGTGATCGGCAGTTCGTAGCGTTTCCCTTCGTGGGGTCCCGGCGGCATCCGTGCGAAATCGGGGGTCAAGCCGTCCCCGTGCGAAAACTCTAGTTCGTTGCGCAGATCCACCCAGGGGGAACGGTGCCAACCTAGAGATTTCGCACGAATTCGGCCTTGTCGCTGGATCCCCTTCGAGGTATTGCGTAGAAGTCTGGCGTCCAAGGCCACTTGGACGTCTCCCAAGTCTTTG
>JBFMAA010000295.1:0-2354 GCA_040755955.1 Thermodesulfobacteriota bacterium
CTTGGAGCATGGCGGCTCCCGCTGGTCGCCGCGGAGAAAGCCGGCTCCTGGAGACACCGGTGGGATAGCATTTTCATGCTTGGTTGTGGCCGGTCGCGGCCATGGTGGTTTTGAAGAAGGGTTGTCCCCCGGACCCTTTTCCGAAAACTTTTGACAAATCGGGTGGTTCTGACCATATTGCGAGTTCTCGAGACGTCGGGCATTGGCTTTCATGGTTCGTCGTGGCCGCGTGCAGCCGTGGTGGTTCAGAGGTATCCGTCTTGGGCCCCGGAGACAAACCACAAGGCACCAAGACTCAAAGAAATCAAGGAACGATTCACAGGCCGATATTCTTATTAATAACGTCGAATTTCTTCTCCCGCCGAGAAGAAATCTTCACCCCAGCAGCTCCGGAAGCACCCAACATGGCTTCCTTCGGTCGCGGGGAACCAACTCGCCCCCCTATCGGTCTTCATGCGGACCGAGAAAGGTGGACGCGAATTTTGGTTGCGGCTCCCAGCCGCTTCTTGTGAACGGGCTTTCTTGTTGTCTTTGTGGTGGCTGCCGGGTCGAAGAGACGATTCAGGAGAACTCTTGCGTCGAAAGGAACCCCGACCTTGGTGCGTGCGTGGGTGTTGTTTATCCTTGCCGGATTGGCGGAAATAGGCGGCGGCTATCTTGTATGGCAGTGGCTCAGAGGGGACAGATCCATCTGGTTCGGGATCACGGGAGGTCTCGTGCTTTTCGTCTATGGGATCATTCCCACGTTGCAGGCGTTCCCCTCGTTTGGAAGGGTGTACGCCGCGTATGGCGGAGTGTTTGTGATCCTGTCCTTGTTATGGGGATGGGGTGTTGACCGAAAGACGCCGGACATCTATGATTGGATAGGTGCGGTGATTTGCCTTGTCGGGGTGACCGTGATTCTATGGGCTCCCCGGGAACGATAGCAACGAACGCACGAAGCCCCGCCTTTTCCGGACAGGGGTTTGACCGTCAGGCTCGTTACCGTCTGATTCAGGATACGGGAAATCATGAACCAAGACAACCATGCTCTTCGAGTGGGGGTGATCGGCGTCGGCCATATGGGCAGACACCACCTGCGCATCGTAGCTGAGTCGCCTGATGTCGCGCTTTCAGGTCTGTACGAACCCGACCTCGCTCGCTCATCGGAATATTCCGAGCGATACCGCTGTCGCGCCTTCAACTCGATGAGGGACTTGCTCGACGCATCGGACGCGGTGGTGGTGGCGGCTCCGACGTCGCTGCACCGGACCATCGGCGAGACTTGCCTTGCGGCAGGTGTGCACTTGTTGATGGAGAAACCCCTCGCGGAACACAGTCCGGGAGCCGAACGACTCGTGGACATGGCCAAAGAAGCGGGAAAAGTGCTCATGGTGGGCCACGTCGAGCGGTACAATCCTGCAATCGCGGCGCTCATAGAGCTGCTCCGGGAGGACCCTGAAGCGGTGGTCTCGATAGACACTCGGCGTTTTGCTCCGCTGGACGGCCCCCGGTGCCTGGACGTGAACGTCTTGTACGATCTGCTCATTCACGACGTGGACCTGGTGCTGGAAATCGCCGATTCGCGCGTCAGGGAGGTCAGGGCGACCGGCCGTTCGGTCTTTTCATCGGACGTGGATGCGGCCTATGTGCAGATCGAGTTCGAGGGCAGGTGTTCGGCGACCCTCGCGGTGAACAGGTGCTGCGCCCACAAGATGAGGTCCATCGCGGTCACGACGCCGACACGTTACCTCACGGCAGACACTCTCGGAGGCACGCTCACGGTGTGTCGAGCTGCGGACATCCCCGTGGTTGGAGAAGGCCTCTGTTCCATGGGCGAGATCCGATCCGAGCACGTGCCGCTCACGCCGCAAGAACCGCTACGCCGTGAATTTGCCGATTTCTTCGGCGCGATCAGCACCGGCACTCAGCCCGTGGTGCATGGTGAACGGGGCCTCTTGGCCCTGAAGACGATCGAGGCGATTGAGGCAGCCATGCGAGCTGCCCAATCTTAGCAGTTCACATGAAGTCTTCCGGGGGAAACCCTTTATCAGAAAATGCGATTCAGGGGGAAGGAACTTCTTGCACGAAGTTCCTTCCCCCGGACCCCCATCTTCAAGAACTCTTGGGATAGTGCGGCTCCCGATGGTCGCCGCAGAGAAAGCCGGCTCGTCGAGACGCCGGTGGGGGAGCATTTGCATGCTTGGTTGTGGCCGCGTGCGGTCATGGTGGTTTTGGAAAAGGGTTGTCCCCCGGACCCCCTTGTATGATGTTCCAAGAACCAAGGGCTGACTTTGAGGCGGGGGGGCCGGAAAGTAGTTGCCCTGAACGATGGTTCCTGGTACTGAGCGGCTGTCTTGAGCGCCTGACTGACT
>JBFMAA010000296.1:0-2311 GCA_040755955.1 Thermodesulfobacteriota bacterium
TGCAAAAAAGGGGTTCCCCGCACCCCTCCCCAAAAACTCCTATATCCTGCTCGCTGCGTGCCTTCCGCTTGCAGCGGAAGACGCACAGCGAATAGCATATGGTTCTTCTGCCGGAGGCGGGCGGAAACCGTTGTCATGGCCATAGGCTTCCACTGAAAGGCACGGCGTCACAGTTCGTAGGGGCACGGCATGCCGTGCCCAAGCCCATGTTATAAACAACTAGTACCAACGCGCTTTCTGAAAGGTAATATGCACCCATTGTCCAATGGGCAAGACAAGGAAACCTGTAGGGGCAGACCTGCGTGTCTGCCCGCTCTTTGGGCGCACACACAGGTGCGCGCCGAACCAGGCCTATGCTACTTGACTGAAAGCGAAATGGTATAACGCTAATCTGCATCAACCGCTTGGAGCTTGAATAACTATCGGGAGGAGCAATGGATATCGTTGTCTGCATGAAATGGATACCGGACACCTCCGAGGCCGAACTGGCCGTTGACAGTGGAGGGAAAGATATCAAGAAAGATAACCTCGACTATGACATCAACGATTGGGACCGGTTTGCCATCGAAGAGGCCGTCCGCATCAAAGAAAAGGTAGGTGGCAAAGTCACGGTTGTGAGCGTCGCGCCGGAAGACGCGGAAGAGATGCTCCGAGAAAGCCTCGCACGAGGGGCCGACGAAGCTTATCATCTGTGGGACGACGCGTTCGAAGGATCGGACGGGTACGCGATTTCCCGCATCCTTGCCCAGTTCATTAAGGGACGTCCCCATGACCTGATTCTGACCGGCACTCTCGCTGAGGATGACGGCGGCGCGCAAGTAGGTGGAATGCTCGCGGCAATGCTAGGCCTTCCTAGCGCCACTTTGGTCTCCAAGATTGAACCGCAGGACGGCAAGGTCACGTTCAACCGTGAACTCGAAGGCGGCTTGTACGAGGCCGTTGAAATGGACCTCCCGGCTGTGCTGGCTGTCGCCACCGGGTTGAATGAACCGCGGTTCGTCTCGATCCGTGCGGTGCGCAAAGTCGCAGGCATGGACATCCCGGTGCTGGATCTGGGGGAAGTTGGGCTTGACGAAGCCCAGGTAGGATCTCAGGGTTCGAAGACTCAGATTGAGAAGGTCTTTTTGCCGCCTGAAGGCGAGGGCGCGGAGATCATCAAGGGCAGCCCGGAGGAGGCTGCTGCGCGGCTTGCCGAGATCCTTAAGGAGAAGGGAGGTATCGGTTGATGAAACAGATATTCGTCCTGGCCGAGCATCGAAAGCAGCAGTTGAGAGATACCACTTGGGAAGCCATTGCAGCGGGCCGCAAGGTTGCCGGAGAATTCGGGGCTGAGCTTACCTGCATTTTGCTGGCAAGCAATCCCGACGGTATGGCAGACCAGTTGGCTAAAGAATGCCCGAAAGTCCTTGTCGTGGATGACCCCAAGTTCGAGACGTTCAACTCCGACGCGTTGATCAAGGCGCTAGCGCCCATTCTGAAGGATCGCGGCCCATTCATGCTCATTATGGGCAATTCCAACTCGGTAATCGATCTCGCTCCCGGCCTCTCTGTAGCTCTGGACGCGGCCCTGGCCACGGATTGCTTTGGGCTGGAAGTCCAGGACGGCAAGCTCCAGACTCTGCGTCAGATATACAGCTACAAAGTCAATTCCGTGGTCTCCTTCAAAGACGCGGAAAGAGTGGTTGTGACACTCCGTGCAGGCTCCTTCCCCTTCGCTCCTGCCGCGGGACAGGCCGGCTCGGTGGAAAAGATAGCTTCTCCCCTGGGTGCTGAGCCCCTGCGCAAGCGGTTCCTTAACTACGTGGAAGCCGAAAAGGGCGATGTGGACATAGCATCCGCGGACATAATCGTCTCCTTGGGCCGCGGCATCGGCGACGAGCCTGAAATGGAAGCGTTCGAGTCCCTGGCCGAAACCCTGGGAGGCGTACTGGCATGTTCCCGTCCCATCGTAGATAAGAGCATCCTACCAAAATACCACCAGGTCGGCACTTCCGGCGTGGAAGTCAAACCCAAGGTGTACCTCGCGCTCGGGATCAGCGGCGCATTCCAACATATCGGCGGCATCAAAGGCTCTCCGCTCATCATCGCGGTCAACAAAGACCCCCGCGCTCCCATCTTCCGCGTGGCCCAATACGGCATAGTCGGAGACCTCCACCAAGTCGTCCCCGCCCTGGAAGCAAAGATAAAAGAGCTGAAGAAGTAGAGAAGAGCGGCGGAGGAGAAGAAGAAGAAGAAGAAGAAGAAGAAGAAGAAGAAGAAGAAGAAGAGAGGATTTGGTGGGGGGGGGGGGGGGGGGGGGGGGGGGGGGGGG
>JBFMAA010000297.1:0-2263 GCA_040755955.1 Thermodesulfobacteriota bacterium
CTGAACCTGTGAAGGCCCGCGAGGACTGGCCGGGCTTTGATCGCTCCACAATGGACGGATTTGCCGTCCGATCGGTGGACACGTTTGGAGCGACGGAAACCATGCCGGCCTTGTTCACGGTTGTCGGGGAAGTGGCGATGGGTGAAATCCACAACGTCAGCCTGAAGCGGGGTCAGACGGTGCGCATCTGGACAGGTGGAGCGCTCCCTACCAACTCGGACGCGGTGGTAATGGTCGAGCACGCGGAAGAACTGGACTCGAACACTGTTGAAATTCTCAAGGCGGTCGCACCATTCGACAATGTTGTTCGCAAAGGGGAGGATTTCAAGCGAGGGGAAGCTCTTCTCGGAGGAAGCCATAGGCTGCGTGCACAAGATATAGGACTCCTGGCAGCCATGGGCAGATCGACGATCAAAGTTCATCGCAGGCCCAGCGTCGCGGTAATAAGTTCAGGCGATGAAATAGTTCCGGTCGAGGAAGAGCCTCCACCCGGATGCGTAAGGGACGTGAATCGCCACACATTGAGCGCGGCCGTACAAGAGGCCCATGCGCATCCCATTTGGATCGGTATTGCTCCGGACAAACTGCGGGAGCTGTCGTTGTTGATCGATCAAGGCGTTCGGAGTGCGGACATTGTTCTCATCTCCGGCGGCAGTTCTATGGGAAGCCGGGATTTGGTAATTGAAGCCATTGAATCATATGACGATGCGGAGATCCTTCTTCACGGGGTCGCGGTATCTCCGGGAAAACCTTTGATTCTGGCCAGGATAGGCCGTCGGCCGGTCGTCGGGCTGCCCGGTCATCCTGTGTCAGCGATGGTTTGTTTTGAACAGTTTGTTGTACCCTTAATTCGGCGCCTTGAAGGCGAAGATGTTGTCAGTCCGTTCTTGCGCCCCACCGTTCAAGCGATCCTGAGCCGCAATGTCCCTTCCAAAGAAGGGAGGCTGGATTTCATAAGGGTGCGGCTGCAAGAACAAAGGGATGGCATAGTTGCCGTTCCCGTTCCCGGCAAGTCGGGGGTGATCTCGGCCATGGTTCGTGCGCACGGTTGTGTGAGGATCGAACCGGATTGCGAAGGTTTGTACAAAGGCGATGAGGTCACGGTAAGCCTGTTTGCTGATTGGATCGAGGAGAGCCTTGAGAAGAAACATTTACCTGGACATGAAGCCTCCCGAAGAAGGCCTGGCGATATTTTTGGCCCATCTCGACAGGAGAAACTTTCCACCGTCTGAAAAGGTGGCGGTGGCTGAGGCCAGAGGCAGGGTCACAGCCGGCCCGGTTTATGCCCGACTCTCATCCCCGCATTTTCACACCGCGGCTATGGATGGGTTCGCACTGATTGCTGAAAGCACCTTCGGCGCGGGCCCTGACAACCCCATGAAATTGCGAATAGGCAGTGACGCCTGGCCGGTGAACACCGGTCGGCCGCTCCCCGCGCATGCCGACGCCGTGGTCATGATAGAAAACGTCCACTTCCTGGATGATGAGACTTTTGAGATCGATCAGGCGCTGGTGCCCTGGGAGAATGTCCGCAGGGTCGGCGAGGACTTTGTCGCATCGGAAATGATCTTGCCGGGACGCCATTGCATAACCGCGTACGAGCAAGGGGCCCTGCTGGCAGGCGGCATAGCCGCTGTAGAAGTCATAGAGAGACCTCGCGTGGTGCTGATCCCTACGGGGTCCGAGCTTGTTGAAGCGGACACGCTTAGCGAGAAGGACCCCGCGCATGGTGAGAGTCTGGAGTTCAATACGGTGGTCCTGGCCGGGCTTGTTGAGCAGGCTGGTGGCATTGCCAGAAGAACCTCGATAGTAGCGGACACTTTTGCCGAGGTCAAGTCAGCGATAATGGAAGCCGTTCGCTCCGACGCACATCTGGTGGTGATGAACGCGGGGTCTTCCGCGGGGAGCGAGGACTATACAGCCGCGGCCATAGGGGAGTTGGGCGAAGTCCTCGTCCATGGCGTTGCCATGATGCCCGGGAAGCCGACAATACTCGGCATCGTGGATGGCAAGCCTGTCATCGGCAACCCCGGATATCCGGTTTCCGCGGTGCTTTCCTTCGAGGTCTTCGCTCTGCCGGTCCTTCACACTATGCTGGGGCTGCCTCATTATCACAGACCTACAATTCCGGCCGTAACGGCCAGAAAGATACCGTCCAAACTCGGTCGGGAGGAATTCTTCCGCGTCAAGCTGGGCAAAGTCGGTGGAAGAGTGATCGCTGCACCTCTGCCCCGCGGCGCGGGCTCCATCACAACGCTGACGC
>JBFMAA010000298.1:0-2230 GCA_040755955.1 Thermodesulfobacteriota bacterium
ATATGTCGCAGCAGCCTCGCCAGCCCCCCGTGCGGCGTCTCGCAGAGCAAGTGGTAGTGGTTGGGCATGAGGCAGAAGGCGTGAACTACCAGATTGTCACTGCCAACCAATTCCCCCACCCTATCCAGAAAACCGGTCCGGTCCGTATCGTCGAGAAACACTGGCATCCGTGCCACGCCTCTCGACATGACATGATAAACCGCCCCCTTGAATTCCAACCTGGTCGAGCGGCTCACGTTCCAACTCTATCCGGAACCGACACGCCCGTCAACAAATGTAAAATGTAAAGACACGGTCCGCCCGACAAGTCGTCATCGCCTTCTCAGTGTGGGATCCTCTGTCATTGTTTGCACCCGGTGACATCGACCCGGCCGAATTCGAACGCCACCTCGCCGTCGAGTTGACGGGGATGCGCCTGGCTGATGAGATCGGCAAGCTCACCGGGAAGAACGGTGTGCATGTCCTGAACGATGTGCACCCACCGCTTCTGGTCAACGAGGTTCTTTTCTGCACGCTGTTGCACATCATGCAGCGCCCGCTCGCCTTCCTGTACCCGACCAGGGAGTTCCGTGCCATGCTGGCCGAGGGGATGCACCCCCGGTTGCCCATGGACGCCAACATCCTGGAGCGGCACGCCACGGCACCTCACCCACGGTCTGGGGAGCCCTGGCCACGCGAGCTGTTCCTGCAGTGCCCGCCAATTCCGCCACACCCGGATGAGGTCGAGGGAAATCTCCCTCCGCCCACGGTCGATCTTCTGCGCTTCACCCCCGAGGAGGTGTTCGCTTCCTACGCGTGCGGCGAGCGTGTGCTCGAGCATGCGCGCACACGCTGGAACTGGCAGGCTCTCGAAGAGACGGCGGCGCTGCCCATCAACTAACTGACCTAGACCGATCAAAGGGGTCGGAAGAAGAGAAGTCCCAGGGCCTCTCCACGGAGGTCCAAGGGCTCCTTCGCGAGAGTCAAGAACCTTCCGTCATCGCAGACCACCTGAGTGACGTAACAAATCCTATCATCGGCCAGTAGCACAGGCCGTTGTACGACAAAACCGGATTGGCATGGGCCTCCGCACCGACCTCTAATCGCGTCCATCTCCCCCTCAGTTGCGGATCGAACGTTGACCGTGGGCATGCCATGCCGAATCCAGAGGGCAGCGCTCACTATGTTCCCACAACCACTGTCCGTATCCGAGTCCTTCGTGCCTGCAAAAATCTCGATTTCCTCTGGATCCTGCCGAAACAGGTAGTAAGTCATGGGGAGGCTGAATAGCCGCAAGAACGCGAGGCAGTCGGCACTTGTCTTGATTGACACAAAGCCTGCGAAATCCTGCGGTGCCTGAATCTGCTTTATGACGCGACAGTTGTGCAGCAGATACATATCGACAGGCTCAGATCCAATTCGGGCCACGGGCCCGATAGAAATGGTGTATCCGGGCCGCAGAACAGGCAGTATGATCGAGTCTCCAAATCCCGGGGACCGCTCATCAGCTGAATATTGATCCCCACACGCCAGCGTCGCGGTGGTCAGCTCAGGAGGAACCGCCGCTCCAGCCGCGTGGAAGACTTGGGGCAGCAACAATGAAAGACAGTGAACTGCCAGGTTCGTCATCACTACTTGTCCCTGCAGTAGCGCCTGATCATACTATCCACTTCGGTCTCACGCTTCCTGATTGCCTGCCAGTCAGCCGCACTCCTTAGATCGTGCAAACAGTCCTTCTCGGCTCTGTAACCCGCGCACTCGACTTCGTTCTGACGATCCTTCGGGATCACTGCCTGTGTACCCTCGGGCACGCACCCCTTGCTCTGACAACAAGCATCTGGCCAGTAATTCGCAAGCATCCAGTCTATATGGTTCTGTTCGTGAGCCTCGACACATGGTTTCAGTATCTCAGGCACATCATCGTCCACGTCACTGTACAGACCGGAGCATTCTGCATGACACCTTACCGTCCCCAACTCTCGGAGTCCGTACGGGTCAAACAGATTCGTCGGACTGTTCAGCACGTATTTGTAGCTCGATTCGTTGGGGATCGGATCAGCCGGATCCTCGCTCGCAAACCTCCCGACTCGCGGGTCATAGTATCTAGCACGTAAATACATCAGTCCTGATTCTGAGTCTAGCTGGCGGCCGGTGTAGGTGTAGGGTTGCTCTATGTAGGTGGGGACGACGTAGGTGGTGGTCATCTGGCCGAAGGAGTCGTAGCGGAACGCGGCGGCGAGCTCGCTGTAGT
>JBFMAA010000299.1:0-2213 GCA_040755955.1 Thermodesulfobacteriota bacterium
TTTTGCCGCTTGGGGGGGCGGGGGGTACGGTACTTTTTTCAAAAAGTCCCTTCCCCCGGAAATCCCAAGTCACATTAGAAGAGGAGCTGTTGCGATGAGAAAAGAGAAGATCGTCAGCGCCGACGAGGCTGTCAAGGTCATCCGAGACCGCGACACCGTGGCGACCGGTGGTTTTGTAGGAATCGGGTTTGCCGAAGAGATAGCTGTGGCACTCGAGAGACTCTTTCTCCAAACCGCAAGACCGCGCAACCTCACTCTGGTATACGCCGCGGGCCAGGGAGACGGCTCGGAAAGGGGACTGAATCACCTCGCCCACGACGGTCTGCTCAAGAGAGTCATCGGCGGCCATTGGGGTCTGGTGCCGAAGCTCCAGCGCTTGGCGTTCGCGGATCTGGTCGAAGCGTACAATCTGCCGCAAGGATGCATCTCGCATCTGTACAGGGACATCGCGGCAAAGAAGCCCGGCACGATTTCTTCGGTGGGGCTCGGCACCTTTGTGGATCCCCGGCTGGGCGGAGGCAAGGTGAACCGGATCACCACGGAGGATTTGGTCGAATTGGTAAATTTCGGGGGCAAGGAATACCTGTTCTACAAGGCGTTCCCCATCGACGTCGCAATCCTGCGAGGCACCACCGCAGACCCCGATGGGAATGTCACCATGGAGAAGGAAGCCCTCACCCTCGAATCCCTTTCCATAGCCACCGCTGCCAGGAATTCCGGAGGGATCGTCATCGTGCAGGTGGAGCGCATTGCCGACCGGGGGACACTCAATGCCCGGCAGGTCAAGATCCCGGGCATTCTGGTCGACTGCGTGGTAGTTTCTCAGCCGGAGCACCACTGGCAGACGTTCGCGCACCAGTACAATCCCGCGTTCAGCTCGGAGATCCGGGTTCCCATGCTGAGCATTCCTCCCATGGAGATGAGCGCGAGAAAGGTGATCGCAAGGCGGGCCGCGTTCGAGCTCAAACCGAACAGCGTGGTCAACCTGGGGATCGGCATGCCCGAAGGGATCGCCAATGTGGCCAACGAAGAGAAGATCCTGGAATACCTCACGCTCACCGCGGAACCGGGCGTGATAGGAGGCATTCCCGCAGGCGGGCTCAATTTCGGCGCGGCTACCAACACCGAAGCTCTGATCGATCAACCGTATCAGTTCGATTTCTACGACGGCGGCGGTCTCGACGTGGCGTTCCTGGGCCTGGCTCAGGCGGACAGGGAAGGGAACATCAATGTGAGCAAGTTCGGTCCCAAGCTCGCGGGCGCGGGAGGCTTCATCAACATCAGCCAGAATGCCAAGAAGGTCGTCTTTGTCGGGACCTTCACCGCGGGTGGGTTGAAGGTATCCTTGGACAACGGTGCGCTGCGCATCGACCAGGAGGGAAGAAGCCGGAAGTTCGTGACAGAGGTAGAGCACCGCACGTTCAGCGGACGATACTCACTCCTGAAGGGGCAGACAGCGCTCTACGTCACCGAACGCTGCGTGTTTCTGCTCACCGCGGAAGGGCTCGAACTCATCGAGGTCGCTCCCGGCGTGAACCTCGAACGAGACATTCTCAGGAAGATGGACTTCCCGCCGATCATCAAGAGTGAACCGAAGCTCATGGACCTCAGGATCTTCCTTGCTGAACCGATGGGTCTGAAAGAGACGCTCATGGACCTCTCGCTGGCAGACAGATTGACCTACGACCCGATTGAAGACCTCTTCTTCGTCAACTTCGAAGGCCTGCATGTGCGCACGGACCAGGATGTGGAGGAGATACGGGGGTTGGTGTCCAGAATACTCTCGCCGTTGAATCGCAAGGTCCCGTGCGTGGTGAACTACGACAGCTTCACCATCAACCCCGACGTCGCGGATCACTACTCGGAAATGGTGGAAGACGTGGTAACCCGCTTCTACTCGAACGTGACGCGCTACACCACGAGTGCATTCCTCAGGCTCAAGCTCGGGGACCTGCTCTCCACGAGGAACCTCGCGCCGCACATCTACGAGAGCGCCCAGGAAGCACGAAAAGGGGTGCGGGAGTAGAGACCGGAGGAACGGGCTCAAAGAAGGTAAGATTTCCGGGGGAAGCCCTTTTGGAAAACCTCCATGACAGCGAGCGGTCACAACCAAGCATGAAAATGCTACCCCCCCGGCGCCTCGATGAGCCGGCTTTCTCAGCAGCGACCAGCGGGAGCCGCCATGCTCCAAGAGTTCTTGAGGATGGGGGTCC
>JBFMAA010000300.1:0-2200 GCA_040755955.1 Thermodesulfobacteriota bacterium
TTTTGCAAAAACGCCCTCCCCAGACCCCTCCCCAAAAACTCCTGTGCTGGTCATTGCTTGCGCCATAGGCGCAAGCAATGACACTAAGGTCGGCTCCCGATAATTATAGCAGTTCTCGAAAGTAATTACCGATTGATTGGTGGGTGCCACTGCTGGCTTGCCCAGCAGTGCGATTCCATGCGGAAAGAGCTTTTGAGAATCGCTATATCTCACGGCTGCTCTCAGGGGTAGGGGCACGGCGTGCCGTGCCCTTGGCGCCGCGAATCCCAGGTAGGATGTGGTGACCCCTCGTTCTGCGCGGGGGAACCGCATCGCTCGTGCGGAGGGAGCGGAGAACGCGACCGATGCGGTTCTCCCGCCAACCGCAGGATCACCGCATCCTACGCTCTACCGGTCGTCTTTCAGCCACTTATCCGCTGTCATCTCCTTCAAATCCTGAAAGTATCGCTCGTGTGGATCAGGCCCCGTCGGCTTCTCCTGGACTAGAATTCGCATATGCTCCATCAGCACGGAGGCTATGGCGTGGATCGCTTCGTGCCTGTCCAGTCCTTGGGCCAAAAGCCTTTCAAGTGCGTCCCGGGCAGGCTCTATTCCCTCGGCTAGTTGGTTTTCCACAACCACGTGAATCACTGCATGGACTTCCGGCCTTGGAATTGTCGCCTCTATTGGCCTGTGGTGAGCGGAGACAAGGGCGATCTGCTCGGCTTCTTCCAGCGCCAGCCACTCGTCCGTGGGCGGCTGAGTCATCGGGTCGTATTGCATCATGTCGGCAGACCTCCTTGTTCGATTGTGAACAGGTATCAATGACTCGATATGGGTTCATGGGTTGCGATAGGAAACGAAAATTCGAACCGGTCAAGGACGCCGAACAGCTCTTGGAGCTTTCCAGTGTCGCCGCTGACGCTCATTTCCCCCTCCATCACCAATTGGGCCGGGGTGGCGGTGCGGGTGAAGATCTTGTTCCAAGCGTCCCTGGTAAGGGTCATTGTCGCCTCGGCCTTTGGATCGGAGCCGTCACGGTAGTTGAGCACCGCGTTCTGGAGAGTCATGGCATAGTTCTTCTTTGTGTCGGTGAATTCCCAGTTGATAACGATGCGTTTGCCAAAAGCTTTTGGTCCGTTGACCGCCACTCCAAGAAAGTCAAAGAACTGTTCTGTGGGTATGTCGGCTATCAGGCCACGACCTGCACTTGAGCCCGTGCCGGCGATCAACCCCCTCTTGAGGCCCTGATTCAATTCCTGGGCCGCGGTCAGATATGCGTTTCGCCAGGTGGCGTTCTCCGTCTGATAGCCGAGTTGGGTCTGAGCTGCCGCGGCCAGCTTTCGCGCCTTCATATTTTCGGGCTCGGCCCAGACCACGTAATCGAGAACCTGTGCCACCCAACGGTACTCTCCCTTGTCGTACGCCTGCTGGGCCTTGATTATTACGGCATCCGCGCCGCCCATGTACTCCACCATGCGCGTGCCGGTTTCTCTCGGCGGCAGCGGGTCCAGGTGCGCGGGATTCGCGTCGTACCAGCCGACGTAAAGGCTGTAAATCCCTTGAACGTCGTGCTTGATATGGCCGTAGTACGGCCTCAGGTACCATTTGTCCGCCAGACCGGGTGGAAGCTCGATCTTGTCCGCTATTTCGCCGGGAGTATAGCCGTGATTCATCAGGCGGAGGGTCTGGTCGTGAATATATTTCAATGCGTCACGTTGAGTTTCCAGATACGCCTTCACGTGATCCTTGCCAAACCGAGGCCAATTGTGGCCTGCGATGATTGTCTCGGTGTCCTGGAATTGAAGCGCTCGATTCACTGCGTCGGCCCACTGCGTGGCCTCACGGGTCCTGGCCCCGCGGATCGTGTAGATGTTGTGCAGTGAGTGAGCGCAGTTGTCAGCGATGTAGAGCGTCTTCTTTTGGGGAATATACACCTGCATGTTTACGGGCGCTTCGCCCGGGGCGTTCTGGAATACCAGCTCCACCCCGTCCAAGTCCATGGTCTTCCCCTGCTCGTCAATCAAATCGGTCGGAGCTATCAAGCTGCAAGTACCGGCCTCCGCTGTCTTGAGCAATCCCGCATCCACTTGTCCTTTGGGGTTCTTTTCCAAAAGATTGCCGTACATGTACATGGATCGCCGCCCCATTACCGGGCCGACCATTAAGTTCTCGCTCAGTGCAGCCTTTTCGAAGCCCTTCGGCGCGATAATCCTGGTTT
>JBFMAA010000301.1:0-2185 GCA_040755955.1 Thermodesulfobacteriota bacterium
TTTAGAAAAAGGGTTGTCCCCCGGACCCCTTTCCGAAAACTTTTGAAACATCGGGTGGTTCTCACCAGACGACGAGTTCTCGGGATGTCGGGCGGTGACCTCCATGCTTGGTTGTGGCGGCGAGCCATGACAGTTCTTCAGGATGGGGGTCCGGGGGAAGGAACTTCTTGCAAGAAGTTCCTTCCCCCGGAATCGCATTTTCTGATAAAAGGGGTTCCCCCGGAAGACTTTCTGACAAAGAAAGTTCGTCCTTTCCCGCGGGATATCCGAATTAGGCTTGTAGTAGTCGATAGTGACACAAAATGACTCGTTCGAGAGGAGTGTTAGTAATGAAACATGTGAAGATGATGGTACCTCTGGCGACACTGATGATCGTATTGTTCGCGGTGAGCGCGTATGCCGAACCCGGATGGAGATGCTGCGGTCAGGGGAAAGGCCTGTGGGGAAGTCTGAACGAAGACCAGGTGAAGAAAGCCCGGGATATTCAGATCGAAGGGCTCAAGAAGATCGAGCCTTTGGCCGCTGACATGAGCAAGAAGAGGCTGGAGCTCATGGAACTGGCGTCCAAAGACAAGTACGATGACCAGGCCGTGCAGAAGAAGCGGGAAGAGCTGTGGGCCCTCCAGGACAAAATCAGGGCAGAAAGGCGAGCCATCGGAACAAAGATCCGGGGACTCCTCACGGACGAACAGAAGAAGAATATCTGTGCGTTTGACTCCGGCGCAGGCTGCGACCTTCGCGGCGGTGGCTTCGGCATGGGACCCGGTGGCTGCGGAAAAGGCGGCTTCGGGATGCGTGGCGGCGGATGCGGCATGATGGGAGGCCTCGGCGGCCGTCCCTACGGCAAAGGCAGCGGAATCAACTAACCCTCACGACTCATCCTCATAGAGAGCCCCTTCCAGCCGGAAGGGGCTGCCAACCCACAGCTTCCATCAGGTTGAAACCTGCGACTATTCACAGTCTGCCCTTTCAGGGCAGGACCTCACGCTGCCGAGAGACGCTTCCCGAGACCCCTTGCTCATTTCCGACGACCTGCCGGGCAATTTCCATGAACGCACGCAATGACGGCGAAAGCCACTTGTCCTTGTGCCGGATCATGAGGATTGCTGTCTCCATGTATTCGTCGTCCCACCGCAACAGAGCGGCTTCTCCCCGGTCGAGCTCTCCTTGTATCGCGATCTGAGGAATCACGGCCACCCCGCTGGTAGTCCTCAAGCACGACTTGAGCATCTCCACGCTGTTGAATTCGAGCAGGGTGAGAGGCTTCACCTTTGCCTCGGTCATCATCCGCTCGAAGACCATCCTATAGCCGCAATCGGATTTCGCAAGAAAAACCGGCTGATCCGAGAGGTCATGCATGCACACTCCGGCCTTTTCAGCCAACGGATTGCCTGCATTCGCGACCATGACTACGCGTTCGAATCGCAACGGTTCTGCCACCAGGTCCGCGGACTGAATCGACTCCGCAAGCAAGAAGGCAAGATCGGTCACGCCCGTCTGGAGCTCATGTGCCAGGTTGTGGAACGCGCAGGTGTGGAAGTCGAAGCGAACTCGCGGAAATCGGCGGCGGAATTCACCCAGCACCGGCGGAAGGAAGTAGTTCCCGATGGTCTGGGGGACTCTGATTGTCAGGGATCCCTGAGATTGGTGCCGGCCTCGCACATCCGCGAGGGTCTCCGACTCGATGTCGAGCATCTTCTGCGCGTAATGGGACAGGAGCTCGCCTGCCTCCGTCAGGACCGTTCGTTTCCCCAGCCTGTCGAACAGCATCACGCCCAGCTCTTCTTCCAGCGCCCGAATCTGTGCCGAGACCGTGGATTGCGCATAGTTGAGCACCTCAGCCGCTCGGTTGAAGCTCAAGAGTGTGGCCACGGTCTGAAAGGTTTTCAGTTGACGGAGCTCCATCATACTTCCTCTGTTCGGAAATTTCGATTGGAACGATGAAAAAGAGTCGTTTGACACGTCTATTCTGATCGACTACACGTTAGAATAGCTCCTGCCGGGAAGTCAAGCGGCAGTCGATCTCGGGCGCAGCGCGTTTTGGTCTTATCAGTGAGTCTTCCGGGGGAAACCCTTTTACTAATGAGCCTCTTGCAAAATATTTGAGAAATGACAGCCGGCCCCAGGGTGACAGACATGTCCGTGTTGGTTTTCGGAGCGAAACGCGTTCTTGGTTGATTTTGTT
>JBFMAA010000302.1:0-2155 GCA_040755955.1 Thermodesulfobacteriota bacterium
TTCGATGGTAGCGTCAATCCGCGCGATGATTTGGTCGTTGAATTCTTGTCCGCATACGAGCATGCCCCCCTCTTATCACTGGACACTGACGGTGTCCAGCAAAAAAATGTGGGGCAGGCTCAGTTTACTAAAAGGGGGGAACAGCGCACCCTTTTCTCCCGCCATTGCTTACCACTCGATCCACCACGTCCCTGAGTTCGTCCCGTGACACGTCGTCCACACAGATCGGCCGGCCCAAGCCTTCGAGTAACACGAACACCAGTTTGCCGGCCTTGATCTTCTTGTCATGACGCATGATTTCCCACACGTCGTCGAATCGGGGTCTGTCGAGGTCTTCCGGCGAAAGCACCGCGACAGTTGCGGCAATCCGAGCGGCAAGCTCGTGCGGGATGAGTCCCCGGGCGGCAGAGAGCTCCGCGGCAACCTTCATCCCCTCTGCAACCGACTGACCGTGGCTGATCCCGAACCCGCAGGCGCCCTCGACTCCGTGGCCGTACGTGTGGCCAAAGTTGAGTATCCGCCGAAGCCCGGATTCACGGAAATCGTTCGACACGACACCGGCCTTGGTCCGTGCCGCCATGTCCGCCACCTCGGCAAGAAGCGGTTGATCCCCGGCAAGCAGAGCCTGCGCCTCCCCTTCCACCAGCTCGGCAAGCTCGGCAGAGGCGACCAGTCCTGTCTTGTAAGCCTCGATGAGCCCCTCGCTGACCTGGCTTCGAGATAGACTCCGCAAAGCCGCGATGTCCAGAATCACCGCATCAGGAGTGCTGAAACAACCGATCACGTTCTTCGCGGCTCCCAGATTCACCGCGGCCTTTCCGCCAATCGCGGCATCCACGCACCCGAGCAGTGAGGTCGACACAAGCACGAAGCGCATCCCACGCTTGAACGTGGACGCCACGTACGCACCAAGGTCCGTCACCACTCCGCCGCCCAACGCGACCAACAGATCGTCTCGATCGAAATGTTCGGCCAGGAGCTGCTCGTACACGCGGTTCGCGATGTCCAGCGTCTTCGACGATTCACCCGGTTCCACCTCCATTGCTATCGGAGACCACGGGGATCCCAAGAACGCATCTAATCTGTGGCGCATCACATTGGAATCCGTGAGGATGGCGCACCGACTCTCTCGCACAAACTTCGACAGGGCAGTCGGGGCATCCCACGTCCAAATGATCGGACAATACCAGTCCCCCAGGCGCGCACAGAACTCCCGGTCCGGGAACAGACCCGAGATGATCGACTTCGCAATGGTCAGCGGGTCTTTCCCGTCCACGGATACCATCAGATCGTGATCCGCGTAGGCTTCTTTCCTGTGCGCGAAGAGTTGCCGGACCGCATCCACGTCCTGCCACAGCGGTCGAGCGTCGCGTTCCTCTGGGGCGAGTCGGGCCAGACACGCGTCCACGCTTGCGTCAAGGTACACGATCCTTCCCGATTCCCGCATGGTGACACGGTTTGCCCGGTCCACGGGCATGCCTCCGCCCGTCGCCACCACGAGTCTTCCCTCCGCGGAGAGGCTGCTGAGCAGAAGACGCTCCGCAACACGAAACGTTTCTTCGCCGTCGTCGCGGAAGACCTGCGGGATCGCCTTGCCGAACTCCCGTTCCAGCCACGGGTCTGTGTCAAGAAACTTCCGATTGAGCAACTCCGCCAGGACTCGACCCACCGTGGTCTTCCCCGAGCCCATGAACCCAGTGAGATATATATGTGACTTCATACCGTCATTTGCCTCTCGATTCTCCCTGCCGGATGAATCTGGCCTTGGTACTCACGTTCGTGAATGCGCTCCCACATTCCTTGGGAGCCCAACCGGGGTCAACCCTCAAAATCCAATAGGAGGTTCTCTCGCAAAGCACTCAAAGGGCGCAAAGAAGAAGAGACTTCGGGTGCGCTCTTGGCGCGTTTCGCAAGAGTACGTCTCTTCGGGTCCCAATCCCTGACCGTACTTATAGTCACGCGCCTTGAAATTCGCGGGACCGTGAATGAACACAAACCCACTCTCCCTTCCCCCAGCCACCAGGCGAGAGGGCTTGCTATTCCCCTCCCTTGATGCTGAGCCTGCCCCACATTTTTTTGCTGGACACCGTCAGTGTCCAGTGATAAGAGGGGGGCATGCTCGTATGCGGACAAGAATTCAACGACCAAATCATCG
>JBFMAA010000303.1:0-2138 GCA_040755955.1 Thermodesulfobacteriota bacterium
CGGAAAGACGGGCAACAAAATCAACCAAGAACGCGTTTCGCTCCGAAAACCAACACGGACATGTCTGTCACCCTGGGGCCGGCTGTCATTTCTCAAACATTTTGCAAGAGGCTCATTAGTAAAAGGGTTTCCCCCGGAAGACTTCATGGGAACTCTTGTGATAGTGCGGCTCCCGCAGGTCGCCGCGGAGAAGGCCTGCTGCCCACAACTGCCGTGGGGGTCGCATTTTTATCCTTGGTTGTGACCGCCCGCGGTCACAGTGGTTTTGCACACGGGTTTCCCACGGAAGACCTTCATGAGAACTTTCTTAGCATTGCAGCTCCCGCCGGTCGCGGCAGTGCTGCACATGCGCGAGGTCTCATGAATTCCGGTCCCATCAAGAAGCAGGGAGACGCACATGCTGGACGAAATCAATGAAAGCGGCATCGAGATGGGCCCGTTGCGTCCGGAAGATGCCCGTGGGATTACCACGCTTTTTCGGGAAGTCTACGGGGAAGGGTATCCCATACGACTGTTCTACGACCCGGTCGCCATTACGGAGGCGAACGATCGCGGAGACTATCTCTCCTTCGTGGCACGGACTGCGTCCAGCCGGGTGGTGGCGGTGATGAACCTCTTTCGATCCGCACCATACCACGCGCTCTACGAGTTAGGCGCGGGGCTCGTGCTGAGCGACTACCGGAGGCTGGGGCTCAGCAGCCGTCTCTTCCATTTCGTGTTCGAAGAGTGGGCCGCGAACCGACCGGATGTGGAGGAGATTTTTGGCGAGCCGGTCTGCAATCACCTGCACATGCAAAGATTAGTCGAGAGACATTCACATGTGGAGATGGCCCTGGAAATCGCTTTGATGCCCGCGGAGGCGTACGACAAGGAGAAGAGCGCCGGCGGCCGAGTGGCTACCCTGCTGACGTTTCGATGCTACAGACCGAACCCGCACGGGGTTTTCGTTCCGGCCGCGTACGAAGACGAGCTGAGATGGTTGTACGAGGCCCTCGACGATTCCAGGGAACTGAGCGTAAGCACGGAACGGCTTCCCCCGCAGACTCCGACTCGTGCGGAGATGACGGTCTTCGATTTCGGCGGAGTAGCCAGAATCGCACTGCACGAAACCGGAGCCGACTTGCCGCTCGGTCTCAAGGAAATGGAGGAGCAGGCCTTGGCCCGGAACGTAGTGGTGTTCCAGGTGTGGCTGAGGCTCACGGAACCGTGGGTCGGCAACGCGGTGGAGGTCCTCAGGAGCCAAGGCTACTTCATTGGAGGGCTGCTCCCCCGCTGGTTTGACGACGACGGCATGCTCATGCAGAAGCTCATCGTGCCTCCCGATTTCGAGGAGATTGAGCTCTATTCCGATCGGGCGAAGGAGATCCTGCGTATCGTCATGAGAGACTGGTCAAGAGCGCATTAGCATCAACGGCTCTCCGCCGAGTCGGCCGTGACGATCAGCTTGATGAGCCTCGCACACTCGGACCACCGCACGTTGCGCATTTGGCTGAGCGGGATCGGTGCTCCGTCCATGAAGGCTCCGTCCAACCCCTGGGGGAAGCGATCGTCCTGGCCGGCAAGGAAGCCCTCCAGTTCACGGCTTTGCACGAACACCCCGCTCCCGAGGAGCTTGGGGGTCAGATCGCCGAGCAGGATGTTGAAGACCTTGAGCCTGTAGCTGATTCTTGCCGCTTCGCGGGAGGCACTCCCGTGTTCCTGTGGCGAGTCGGAATACCTCTTCCACCCTACGCCATGCCTCAAGAACGGCTCGGGGAGTACGCCCGACAGTGCCAACACGGAACCCGGCATCAGGAGTGCCGCGTCAATGTCTGGGACCGGCTTGCCGTCGAGAAAGACAGTGGTGACTCTCCGTGAAACGTACTCCTCGCTGAGCCCCAGTTCCCGCAGCAGAGTGGTTCGGACGTTCGCGCCTTCGACGGTGCGCGCGAGCACCCCCGCGGACAAGAGCGGGTAGAACACCCCCCACCGGTCGGCTCGAAGCTTGAGACGCAGTTCCACCGCGGGTTTCTGCTCGCCGGGTCTGGTGATACAATGATGCTGTTCGGTCATGGACGGGGTTTCCTCCTTGTTTTCCTGTGAATGCGAATTCTGGGGGAAGGGGCGTTTTACTAATAACCTTCGATTTCTTCTCTTTT
>JBFMAA010000304.1:0-2035 GCA_040755955.1 Thermodesulfobacteriota bacterium
GTCGCCGGTGAGTCTCGCACTGATCTGGGAGGGGTACGCCCATTCCTCGAGCCATCTCACCACCGGAGTCGACACGGATTTGCCCACCTTGATCTTCGAGAGCACGTCGCTCTGACCTTGGACCACCGCATCGAGACCGTCCAGCAGGGCGGACTTCATGATGCGTTCCCATCCGGGATCGTGCTGAGTCCAGATTTTCAGGAAATCAACAACAGATTCTGTCATGGCGCGTTCCTTCTGCGAGCACTTGACAGAGAACCCCGTCTAGCCACGTGCCGAAGCGCTCTTCTGCTTTCAGTGCCCGGGTTTCCCCAGTCGCTCAAGCGTCGAGCACCGTCAACAGCCTGTTCAGGTACATGTCGAGGCCGCGAAGACTGTGGTTTTCGCTAACCAACCTCATGCTTCCAATGTCGGTGCAGAGTGACTTCCGTTGATTGTAGGGAATCAGGCTAATCGTCCAAGAACTCGATTTCGACAATCAAATCATCGAACGTGGGTTCTCCCAGCCCGTCGCTGCACCGCAGCAAAATTTTGTTTCCCGTCTCCTCCACAAGCATTCCCGCGTGAACCAGCCACGCGTCAACCGACTCGTTTTCGTCCACCCATGAATTGTAGAGGGTGAGTCTTGCGGTTGAGCTGGGGGCAGGTCGATAGAGAACCTCATCCTCAATAGGACAGGTGTCTAATCGAAGAATCATTTTCCGCGATTTGGCCCCGGCGATGAGGAGGTGACCGCGATCAATGTCAATGTTAAGGCCTTGGATCGGAGATGCGACGGCTTTCAGAAATCGTACCCGGAAACGACCGGGTTTGTCCACATGCCGGAACACCGCGGAGTGGACGGTAAGTCCTTTGTATTGGACAGTCGGACCGCTTGCCTCCATGAACAGGTCAGCCAGTGTCTTCTTCATCTCTTCTTCAACCTCCTACGGGGATCGAGTCTTTCATGTTCCTCGGGCCAGACGTCTATTACCTCTGTGCCGCCATGGCGCTGAGGCGTTGGGGTGTGGTGCCATTCCTTCGTCTCCAGCTCTTCCTGAATTTGGGTTCTTCCTTTGAGCCCCACGGCCCCGGTTCATGCGCTCAAGGTTGGTTTCTCCCCATTTCTCAAGCGCACCGGGTTTGGCTGCTTCGTTCTTCCAACGTCGCTCGCATTGGGTCGCCCACGAAGGGATGTCCCCCTTCGCTGTCGGTGCCAAAGGGTCATCCCCGACCTTCCAGCGCGTGCCGCCGCCTTTCTTCACGGCACTGACAACCTGGCCCTTGGCCAACCTGTTAAGAAGTGCTCTGAGTGCTTGAGCCGGGGCCGTGACGAACCGGCCCAGCGGAATGACGTCGAGAGCGGTAATCGGGTCCGGCTCTAAGCCCATCTTATCACGTTCTATGATTTCCCTCGATTCAGCGGTACGACCATCAGCGCCTCGGTCTGGGTCTCCTGCGGTCGAGTCGAACGTGGACTCGTCCAAGGTCGTTGTCGGATTCTTCTGTTCGGTAGGAGCGACACCCGTGTCGTGTTTCGGAGAGTTCCCTTCATGCGCCGTGTGATGCTTCTGTTCGTCGAACGCGGCCTGAAGTCGACGTTTATGCATCAATTCGGCAGCTTGACGCTTCAGCGATCTGAGAATCGCGATCACTATGGGATCAGTCACGTACTTGAGCGCCTCATCGGCGTAGGCAATCACATCTCGCGGGTCGATGGTTTCTTGCCGATGAGCGTCATCGCCACGACGAGTGTCTCTCGTTCCCGCGTTGTGGTGACTGTATTCCGGGTGTGTGGCAAACCACCACCGTCGTTGTTCTTCAGTGACTATCATGCTGGTACCTTTTGTGTGGACACCTCGGAAATGAGTGTGAGAACGCGTCCGACCACGCTTCAGAACGAGCTTGTCCCGTCCAACAGCGTCCCGACCGGCACTTGCTTCAGGCTTATGGGTGGGTGCGGGTCGGCTGCCCATTCGGTATTCTGACGCCAAGCCAATGTTCCAAGAGTTTTTGAAGAGGGGTCCGGGGAGGGACTTTTTGCAAAAAGTCCCTC
>JBFMAA010000305.1:0-2024 GCA_040755955.1 Thermodesulfobacteriota bacterium
GGAAGCAGCTCCAGCGCTACCGGCAGGAACGGCAGTCCAGGAGACAGCGGCCCAATCAGGAGGAGAGGACGGCCACCGTGGCATGACCCGGACCTCCTCTTTTACAGACAAAATGGGACTTGACCCCAGAACCCTGAGCATACTGCTCAATCCAAGAAGGAGAAACCGTTCTTCGTCGTCCGAGTGGTCCGGGTCATTAAAGACGAGAGCATCCTCGTCGAAGAAGGCCGTTTGGGCCTCCTCGAACCGGATGCGGTGCTTCCGCTGGTTGACCCTGTTCTTCTCTTCATCCCACTCGAATCTCAAGGCAACCTCCTACAATGCAACCACATTGTAGTGTGTGTGAGGTCGTGAGTCAAGGCCTCGGCTAACACGCGGGATACCTCTGTGCGTCGAACGGTCAGCGCCTGAGCGGCGCCGGTGGAGTATGACATGGAACCGCCCAGGCCGTCACGCGTCCGCTCGAGCCGCTGGTTAGCCCGGAGCGTTGGGCTTGTTCTCGCCAGTCTCTGGCGGGCTCTCTCCCTTCGCAACTAGCGCAATGCGTGCCGGGAAATCGGGATAGAGGTTGCCGACGTCCTCGAGGACTGAGTTCGCGAGACGTATCCCATCGGCGAGGGTGTCTTCGAGCACCCGGCGGCCTGGCATAGGGACGCGGTGTACACGATGTAACGGGTTCAAGCAATGAGTCATACAGGCATCACGGAGCGCTGACCAGTGGCCGTGGATGTATGCAGATGCCCAGCCATAGACCGCATCGTAGTCACTCTTGGTTCCGGACGCTTCGGCCATCTTCCGCAGATCCAGTCCGCACCAATGGCCCATCTCGATCTTCACATACTCCTGAAAGAAGTCGTCATTAGATAGGGTCTCAAGAACTTCTTGACTCACGAAGCCAGGTTTGTGGCTGGTGAGTTCATCGAGTTTCAGTAGAGCGAGCTTGGCCTGACCGGTGCCGTACTCGCGGTACTTGCGCCAGAGTTCATCCGAGTCCTTGGTCCGTAAGTAGGCCAGCGTTATCCGACACTCTGATAGAGCCCTGAGGAGTGTGCGCCCGGCGATACCGTAGGCATTCAGACCGGACATCATCTCCAGAATGATGGCCAGCGCATAAAAACCAAACCCGAAGGCCGTATCGTGCCTTGGGTCAACAGCAGTTGTTGCGAGTGTAGCGAACCAGTGATCTTGGAGCGCTGCGTAGACCTCAGTTATCCGCTTGACCGTAGCAGCTCGGTCATAGGCGGGGCGCGGTTGAGCAGGCGGACTTGCTAGCACGCAATCGGTCTTGTCTAGGCATTCGCTCCAGAAGTCGTTGCTCCAGGTGCTCTTGCTACCCGCCTGCATCGAGAATGACATCTCTGCAGCCCGAATGAAGGGACGAACCGCACGCAAGTCGCCCTTGGTTGGGTACTCCACGATTTCCTCCACCAGGTGCTTCATTTGCACCGGGAAGTAGAGAACGCCAAGTGCCATTCTGAATAGGAGCGAGAGCCACCTAACGTCAGTGGCCTCCTGGGATTGATGGGGGAGCGTGGCTAGGACGGCGCGTGCGAGAGTCTGCCAATCCTCCTGCAGTGCATCAGTAGCGAGGGCCTGCGCCCACTGCTCCCGACCGGGCAGGGAGTCGAGCAGTAGGAGGGGCCTGAGTGCGGCGTATCCCAGCGGATGCCTCGTGGTGATTGACACAATTCGCTCGAACACCTCTTTCGGCAGGGACGGTAGTTGCGAGTGACCCAACGTCCAGTCCCCGATGCCCTGGAAGGTGCGGTACTTGAACCCGAGGGACGCGATCTCCCGGAAGACGTCTAGTGCCTCCGGTCGCGGAAGGACGGAGATGACAAGGCAAGCCCACAACATCTCGGGCAGGCGGTCGTCGGCCCAGGACTGGCGGCTCAGATTCGGTACGGTCAAAAGGGGGGGAACAAGGGTCTTCCCAATTCGCTTGTGTTGGCCGAGAGAGCTGGTAGCTTTCTTCTTCTTGGGGTTGGCTTTCTTCTTGGCCACTACGGAAGCCTCCAGGGGTG
>JBFMAA010000306.1:0-2022 GCA_040755955.1 Thermodesulfobacteriota bacterium
GGGCGGGGGGTAGAAATGTAGCCAGTAACGTGGACCCTGAAGACTAAACCGAACCCAAAGTTTCCTCAATTGTGACGAGGAGATAGCCGCACGAGACTTGGTTCTCTGGAAAAAAACTTCAGACTAGTTCTTCAGATCCGTCAGCGGCTTCTTCGCCTTTTCCTCGAAGTATCCCGGCGCTTCATGGGGGAAGATGGCGTGAATCAGAATGTCTTCCGGTCTGAGCTCCGGAAACTTCTCCACAAGCTCGGGCCACATCGGCGGAATCAACTCCGCGGGTCTGACCGTGGCGGGCGCGTTTCCGTTGAGCACCCGAGCCTGCAATTCACGATTCACCGCTGCCGGAGTCTCTCCGTAAAGCCCCTTGAGCAGGTTGGCCGTATGGTTGGCGATGATCTTGTATCGGCCGAGCAACACGTTGAACGTAGCCTGCGAGACCACAATCTGGGAAGTCGGCGTCACAAGCGGTATCCAGCCGAGGTCCTCACGGACGCGGGGGATCTCGTCGATGATCTCCTCGAGGCGGTGCAGCGCATTCTGCTGTTTGAGCTGGCTCGATAGATTGGACATGACTCCGCCCGGAATCTGAGTGACCAACATCCGGCAGTCCACACCGCTGTATGGCGCCTCGAACTCGCTGTACAGAGAGCGCACTGCTTTGGCTGCCTCCGCGGCTTCAGTGAGTTTCTTCAGATCGCACCCGGTGTCGTATCCGAGCCCATGCAGCGAATAGACCAACGATTCCGTGCACGGGTGCCCTGTGCCGCCGGCAAACGGGCTCAACACCGCGTCGACCATTTCGCAGCCCGCTTCTACTGCCTTGAGCACCGACATCATGCCCATACCGCAACTGTCGTGGGTATGCAGGTGCAGGGGGACTCCGACCGCCTTCCTCAACGCGGAAACCAGTCGATGCGTGGTCCCCGGATCGATCAGTCCGGCCATGTCTTTGATGGCAATCTGATGCACGCCCATGTCTTCGAGCCGACGGGCCTTCTCGACGAATTTTTCCGGCGTGTGGACCGGGCTTATCGTGTAGCAGACCGCTCCTTCGGCTGTCTTGCCCACTCCTTTGACCGCGTTGATCACGGTCTGGTGGTTTCTCACATCATCGAGCGCGTCGAAGATACGGAACACGTCGATCCCGTTACGGGCCGCGGCTTCCACGAATCTGACCACCAGGTCGTCGGCGAAATTCGAATACGCTACAATATTCTGACCTCGAATCAGCATCATGGTCTGCACGTTCGGCATGGCTTGCTTGAGCGCACGGGCCCGTTCCCACGGATCTTCCCTCAAGAAGCGCACACATACATCGAATGTGGCTCCTCCCCACGTTTCGGCTCCGTGAATTCCAGCCTCAGCGAGCTTTGGGGCAACTTTGAGCAGATCCTCAAGCTTGATGCGGGTGGCCACCTTGCTCTGGGAACCGTCTCTGAGGGTAATGTCAAAGATCTTCACTTTCTTGGAAGTCTGTTCGTGCATACAATCCTCCTCTACTACTCCGGCAGGTATTCTTCACCTGCCGAAAACCGTTGTTCTCATTTGCCGCCTTGTTGAGAGCCCCGAGGAGCGGAACCACTCCACGGTCGTGAGTAACGGGCATGTGCGCAGAACCATCTCTGCCCGCCATCGCACTGCATGCGGACCGACCAAACCGAGTGCGATTATGAGCTGTGGCTCCCAGCCGCCCTGTGGCCGCACGGGAAAATTTTGGGGCGGACTTCCCAGCCTTTCGAGGCGATGAGGCGGCAGGCGGGAAAGCCCGTCCCACAGGGGGCAACAATGTCCCCTCGTCGGCAGTTGAGGGAGTCGTACCAATGTGCGTACCGTGAGGGGAAACCTCGGGAAGGCCCCTTCTTGAACGCAGAGGCTTCCCCGAAGCCCCTCCACCAAGAACTTCTGAAATGCTGGCGAGCCGCCCGTTGCTGGAATCGGATTATGGCGTCAGTCAACCACACAATATTTCAAAAGTTTTCGGAAAGGGGTCCGGGGGAAACCCTTTTTCAAAAGGGTTTCCCC
>JBFMAA010000307.1:0-1980 GCA_040755955.1 Thermodesulfobacteriota bacterium
TTAACATACATTGGTTTGCGGGGGAATGAAATTTCTGCCATTATGTCCCTCCCCCCGGGCCCCCATCCTCAAGAACGGACATGGCTTGCCGCCACAACGAAGGATGAAAGTCCCATGCCGACAGCTCAAGAACTCCTTGGATGGTGAGAATCATCCAATATTCTAAGAGTTTTCGGAAAGGGGTCCGGGGGACAACCCTTTTGCAAAAGGGTTTCCCCCGGAAGACTTTCATGGGAACTCTTGGGATAGGGCGGCTCCCGCTGGTCGCCGCCAAGAGGGCCTCCCTCTTGGGGTTTCCGAGGGGCAGCATTTTCATGCTTCGTTGTGACCGCTCGCGGTCATGGTAGTTTTGAAGAAGGGTTGTCCCGCTGGCACCCTTCCGAAACCTCTTGGAAGATTGGGTAGTTACGACCATCCGGCGATGTCTTGATCTGACGGGACCCGACCTTCATCACGAGGAACAGCGACGACAGGTTTCCGCATCGGTGCAGGAAAATGTTGACCCCCACGCCGGCTGAACTATAATAGGTACTAACAGGCGAGCATTTTCAGAGCAAGTCCGGGTTCTCTCTCAAGGAGGCCCGGACTTGCTCGTTCTCCGGACAATGCCAAGTCGTGATTCACATCTCCGGAAGCTGCTTCATCGTCGAGCACGTGGGACTTGCAGATTGTACGGCCGAGCCGTATAGTTACTTCATGGAATTCATTGAATCAGCCGCATTTACCAAATACGTCCATGACTATCTGTCTGATGATGAGTATGCGGATTTGCAGGGCTTTCTGCTGCACAACCCGGGATAGGTAGGGTTGTGCCTGGCTCCAGCGGCATTCCAAAAATCTGCTGGGGAGTGGGTGGAAGAGGCAAGAGGCGCGGTGCGCGGGTGATCTACTACTTCAAGAAAGACGATAATCAGGTCTGGCTTCTCACCATTTACGGCAAGAACGAAGCAGAGAACATCCCAGCCCATGTGCTGAGGGAAATCGCAAAGGAAATCGAAGATGTCTGAGCGCGATATTGGTCAGGAGATTCTCGACGGAATTCATGACGTCAAGGCTCACAGGGCCGGTGAAAAAGCCTTGCGAGTCCGCACCCTGAAGGAACCCGCAGCGCCGCATATAATACGCTCCAGATTGAAGTTGTCGCAGACGGCTTTTGCGGGGTTGATGGGAGTGAGCGTGGGGTGCCGCGCACTCTGGTACTTAAATGATGTCAGGGTGCATTTCTGCAACCCGGGACTCACGTCCCGGGCTACATTCTTACGTCCCTGCGGGACTAAACGTGCGCCTCCGGAGCCCCATAGGGGCGGCAGATAGTAGCCCGGTGCGTAAGCGCCGGGAGCCCGACGCAGTGAAGCGCGAACAAGCCATCCGAGGGCTTAATTATTCCGATGGGTTATCCGAAACCAAAACGCGCTGCACCCGTGAGCGTGCGTACCGTTCAGGACTGGGAACAAGGAAGGCGCAAGCCGCGGGGGCCTGCCGTCGCGTTGTTGCGCATTGCGGAGCAGAAGCCGGAAGTCTTCCTGCAACTCTCATAAACATTAGGAATTGCCGGGGAGGTTCTCCGCGGGTACGGAGACCTGAGAAGCACTCGGAATGAGTGTTCGTTTATTGATCAGCTCGGACAAGGGGGATTTCCGGGCAGGCTTCGATGAGATCCCTCGGCCGCATATCGTCGGCATCTGCCACCGCCTTGTTCACGGGTAGGATGAAATAGACCTCGACATTCTGTAGGAGACAGTAACCATGGGTCCGCCGCCATTGAGAGAGACCCTGGACCGAATCATCGCGTGTGAGACCCCCAGGAAGCCTACCCCACCGTGAGAACCGGCGCGCTGGTCGCGCCGCTTTCTGCTAGCCGGAAGTTCTTCTCGAAACTGGTTGCGGCAACCTTTACAACCCACCATATTTCCGTGATTATACCAACACAAGACTGCCGAAAACGGGCTCAGGGGTAGCCATGTAATGTCAAGAAATGTG
>JBFMAA010000308.1:0-1944 GCA_040755955.1 Thermodesulfobacteriota bacterium
AGCCATAAATGCTATCCTACATGGCTACGCATAACGCAACCGCAGCACCATACCTCTACCATTTATTAACTGGAAGAATGCTGGATTACAATCTTCTATTCACTTTCTATATTAGGAAAACTTCAGACTAAACCGAACCCAAAGTTTCCTCAATTGTGACGAGGAGATAGCCGCACGAGACTTGGTTCTCTGGAAAAAAACTTCAGTCTAGGGCATAGGCATCAAAATAGCATGGACCTTGACCGATGCCCCGGCCTTGAAAGGTCCGGCCAATATCAAACATCCCGTCGGGACGTGAAGGTTCCTGAGCCCCGAAGCGACTGAGAATAGCCGGTCGCTTCAGCACCACCCGAGACAACGGACCCTGGCTTTCGCCGGGGTGACGAGACGCACTGATTGATATGGTTATTTCGGGGCAGACCCTAAGTCCCGCAGCGACGAAAGAAGTTAGCCCGGGACGTCAGCCCCGGGGTTTGGAAATGCACCGTCACATCATTGATGTACCAAAGTGCGCGGCACCCGATTGAGGGGGATTTGTCGACCTCAACCATCCGTGTAGTCTGCGGTGAGTCCTCATCCGGCAGGTCTTTTTCAGGAGATTCACATGTCCGACTGTATTGACGTAGCGATCGTCGGCGGTGGAGTTGTGGGTTGCTGGCTCGCTTTGGAGCTCTCAACCAGGTGGGAGAACGTCTTTGTGTTCGAGAAGAACCCGGGGGTGACTCAGGGTGACAACCAGTCTTCTCGCAACTCCGGCGTCTTGCACGCAGGCATCAACTACGACCGGAAGACCCGCCCTCTCAAAGCCCGGTTGTGCGTGGAAGGAAACCGCATCTGGTACGAATTCTGTACACGCTACGGCATCCCGTGCAAGAAGACGGGGAAGCTCATGGTCGCGGCCTCCGAGGAACAGATGCCGCTTCTTGAGGAGTATTTCAGGAGGGCCCAGGCCAATCACGTCCCCGAAGTCCGCATGGTGTCGTCCCGCGAAATCCGGGAACTGGAACCCAACGTCAGAGGGCATGCCGGCCTGCTCGTGCCGACGAGCGGGATCATAGAGCCCACCCGAGCTACATACCAGGTCCACGCGCTGGCATCGAACCTGGGGGCACAATTCGTGACCCAGACGCGGGCGCTCTCCATATCCGCGACCGCGCGAGGCCCTGAGCTTCGCATCCGTTATCGGGACGGCATCGAAGAGACGGTCTCATGCCGTTGGGTGATCAACTCCGGAGGAGTGCGCGCAGTCGATTTGGCTCGGACTCTCGATCCTTCGTTGCGCGTGCGTCCAGCGCTCATACGGGGAGATTCCACGAAGTTCTACCGGACCCGCCGTCCTGAGCTTTTCGTCAAAGGCATGAACGTCTATCCCACTCCGATCGTGGTCGATACCGGATCAGGGCCTCAGCATACGGTCGGCGTGCACCTCACTCCCACATTCGACCTCAGGAACGGAGAGTGGGTGATAGGCGATACCATCACCGTGGGACCAAAGCTCGTACCGGTGTCGCACCCGGAAGATCATAGTTCCCCCGGTCCCCCCGCGGAGGTCTTCGTCGCGGACCTCCCCTTCTTCCCGGACCTGACTGCAGGAGATCTGGAACCCCATCAGGGCGGCGTGCAGGCGAGGCTTGTCGACTATCCCGACTTTCTCATTACCCCCGATCGGACATGCCCCCATGTGATCCACTTACTGGGGATCGACAGTCCCGGCTTGACTTCGGCCCCGGCAATCGCTCGCATGGTGTCGCGCATGCTCGCTGCCCCGTAGACGTTTCATGGAAATGCGGATTCTGGGGGAAGGGGCGTTTTACTAATGAGGCTCTTGCAAAAGTCTCCTTTGAGATTCCCGGCGTTATCTTTGGTGTCGCGTCACGGGCGCGGCTGTGATAGTGTGAGTTTGACAAGAACGCACATTTTCACAGGAGAAGCCCGTGAAGCTTG
>JBFMAA010000309.1:0-1787 GCA_040755955.1 Thermodesulfobacteriota bacterium
TTCGTATCCAACAACCGGCTTCCCTGATTGTGCCCAGTAACAAAAAGACCGTAAAACGGATATAGTCCTGGTATGTCAGCTAGTTGCCAACCCGCGACGCTCGGGCAAATGTGGAACTTCCGTTGCAGTGTTCCTGCTCTTGGTCATGGGGCAATGGACGGCTCACGCGGCTCCCCCGACGAGCCTGGACCTGGAGTTGATCGACGCGGCTCGCAAGGGAGATCTGGCCGGTGTGAAGGGTGCCCTGGAAAAGGGTGCGAATCCCAACGCTGCTGACGAGTACGGCTGGACCCCGCTCAGGGCATCGGCGTGGAGGGGTGATCTTCAGGTGGCGATTCTTCTCCTTGAAAAGGGAGCGGAGGTCAATGCTAAGGACAAATATGGCCGCACGGCCCTCATCAGGGCTGCGGAAATGGGTCGTGCACGAATGGCCAACCTGCTCATGGAGAAGGGGGCTTACGTCAATGCTGCAGAACCTGACGGTTGGACCGCGACCAAGACAGCTATCATGAGAGAGGACATAGAGATGGTCCGACTCCTGGTTCGCCGCGGGGCTACGCTCACACTTCCCATGGCGGCCATGCTTGGGGCCAAGAAAGAGACTCGCCAATTTATTGATGGGGGTGCGGACCTGAACGCCGCGGACGAGTCCGGAGCTACACCGCTAATGTTGGCTGCGGGTTGGGGACATACGGACGTAATCCAGCTTCTCTTAGAGAAGGGTGCTAATGTCCATGTACGGTCATCGTGCGGCGTCACGGCCCTGATGTGGGCAGCGAGGCAGGGACAGGCGGAAGCAGCCAAGGTGCTTGTCGATAGGGGAGCCCTGGTTGATGAAGCGGCCGATAATGGCCGAACGGCTTTGATGTGGGCTGCAATCGAGGGACAGTCAGACGTGGTGAGATTATTGGTGCGCGTTGGCGCCAAGGTCGACATTAGAGACTGGTCGGGAATGAATGCCTTGGACGCAGGTAGATTCAACAAGGAAATTGGCGAGCTACTCAAGGGACTTGGCGCAGGAAACTAGAACAGGATGACTAGGTGAACAGGTCCGTTCAGTCGTGTATGCCCCTGTGCACCGCAACATGCAACGACAAAGCCGACGCTGTAATCGCGCATTGCGATTCTTGAGACGTGGAGGCAAGTGGCATATGAAACCGTCGCGGGTATTGCTGGTGTCACTTGTACTCTCCACTGTGGTCGCGGGTTTTGGCTGCTCCAGTTTGTCAGTTCGATGTCCGCCGGAGTGTGCGTTCGGGCCTGTTGGGGTGGGTTCCGGCGCTCCCAGTCCGAAATCTCGCAATGAGCAGATTCGGATGGACTGCCAAGAAGTTACAATCCGACTGAAAGCAAAGACCTATGCTGTTGATGCCGCTTTCCGTTTCTGCAACATGGGCGCTGCGGCAACCGAGTGGATTGCTTTTCCTAAACGAGGCAATGCATGTGAAGAGAATCGACTTCTTTCGCCTGCTTTTATTCGATTTGACGCTTGGGTGGACGGTCGGAAGATAAGCTTGATAGAGGAGCGCGATCGTATGAGGGAATGGAGTGATGGGGGTATCCACTTGACTCCGGTGACCACAAGATGTAGTATCCGGTCCATGGTCATAGAGTACTACCCAAAAGATGCGACGGGGTTCGGCAAGTTGTCTTCCGATGAATGGGGGTATCCACTTGACTCCGGTGACCACAAGATGTAGTATCCGGTCCATGGTCATGGAGTACTACCCAAAAGATGCGACGGGGTTCGGCAAGTTGTCTTCCGATGAAGATGCTTGCCTGCGGTA
>JBFMAA010000310.1:0-1724 GCA_040755955.1 Thermodesulfobacteriota bacterium
TCACATTTCTTGACATTACATGGCTACCCCTGAGCCCGTTTTCGGCAGTCTTGTGTTGGTATAATCACGGAAATATGGTGGGTTGTAAAGGTTGCCGCAACCAGTTTCGAGAAGAACTTCCGCCTAGACCCTTCGTGCCAGTGACTTGAGCAGGGGTTTCCTCCACCCAACCTACGGAAGGAACTGCCGTTGCTGCTCCTACGCTCACCGGGTTCACCCCATCCGGAGCACCTGATCAGCCTCGGATCGTATCTCGTCGTGATCGTGGGTGGCCATGACCACAGTAAGGCCCTCGTCCCGTTTCCGTCTCAGTATTTCGCCGAGCATACGCTCTTTGAGCGCGGGGTCGAGGTTGGACAACGGTTCGTCCAGTAGCAGTATGGTCGGGTCGGCCACCATGGCCCGAGCAATCGCGAGTCGCTGTTGTTCCCCTCCGGATAGCTTGGAAGGACAGGCCGCGGCTCGCTCCATGAGTCCACACAGGCTGAGCATCTCCCTGACCCGCTCCTTGCGCTCGAATCGAGGCATCCCCCTGGCCTTGAGCACAAACTCCAGGTGCCGTGTGACGCTCATGTGGGGCCACAGGGCAAAGCCCTGGAAAACCATGCCGAGTCCTCGTTGAGCGGGCGGCACGTACACCCCGGAATCCGTGACGACCACCTCGTTGAGCAGGATACTCCCCTGGTCAGGCAGTTCCAGCCCTGCGATCAGCCTCAGAAGCGTAGTCTTGCCCGCGCCCGACGGCCCGGATACCCACAGCAGCCGTCCCGCGTCCAAGGAAAAGGACAGATCCTCGATAACCGCAATCTCTGCGAACTTCTTGGCAACACCACGGAACTCAATGGCCGGCATCGAGGGCCTTCCTTGTCCAGGCATGAAGGAGTGCCAATACTGCCGCGCCTCCCAGCACCATCAGCACGTTGATCACGCAGAGCGCCGCGACCGTACTGCTTGGACCGTAATGCATCAGGCTGAATAGCCGCACCCCAAGCGTCGTGAAGCCCGGCGGATACACGAGGATGATCGCGTCCACCTCTGCAAGTGAAAGCACGAACCCGAGGCCCCAGACTCCTATTAGCGTCGGAAACACGAGCGGGACTACTATGCCCGTAACATGTCGATGCCACGGTATCCCGTGCACCTGTGCCGCCTCTTCCATGTTGCGGTGCAGATCAGCCAGAGCCGCAGCAGTTCCATGGTGGGCAAAGACCAGGTACCGACCGACACAGGCCAGGATCATGATCGCAAAGCTGTCGTACACCATCCCCAGGGCCCCGGAATGATTCCACATCCGTATCAAGCCAATGCCGAGGACCGGTCCTGACACGAGGAAAGGAAGAAAACTCAGCCGATACAGGCTCCTCGATCCAAGACTTGCAAGATGTCTCAATGCAAAGACCGACAGGGAACGTTTCGCCATAGGGGAAAGGTGCTGAGGACAAAAGACACCGTCTACCTTCTCACCATCAACCAATGGTCCAAAAGTTTTCGGAAAGGGGTCCGGGGGACAATCTTTTTTCAGAACCACCATGGACGCACGGGGCCGCAACCAACCATGAAAATCCCCCCGCCCGGAGTGTCGAAGAGCAGGCTTTCTCAGCGGCGACCAGCGAGAGCCGCCATGCTCCAAGAGTTCTTGAGGATGGGGGTCCGGGGGAAGGAACATGGTGCAAGAACTTACATCCCCCCGAAAACGCAATTTAAGATAAAAATGTTGGCGATAA
>JBFMAA010000311.1:0-1719 GCA_040755955.1 Thermodesulfobacteriota bacterium
TGTGGAGACGGTCCATGCCCCCGACAAGCGCAAAGCTGGTTGCCGATTACATCCTGTGTTTCGCCCACGAATGCGGTGACCTGATCACCAACCTGAAGCTTCAGAAACTGCTCTATTACGCGCAGGCGTGGTATCTCGCCCTTTATGATGAGCCGCTCTTCGATGATCGCTTGGAAGCATGGGTGCACGGTCCGGTCCAACCCGGTCAATACCATCGGTTCAAAGAGCACAAATGGAATCCTATTTCCGAGGAACCCAAGTGTTCCGCGTTTTCCGCACAGGTCAAGTCACACCTCGATGACATTATGGACGTATACGGTGACCTCACCGCTCACCACTTGGAAAGGCTCGTCCACCAGGAAGATCCGTGGATCAAAGCCCGGAAGGGGCTCCCGCCCGATGCGCCCTGCAACAACCCGATTTCCTGGGATGAAATGAAAGCCTTCTACAAAGGGGTGCTCGGTGGGCAAGATCAAGAAGCCCGACAAGAAACCGCGGGGTAACATCCCCCGAAAGACGGATCTCAAAGACCGGTATCTTGCCTTCTCATTCAAGCACCTGGACCTACAAGCAAGGGGGGACTTCTCTCTTGCCCACAGCAAGGACGGATATGCCGCCACTCTCCTTGAACGACTCCGGGATATGAGCAGCATGACCGTGGACGAGTTCCACAAGAACCGCCGATCCCTCCGTGCCCACGCTATCGACTGGGGTAGGACCTCTCAGCCCGACGGATTCCTGCACCTCAACGAACAACTGAGAAACGAACCCCCTTGGCAGTTCCAACTCACCTCGAATGAACACGGAAGAGTCCACGGCTTCTTTGTGGGAAATATCTTCTACGTGGTATGGCTCGATCCGGATCACCGGCTCTATCCCGGCAAGTAGCCGAAAGGCGGATTTCTGGAAAAATACCCGCAGGAGATGAGGGGTCGGATGAGTAGGGGGATGCGCAATTCCCCGGTCGGTCTGGGGGGCTCCCACCGGGGGTGTCTGGCTATTTCTGCCGTGGCACAGCCTGTGCATAACTCCGCCGAGGGCCTGTTGACAGCTTCCCCGAGACGGGGCACAGAGGGGCGCTGAACGGGACGCTGGGGCGACTGGCGGTGACGGGAATGGTAAGGCAAAGGGGGAGGTGAGATCGTGCGTCTATGGCCGAGAGAACGCTCGCTGCTGGGTCTCAGAATCCGACTGCGGTCACATCCTGGCCCTGCTTCCTGACTGCCCGCTCCATTCCACGGACCGTCTTCAGGTGCCGGGCTGCGTACTGGGTGAGCAGTCCTTCAACGATCTTGGCTCCGTGCTCCCTGGTTCCGGCGAAGATGAAGGGGCAGTATTTCGTTGACCAGGACATGACCGTCGCCCAGACCGCATTTGGGTGTGCCTTCGAGTGCTGGTAGTCCCCTGCCAGTATGGTAGCAGGTCCGGCTTCGACGACCACGAAAAACCGGTGGAGGTGCCGCGCTGCCTTCAACTCCCGCTCGAACCGGGTCCGCTCGTGGGTGATGGATTGGAGCAGATCCGCGAGGGATTTCCGCTCGACAGCGATCAGGTCTTCCAGGCCGACAACCGAGTAGTCCCCGAGTTCCAGACCTTGCACGATGCAGGGCGACTGGAATAGGTCACGGTAGCCCGCCTGCTCGCGGGTGTCCTGAATGAGGATGATCGGCTGATCCTTGGGCATGGCTCCCCGTCGGTCACTCGGTGGGTTCCGGGTCT
>JBFMAA010000312.1:0-1579 GCA_040755955.1 Thermodesulfobacteriota bacterium
CTTTCCGAAAGGTAAGATTCCGGGGGAAACCCTTTTGCAAAAGGGTTTCCCCCGGAGCCCCCTTCCGAAAACTCTTAGAATATTGGCTGGCGCTGACCATGCAGATGGTTACCGTAAACTCGTGGGTGCACTTTCACCTCTCCTTCCGGCGACAGACCAAGTGTGAGAAATGAACAGACAGGTTTCGTTTGTGAACGGGTTTTCATTTGCAATTTCCCGACTTTGTGGTGTGTTTTCGTCTCCTCTTCTTGACTCTACGTTCTTCGCGCTGTCTGCGGTGAATGCGTACCGTCAGTGAGGCGTGACGGACGATCACACAGTCGGGATCGGTGCCACAGACGCGTGCCAACCGGCAGGGGGGCGATGCCCGCTCTGCGCAGCGAGTGCTGCAGGAGGCTGAGATGGCAGAGAAACAGAATCCGCTGAGCTGGCAGATCCATGATTGGATCCTTGCCGGCGCGGATCGAGAACGCGTGCGGAATCTTTATTCTCTCTCGGACGGAGAACTCGAGCACCATCTTGAGCAATTGATTTCGCGGGGCATCTTGTCCCGGAAGGAGGTCGATGTATGGAAAGCGGGCTCGGCTTCTGCCGCGAAGGGGCTGGAGTCCCATGTCGATGAGGATATGTGGCGTAGATTGCGCGACCAAGAGAGGGCAAGAAAGAAACGCGCGTCTCAAGTACTCGGACTGGTCCTTCTGGGTATCTTGTTCGGGGTCGCGTACATGATCGTGAATCAGCCATTACTGCGGGACGCCCAGCGCCTACCGCATCCCGTACTTGGCGTGCTGGTGCTTCTCGGGCTTGGGCTGTTTGGCCGGGACTGGGTGTCCTGGCGGAAAAGGGAACATTGGTTTCCTTCCACCGGCGTGTGGGGCGTGGTATTGGTGATGGGGGCTCTGGCGGGCCATTTCTGGGTCACCCTGGCAGGGGCTTCGAGCTGCGAGCGGGCTGCCCGCGCGGACATCAGCAAACTGGGTCAATGCCTGGAGCGCTTCGCAAATGACCGCGAAGACCTGAACTGCCGTGACTTCCGCTTGCCTCCGGATGTACTCCAGGTCCTTGTGGGGCCGTACTACGGGTGGGGCGGCACGAACAGAAAGTGCGACGTCCGAGTCTGGATCCAGGGGGACGAAGTGCGAGGGTGTGCACTCAAGGGAGCCTTCCCGGAAGGTCCACGCAGCCGGTACATCTACCGAACACGCCTTGCCACGGGCAGCGACCTGCCCGTGAGGGTCGGTTCCCCTTCACCGAACGGTGAAGCGTACGGCGGTCGGGGGAGGCCCTGCTACACCGAGAGTATGATCGACTCCGGTTGTGGCTTCAGGAGGCCCAACGGAATACTGTGCGAAAACGTAGGTTGATGAACGCGGCCGCAACCGGTCAGGTTGCGCATGAGCCTTGAAACGGGCTCTCGAACGCCCCATCTTATCTTAACGCCTATGCCCCCTACCCCCCTTTAGAAACTGAGCCTTACCCAGATGGTAGGCCGCTGGACACCGAGGGATCGGGGAGTTGTGGGACGATTAATGAAATCAAGACCTTATAAGTATTGGCTATGTCGGCCAGGCGTTGCAGG